>DBTV01000030.1:92589-92725 GCA_002307235.1 Acidobacteriaceae bacterium UBA1307
TATGAAAGCCTGATTCATCCCATCACGATTCTCTCCACGCTGCCACCGGCCGGCGTCGGTGCGATTCTTGCGTTGCTGCTTACCGGCACCGACCTCAGCATCATGGCGCTGATCGGCATTCTGCTGCTGATCGGCA
>DBTV01000025.1 GCA_002307235.1 Acidobacteriaceae bacterium UBA1307
CGGCTCTGCCGGGGGTATTGACAAACCAACTTAAAAATAGGGCTTATTGCTCTGCTATTACCGGCAGATTGTGACGCGGTTAATTGTGATTGCGAACTTCGTGAATTTCAATTTGCGTCATTGGGAAGCCAAGAGCCAGATCGTCAACATATGTAGAAGCGCAGAAACCGTGTGCACGAACGCAGAGCTCACGCGGCATTCATCCTTCTTTTGGGGCTGCGCGCATTCTTTCGGCTAATTCTCTGTAAGTGGAGCATGTGCTGAACAACCGGTATCGCTGGTGAGGCTTCGTCAAGAGAGCTTACCAGCGCTGTCATCCAAGCCACAGGCAACCTCATGGAGTATCGACATGAAGCTTTCACTTAAAGCATCCTCCTTCGTGTTTGCAATGGCGATTGCTGCATTCGCAGCGAACGCAAACGCTCAAACCTACAGCGTGCAATTGAATGCCCTTGGATCGTCTGCTCTCTTCCTGGAAGCTGGACTCGCCGCTTCCCACAATACCTCGATCGGAGCGACCTGCATCTGGACAAGCGATGGCAGTACGAGTGGCACGGTCGCATCGGCATCGGACACAAGTACCTCTTCCACACTTACCGATTCGGGCAAATCCTGGGTTGCATGGACCCCGAGCGCAACTTCGTCTTCCGATACTTGCGCCAACTTCTACTCAACCGACACTGTGAAGATCTGGGCCTATCTGCAGACCGATTCGGTGGTTGGCAATCGTTGCCTGTTCAACGCAAAGAACTCCTCTACCTGCACCATCACGTACCCACTTCCTGCTTCCAGTGCCAGCAGCATCGCGACGGCAAATCAAATCAGCAGCGGTAGCGAACATGCTCTTCCGTATGCCATTGCCAATGCATTGCAAGCAGCACAACCCAACGCGGCGGGCACCGACATTCGCCCCGAAGATGCTTCCTTTGCCGTTGCACGGGCTCTGACCTCCTGCGGTACGGCCATCGGATCCACCAAATACCTCGGGCTTGGCTACAGCAACGGGGCAGACATCCAGAGTGTCTTCAGCTCTTCCAAGTTCCACGTCATCAACTTCTCTCTCCCTTCCACCTACTACGTGACACCGATCGGTGCAACGCCGATTCTGGTTGTCATTAATGGCAGCAGCAGTGGCTTTCTCAACACGTCCAACACACTGACCAACATCAGTAGCGCCACACTCGCAAAATTCCTCGACGGCACGTACTCGTACACGGGGCAGGCTTACTCAAGCTCCAGCGCCAGCGGCAATGCCGTTACGACTCTGATCCGCGAACCTCTCTCCGGAACCTATAACACGATGGAGTACAACGTTCCGAATACCATCGACAACTCGACCTATAGCATCACCGGCAACTATACCTCGCAGGACATTGGCTATAATCAGCTCAGCTCACAGCAGGTTTGCGGAAGCACGCAGCCTCTGAACGTGTCGACAACTAGCGGCGGTTCACGCAAACGCGCCATCGGCACAGGTGAAGAGTTGAAGGCTGTTTACAGCTATGACACCACGATCACCGGCAACGAACCTGATCGCATTGGCTACGGATTCTGGAGTGTCGCTAACTTTAAGGGCTTCACCAGTACAAACGCGCCCAACGCCCGCTACCTGAAGGTGGATGGCATTGACCCTCTCTATAACCAGAGTTCTTCCACCTATAGCTACTCGGGTGCGATCCCGCTCACTGGCTCAAGCAACCTCACGAACGTGACTCTGACCAATGTAGCCAACGGTAGCTATCCCATCTGGTCGTTCATCCGTTTGGTCACTGCCGACAGCACGGCAAAATTCAATGCCGAAACCTTGGCTACCGCAACCAAAAGTTACGTCAGTTTTGGGTCAACCACCGCTACGCCTGATTTCGTTTCTGACACCTCAATCTCTGGGGCTCCGACACTGAGCGTGGTGCGTTCGCACTTCATTCAACCTGCTGGCACTGGACAGCCTACGACAGCCTACAACGGAAAGTTCGGCTTATCCGGTAGCAGTTGCGCTTCCACTGAAGTTGGCGGCGACGTGGGTGGTGTTGTTCTGAACCTTTCCGACGATTCTGACACCTGCGATAACCAGACAGTAAAAACTGGAACCACCGGACAGCGGCGCTAGCATCATCACTTGCTTCGATTGTCCTTCAACAAGTGGCAGACCCGCGACTCTAGCGGGCCTGCCGCTTTTCTGCAGGGCTAGCGTTTTACTACCACAAGGAGACTTTCCATGTTGTGCCGGATGTTCACAGCCATGCTTATGCTCTCTCTTGTTTTGGCCTCGCATGCACAAAATATTTCACAACCTACCGCACAAATTGCGCTGACAGTCAGAGGATCAACGAACTCGGCCAAACTGGATATCGATACAACCAGAAGGGAAAACTGGAGCACGATTGATCTGCATCACAGTGGCCTTGCCGTCGATGCTGGCACGGAGTTTCTCCTCAACAAAACCGAACTGGGTGGTTGCACACGCGAATTGGTGCGCCTTGAATGGAGGCCGAACGACCCGATTGACCTCTACCTGATTCGTCCCCAATCCGCAACAGCGCCCCCCGTCGTGCTTTTTCTACTCGATCACACCTTCGATACCGACATCTTTCGGTCTCGTTCTTGGTGCCAGGAAGCCCGTCAACATGGAATTGCCATTGCCGGTTTTGGCTCTGCACTCTCCCCGCAGCGCTTTCATGCGCCCCGCCCGATGAAGCAATGGTTCGTCAGTGAACTCCAGGAGGCGCTTGCCTCTTCCACGCACGATGTGCAAATGATTCTGAACTACCTTGCGCGCCGGAGCGACATCGACATGCAGCATGTAGGCATGCTGGGGCAAGGATCAGGTGGCACCATCGCGATTCTTGCTGCAGCCGCCGACCCTCGCATTTCCGCATTGGACCTACTGGACCCTTGGGGAGACTGGCCAGATTGGCTCAAAGATTCGAAACTCATCCCGGAGCAGGAGCGTGCAACCTATCTCCAGCCGGCTTTTATCGCACGCGTCGTGGGACTAGATCCTATCCAGTATCTTCCCAAACTCCAATGCAAGGCTCTTCGCATCCAGCTGGTAACCGAAGACCCTGTTACACCTCCATCCGCGCGAGACAAAATCGCGACCGCTGTTCCATCTACCGGCAGTATCCTGCGCTTCGCTGATCGTCATTCAGAACACGATGCCTGGGGAACGAAAGGTATTTCCGAATGGATCAGCGAACAACTGCGATCAGAACAGGTTTCGAAAATTCGGAGAGTGGATTAGAGGCCATTTTATAGGCATAGGGACGGCGGTCAGCCGCCGCTCCCTGCCTCACCCCAGACATGCTTGAACTTGAGCCAGCGTCCGATGAAGCACGGAATGCTCTGCATCACTCGTTGCCCAGCCCGCCGACTGCGCACATAGATATTGCACTCGTCGGCATAGATGCAGAAGTGGTGTCAACGCCGTTCAGGTTCTCGGTTAAGTCTTGTCGAGCACCAGATTGGACAGCAGTGGAAAGTGCGGACCGCTGTTTGGCACAGGAAGAGTACTCTGCGGAGGCACTTGTCGACATCAGATCTATCCCGAAAAACTAGTAACCAAACGACCAAAAAATCTTTGCCGCGCGTCTTTGATTTTGTCGCGCAAGTCAGCAGAATTGGAAGGAAAAGGGCGGAATAGCAAGAAAAGTGGATTGGGCTTAAGCGCCTTTTGAATGATTTAAAGGGGAGAAAATAAAATATTTAATTTGAATTTTGGCGGAGAGACAGGGATTCGAACCCTGGATACCCTTTCGAGTATACACGCTTTCCAAGCGTGCGCCTTCAGCCACTCGGCCATCTCTCCGAAGCTAGAACCAACTCTTTGAATGTAACATAAGGGCGCAGGGACGTGCTGGAAGGCGAGGATGTGGAAAAGGTTAAGGTTCGAAACGGGAGATGAAATCGTTTACTGACGCCGCCGCTCTACTGTATAGTTCGGTTATTTCATTAGTGTGTCGCTGCTCGGATTTTTGTCCTCAAAGGAGTATGTATGCCTGGGTTTTCTCGTCGTCGTTTACTTGCATCGGGCATGGCGCTGTCGGCCTCGTCCTTGATTGCGCGCTCGGCATGGGCGCGTGTGTTGTCGGCTGCGGCCGAACGGTCCGCGAGCGGTTTTACCGCTGTCGGAGCGGCTCTTGCGCCGCGCGAACAACTGCTCTTTGATTTCGATTGGAAGTTTCAATTCGGACATGGCGCGGACCCGCGTCGCGACCTGGGTTTTGGCGACGATCAGGGTGATTTTGCCAAGGAAGGCGAGTTCAAATTCGCCAAGGCGGGCCACGAGGACGAGAAGTGGCGCAAGCTGAATCTGCCGCATGACTGGGCCGTTGAGCTGCCCTTTGTCTGGGATGAGTCGCTGAACTCGCATGGCTACAAGCCGCTGGGCCGCAAGTTTCCTGAGACGAGCGTGGGCTGGTATCGGCACGAGTTCGAGATTGCCGCAAGCGATGAGGGCCGTCGCATTGTGCTGGATTTTGATGGCGTCTTCCGCAGCGTGCTGGTGTTTGTGAACGGCATCTTTGTGGGGCGCAACGATAATGGCTATGCGCCGTTTGGCTTCGACATCACCGACTTTATCGAGTTAGGCAAGAAGAACTGCGTGGTTCTGCGCGTGGATGCGAGCTTTGGTGATGGATGGTTCTATGAGGGCGCGGGCATCTATCGTCATGTGTGGTTGACGAAGAGCGATGCGCTGCACCTGGGCCAGTGGGAGAGTTGGGTGCGCACGCCGAAGATCGAGGCGAACCTGGCGACGCTGCAACTGGGCACCATCGTCAAGAATGAGGGCAAGCAGGCCGAGACGGCGCGCGTGCGCTGGCAGATTCAGGATGCGGCGGGCAAGACCGTGGCCACGGCCGAGAGCGCACCGCAGTCGATTGAGGTGGACGGAGCGGTGAGCTTTGCGGCCTCGTCGAAGATTGATCATCCCGCGCTGTGGTCGATTGAGGAACCTAACCTCTATACGGCGCTGGTGACCGTCGAAGTGGGTGGCAAGGTGCGCGATGGCGAGCGGGTAAGTTTTGGCGTGCGCACGGCGCGCTTTGATGCGGACAAGGGATTCTTTTTGAATGGCAAGCCGGTCAAGATCATGGGCACGTGCAATCATCAGGATCACGCGGGCGTGGGTGCGGCGGTGCCGGACCGTTTGCAGTGGTTCCGATTGGGCGTGTTGAAGGAGATGGGCTCGAACGCGGTGCGCACCTCGCATAACATGCCGACGCCGGAGTGGGTGGAGGCCTGCGACCGGATGGGCATGCTGATGATGTGCGAGACGCGGCAGATGAGTTCGAGTCCCGAGGGGCTTGCACAGCTTGCACAGATGGTGAAGCGCTACCGGAATTCGCCATCGATTATTCTGTGGTCAATCGGCAACGAGGAAAATCGCCTGCAGCACGAGCAGGCCGAAGAGGGCGAGAAGATTGCGGCGACGATGGTGCGTCGTTGCCACGAACTTGATCCAACACGCGTGGTTTCAGCCGCAGTGAACGCCGATAACGAAAAAGGCCTGTCGAACTCGCTCGACATCATCGGTTTCAACTACAACTTGAAGTACCCGGATGATTTCCATAAGAAGCACCCGACCAAGGCGGTGTATGGCTCGGAGACGGCCAGCGCGGTTTCAACACGGGGCGAGTATGCGACCGATGCGCGGCGCAATGTGGTCAGCGCGTACGACGTGAATTTTCCGGGTTGGGCAGAGACGGCCGAGGTGTGGTGGACTTTTTACGCGGAGCGCGAGTGGATGGCCGGTGGCTTTGCCTGGACGGGATTCGACTATCGCGGGGAGCCGACGCCCTACGGATGGCCTTCGATCAACTCGCAGTTCGGCATTGTGGATATGTGCGGGTTCCCGAAGGATTCCTTCTACTATTACAAGTCGTGGTGGGGCACCGAGCCGGTGCTGCATCTGCTTCCGCACTGGAACTTCGCAGGCAAGGAAGGCGAGGAGATCGCGGTGTGGGCGCACTCGAATGCCGATGAGGTGGAACTGCTTGTCAACGGCGTGAGCGCGGGCAAAAAGCCGGTGAAGAAGCTGAGCCACGTGGAGTGGAAGGTGAAGTACGCGCCGGGCGTGATTGAGGCGCGCGGCTGGAAGGACGGCAAGCAGATTCTGGTGGACAGGCGCGAGACGACCGGCCCCGAGGTGGCGATTCGCCTGACGGCCGACCGCACGGAGATAGCCGCCGATGGCGAGGACGTGGCGATTCTCAAGGTCGAGGTGCTCGACAAGCAAGGCCGCCCGGTGCCGACCGCATCGAATCTGATCGGCTTTAAGGTGAGCGGCGAGGGTGCGCTGATTGGCGTTGGCAATGGCGATCCGAATTGCCAGGAGAGCGACAAGAAGCCGAAGCGCTCACTCTATAACGGACTGGCGCAGGTGATCGTGCAGGCCTCGCGGCACTCGGGCGAGATTCGCATTGAGGCCGTCAAGGAGGGCTGGGATGGACCGGAGCTGACGCCGGCCAAACTGGTGATCACGACCAAGCCGGTGGCGTTGCGGCCCCACGTATAGAAGGATGCGAACCGTGGCTGCCTGGTGTGCATTGCGCCGGGCAGCCGCTGGAAAGCAAAGATGTTGGGTGCCGGGGGCCTTCCCGGAATGCTCCGCAGGGTGCCGGAAATTCCTTCTTGAGAACATGGCATTTTTGCACAGAAGAGGAGTTGACCGGAGCTCAGAAACTCAGTACTATAAAGAAGTTGGCGGGGGGTAGACACACTTTCCGACAACATGCAAGAGATCAAATAATCTGATAGAATAAGATTGTTTGATAAGGTTTGCCCTTTCGTTCAATGGTAGGACAGCTGCCTCTGGAGCAGCATATCGCGGTTCGAATCCGTGAAGGGCAGCCAATAGATTATGGAAGATTTCTTTTTCTTTCACCCCATTCAAAACATCGGCATTGTGGAATTTTTTAGGAACCACATGCGCAGTTGGCCTTCGCTCTATTGCGATGCCTGCCGGGCGCTCTTTCTGTTTGTGCGTGGTTTTTATGGAAATCACAGGACCTGGGGGAAAAATCAGAAAACAGAAGACCGTTGCTCGGCTCAGCAGGCGGTGAGCGTGGCGCATGCTCTGCGGTATTACTTTTTTACCGAGTAAAAATTACATAGCCGGGTAAAAATTACACAGTGATGTATGGGCGAGCCGGGAGAGAGACCTCTTCCCGGCTCGGGTTTTGTTGATGCAAATATTTTATTTTGTTGTAGATGCAATTTCTATTTTGAAATTCGAAAGAATTGGCGCGGTTTGGCATGGGGGGTGCTTTAGGTAAGGGCGAGCAGAGACGATCGCTCAATCCTCTTCGAGCTTCGGCATTCGAAGAGGGCAGGAAAGAAGAGAAGAGATTCTCTCGAGGTTAAGACGATGAAGACAACAATGCAAAGCGTTTTCCCCCAGCGGCTGGCACTCGTTGTATTGGCATCGGCGATCGCGGTTCCCTCTGGAGCGTTGCTGGCACAAGAGCCGGCAGAGCAAAGCGCCCCGGCAGCGGTCACGCAACAGGCCCCGGAGACGGTGACGAAGCCGATTCCGCAGGCGAAGGAAGGTTTTTGGGGTCGGGTCAATCCCTTTGCCCGCAAGAAGTGGGTGAAGAGGCAGACCGATCCGATCAATGACCGGCTTACCGAGCTGGATCAGGTGAATGCGAAGAATGCGAACGACATCCGGGACGTGGATGGACGGGCGCAGGCAGGCATTCGCAAGGCGCAGGGCACGGCCGATGCGGCGAACCAGTTGGCGACGGCGGCAGGTACGCAGGCCGGTCAGGCCAATGCGTTGGTGCAGGGTGTGCATGGCCGCGTTGACGGCTTGAATGCGACGATTGGCGGACTGGACAGCTACAAGCAGACCAGCGAGCTGACGGTGAGCTTCCGCGCGGGCAGCCCGGTGCTGACGGCGGCGGCGAAGAAGAAGCTGGATGAGCTGGCGGCCGGATTGAGCGGCAAGCAGGGCTACATCCTTGAGATTGAGGCGCATGCGCCCCAGGCCGGTTCTGCCGGCATTGCCACCTCGCAGCGGTTCGCCGAGTCGGTGAAGCGTTATCTGGTGACCAACCATGAGATTCCCGTCTACCGGTTCCACGCGGTGGCGCTCGGCAATGCCGAGGCTGTGAATGGCTCTGAGAAGCCGTCGCGCAGCAGCCATGTGCAGATCCGGTTGATGGAAAACAGTTTGGCGGCCCAGGCTGCCGTGTCTCCCCAGGGCACGGTGGTCGCGAGCGGTGCGGAACGGCCGTAAGGCCACACTCCCTCACCCCGAGGTTCCCCGCGCCCTACGGTCCCAGCCGTATGGCCGCCATCAAGCTCTCGCACAGCGAGAGAACCAAGGCAACTTGGCCCCCGTTGATACGGGGGCCGTTTTTTTTGTGGCGACGAGAGATACGGCCGAGGGCGCAGTGGAGACAACCGGTCGGGGCTGGATTTTGGAAGAAGGGAGGCAAACGCGGATTCGCTTCGACTACGCTCAGAGCAGGCCTTTGGTCCACCCCCAGGCTTGTGAAGAAAACGCCGGGGATCCCGTTTGCTCAGGAGGACATCCTACTTGTTTATCAATTACTTACATCATAAATTCTATGTCGATACTGCTTGGTTCCGTAAAGGCTAATTTTCCGAAGGCCTTTCGACATGATCGATGATCAGTTCCTCGACGGGAACCTCCTTCACCTGAACCAGCTTGAGTCCCATCTGTTCTTTCAGCGCGCTGAATACGGATGGTCCCGCGGCGTCGCTTGTCAGCTCATCCGGTGTCCATGTGAGAGTGAAATTGTAAATTCCGTTGAGCCCGGTTTGGTTGACGATGGGCGATTCCAACTGAGAGGACAGCTCATTGGCGAGCATCTCCATGCTCGCGCCCAGTCCGGTCAGATGTCCCCGCCCCATTCCTAATCCGAGGCCGGGATTTTTACGTTCGACAAATTTCGGTCCATTTTTGTCGATGACCAGCGCGTATCCAGAGCGGTTTTTCGTGGCGCGATGAAAACCAAGATGAAAGCGCTCTTGCAAGAGACTCTGAAGCATGGATCGAACCTGATCGGGCGTTGCGGATGGGTCCATCTTGGCGGCGATCTCGTAATGGACTGAGGCAGACCAGGCCGGGCCGCCAGAAATCTGGAAATCATGGGTGTGGTAAGCAAATTCCACAAGGTCTCTGAGTGTGGCGGTCATTGCCGTATACCGGTCGCCCCGGACGAAGGACTGGAATCCGAGATGCTCCGGCGGGCTGAGTTTGATGGTAGCCACTTCGAATTTTATCGCTGGGGCATTTGGCTCTGGCGTCAGTGCTCCATTGCGCGTTTGTGCCATGGCCGCGACGCCACAGAGAATCGGCAGAGTCAGAGCCATTGCTCTGTTGAGATTTAGAGATAGTTTTCGTTCTGCATTCAGCTTTGCCGCGATGTGCGCAATCAACGCAGAGAGGTTCATCGCCGTTTCTCCTTGGTGAAAAGTTTATGCACGCTCTGGTTTTGCAATGTAGTTAAGCGAGAGCTTAGGCGTGCCACGCCTAGTCGAGAAGGGACACGAATCTGAAAGATTCTCGCGAAGCAAAGGGTCCGTGGAGTTTTTGAGAGGATTCTATCAGTTCCGAGCCGCACCTTGCTCATTGAGCGCGCGTATGCGTCCGCTTGAATTTGCCGTGGCAGGCTCAGGCGGTGGCGGAGACCATGGCGGGGATAATTTCGACGGCGACGACGCAGTTGCGGCCGTTGTTTTTGGCGCGGTAGAGGGCGTCATCGGCCATGCGGATCATGGTTTGGGCATCGGAAGGAAAGCCGGCGACGACGCCGAAGCTGGCGGTGATGGCGACGGTGCGCAGTCCATCGTGGACGAGCGCGGAGGCGAGTGCGAGGCGAATCTGATCGGCACGCTGGCGTGCGGCATCAAAGCTGGTCGCGGGCTGGATGAGTAGAAACTCTTCGCCACCGTAGCGGCCGGCCCAGTCGTAGGAGCGGATGACGTCCTGGAGGATGGCGCCGACCTGCTTGAGCACGGCGTCGCCGCAGAGGTGGCCGAAGGTGTCGTTGACCTGCTTGAAGTGGTCGAGGTCGATCATGAGGAGGCTGAGCGGTTGAGAGGATCGCTGCGCGCGCTCGATTTCGGCATGAAGGCGGTCGAGAATGACGCGGTGGTTGAGCAGGCCGGTGAGGTCATCGTGTTCGGCGATGTGGCGGAGTTGTTCGCGGGTGCGCAGCAGTTCATTTTTTTCGTTTTCGAGGTCGCGGGTGCGCTCGGCGACAGATTTTTCAAGTTTGTATTTTTGCGCGACGAGCTTGCGGATGCGCCAGCGCCAGAGGATGGTGAGCAGTGCTGCGGCCAACAGAATCGCGGCGAGTTTGGCCTGCCGGGTCTGCCACCAGCAGGGAGCGATGCGGAAGCTGATCTGGACGGGCGAGGAGACGGTGAGCCCGGTGGCATCGGCCAACACGGCTTCAAAGGTGTATTGGCCGGGTGGCAGGGCTGGATAGCGTAGAAAGCCGTTGGAGGTTTCGACCCAGTCGGTTTCGAGTCCGCGCAACCGGTAGCGGAAGTGGAGCCGGTGGGCCTCGCGGAAGTTCATGGGGGCGAGTTCGATCTCTAGCGGAGCGCGATGCCAGCGGAGTTGGTTTCCATCGACGATGGCCGTGGAACCGAAGTTGATTTGCTCGAGGGCGGGTGGATGCGTGGTGCGGGTGGCGAGAGCGGCCTCGGGCCTGAGCAGATGGGAGAGTCCGCCGGAGGTGCCGATCCAGAGACTGTGATCGGTGTCCTCGGAGAGCGCATAGGAGTCCTGATCGTTCCAGGCCAGCCCGTCGTCTTGTGTGAAGCCGCGCCAGTGCTGGCCGTCGAAGACGGAGAGTCCGGCGTCCTGGCCGACCCAGAGCCAGCCGCGACTGTCGACGAGCAGGGAGACGATCTGGTCGGAGAGCAGTTGGGGGCGGGTGATGTGCTGGGCTTCGACGATGGTGTTGCCGGTGACGCGCAGATGCATGAGGCCGGTGAAGGTGCCGAGGGTCCAGAGCGAACCGTCGCGCGCGGCGGCGATTTGGCGCGGTTGGACGCTGGTCATGCCGGGGTCGATGCGCGCCCATCCGTGGGCATTGAGCCGGTAGAGCGCTGCATCGGTGCAGGCCCAGAGATTGCCAGCCCTATCGAGATCGAGGTCGGTAAAGCGCATTCTGGGTTGCGCGAAGGAGGGGTCTTCAACGAGGCGCGGCCCGGAGCCGGGCGCGGCGGGATCTATGGTGTAAAGCCCCTGTGCGGTGGCGATCCAGAGTCGGTGGTCCGGCCCGTTGATGATGCGGCTGACGTTGGGAGTTTGCCAGGATCGGCCTGCCAGAGAGTGTGTATCGACGCGGTGGAGTTGGTTGTTGCTGGAACTGAACCAAAGGTTGCCGTCGGAGGCGAAGGTGAGGGCGAGAACGCGCGTGTGTTCCAGCCCTGGCGGGGACCAGCGCCGGACCCGGTCGCCCGAGGGAGGAATCCAGTGGAGGCCGGATTCGGTGCCGACCCAGAGCCGTCCTGCGGGGCCACGCTGTGCCGACCAGATGAGCTCGTCGGTAAGACCATCGCCGGCGGTGTAGGACTCCCAGAGATCACGGCCGATCCAGCGCAGGAGGCCGTGGCCGAGGCTTCCGATCCAGAAGTTGCCCTCGCGGTCGACGGTGAGCGAGGAGATGTCGTAGCGGGGCAGGCCGTTGCCGGGGGTGACCATGCGCCAGCGTCCGTGTTGCTGGATGCCGAAGGAGGAGCCCTGCGCGGCCAGGATGTTGCCTTGATGATCCTGGGTCAGCGCGGCGTAGGGGGCGAGGCTGGCGTGGCCGGGGAGCGGGTGCTCGGTGTAGCGTCGGCGGGCCAGGTCGATTTCGCCCAGATGGGCATTACCGCGTAGCCAGAGGTGCCCGGCGGGGTCGAAGAGCAGGCGGAGCCACTGCGCCCTGGGCAGGTGGAGCGCGGCTGCCATGGGGGTCGAGTGGCCGTGGTCGAGGTGGCAGAGATCCTCATCGCAGCCGTACCAGAGTGAGCCGTCAGGGGCGGCGAGCACGCTCCAGACGGTGGTATGTCCGGCGAGAGGGAAGGGCGCGGCAGCCCAGCGGCCCGTGCCGTCGCGCTGCAACTGGTAGAGGCCGGTAAAGTCGACCATGAGCACGCGGCCAGGACCGAGGATGGTGAAGGAACTGCCGATGCGCTGTGCACGATGTCCGGTGGCCGTGCCGGAGGTGACTTCCTGAAAGTTGCCACTGCGGTCGCGGGCGTAGACACCTTGCGTGGAGCCGACGAGCAGGGTGCCGTCGGCGGTGGCAAGCAGGGCCTGAATGGTGCGTGCACCGAGTCCCTGAGTCGCGCCGAAGAGCGTGAACTGCGCGCCGTCGAAGCGATAGAGGCCGTTTTCTGTGCCGAACCAGAGATAGCCCTTGCTGTCTTGCGCGGAGCAGATGATGGTCAGGTTGCCGAGGCCGGCCGAAACGGAGGCGAAGTTATAATGCTGGCCGCGTGCGGTGGCAATGAGCAGGCAAACAAGCGCAGCGCATCGGATCAAGACGCGCGACGGACGCTTGGACTTGAGGGAGGGCCTCGGCACGAAAAACCTTCTTGAGGGATTTGATGTTTCCATTATCCGGCGAATTTGCGGAGGGGCAAGAGAAATCCGCCGGAGAGGGGTACAAAACTTTATTCACAGATTGCGCCGTCGCAGGCGATGGCGGGCAGTGCGGTTTCTATGGTGTCGCTGGCCTCGGGCGGGGCGAGGAAGAACCGCTCGACCTCGGCGAGTACGGCCTCACCGGTGCGTGCATGATAGATGGCCGCGCGCAGGCGTGCGCCGCCGGGAATGCCGTGGGTGAACCAGGTGGCGAACTGCTTCATTTTGCCGGCCGGGTCGCCGAGGCGGGCGGCGCGGGGCAGATCCTTGGTGTTTTCCGTTTCATCGAGCAGCATGCGGAAGTAGGAACGGATCATGGCGTAGCGATCGGCGCGCGTGGGCTCGTCGTAGCGGCCCGAGGCGGTGTACTGTGCGATCTGGCGGAAGATCCAGGGATTCGCCGGGGCGGCGCGGCCGATCATGACGCCGTCGCAGCCGGTTTCGGAGACCATGGCCACGGCATCTTCGGGGGTGCGGATGTCGCCGTTGCCGATGACGGGGATCGAGACGGTCTGCTTGAGCTTGCCGATCCACTCCCACTGCGCCTGACCGGAGTAGCCCTGCTCGCGGGTGCGGGCGTGCAGGGCGATGGCCTGGAGGCCTTCGCCTTCGGCCATGCGGCCCAGCTCGAGGCAGACGATGTCGCGCTCGCTCCATCCCATGCGGATTTTGACGGTGAAGGGAATGGAGACGGCCTTGCGGACGGCGCGGAAGATCTCGTGGATGCGGGGCAGGTCGCGCAGCAGGCCGGAGCCGCCGTTGGAGCCGACGACGCGCTTGGCCGGGCAGCCAAGGTTCAGATCGACCAGATCGAAGCCGGTCTCTTCGATGATGCGCGCGGCCTCGGCGAGGGTCTCGGGATTGGCGCCGAAGATCTGCGCGCCGATGGGGTGCTCGTCCTCGTAAAAGGTGAGGTAGCGCTGGCGCTTGGTTTCGCGCATGCGCGCCAGGCCATCGGCCGAGGTGAACTCGGTCATCAGCA
>DBTV01000037.1:0-15433 GCA_002307235.1 Acidobacteriaceae bacterium UBA1307
TGGACATCCGCAAGCGCATCTACAAGTTCCCGCAGATGGGCGTGAAGGCGATGATGGTCGCGATTCCGACCACCTCGGGCACGGGTTCCGAAGTGACGCCGTTTGCCGTCGTGACCGACGATGCCACGGGCAAGAAGTACCCGATCGCCGACTACGCGCTGACGCCGAACATGGCCATCATCGATGCGAATCTGGTGATGAACATGCCGAAGTCGCTGACGGCCTTTGGCGGCATCGATGCCGTCACGCATGCACTCGAGGCCTATGTTTCGATCATGGCCAACGAATTCAGCGATGGCCAGGCGTTGCAGGCTCTCAAGCTGCTTAAGGAGTATCTGCCCTCCTCCTACAAGAATGGCGCGGCAGATCCGATTGCGCGTGAAAAGGTGCACTACGGCGCGACGCTGGCGGGCGTGGCCTTTGCCAACGCCTTCCTGGGCGCCTGCCACTCGATCGCACACAAGATCGGCGCGGCCTATCACCTGCCGCACGGTCTGGCGAATGCTCTGTTGATCACCAACATCATCCGCTTCAATGCCAACGACAACCCGACCAAGCAGGCGGCCTTCTCGCAGTATGACCGTCCGAAGGCCAAGTGCCGCTATGCCGAGATTGCGCAGTTCCTCGGACTCGGTGGCAAGACGACCGACGAGAGCGTCGAGAACCTGATTGCCTGGGTCGAAGAGCTCAAAAAACAGGTCGAGATTCCGGCGAGCATCAAGGAAGCCGGTGTCGATGAGGCGCTGTTCCAGTCCACGCTCGATACGGTCTCCGTCGATGCCTTTGATGACCAGTGCACGGGTGCCAATCCGCGCTATCCGCTCATCAAGGAACTGCGCGCGGTCCTCGAGGACAGCTACTACGGCCGTCCGTTTGTCGAACTGGCTGATCGGGACGAGGCGCATGCCGCCAAGACCGCACCAAAGACCAAGGTGAATGCCAAGGTCGAGGTGAAGGTGCTCGAACCGACGGCGCACAAGTAGGTCTCAGGCGGAACGGGAGCGGCTGGCTGGCCTGTCTCCCGTTCCGCCGCGAGATCGAACGGCCCGGCTGGGCGGGCGCATCGGCTTAACGGCGTTGCGTCTGCCCGCGGGCATTCTGCAGGAAAGCTGAAAGTCTTTGAGAGTGAGCAAGGCATCGTATGTCTGAGGTCGCTTTGTGCGGTCCGCATTATGGTACGCGGTCTCAGAATGAGAGGATTTCCTGTATAATAGATTCAGATTTCCTGTGTCTTACTTAACGGCAATGAATAGACGGGGCTTTAGTTCGGTTGTACATGAACGAGGTTTTCGTTGCGAGGGTTGTCATGAGCGTCTCTTCTGGAGCTTTGATTCTTTGGGCTCTGTTGCCGCTGGCTGTGGGCATTGTCCTGCAATTATTGGCGGCTAAATTTCTCTCTTCGCGGGCCAAGGGCGTTTTGGCACTGCTGTGTAGCCTGCCGAGTTTGGCAGCCGTTGTGTCGGCCTTTGTGCGGATACACGCAACCGGAGCGGCTATCGAGTGGAACGCCACTGGGTGGGATGGCCCGCTGGCGCTGGTCTTTCACGTAGACTCCCTCAGCCTGATGTTTGCCGCGATGGGCGCGGTGCTGGGTGCGATCGTGTTGCTGTACTCGATCGGTTACATGGCCCACGACAAGGCTGCGACGCGCTTTTACTGTTTCATGCTCACCTTCATTCTGGGCATGATCGGACTGGTCTATAGCGCCAACCTGTTTGCCCTTTATCTCTGCTGGGAGATGATGGGCCTTTGTTCGTTCAGCCTGGTCGGCTTCTGGTATGACAAGCCGCAGTCGGTCGCCGGAGCCCGCAAGGTTCTGTTGATGACCCATCTGGCAGGCTATGGATTGCTGGCCGCGATCCTTTTGATCTTTGCCCGCACGGGCAGCGCGCTGTGGACCGATCCGGCCGTGGCGCAGGCCTTTACCACGGGCGTCTACGTGTTGATGCTGGTGGCGCTGCTGGCCAAGAGCGTGCAGTTTCCGCTGCACACCTGGATTCCTGAGGCCATGAATGCGCCGACCCCGGTGAGCGCGCTGCTGCACGCGGCCTGCTATGTGAAGGCTGGCGTGTATCTCGCCGCCCGCATGCACGGCTTTGCGCCCTGGCATGCGAGCTGGTGCCTGACGATGATGTGGCTGGGCACGGTGACGATGGTGGTGGGCGTGGCCTACGCCATGGTGCAGCACGATCTGAAGCGGATGCTGGCCTTTCATACGGTGAGCCAGATCGGCTACATCATTACCGGCGTCGGCCTGGGCACTCCGCTCGGCATCGTGGCCGGTTTGTTGCATTGCCTGAATCACTCGCTGTTCAAGGGCGGCCTGTTTTTGGCGGCCGGCTCGGTGCAGCATGCGACGGGCACGCGTGACATGAATGAGCTGGGCGGACTTTCTCGCCGCATGCCGCACACGACGACAACCTGGTTGATCAGCGTCGGCGCGATGATGGGCATTCCCTTCATGAGCGGTTTTGCCAGCAAATGGCTGCTGTACACGGCGGCCTTGCAGGCCGGTCAGGTGGTTCCGGCGCTGTTGGCCTGGATCGTTAGCGTGGGCACGGTCTTCAGTTGCGTCAAGGCAACCAGCGCGGTGTTTTTAGGGCCGACCTCGCCGGCAACGGCCGAGGCGCATGAGTCGCCGGCCTCAATGGTCTGGGCGTTGCGCCTGTTTGCTCTGGGCAGTGTGATTCTCGGTCTGGCGCCGCAGTTGGCGGTCAACTACATTCTGAATCCGATTCTGCCGCTCTTTGGCATGGCCACGGTGCAGGTGAGCTGGTTTGGCCTGACGCCGGCGGCGGGTTCCTGGTGGACGACCGGTGGCCTGATTCTGGCGGTTGTTTCGGCCGTGGCAGGCGTGATTCTTTACATGTTCGCCGGCATGTCGCGGGCGCGCGTGGCTGCCGTGAGCGGCATTGGCAGCGATGGCAGCGCGGTGTTGAGCGCGGGTGGCGGCGTTGGCACCTTTACGGGTGGCGAGCCGATGGCGGGTTCGGGCCGCATGCCTGCCAGCGACTTCTCGGTGATTCTGCGCAAGGCCTGGGCACCGCTTTATGCCGCGACCGATGTTGATCGCGTGTATCTGGGCTTCTGGCATGTGTTGGAGGCAATCGCGGGCGCGACAAAGGGCCTGGTTGGCCTGCTTGAGCGCTATGCGGTGGTGACGATGGTGGTCTTTACCGCCGCGTTGACCGCTGTGCTGGCGAATCTGGCTCCGGCGCTGCCGACGGTGCATGAAGGCGCGGCCTCGATGCCGGTTTTGTTGGCCGTGGCCTGCGGACTGGCTCTGTTCGCGTTGCTGGTGGCCTCGGCCGCCAACAAGGCATGGCAGAAGCTGCTGCCGCTGCTGGCGTTGAGCGGCGCGGCTGCGGTGGGCGCGATTCTGGTGGCCGAGTCGCTGCTGCGGACCGGGCTGCTGGAACTGGCCAGCGTGCTGGCTCTGTTGCTGATCTGGCGTGCGGGCAGCAAGCGCGCGACGGTGCTGTATCTGGCGGTGGTTGTGCTGTCGGCCGTGGCGATCTGTGGCGGCCAGTACGGTCTGGCGACGGGCGCGGCCTGGGGCGGCGCGTTGTTGCTGGCCGGCTTCGTACTGAAGCTGGCGGTGGTGCCGGCCTTCTTCTGGCTGTCTGCGGTGGCCGAAGCGGTCCCGGCGCTGGTGCTGGGGCTGGTGATTGCCGTCGTCGATATGGCGGCCTTTGGCGAGCTCTACCTGACGGCTTCGGCGCAGCCGACGCTGTTTGAGCCGCGCGGCCTGTGGATCGGCCTGGCGTTGGCCTCGTCGCTGCTGGGCGCATTGCTGATGATCGCGCAGCGCGATATCAAGCGCATGTTGGCCTACTCGACCATCGAGGATATGGGCTTCTTGTTCCTCGGTCTGGTGGCGGCCAACGAACTGGGCACGACCGGCGCTTTGCTGGGCGCTGCCGCGCACGCGGTGGCCAAGACGCTGCTGTTTGTCTCGATCAGCTCGGCCGAGGCGGACGGAAACCTGGGCAACGGACTGAAGGGGCTGGCGCAGCGGTATCCGGTGAGCGCGGCAGGCTTCATGGCTGGTATGCTGGCCATGCTGGGCGTGCCGCCGATGGTTGGCTTTGCCGGGCGCTGGCGGTTGTATTCGACGGCCTCAAATCTTAACCATGGGCTTCTTGCCGGATTCATCGCTTCTTCGATGCTCGCCCTGGTGGCGTACGTGCTTTGCCTCACCCGCGTATG
The DNA here is from genome assembly GCA_002307235.1 of Acidobacteriaceae bacterium UBA1307. Classification (GTDB taxonomy): domain Bacteria; phylum Acidobacteriota; class Terriglobia; order Terriglobales; family Acidobacteriaceae; genus Telmatobacter. The sequence goes on from DBTV01000037.1 coordinate 4,210, forward strand.
GTGGGGACCGGCCAGTGACGAACTGGCGGCGAAGCCTGCTGCCGAACCCTGGGCGGTGCGCATCGTGATTGTTCTTTTGATCGTCGCGTTGCTGGCTGGTGGAATCTGCCCCAACGCTCTGCTTGCTCTAGCCGGGGGTATTCAATGAGCCTGCTTCAGGATCTGCTGCATAAAGCCCGCGTAAAAAGCCCGCGCATCTTCCACATCAATTCGGGAAGCTGCAATGGCTGCGACATTGAACTGATCACCTGCCTCTCGCCGCGCTATGACGTCGAACAGCTCGGCATTCATCTGGAGGCAAGCCCGCGCCACGCCGATATTCTCTGCATTACCGGCCCGGTGACGCGCAACACGCTTGAGGCCGTCATGAACGCCTACGCGCAGGTCTGCGAACCGAAGGCTGTGGTGGCCATCGGTTCCTGCGGCGCCACCTGCAATGTCTTCGCAGGCAGTCCGTCGGTCGTCGGTCCGTTGAACAAGTACATTCCGGTGGACGTTTACGTGCCGGGTTGCCCGCCGCATCCGGATGCGATCATCGACGGCATCTTCCAGGCCGCGCAGATTCTTGCCGACCGTGGCGTGCGTGAAGAAGCGAAAGGACAACCGCAGAAATGAACTTCGCTGGCTTGATTCGCCTGTTTCTTTTTCCGGGCCTGCTGTTCGCCATTCCGGCCGGCTGGTTCTTCGTTTGGGCCGAGCACAAGGTTGTGGCGCGCATTCAGCGCCGCATCGGTCCGCCGTTGTTGCAGCCCTTTTGGGATTTCGTAAAGCTGCTCGGCAAGCGTACGCCGGCGCGTCGCGGCATTGATGCCAACCTGCTGCGCCTGTATCCGGTGCTCTCGATCGGCTCTCTGATCGCGGCGCTGGCGCTGTTGCCGGTTTTTCCGGCCAACGCGGGCGGCTTCTCGGGTGACTGCATTCTGCTGGTCGGCCTGATGGAGGTTCCCTCGGTCTGCTACATTCTGGCCGGGTTTACTTCAGGCTCGATCTACGGTGAAATCGGCGCGATTCGCGAGGCTCTGCTGAGTGTTGCGAGCAACGTCGTCATGCTGATTTCGCTCGTCACCATTGCCGTGACGGCGAAGAGCTTCCACCTGACGGATCTGGCTGGCCCGAGTCTGAATCCCGGCCACTGGGTCGGCGTGCTGGGCCTGCTGCTCTGCATTCCCGCCAAGCTGCGCCTGAATCCTTTTTCGACCGCAGGTGCCGAGCAGGAGATTTATGCCGGCTCGCTGACCGAGTATGCCGGTGCGGCTCTCGGCCTGTGGGAACTGGCGCATGCTCTCGAATGGCTGTTGCTGACGGGTCTGGTCGCTACGCTGGTTCTGCCGACGACGCTCGCCTGGTGGATCTACGCACCGGCCTTCTTCGTGATCAGCTTTGTTGAGGTGTTGTTGCTGTCGGCGGTTGCCGCCGGTACGGCGCGCCTCACGCTCGAGCGTTCGATCAACTTCTATTGGCGTTGGGCCGCGGTGCTGGCTTGCATGGCCATCATCTCCTCGGCGGTCATGATGAGGTTTCACCTATGAACATTCTTCGCCTGATTTTGCAGAATCTTCGTCAGGGAACGGTGTCGTTCCGTCTTCCCCATACGCACGAGTGCACAAGTGACCAATATCGCGGCCTGATCCACAACAACCCCGATGGCTGCGTCGGTTGCGGTGCCTGTGCCTACGTTTGCCCCACGGCGGCGATCGTCGTGTCGAAGACGCCGACCAACTATACGTGGAGCTATGAGCCGGGCAAGTGCACCTTCTGCGGCCGTTGCATCGACCGTTGCAAGCCGGGCTCGCTCTCGATGGAATCGAAGCTGCCGCCGCTCTATGCGACGATGGGCGATCTCGACGTCTCCTACACGATGGAGAAGAAGAAGCCCGCGCCGCGCCCGGCCGCAGTTGCGGCTCCTGCCGCTGCCGCAACGCCTGCTGTTGCACCTGCCGCCGTGGCAGCGCCCGCGGCTGAAAAGCCCGCTGCTGAACCGGCTGCCGCTGCTCCGGCTCCGAGCCCCGCGGACTAAAGCAAAATACGAGTCGCTGCCTACTGCGACGACGCGCTCACGTGGCTTTTTCCCCAAGAAAAAGCCACTGGCACGCATCGCAACGAGGGCACGGTGACTCGAATTTTGCTCTAACAAGGGAAGGGAAACCAAGAGGATTTATGGCAACCACGACCGTTGATTTTGAAAAGCAGTTTGCAGAGCTCGGCCTCGGCGAGGGCTGGAAGTGGGACAAGGGCTCCTGGTGGCTTGAGCCCGCCGAGCCCATGGATGTGCGCGCCGTTGCGCAGAAGATGCTTGCGCTCGAAGGACGCTTTGTCGCCATTACCGCGACCGAGCGGCCCGACCATGAGATTCGCCTCGACTATCAGTGGGATCTGAACGGCAACCTGCTCAGCTTTGTCGCCGCGACCACCGACAACAAGAAGATCGCTTCTATCGTTGACCTTTCGCCCGGCGCTGACTGGGCCGAGCGCGAGACCTACGAATACTTCGCCGTCGAGTTTACCGGTCGCGCCACGCTCGAGCCGTTGATGCTGCGCGCAGGCCAGGACGTTGGCGTTCATTTGCACAAGGAGGAGGCCGCTCAATGAGTTTTCGCATCCCCATCGGACCCTATCATCCGGCTCTTGAAGAACCGTACAAGATTGAGCTGACCTGCGAAGGTGAGACGGTGCGCGACGCCGTCATGAACATCGGCTTCAACTTTCGCGGCATCGAGTATCTGGCCGAGCGGCGCAACTACTACCAGGGCATCACGCTGGTCGAGCGCGTCTGCGGCATCTGTTCGAACGTGCATGCGATGAGCTATTGCATGTGCGCCGAGAAGCTGGCCGCAATCGAGGTCCCCGAGCGCGCGCTCTACATTCGCTCCATCATGGCCGAGCTGGAGCGGTTGCACTCGCATCTGCTCTGGTGCGGTGTGGCCGCCAAGCTGATCGGCTTCAAGACCATCTTCATGGCCTGCTTCTCGCTGCGCGAAAAGGTGATGGATGCGTTGTCGGCGATCAGTGGCAACCGCGTCAACTACGGCATGAACTGCATCGGCGGCGTCAATCGCGACGTCGACGATCCGCAGGCCGTGCTGGCCATTCTTGACGAGCTCGAACGCGCTATCGGCAAGGACATTGCCCCGATCTTTCTTTACGACAAGACCGTGGCCGCCCGTTGCAAGGGCGTCGGCATTCTAACCAAGGAACAGGCCTTTGCCATGGGCGCGGTTGGCCCGCAGGCGCGTGCCTCCGGTTACGCGCAGGATCTGCGCAAGGCTGCTCCCTATGCGGCCTATGAGCGCTTTCAGTTCGACGTGCCGGTCGAGACTGCGGGCGATGTGCAGGCACGCGCCGTGGTGCATGCGCTTGAGATGATCGAAAGCTGCAAGATTCTGCGTCAGGCACTTTCGACTCTGCCCGAGGGCCCCTTCCAGGCCAAGGTCGCCCCGCGCTTCAAGGCTCCGGCTGGCACGGCAGTGAGCCGCGCCGAGGCTCCGCGTGGCGAGGTGCTCTACGTGATCAGCTCGGACGGCAAGGAGATTCCTTCGCGCGTTCGCGTGCGCACACCCACCTTCATGAACATGGCAACGGTGCGTCTGGCTGTGCTGGGGCAGGAACTGGCCGACTCGCCGCTGATTCAGGCTTCGTGCGACCCCTGCTACTCCTGCACGGACCGCTAAAGCAGTACCGTCCAACAGAAAACACCCGTGAGCATTGGCTCGCGGGTGTTTTTCTGTTTTATCGCTGTAGAGCGGAAGAAAAATCCTAGAGGGTTTCTTCGGAGGGGTCCGGGGCCACCGTCGCCGGGACCGCCTGCGTGACATGAAAGCGGCGCGCCAGCTTCCACGATAGGGAGGCGAGCGAGGAGTACAGATCTTCGTTGTGGACGAAGATCTCCGGCGGAACCTTGAGCGTGCACGGAGTAAAGTTCCAGATCGCCAGAATGCCGGCCTTGACCATCTCATCGGCCACGGACTGCGCTGCCTGCGCGGGCGTGGTGATGATGCCCAGATGAATATTCATGCTCCGTGCCAGGGCGGAGAGCTTGTCGAAGGGCATGACCGTCCGGTCGTGGACGTGCTGGCCGATCTTCTTGGGGTCGGCATCAAAGGCCGCGACGATGCGCAGACCGAACTTGGAAAATCGCTGGTGCCCGAGCAGGGCCGTGCCAAGATTGCCCGCGCCGACCAAAAAGGCCTCGTTCACATTATTCCAGCCAAGAAAGGATTCGATGGACTGGATCAACTCGCGCACCGCGTAGCCGGTCTTCGGCTTGCCGACGATGCCCGTGTATTGCAGGTCTTTGCGGACTTGCACGGGAACGCAGTTCAAATCCCGCCCAATGACGCTGCAGGAGATCTGCTGAACGCCCTTGGTCTCCAACTCGATCAGATAGTGGTGGTACTGAGGCAGTCGCCGCAGGCTGGCCTGCGGGATCGGCGGCGCGGAGAGCGGTGCCGGGGCTGCCTCAAGCGATATTTTTTTATCGATAGCCACGGAACGATTCTAGGCCGTACCCTTTCCATCGGAAGTGACCGCGATCACCTCTGCTCGGAGAGTTTTTCTCCGAAAAGGAAGCACTCCCTGATTGGATCGCAATCTTTCTATCATCGCATATCGCGAGCCATGCGGTCAGGAAAACATCTCTATTGTTGATGCTTGTCTGGCACAAGAGATTGCGGGGAAGCAGAAGGAGCGTTAGCGATTCAGCTCGTTCAAAAGCACGCGGGCTTTGGCGGCCAGAGTGTGTGCGCCGTCCACGTCGCCGCTGGCCAGTGCGTGGTGCGCCTGCTTCAGGAACTCGCGGATATGGGCCAGGGTGCGTTGATCCTGATCGCTGAGGGGCCGATTGATGCCGCGCAGAGTGCGTTCGGCGGCGGCGATGGAATCCTCGGTCTGTCGACGATAGTCGCCCGGAGTGCCCGAAGAAAGCTGGCCGATGGCGCTGACGCCCGGCGTGCCATTGGCTGCGATCTGGGGATTCTTGTTGGGCGCTTTTTTGTGGCGCGCCGGGGGCCTGGGAGCCTCACTCTTTTGCGCAGGTGCCTGCGTCGCTTCCTGTGCCGATGTCTTTTCGGGCGCGGTCTCGACCGATGGCTGCACGACCGGCGTTGTCGGCTCGGGGACCGGCGTGGTGGCGGACGAGTTTTCGAGTGGCGGCGCCAGAGGCTTCTGCGGCGCCGGATGCGAACGATGGAAACAGCCCGCCAATGTCAACGGAAGCATCCACACAACAATCCTGGCAGGCAACTTCATCCCGCAAACCCCTTTTCGATGTCTTTTTTCGTCGGCGGTAGATGCCGACGTCCCCAGTCCGCGACGGCGAGTGGAACCCTGAGTTGGAATTCCGTGCCGCGACCTACTTCTGATTGTACTTCGATCGCGCCGTGATGTAACTGGAGAATGCGATAGGTCATCGCCAATCCGATGCCGCTGCCCCCGGTTTTGGTGGTGAAGTAGAGATCGAAGATTTTTTCGCGCAGCTCGGCGGGGATGCCCGCGCCCTGATCGCTGATGCGCAGAACGGCCGTCTTGCCCTCTTTTTCAAGCGAGACCAGAAGCGTTCCTCCCTCGGGCATGGCCTGCGCGCCGTTTTGCACCACGTTGAGGACGGCCTGCTTGAACAGGTCGGCGTCGACGTTGGCGGCCAGCTCTTCATCGGGCATGAGGCTTTCGAGCTGGACGCGGTGCATGCGCATTTCGTCGCTGGAAAGCGTGAGCACCGAGGTGACGATGGCGCGCAGATCCTGCTCGCGCAGGTCGAGCTCGACGGGCCGCGAAAAGTCGACCAGCGTTTGCACCACGCGGTCGAGCCGGTGAATCTCGGTGTCGATAATCTCCAGATGGCGCAGCGCGGGCGCATCTGCGGCGGCGAGCTTGTTTTTGAGCAGCTCGAGATGCACGACGATGGCGTTGATCGGGTTCTTGACCTCGTGGCCGACGCCGGAGGTCAGCCGCCCGATGGCCGCCATTCTGCGTGAAACCTCAAGCTCGGACTCGACCGCTTCGGCCGATTCCAGATCGTGCAGCGTGACGAGCGCGCCGAGGCCCTGGCCGCTGACATTGTCTTCGATAAAGTCGAGCGAGGCCTGAACGCGACGGCCGTTTTCAATCCGCACTTCTTCTTTGGCGAGCGTGCGCCGCGCGGCAAAGGCTTCGGCAAGCATGCCGCCAAGCACGGTGGTGCGGTCAAAGATTTCGGCGGCGGGCAGGCCAAGAATGGCGCTCGCATCCATCTGCAGAAAGCGCCGCGCGGCCTCGGAGACAAGCACGACCCGGCCGTCGCCGGTAAATAGCAGCAGACCGTCTTGCAGGTTGCCGAGAATCTGGTCGAGGTTTTCCTTGAGCGCGGAAAAAACCTCTTGCACATTGCGCATGCGCTGGCCGATCTTTTCGATCTTGTTTGAAACCTGCTCGGCCATGTCTTGGCGTGGCGCGGTTCTTTCTCGTTTCTCGGGCTCGGTCTCCGTGCTCTCTTCACTGCCATCGGTCAAAAAATCGAGCTGGCGACTGATCTCTTCCATCGGGCGCAGCGCCAGATTCGAGAGCAGGAAGGCGACGACCAATGCGGTCAGCAGCGCGCCGCCCATCAGCGTGCCGGTTTCGGCCAGCCAGGGCGCGTAGAAGGCGCGCAGCAACGTCGTGCGCACGCCGATGTGCACGGTGAGGAAGGGCGAGCCGTTGCGGTCGAGCGTGGCGGGAACGTCGAAGACGCGTGGTTCGCCGAAGACCTCGCGCATGAGCTGAATCGGGCCGGCGTCGAGCAGTTGAGGATAGTCGGGCCGTGCCGGCATCGGGCGGTCTTCAAAGTCCGGGTTGGTGCTGAGCAGAACCTGCGTGGTGTCGTCGACAATGTTGACGTCGTAGACGGTGAGCGAATAGCGATTGACGGCCTCGAGCACCGACTGCAGGCCATCGTCCTCACGCACCACCTGCGCGGTGAGCGCGCGCAACTGCGCCGGGTTGTTGGGGTCGACGCGCCGGTTGGCGAGGCCTTTTTCGAGCGCGCGCTGCAAGGCAAAGCGCACATTGCTGGCGATCATGTGATTGGTGTCGTAGGACTGCTGCACGGCGGCGTGCAGCAACTGGCTCACGTAGACCAGCGACAGCGCGCTGGCGATCAAAAACACCAGGGCCGTAATCGCAATCACCAACTTGGTCTTCAATCGCATCGACTCGACGGCTCCTTGCGTTACTGCGCGGACTCTTCCCGCGCGTATTCCTTCAACTTATTGTGCAGCGTCTTCAGGCTCACGCCAAGAATCTCGGCGGCGCGTGTCTTGTTTTGCCCAGTGGATTCAAGAGTTTTTTCGATCAGCAATCGCTCGGCCTCGTCGACGGTGGTGCCCACATGCAGTGCGATGGTGCCCGCGCCCACAATCAGCGAGGTTGCGCCCTGCTCGCGGCCAAACTCCTTCGGCAGATGACCGGCGTCAAGCGGCGCGCCGTCGGGGCAAAGGATCACCGCGCGTTCAATGGTGTTGCGCAGCTCGCGCGCGTTGCCCGGCCAACTGTAGCGCATCAGCCGGTCGAGCATCGAAGGCGCAACGCCAGAAACCTTGCGGTCGTGCCGCTCGTTCATCTGCTCGATCATGGCTTGCGCCATTGCCGGCAGATCTTCAATGTGCTCGCGCAGCGGCGGCATGTGGATGTTGAAGACGTTGAGCCGGTAGTAGAGGTCGGCGCGCAGCAGGCCATTGGCGACGGCCTCCTTCGGTTCGCGATTGGTGGCGGCGAGCACGCGCACGTCCACGTCCTGCTCGGAGCGCGCGCCCAGGCGGCGGATCTTGCGCTCTTCAAGCACGCGCAGCAGCTTGGCCTGCGTGTTGATGGGCATCTCGCCGATCTCGTCGAGCAGCAGCGTGCCGCCGTTGGCCAGCTCGAAGCAGCCCGCGCGTCGCTCGGCCGCGCCGGTGAAGGCGCCCTTTTCGTGGCCGAAGATTTCGCTCTCAATCAGCGATTCGGGAATGGCCGCGCAGTTGACGGCGACGAAGGGCTTGTTCTTGCGCGGGCTCAGATTGTGCAGCGTGCGCGAAACCAGTTCCTTGCCCGTGCCGCTTTCGCCGGTAATCAGCACCGGCACGGTGGAGGGCGCAATCTGCTCGACCAGTCCAAAGATTTCGCGCATCGGTTTGGTGCTGCCGACCAGCGAGCCGAGCACGCCGCTTTCGCGCAGGCGGCGGCGGGCAATCTCGAGCTCGATTTCGGTTTCCAGTTGCCGGCGGGCGTTGGCGAGAATCGTCTTGAGCCGCGTGGCGTCGACCGGCTTCTGCAAAAAGTCGTAGGCGCCGAGCTTCATTGCCTCGACGGCCAACTGGATCGATCCCATGGCGGTGAGCACGACGACGGCGACCTTCGAGCGCGGGCCTTCTTCGGCGAGCTTGGTGAGCAGCCCGATGCCGTCGAGGCGCGGCATCTTGAGGTCGGTGACGATGATGGCCGGATCCCAGGCCAGCGTCTTTTCCCATGCCTCAAGACCATCGGAGGCCGTCTCGGTCCGGTAGCCCCAGTCGGAGATCAGCTCCGCCAACCCCATCAGCGCATTCGGTTCGTCTTCGACGATCAGAACCTTCAAAACATTGTCCATCGTTGCCTTTTGCCTACTTGGTAATTTTAGCGGGTGAGGGCGGGGCGGGGAAAATATGCGCAAAAGTTAGAAGAGAATAGCCGCAAATGATTCAGGAGAGAGTCGGAATGAAAGATTATGACGATTAAATAGTGGCGTTCTTATAATCGATTTTTTGCTTTCATGCTAAACCGGACATATGGCAATGCTTCATGCTAGATCTACAATAGCTGTAAGCATTGAGAACAGAGGGAGACTAATGGCGAAACGGTTGTCGCCTGCGGGCATAGTTGCCTTGAAAGAAGCGCTGTGTGCGGTCTATTGGTATAAGAACGATCTGCGCAGTTTTCTTCAACAGTGCTTAAGCGACCCATCTGTTGTTTCTTCGTTGAATTGGAACAACTGTAAACGACAGATTGTTTCTGATCTGGTTGAGAATCTTATCGGTCTGCAGAATGAGTGTATAGGAGATTTGACTCGACTGTGTCATGAGGTTTGCCAGATGGATACATTTTCACATCTTGAGCAACTTGAAGATGGTGTGGATAAATCTAAACGAGCACGCGCAGCTGTTGCGCAATTGAAAAAGCTAGTAGAGCCGCACGAGGAATTAAAGAAAGAGAAGGATGAAATTGCAGAAAGGCAACGGCGTGCCGCAGACATGCTTAAATCGAATGCTGCTGTTCGCCAAAAACTGGAAAATATTAAAAGTCGATATATGTCGCTAGTAATGTCTTCTGAGACTCAGTCCCGTGGGTTTGATCTTGAACGATTAATGTACGACCTCTTCGAACTCTTCGACTTGGATCCAAAGGCTTCATTTCGAAATACTGGGGAGCAGATAGATGGGGCATTTTCTCTCGCCGGAACGGATTTTCTTTTTGAAGCAAAGTGGAGAAAAGAGCAATCGGGCGCATGTGACCTTGATGCTTTTAGTTGTAAAGTTCGAAGGAAGCTCGAAAATACGCTCGGCGTTTTCCTGTCGATCAATGGATTCTCCTTGGAGGGAGTAACTGCCCATTCCTCTGGGAGAGCTGTTCTTGTGTTGATGGATGGAGCAGATTTGATGGCAGTGTTGGAAGAAAGAATTGATCTCGTGAGCCTTTTGCAGAGGAAAAAACAGCATGCCGCACGGACAGGAAATATTTATTTGAGGTTTCATGAGTTCTAGGATTCCATATTACTAACATAGTGAGACGGCAATACTGAGAGTCGTTATGTAGTCCCCGCGCGCAGAATCTGCGCGCGGGGTGTTTCTTTTGGGCAGCCGCCTTACTCCGCCTTTTCGCTTAGCTCCGCCCAACGGGCGTAGAGCAGGTGGCTTTCGGTTTCGGCTTCGTCGAGTTCCTTGAGGGCCTGTTGCAGGGCGGCGGCGTCGCAGGCCACCTTCGGGTCTTCGACCTTGACGCGGGCGGCTTCCAGTCGCTCGTCGCTGGCCTCCACCTTCTGCTCAATCGTGGCGTATTCGCGCGCTTCCAGATACGAGAGTTTTTTCTTGGTCTTGGCGGGCGCAGCGGTCGTGTTTGCCGTTTCCGCTGCCTTGGCCGCGGCCTTGCGCGTGCGCGTCTCTTCGTCCTCGTTCTGCTCGCGCATCCAGTCTTCCCACTGCTCGTAGTCGGCGAAGGTGCCGGCGTGGCCCAGTCCGTCGAGGCCGAGCACGGTGGTTGCCACGCGGTTCAGCAGATAGCGGTCGTGCGTGACCAGAATCAGAGCGCCGGGAAACTCGAGCAGGTTGTCTTCGAGAATTTCGAGCGTCGGCAGATCGAGATCGTTGGTCGGCTCGTCGAGCAGCAGAATGTCTGCCGGTTCGAGCATGAGCCGCGCAATGAGCACGCGCGCGCGTTCGCCGCCCGAAAGGTTCTTGACCGGCTGGTTGAGTTGCTCGCCGGTGAACAGGAAGCGCGAGGCCCAGGAGGCGACGTGAATGGTGCGGCCCAGGTGGATGACCGAGTCGCCCTCGGGGGCCAGCGCGCGGCGGAGCGTCAGGTTCTCGTCGATCTCGCGCATCTGGCTGAAGTAGACCAGCCGCAGTGCGTCGGCGCGGCGAATGGTGCCCGCGTCCGGCTCCAGCTCATTGCGCAGCAGGCGCAGCAGCGTGGTTTTGCCGCTGCCGTTGGGGCCGACGAGGCCGACCTTGCTGCCTGCGGTGAGCACGAAGTTCAGGTTGGTGACGATCTTCTTTTCCGCGCTCTCGTTGGCGACGGCGGGGAAGGCGTAGGAGACGCCCTCGAAGGTGACCAGCCGCTTGGTCTTGCGGTCGGAGGCGTCGAAGTCAATGCCGGCGGAGTTGACTTGCGAGCGCGAATCCATCTGCGCCAGATCGGCGATCATGGCGTTGGCCGAATCGATGCGGGCCTTCGATTTGCGGGTGCGCGCCTTGGCTCCGCGGCGCAGCCACTCGACCTCGGAGCGGACGCGGTTGCGCAGGCTCTCCTGCTGGCGATTCTGCGCGTCGAGAAAGGCCTGCTTCTCTTCAAGAAAGTGGCTGAAGTTGCCCTTCGAGCGGAAGAGCCCGCCCATGTAGATGCGGTTCAGCTCGACGATTTCGCTGGCCGTGGCCTCAAGAAAATAGCGGTCGTGGCTGATGGTGACGGTGGCGAAGCTGGCCGAGCGCAGAACCTCTTCAAGCCACTCGATGCCAGCCAGATCGAGATGGTTGGTCGGCTCGTC
>DBTV01000037.1:15698-80513 GCA_002307235.1 Acidobacteriaceae bacterium UBA1307
TCGTCGAGCAGCAGCACGTCGGGCTCGCCGACGAGCGCCTCGACGATGGCCAGACGCTTGCGCCAGCCGCCGGAGAGCGAGGCGGCCTCGATGGCCAGATCGTCAAAGCCGGTGCGGCCGGTGGTTTCGCGGAGTTTGCCCTCGCGCGCGCCCTCGTCGATGCCCGCCTTGGCCAGGGCCTGTTCGAGCACCTGGCGGACGGTCAGCCCAGCGGCGTAGACCGAGTCCTGCGCCACGTAGGCGGCACGGGCGCGCTTGCGCACGGCCACTTCACCCGCGTCGGGCAGAATGTTGCCGGCTAGGATCGCCAGCAGGGTCGATTTTCCGCTGCCGTTGGGGCCGATCAGGCCGATGCGGTCGCCTTCGTCGACGGCGAGGGAAAGGTTCTCAAACAAAGGCGTGGCACCAAACTGCTTGGCGATGGACTGAGCATTCAAAATTGGGGGCATAGATGTGGGGCGGAGGAGGGCCCAAAGAGCCGTCAAATCCGCTGTTCTCAGGCTATCAGATGGCGCGGCCCCGGCCCGAAACCGTCTATACTCAACAGTGTTTGGAGGAAGTTTTCAGATGACATCGCCCGCCGTACCCTATGCCCGCGAGAACTACGCGCGGTTTCTCGATGAGTTGAAGGCGCTTCTGCGCATCCCCTCGATCTCGACCTTGCCCGAGCACGACGGCGACTGCCGCAAGACCGCCGAATCGCTTGCGGGCGAGTTGAAGCGGATTGGCTTTGACAACGCCAAGCTGATTGAAACGCGCGTGCATCCGCTGGTTTACGCCGAGTGGCTCCATGCGCCGGGCAAGCCGACGGCGCTGCTCTACGGCCACTATGACGTGCAGCCGGTCGACCCCATCGATGAGTGGATCTCGCCGCCCTTTGAGCCGACCGAGCGCAACGGCAACCTGTATGCACGCGGCACGGCCGACGACAAGGGCCAGGTGTATGCGCAGATCAAGGCGCTCGAATCGCTGCTGGTGACCACCGGCAAGCTGCCGATCAACATTCGTGTGCTGCTTGAAGGCGACGAGGAAGTGGGCGGCGAGGGCATTGCCGAATATGTGGCCTCGAAGCCGCCGGAGTTGAAGGCCGACTTCGCGCTCATCTCGGACACGGAGATGTTTGCGCCCGATTTGCCGACGTTGTGCGTGGGCCTGCGCGGCATGATCTATACGGAGATCGAGGTGCATGGCGCGAAGACCGACCTGCACTCAGGCATGTACGGCGGCGCGGCTCCGAACCCCTTCATGGCGTTGGCGCAGATGCTGGCGAAGTTGAAGGATGAGGAAGGTCACATCCTGATCCCCGGCTTCTATGACGACATTATTCCGCCGAGCGCCGAGGAACTGAAGGCATGGCATAGCCTTCCCTTCGACGAGGAGCAGTATCGCATCGCCGAAGTGGGTTCGCCCAAACTGGTGGGTGAGGCCGGTTACAGCGTGATTGAGCGCACCTGGGCGCGGCCCACGCTTGACGTGCACGGCATGCCGGGTGGCTTCACCGGCGCGGGCGCAAAGACGGTGATTCCCGCCAAGGCGCTGGCCAAGGTTTCCATGCGTCTGGTGCCGGGCATGACGCCGGCCAAGGCCTTCGCGCAGTACAAAAAATATGTGGAGCAGATTGCACCGGCCGGTGTGGACGTCGAGGTGCGACTGATTCACTCCGGCGAGCCGAGCCTGATTCCGGTGAACAACAAATTTGTGCAGGCGGCCACGCGCGCGCTGCATGCGGTTTGGGGCAAGGACACGGTCTTCATCCGCTCGGGTGGTTCGGTGCCGATCGTCGGCGACTTTGAGCGCCACCTTGGCGCGCCGAGCGTGATGATGGGCTTCAGCCTGCCGGACGACAGCATTCATGCGCCCAACGAAAAGTTCTGTCTGAAGAACTACGCGCTGGGCATCGAGTCGCTGATCGGCTTCCTCGAAGAGGCTGGCAAGTAGAACCGGGAGCGCGGCTTGTTTCGCGCTGCCGCCACGGGGCGCAGACCTTTTCGGGGGCTGCGCCCCTTGCGCAAGAGGGAGCACGGCATGGCATTGTTCGAGTGTGCGGCGAAGCTGTTCGGCAAGGCGGAAGAGGAGAGCGGTGCTGCCGTGGCCAGCGGGGGGCCGCTGATCTCGTTTGAGCACGTCAGCATTGGCTTTGACGGTCGCGCGGTGCTCGACGATGTGAGCTTTGAGGTGCAGCGCGGCGAGACGCTCTGCATTCTTGGCCGCAGCGGCGTGGGCAAGTCGGTGGCGCTGCGCTTGCTGATGGGCTTTCTCAAGCCGGATGCCGGTTCGATCCGTGTGGAGGATGCGGAGATCGACACGATGGGCGAAGACGGCCTGCGCGAGATTCGCAAAAAAGTGACGATGGTCTTCCAGAACGGCGCCCTGTTTGATTCGCTGAGCGTGCGCGAGAATATTGCCTTTCCGTTGCGTGAGCGCGGCGGCCTGAGCGAAGACGAGATTCTTGCCAAGGTGGATCGATTGATGGCGATGGTCGGTGTGGAGAGCAGCGCGGATGCTCTGCCGTCGAGCCTTGCCACCGGCTACAAACGGGCCGTGGCGATGGCGCGCGCTCTGGCCGCATCGCCCGAGATTGTGCTCTACGATGAGCCGACGACGATGGTCGATCCGATCATTGCATGGCGCATGGGTGACCTGATCGAGCAGATGAAGCAGCAGTTCCGTCTGACGAGCATTGTGGTGACGCACGACATGCGTTTTGCCAAGCGTCTGGCAGACCGAATTCTTTTTCTAGCCGAAGGAAAGGCGCATTATTTCGGCCCTACGGAGGAGTTTGTTTCCTCTCAAGATACATTGATTCGTCAGTTTTTATCGCTCGACGCTTATCGGCTGCCTGTTGCATAATTATTTATTTTTTATCCCAGAGCAAGGGTATAATCCGTTTGCCAGCAGTTAGTCCGTTCGATGGTTTTCTACGGCGGTGTTGGCGTGAATCAAAAATACAGATGCAAGTTCGGTGCAGAGTGGATGGGGCAAGTCCGAACGCCCAACATGTTTTGTGGTTGCTCCTCCTTTGTGCTTGACCTTTTGCCTTTTCAGAAAGCCGAAGTTGGATTCTGAAGAGTCGATGTCCTTTTTTCCAGACCTGCGTACGGGTGCTGTTGGTCCAAGAATGCGGGCGCATTTGCGCCTGGCAATGAGGCAAAGTTTTTCCGTCATCGAGAACTGCGTGCGGCTTTGCTGAAAGCTCATCCAACGGTTACACCTGCTCTATTCCATAGAATCACAGTAGCTAAAGCTATCACTCTTCCTGATGCCTGTTTTTTCTTCTTCCTTTCTGGAAGATAGAGGAATCTGCAGCGAGGTTCGCAAGTCGACCTATGGCAACTTCAGGGCTTTGGCAGCGCATTGCCTCTTCGGTGACCTTGGCCACGGAGGGAGAGCGGTCCGCTGGCGATGGAAAAATGAAGTTATGGATGGCGCTCGACGTGATGACGGTCGTGGCATCTGCCTTCGTCTCCACGCTTTTCGAGTTTCGCGTGCAACCCGTGAGTGGTGCGCGAAACTTCTGGCACGGAAGGCTGATTCATGGCTGTTCGACGGGGCTTCTCCTGGCGCTTCTCGGATGGTTTGCTCTCTCTCTGGTCTTTACCAGTCGCGGGCTTCATCTTTATGCGCCGAAGCGGCTTGCCAGCCTGCTGAACGAGCAGAGACTCAGCCTCCAGGCATGTCTGACCTCGGGGCTGTTGCTGACCGGATCGCTTTACGTGATCCATGCCGACGACGTTCCGCGCGGCATCGTGTTGAGCACGATTCTTCTGGTCACGGCGTCGCTGAGCCTGCGTCGGCTGCTCTATCGGCTGCTCTTGTACCGGCGCTATGTGCACGGTGTGGGCATGCGCAATGTGCTGATTGTCGGAACCGGCCCGGAGGCTTGCGCCTTGCAGAAGTACCTCGGCACCGTCCGTCGACTGGGGTACAGCTTCAAAGGATTCGTGGCCGTTGGCCAGGCGTCGTGCGTGCAGGAGGATGAGGTCGTCGGATCACTCGAGACGCTCTTTCAGCATGTGCGTCAATTATTTGTCGATGAGATTTTTTTCTCGGTGCCCTGTGAGCATCAAACCATGCAGACGGTTCTTGAGCAGGCTCGCGACCTGGGCGTTGATCTGCGCCTGATTCCGAATACATACAACGGCCTGGGGTGGAATCATCCGGTTGAATATCTGGGGCAGTTCCTTACGGTTCCCCTGCATTGCGGGCAGGTGCGCGAGGTCAGCCTGTTCTTGAAGCGCGTCTTTGATCTGGCGTTTTCAGCCATGGTGCTGGCGCTGTCGTCTCCTGTCCTGTTGGCGATTGCCATCGCCATTCGCCTTGATTCCCCGGGGCCGGCATTGTATCGGGCAGAGCGTATCGGGAAAAAAGGCAGAGTGTTTCCCTGCTACAAATTTCGCACGATGGTGCGCGATGCAGAAAAATTGCGCGCGCAACTGCTGGAACGGAACGAACGCGATGGAGTTCTCTTCAAGGTGTCCAATGATCCGCGCATTACCAGGCTCGGGCGTTTTTTGCGCAAGTATTCGCTCGACGAGCTTCCGCAGTTCCTGAATGTGCTGCGCGGCGATATGAGTGTCGTTGGGCCGCGGCCTCCGCTGGCCGGTGAGGTGAAAAAGTACGAACTGAACCATCTGCGCCGTCTGAGCGTGACGCCGGGCATTACCGGGCTCTGGCAGGTGCAGGGCCGGCAGAATCCATCCTTTGCCAGCTATGTTTCACTCGATGCAACCTATATCGACAACTGGAGCATCTGGCTCGATTTCAAGATCATTCTGCGCACCATCGGCGTGGTCTTCTCCGGAACCGGCTCTTGAAGATTTGCGCGGGTAGGAAGAGGTGCGGCCGGTGCAATAGACTGTTGATGTGAAGATTGCCCTTGCACAGATCGATCCCACGGTGGGAGATTTCACCGGGAATATTGAGAAGATGATCAGCGTCAGCCGTCGCGCGGCCGCATCGGGCGCGCGCCTGACCGTCTTCTCCGAGTTGGCCATCTGCGGCTATCCGCCGGCAGATTTTTTAGAGAAGCCGAGCTTTTTGGCGCGCTGCCAGGCGGCGATGGAGGAGTTGGCGGCGGCGACGCGCGCCCTGCCTACCGCCGTGCTGGTCGGCGTGGCGCTGTCCGCACCGGAAGGCAGCGGCAAGCCTGCGGTCAACGCGGCCGTGCTGCTCGACAAGGGCAAGATCCTGCTTGAACAGCACAAGCGTCTGTTGCCCTTCTATGACGTCTTTGATGAGCAGCGCTACTTTGCGCCGGCCACAGAGCAGAAGGTCGTCGAACTCGACGGTCTGCGGCTGGCCGTGACTATCTGCGAGGATGCCTGGAACGATAAAAACTTCTGGCGCGAACGTCTCTATCCGGTCGATCCGCTCGAAGAATTGCGTCGGCAGAATCCCGACATTCACATCAATCTTTCTTCCTCGCCCTTCTGGCATTCAAAGCGCAAGGTGCGTCGTGCGATGGTGGAGGCGATTGCCCGGCGCGATCATATTCCTGTCGTGCTCGTCAATCAGGTGGGCGGCAACGACAGCCTGATCTTCGACGGTTCTTCGCTGGCGATCAATGCGCGCGGTGAGCTGGTGGCGCAGGCGGCGTCGTTCGCTGAGGATTTGGTTCTCGTCGATCCATTTTCCGCTGAGCCGATTCCCGAGCCGGTCGAGGATGACACGGAGGCCTCGTATCAGGCGTTGGTGCTGGGTACCCGCGATTACGTGCGCAAGTGCGGATTCAAGAAGGCGATTGTGGGCCTGAGCGGCGGCATTGATTCGGCGCTGGTGGTGGCCGTGGCTGCCGAGGCGCTCGGCGCGGAAAACGTGATTGCCGTCGGCATGCCGAGCCCGTATTCCTCGCAAGGGTCAATCGACGACAGTCGCGCGCTGGCGGCGAACCTCGGCATTCAATTTGAGCTGATCGGCATCAGCGGGCTCTTCAACGAATTCCAGAAGGCGCTGGCACCGCAGTTCGCGGGGCTGAAGGCTGACACTACCGAAGAAAACATTCAGTCGCGCACGCGCGGTTGTTTGCTGATGGCCATGTCGAACAAGTTTTCGGCGCTGGTGCTGACCACCGGCAACAAGTCGGAGATGGCCGTAGGCTATTGCACGCTTTATGGCGATATGGTGGGTGCGCTGGCGGTGATCGGCGATCTGGTCAAGACGCGCGTCTATGACGTCTGCCGCTGGATCAACCGCGAACGCGAGGTGATCCCCTCGGCGATTCTGACCAAGCCGCCATCGGCTGAACTCAGGCCCGACCAGAAAGACACCGACTCGCTGCCACCGTATGATGTACTGGATCCGATTTTGGAGGCCTATGTCGAGCGCTACGAGACGCCCGAGCAGATCGAGGCGCGTTATGGCTTTGCCCCCGCGGTGATTCAGCACGTGGTGCGGTTGGTGGAGCGCAGCGAATACAAACGGCAACAGGCTGCGCCCGTCTTAAAGTTAACCGCGAAGTCGTTCGGCATGGGACGCCGATTTCCCATTGCCGTCAAGGTTCAGGTATAAGCTAATTTCGGGGAGTATTTCCCACGATAAAAGGAGAATCAGCTTGATCCGTTCGTCCGTTCGTACCGCAAGTGCATGCGCGAGTCTGTTCGCCGGCATGGTTTTGTCTCTGACTGCTGCTGTGGCAGTGGCCCAGACGGAGGTCCCCGCCGCGCCGGAGTCGCCCAAGCCGGCGGCCGCGCCCGCTTTTCCCAAGCCCGATCCGGCGAATTTTACTGCCACGGCGCCGACCAAGGAGACCGTCGACGGTTTCTTGCACGCCAGCTGGGGATACGATGAGAATCGCATCTGGCAGGTGCAGGCTATTCTGAAGACGCCGGTCGAGGGCATCAGCAAGGTGATTGTGCTGGTCGGAGAGAAGGGCGGCAAAGATCAGCCGCAGGTTCTGCAGTTCTTTGCAACGCCCGATGGCAAGCACATTATCGCTGGCGATCAAATCGTAGCCTTCGGTACGCGGCCCTATGACGAGTTCCGCGCCAAGCTGCAGAAGGAGGCCGTTGGCCCCTATCGCGGCGCCGCAGCCAAGGATCTGGAGATCGTCGAGTTTGCCGACTTCCAGTGCCCGCACTGCAAAGAGGCGCAGGCCAACATGGAGAAGCTCGTCGCCGATTATCCGCAGGCGCGTTTTGTCTTCGAGTCTGACCCGATTCCGTCGATTCATCCGCAGGCGTTGCTGGCCTCGACCTATGGCTATTGCGTGGCCAAGCTGGCTGGCAGTTCGGCCTTCTTCCAGTTTGCCTCCGCGGCCTTTGAAGGTCAGGATGGTCTGGCAACGGCCGATGGCGCGCAGTTGACGCTGAACAGCGCTATTGCCAAGGCGGGCGCGGATGCAGCGAAGGTTGCTGCCTGCGCGGCGACGCCCGAGGCCAAGGCCGCCATCGAGACCTCGCGCAAGCTGGCTGGCGAGCTGGGCATCAATCAGGTTCCGATGCTGGTTGTGAACGGTCGCTCGATCCCTGCCAATGCGCCCTATGAGACGCTGAAGAAGGTGATCGATTTCCAGATCAAGCTGGACGGTCTGGCCAAGTAGTTTTCTGCAAGAATGAAAAAGCCCGCCGGGTGCATGCCGGGCGGGCTTTCTCGTGCGCGAAAAGTTTATTGGGGTTGGCCCGTGCGCTGGATGCGGAACATCGGCGAATGGCCGGTGGATTGCGGGCCGCGCACCAGATGCGGTGTGACCAGGATCAGCAGGGATGAGGTGTTCTTCTGCTTCTCATTGTCATCGATCTGATTGAGCCCCGGAATCTCGCCGATGCCCGGCGTGCCAGAGAGCGAGCGCGTCTCTGACTTGTCCAGTTCTCCGGCGAGAATCACCGATTCGCCCTCCCGCGTCGTGATGACACCCGAGTAGGAGCGGCTGGTCAGAATCGGATTGTCGTTGAGCGTGGTGCCGGACAATGCGTCGATCTTCAGCTCGATCGAGAGCGCGAGATGATCGTTGCGCATGACGCTGGCCGTCGTCTTCAGCGTCAATCCCAGATCCTGATAGCTGACCTGCGGGATGGTTGCCGTCGAGCTATACGAGGCCAGCAGCGCGGCCAGCGCCGACGATGTGCCCGAGGTCGTCAGACCGGCAATCGCCGATGAGCTCGAGGACATATTGGAATAGGAGGAGGTTTGAATCGGATAGCGCGAGCCCAGCCGCAAGGTGCTGGCCTCGCCATCGCCCAGTCGCAGTTGCACGTTGTCCAACTGGCGGGAGTTGGAGTAGGTGTGGCCCAGGTCAACGGTAAACGAGCCGCCGGGCGACAGCGCCGACTGTGTGATGCCGCCGCCGAACAGCAGAAGTCCGTTCGAGAACAGAGAGCTTGAGACCGAGCCGGAGGCGATCAGGATTCCGATAATCGCCAGCGGATCGTTGGCCGAGGCCAGGCCCGAGGAGATGATCTCTTGCACGAGCGTCGAGTTCGCATTCAGAATCGACTGTTCTTCGGTGTAGACGTTGGCGGCCGTGAATGTCTGCGGAAGAGAGGTGCCGGTCGAGCGCGTGGAGTTGCGTGCCAGTTGCAGAATGCGCACCTCAAGCATTACCTGGCTTTTGCCGTCGAGCAACGGCCGCAGCGTGTTGTTGAAGGCCGTGAGCAGTTCGGGCGCGGCGCGCAAGGTGATGCTGCTGGCCGTGGTGTCGGCGACTGCGTTCTGAATCTGGAAGACATTTTTGGCCACGTTGACCAGATCGCTGATCGCGTTGGCGTCCATGCCGGAAACGGTGATGGTTTCTAGTTCCTGATTTTCAAACTGCAGGCGCGCTTCGCGTGAATCGCGGGCAATCAATGCGCGATGCGCGTCGAGAGGCACGTAGAAGGTGCGCGTGGCCAGTGTAAAAGCCTGCACTGCCTGGGCAAAGTTCACTTCGTCCAGGTCGAAGAAGATCCGGTTCGAGCGAACACTGTCGTCGATGGTGACCTGAATGCCGTAGGCCGTAAAGATCTGCTGCGCAATCTGACGCGCGTCCGCGTGCAGGTGAAAACTCTTCTCTCCCTGCAGGGGCATCAGCGCGGCGGCGGAGCGCAGGCCGGAGGAAGTGCCGTCGTAGAGCGGCGTCGGCGCATCGAGCACCTGATCGTTGCCCAGTTCATACAGATGTTGCTCCACCTGCGGGTCGTTCGGCGCCAGTGCGCGGGCATGCTCCAGCGCGGCATGGGCGGCGGTCGCATTGCCGCGCAGACGGTCCTTGGCCGCCGACTGCACCAGCGCGGTGACGGCGTGATTGCGGGCGACCTCAATGGCCAGCGCGTAATCGCGATTGCTTGCATCGAGCGCGGCGGCCTTCTTGTAGAGCGCCATGGCCTCTTCAAACTTTTCGGCCATGAACAGCTTGCCGGCTTGCATGAAGAGCTTGGCCGCATGACGCCGGTCGCGGTTTGGCGGCAGCTTTTCTCCGGTGGCGCTTTGCTTGGCGGCCGGTGGCGTGGTGGTGGACGGTTGCTGCGCGGGGAGCGATGCGATGGCCATGCACAGGGCAAGCGGCAGGGCGATCAAGGTTGTGCGCTTCATGCTTGCGCTCCGGTTGCTGCCAGCAGAGCGGCCAGCGAAGTTGTGCAGACCTCGGGCTCAAGGGCAAGCAGCGTGGCGTAGTCGTAGCGGCCGGTGGCCACGGCGATGACGGGCAGGGCATTGGCCCGTGCGGCGGCAATATCGCGGGGCGTGTCGCCGACGACGCAGACGGTGGCTCCGGCGCCCGCGCGTTGGCGAGCCAGTTCCGCCGCGTGACCCACCATGGCGTTACGGTCGAGAAAATGATCACTGAAGCCGCCAAAGCTGAAGCGGTGACGCACGCCGAGCCGCTCCATCTTGATCCAGCCGATGGCCTCGACGTTGCCGGTGGCCAGGCCGAGCGCCGCGCCCTGCGCCGCAAGATGCGCCAGCGTCTCCGCGACGCCGGGCAGCATCTCCAGATCGAATGCAGCGCGTTTTTCTTCGGCGATCACACCCATGGTGCGCAGAATCTCGGCGGCGTGTTCTTCAAAGAAGGCCTCTGTGTGGCCCGATCTCTTGAGTGCCTCGTGCAGAATCGCGCGGTCGGTGTTGCCGGCCAGCGGCACGCCTTCGAGCGAGATGCTGGCGCCGGTGACGCGCTCGACACTTTCAAAAAACGCATGGAAGTGGGTTCGGTCGCGGCTCAGCAGCAGCGTGCCGTCGATGTCGAACAGATAAGCCGGGCATTCGTCCCAGACGAATCCCGGCTTGATCGAAACGTGTGCGGAATGTTCTTCAGGCAATGTGGGCATCCGGTTGGCGCGCCCTCAGCCTTGGCGGTAGCCCTGGCGATAGACGCTGAATACAGGACGTTCGCTGCGCGGCGGACGCTTGAGTCCGGCGCGAATATCTGCCAGATCGAGGCCCAGCTCGGCCATCGTACGGCTCAGCGTATTGCGGTGCATTCCCAGCTCTTCGGCCGCCTTACACTGGTTGCCTTTGTGGGCGACAAGCACCTCGCGCAAATACTGGCGCTTAAAGCTGCGAACGGCTTCCTCATACGAGACGCCGCTCGAGTGCATTTGCGTCACAAGACTGTCCAGTTCTCTTTTCACGACTTCCTCTGGCTTAATGGCTGTGGAAAAACGGGCACAAAAGCCCGAATCTCTTTTATATCAAAGTTTGCCCATTTTGGGGTGCATCCAGCGGGGAGTTTCTTCCTCGAGGGTGTGCAATCCTTCACGTACCTTTGTTGCCAACTCCGCGGGGCTCAAATGTGTACTCATGTGACAGGCTCCGAAGAAATATCGCGGCAGGCGGCTCTCCGTTAACCACTGCGCATGCGGGAAAAACGCCACCGCGACCAGAATCACCAGCGTGACGGCGAGGGCCCCCTGAAAGATGCCAAAAAGCCCACCAAACAGCCGATCCAGGCAGCCGAGTCCCACCATGTGGACGGTGCGGGAAAGCACCGCGCCGGTCCAGTGGGCCAGAAAGCTGACCAGCAGCGCGATCAGCAGAAATCCTGCCGCATTGGCCAGCGGCTCGAAGCGCAGAATCGGCTCAAGCAGCGCTGCCACGCGGGGATAATTCCATGCGGCCAGCACCAGGCCGAAGAGGAGCCCGCCCAGTCCGAAGACGGAGCGGAAGAAGCCCTTGGCGAGGCCGTTCAGCCCCGCCAGGGCCACGAGAATGAGGATGGCAAGGTCGACGGCCACGCGCTTTGCTCCGGCCCGTTCTTGGGCGGTTACAGGGCCAGCGTGCGGCCGGTCAGACGACGGAAGGCTTCCAGATATTTGTCCAGCGTGCGCTCGACCACCTCCGCCGGCAATGCCGGGGCCGGGGCCTGCTTGTTCCAGCGGATCGACTCCAGATAATCGCGCACAAACTGCTTGTCGAAGGAGGGCTGCGCGCCGCCGGGCTGCCAGCTTTCCGCCTCCCAGAAACGGGAGGAATCAGGCGAAAGTACCTCGTCGGCCAGCGTGATCTTTCCGTCGATGCGGCCGAACTCGAACTTGGTGTCGGCCAGAATCAGTCCGCAGGTGGCCGCGTGCCGGGCCGCCTTCTCATAGAGCGCCAGCGTCAACCGGCGCAACTGGCTCGCGTCGGCCTCGCCGATCTGCCCGGCGACGACCTCATAGGAGACGTTCTCGTCGTGCTCGCCGTCCTGGCTCTTGGTGGCTGGCGTAAAGATCGCCTCAGGCAGCTTCGAGCCGTCGAGCAGGCCCGCCGGCAGTGGCACGCCGCAGACCGTCGAATTCGCCTGATATTCCTTCCATCCCGAGCCGGCCAGATAGCCGCGTGCAACGCATTCCACCGGGAACATCTGCGCCCGGCGCACCAGCATGGAGCGGCCTTCGAGTTGATCGGCAAAGGGCTGAAGCGCGGCCGGGTACTGGCGGACCTCGGCCGAAATCAGATGGTTCGGCACCAGATCCTTGAACAACTCGAACCAGAACTGCGAGATCTGCGTCAGAATCTTGCCCTTGCCGGGAATGCCGGTGGCCAGAATGTGGTCAAAGGCCGAGATGCGGTCGGTGGCCACCATCAGCAGATCGTCGCCGACGGCATACAGATCGCGGACCTTGCCGCGGGCAAGCAGGGGAATATCGCCAAGTTGCGTCTTCAAAAGTGCGGTCACGAAACGTCCTTCTTGGGGAAGTGGGGTTGAAATTTCGATTGTCGAGCCGGGGTCGTTCTTTGTCAATCGCACAAGGTGAGATGCGCAGGGAAACAAGGTGCGGTGAAAGCGTTCTCAATGAAGCGGCAGCATGCGATCACCCGCATGAATGCTGGTGATTTACGTTTGAAAACTCGATGTGATGACGGTCACAGAACGCTTCGCTCGCATGGGAGACACTTCGATTGTCAACATGGTTCGGAGTTTGCGAAAGCCTTCTCTTTGAGCCGGGCGACACGAGGCAGCAGTGGAAAGGGGAAGCCGCGGCTAGCTTCGTTTGTGCAGGGAGTACCAGTGGCTGTGCGCTACCGACCTCCAGTGCCAGCTACTGGTCCCCCGTCCTATCTTGTTTTTCACGCAGGCGCCTCCGAAGCGACGGTATCCTTCGGAGGTGTTTTTGCATCGCCTTCGAAACTTTCCATCGAAAATTCAGGATTCGACGAGATTATTGCATGCTTGGCCGCTCGATGGCGTCGATCACGATGACTTCAATTGGAGCCGTTGTCGGTCTTAACTCAAGCCCAAGTTGCTCGCGCAGAGCGATGAAGATCGCAGGATCGGCCGAGTCTTCTTTTTGCTCGTTGCTCGGCATCCAGTGCAGGTCGATGTCGTAGAGTCCGGGCCTCTGCGTGCGGTCAAGAACTACGCGGTCAACGTCGGCATCTTCGGCGAGAATCAGTGCGATCAGGTCGCGTATCGAGACCGCCTGAGCATGTAAATGTCCTTCATGAAAGGTCCATGAGTCCGGTTTGCCGGCCGGATGGAGCGGCATCTTGACGTCGCACTTTGTGCAAACCAGTTTGTAGACAGGACGCATGCGCAACTCACGATGCCATTTGAGATGAAAGTCATCTTCGAGCACGGCAAGATCCATCTGTGCGCGCAGTTTCCACTGCTCTGCATGAGAGAGCGATTGGAAGGTTTGCACGGTGTGCTCGCCAATCTTGGCCTGAATCGTGTAGCTGGTCGTGTCGGCCCAATGCGGTTGCCCTGCAAGTTGATCATCAAAACGCAGGTTAAAGGCATTCATCAGGTAATTGCGCACGAGAACGTTGCGCGAATCAGAGAGGTCGTCGGTTACACGCCACGCAACTCTTGCCCCTGCGTCGCCCGGCTTGATGGAAACAACATCGTAGGTGAGGCGCTGCCCTGTGCCTCGCGATTGTGCTGTCGCACACGCCACGCCGAGCGGCGCAACCAGACTCAAGAGAAAAAGCGACTTTTGGATGAGATTCATTTCCCGCCCTTGTTCGCAATTTTTAAGGGAACCATGCTGAATCATTCAACGATGGCGTAGCGGAAAACGCTCAAAAATATTCTGGCTGCAGAGTGATTAAACAAATTCATGCAACAAAGAACGCGCCGAGGGGTCTGGTCCCGGCGCGTTCTTTGTGGTTGGAGAATTCTGTTGTTGGTCAGGCGGTCGCGCGTTGTTGCGTCTGCCCGCCGAGCTTGACGCTGACCACGCGGCTGACGCCCGGCTCCTGCATGGTGACGCCGTAGATCATATCGGCGGCCTGCATCATGCGCTTGGAGTGGGTCACGATCAGGAACTGCGTCTCTTTGCCGAGCGAGGCGATCAGGTCGGCGAGGCGGCCCACGTTGGTCTCGTCGAGCGGCGCGTCGACTTCGTCGAGGATGCAGAACGGGCTTGGCTGGAACTGGAAGATGCCGACCAGCAGAGCCAGCGCCGTGAGCGCCTTTTCGCCGCCCGAAAGCAGCAGCACATTCTGCAACTTTTTGCCCGGAGGTGAGGCGACAATGTCCAGTCCGCTCTCAGCCTGATTTTCCGCATCGGTGAGTCGCAGGAAGGCCTGGCCACCGTGGAAGAGCCGCGTGAAGACCTGCGCGAAGTTCTCGTTGATGCGCGCGAAGGCCTCGTCGAACTTGGTGCGCGAGATCTGTTCGATCTCCTTGATCGTCTCCTGCGTGTTCTCGATCGACTCGGTCAGATCCTTGCGCTGCGTCTCAAGGAAGGTGTGCCGCTCGGCGGTTTCCTTGTACTCGTCGAGCGCCATCATGTTGACCGGGCCCATCTGCTCGATGCGCTGGCGCAGTGTGCGGCAGGTCTCTTCTTCGGCGGCGAGTGCCTCGGCTTCGATGCGCTCGATGGTCGCGTCTTCGCGCAGCACCTGCGCCTCGACGTTGACCTCGGCCAGGCACGATGCTTCGAGATATTCAAGATCGGATTGCAGCTTGGCCAACTCACTGGCATGGGTCGAGCGTGCCTCGCGCAACTGGTCGACGGCTACGCGCTCGGTCTTGAGCTTGTTCTCAAGCTCTGCCAACTGTTGCCGCAACTGCTGCGCCTGCGCGGCGAAGGTCTGCATGCGCGCCTGTGCATCGGCCCGCGTGGCGCTCAACTCCTGCTGCCGTGCGCTGAGGGAGCCGTTTTCGGCGATGCGCTGTTCGCGCTCGGCGGTGGCGGCCGTGCGTTGCTGTTCGAGTGTCGCCACGCGCCGTTCGAGGTCGGCGTACAGGCGGTCAATGCGCTGGAAGGATGCCTCGGCGCCACGGCGGCGCTCTTCAAGTCCAGCCAACTCGGCGGTCATCTGCGCCGACTGCTGCTGAATCTGTTCGCGCTGCTGGCGCAGCAAGTTCAACTTTGCCTGCTGCTCGTCGAGTGAGGCCTCGGCCTGCGCATGCTCAGCCTCAAGCCGCGCGGCTTCGTCGCGTTTTTGCGCGATGGCCTGCTGCTTCTGCGCGATGGCTTCCTTGTTGCGCGCGGACTGCGAGGTCCAATCTTGCAGGCGGCGCGCGATGCGCTGTGCCTCGCCCTCCATCTGCTTGAGCGTCGCGCTCAGATTGGCGTTCTCGGTCTCCGCCTGCCGACGCTGTTCGCTGGTCGAGTCCAGTTGCGCGCTCAACTCTTCGATGGCGCGCACCAGCGCCGAGGTTTTTTCCTCGCTCTGGCTCAGGTCTTCGTTGATCTTGGCCAGTCGCGCCTCAGCCTCACGCAGTTCGCGCTTGAGCGCCAGCGGACCTTCGCTGGCCGGCTTGCCGCCGGTCACCGTGGCCGCGTGGAAGCACTCGCCTTCGGGCGTCAGAAAATAGGCGTGCGGATAGCGCGGAGCCAGTGCCTGCGCCTGCGCTGTGCCCTCGGCCAGATAGCCGTGGCGCAGCTTGGGCAGAATCGCTTCAAGCGAACTGCCCAGGCCGTTGAGCACCTTGATGGCCTCGCGCAGTGGCGTCAGGCCCGCCTCATTGATCGTACCGGCGTTGCCGTCGAGCGCCACGTTCTTCGCGTCGGCCTGCACCAGAAAGGTCGCGCGGCCGTCGGAGGTCTTGAGCAACTGCACGCCCTGTTCGGCGGCGTTCCAGTTTTCGACGACAACGTAGTTCAGCTCCTCGCGCAGAAACTCGTCGACGACGGCCTCGTGCGCGCCTGATACTTCAAGAAAATCGGCAAGCGTGCCGACCGGTGCAGCATTGGCGCCGAGCGCGCCGGGTTTGAGCAGCTTGCGTACCGAGTCGGTCGAATAGCTGTGGTTGCGGATCAGCGACTCGAGCGAATCGCGGCGGCCACTCAGCTTGGCCTGCTCGCTGCGCAGTTGATTGGTGTGCGTGCGCTGCGAACTCTCTTCGGCGCGGCGGGCCTGCTGCTGTTCGCGCAGGCTGGCCAGTTGCGCCTGCAATGCTTGCAGGGCAGCGGCCGCGCTCTGTGCGCGCTCGCGGTTCTGCGCCAGTTGCACGTTCAGGTTTTCCTGCTCGCTGGCCGACTGGTCCATCTCGGTGTCGAGCCGCTCGGCCTCGCGTTCGAGCGCGGCCAGAGACTCTTCGCCTTGCGTCGTGTGGTTGCGTGCATTGCCGGCCTGCGTGAGCAACTGCATCGCATGGCGTCGATCTGCCTCAAGCTGGCGCTCGAGCGCAAAGACCTCTTCGGCCGACTGACGGGCCTCTTGCTGGCGCGCCTCCACCTGCTGGCGGAACTCGCCCACCTCGCTGGCCGCCGAAGCCATGAAGCTCTGCTGCTGCGTGCGCTCTTCGGCGATGCCGGCCAGTTGCACCTTGGTCTGTTCAAGCTCGGTCGCCGAGGTCTCAATGCGCGCTTCGAGCTCGGCAATGCGTTCGGTGTTCGAGCGCTCGCGGGCAATTGCGCGTTCGAGCTCAAGCGCCGACTGGTTGGCGGTTGCCTGCGCCTCCTGGCTTTCGCGATCCAGTTCGTAGCCGCGCTCGGTGAGCGTGTGCTGGCTGGCCTCGCTTTCGGCAATCGTCGTGGCCGCGGTGTCAATCTGTTCGGTCTGTGCCTTGATCTGCGCTTCAAGCGAGGACTTGTGCGCATCCATCTGCGCCATGCGGCTCGACAGCACGACGCGCAGTTTGCCGCGCAGTTCGTCACGCACGGTGGCGAAGCGCTCGGCCTTGGCGGCCTGCCGCTTCAGCGAGTTCATCTGCCGCGTAACTTCGTCATAAATATCGTCGACGCGCGCGAGGTTCTGTTTCGCGCTTTCAAGGCGCAGCTCGGCGAGTCGCTTCTTGGTCTTGAAGCGCGTAATGCCGGCGGCCTCTTCGATGATGGAACGGCGGTCGATCGGCTTTGAGCTGAGCAGTTGTCCGATGCGCTCCTGGCCGATGATGGCGTAGCTTTCGGGGCCGAGGCCGGTGCCCATGAAGATGTCTTGAATGTCGCGGAGCCGGCAGAGCTTGCCGTTGAGCAGATATTCGCTTTCGCCGGTGCGGAACAGACGGCGCGTGATGACGATCTCGCCCTTCTGTGGCGTGCTGCGGAACTTGCGGCGTCGAATTTTGAGCACGACCGGCTGCGGTCCGCTCTCGAGGCTGGCTTCCTGCTCGGGCTCCTGCTCGTCGCCTTCTTCAAGAACAACGCCGGGTTGCTCGGCGGCGGCAAGCTCGTCGGACTCCTGCGCGCGCTCGCGGCGCAAGGCTTCTTCGTCCCAATCGGAGGGCACTTCGTTGTCGACGACGACCTCGGGCTCGACCGGAATCGGGCCTTCATAGGCGGTCGGATCGATCATGGTCAGCGTCACCTCCGACATGCCCAGAGGCTTGCGGTCGCGCGTGCCGGCGAAGATGACGTCCTGCATGTGCGAGCCGCGCAGAACCTTTGCGCTCTGCTCGCCAAGAACCCAGGTGACCCCGTCGAGAATATTCGATTTACCGCATCCATTCGGCCCGACGACGGCGACGATGCCCTGGCCGGACACCACCAGTTCCGTGCGGTCGCAGAAGCTTTTAAAGCCGAGGATGTGAATCTTTTTGAGTTTCAGCATCTTCCCTCCGGGGGATGAGGAGTCGTTGGTGCGCTCTGCCCTTGGAGCGCAAACGCAACAGGAGCGTGCAAAAAACACACTTCCGATTCAAGACTCAAGGAAGTCCGCAAGCGTGGTCAACGGGCGAAATCGAGCAATCATGTGGATAAGCGAGGACGAAATCTTCTTTTTGCGCGCGGACGAGTTTTTCCGGTGCAAAACCCGTCTCTCTTTATGGGGAAGAAGGATTGAGCACGCGGCGTTTTTCTGTGGAAAACGCGGTACGAAACCTGCGAGATTCTTTCAAGCATTGGTTGAAGTGTTGCGCTCGCGGGTGCGTACTGCACAGGTAAATGTCGCTCGCACAAAAATATTTTCATTGTCTTTTCAACGCGATCCGGGACGAGTACAAAAAATCTGCTAACTAGTTTTTTAGTTGCTCGTCTTACACAGTGTCCGCACGATGCAGGGACCGGGAGAAGCGAAACGATGCCGCCGCAAAAGTCCAAAACGCTGACCGAAGCCGAACTCCGCCTGATGAAGATTTTGTGGCGGCGCGGCGAATCCGCGGTCAACGATCTTGTCGCGGCCATGCCCGAGGGAGAGACGCTCGCCTATAACTCGGTTCTCACGACGATTCGCATTCTTGAGCAGAAGGGGTATGTGCATCACCGCCAAGAGGGCCGCGCCTTTGTCTATCGGGCAGTGGTGGCCGAGCGCGAGGCCAGCCAGTCCGAAGTGCGCCGCCTGATGAGCCGCTTCTTTGGTGGCTCGCGCGAAAAACTTCTGTTGTCGCTGGTCGGTGATGGCGTGCTGACGCGTGAAGAGCTCGATCGCCTCAAGCAGGTGATTGCGCAGGCCGCGCCCGATGGCACTGAGGCCGCGCAATGATTTTTCCCATGGAAGTTGAAACGATGGCGCGCCTTGTTTCGACGGTGGCGCTGACGTCGCTTTGGCAGGGTACGATGATTTTTTCGGGTCTGGCCCTGTGCCTGCGGCTAGGCCCGCGCACGACGGCGACACAGCGATTCGCCCTGTGGGCCGCGGCTTTTGTGGCCATGCTGGCTCTTCCGTTGCTTCCGTCCGTGGCTGCGAACTTCGCGCATTCGGTCGCTGCATCCGGTGCTGTGGCCGCGTCGGAATCGCGTCCATGGCTTGAACTGAATGCACGTTGGAGTTTTGCGATTGCCGCGCTCTGGTTGTTGATCGCGTTGACGCGGCTGGTGACCTTGGCGATGCATGCGGTCGTTGTGCATCGCATCCGCCGCGAGGCGACGCCGGTGCTGGAGCAGAGCTGCGTGCGCGGTGTGCAACCCCTTGTGGGGCGCGGGTGCGCTGTTCTTTGCGCGACGACGCGCGTGGAGCGGCCTTGCGTGGTCGGCTTCTTTCATCCGCGCATTCTGATTCCCGACTGGCTTTTGCCGAAGCTGACCGATGCGGAGTTGCGGCAGGTTGTGCTGCATGAGTGCGAGCATCTGCGTCGCTGCGATGACTGGACGAATCTGGCGCAGAAGTTGGCGCTGGCCCTGTTTCCGTTGAACCCTGGCCTTGCCTGGGCAGAGCGGCGTCTTTGCCGTGAGCGCGAGATGGCCTGCGATGAGGGCGTGGTGCGGCAAACCCGCGCGCCACGCGCCTATGCTGCCTGCCTTGCCTCGCTTGCCGAACGTGGACTCGATGCCAAGTTGCTGCGTCGCGTCGAAGCGCTTTCGCTCGGAGCCTGGCAGCGTCGTCCAGAGCTTGCCGAGCGTGTGTACAGCTTGTTGCGTGGCAAGCAGACGTTGCGCCCCGCCGGTCGCCTGGCGCTGGCCGGAGTGCTTGGATGTGGCCTATGTGCTGCAACCGTAGGACTGGCTCGTTGCCCGCAGTTGGTTGGATTCGTGACCCCCGAGGCGCGTGTCTCCATGGCGCATGTGTCTGCTGCACATGAAGCGAATCATGCGACAGGCAGGTTTGTGGAAGCGCGTGTAACGAAGCCTCAGGCGTATCGCGTGGCAACGAAGAAGCTGGTTGTACCGGGCATGGACGAGAGTGCGACGACACAGGTTGCACAACTGGATGCCCCGGTGCAGAGCTCTTCTGTTGGCGACGCGGTGTTGCAGGTCGTCGCGCAGGAGCCGCAACATGGCGGTCAGCAGTGGGTTGTGCTCACGATGTGGCGGCAGGCGGATGCCGCGCAGGTCTCTGATGCGAATTTGCACACGGAGACAGAGAGGCAAAACGCGGCTCTGCGCGCTTTGCTGACGAGATTTCTGGAACACCAGGCCAGAGAGCGCGAGGCGCAGGCCCGCGCGGAATGGCTGATCTTCGAACTTTAACCCATTCAAAATTTTCTTCCCGGAGGAAACGAACATGCATGCAGTAACTAATTCTTTAAGGGCAAGAGCAGGCAAGAGCGGTGCGACGTTGGCGTTGGCCGCGATGATGGCGGGTGCTCTTGTGACTGGGCCGGTTGCGCGTGCTTCCGCGCAGCAACTGGATGAAAACAGCATTGCGCCATTGACCGCACTCGATAGGGCGACGGAAGCCGTTGCGGCGCGCGTCACTCCTGCTGTCGTCACGATTTCCGTCACCGCGAAGGTGACCGAGAGTGCGCAGCAGCAAGGTATGTTGCCGCCCGGCTTCCAGTTCTTCTTCGGCAATCCGCAGGGCCGTCAACAGCCGCAGGAGCGCGTGGAACACGGCGTTGGCAGTGGTGTGATCATTGCGCCCGACGGTTACATCGTGACCAATGCGCACGTGGTCAACAATGCCACCAAGATTAGTGTGGCCATGAATGATCAGCACACCTCTACGGCCAAGCTGATCGGCGTCGACAAACTCAACGATCTGGCTGTGATCAAGATCGAGAAAAAGAATCTGCCTACCATCGCCTGGGGCGATTCGACCAAACTGCATCCGGGGCAGACCGTGCTGGCCTTTGGCAGTCCCTTCGGAATCTTCAGGTTTTCGGTAACGCGCGGCATCATCAGCGCGCTTGACCGGCCCAACATGGATACGAACGATCGCTACAAGCCGGGCCAGTTTATTCAGACCGATGCGGCGATCAATCCTGGTAACTCCGGTGGCCCGCTGGTCAACGCGCATGGCGAGTTGATCGGCATCAACACCTTCATCTATTCGGGCTCGGGCTCCTTTGCCGGCGCGGGTTTTGCGATTCCCTCGCAGACGGTCAAGACCGTTGCCGAAGCGTTGATCAAGGACGGCGTGGTGCATCACGGCTACATTGGTGTTACGTTGGATCTCGTGACGGCGGATTTGGCGGAGGCCTTTAATCTGCCCGATGTGAGCGGCGCGGTGATCGGCGAGGTGAAGAAGAATTCTCCTGCCAGTCGTGCAGGCTTGCAGCATGACGATGTGATTCGCGAACTCAACGGGAAGAAGATCGCCAACAGCAGCGAATTGCAGGCCCTGCTTTCGCAAACCGCGCCAGGAACCACCGTTTCGCTGGGTATTCTGCGCGAGGGCAAGCCGCAGACGATCAAGGTAAAACTAGGTGAACTCGATGCCAAGGCCCAGTCCGCGGGAGAGGATGCCGAGGCAGAGACCGAGGCCAAACCGGGCAAGCTCGGCGTGACCATTGCTCCGATCAATGACGATGCGCGCCAGCAGTTGCAGTTGCCTGAAGATATCAAGGGGGTGGTCGTGGCCGAGGTTCGGCAGGGAAGCCCGGCCGACGATGCCGGATTAGCGCAGGGCGACGTGATCCTCGAGGTCAATCATCATGCGATTACGAGTACCGATGCCTTTGGAAAAGAGGTGCTCGCGACTCCTGCCGAAAAGACCATTCTGTTGCGTGTCTGGTCGCACGGTGGCGCTGGCTATCGCGTGATCCATCCCGATGCCAAGAGTGAAGACGTGCAGTAGAAATTTTCGACAGCAAAGCATTTTTCCCATTGCTGTAGAGCGAAAGCAGGATGCCGAGGGTCTTTTTCCTCAAGAAAAAGACCCCTTGCACGCAATCGAACACGGCACGGGTATTGGAAAAATGCTCTAAAAACAGAGGGTCGCGCCATGCATTCGGCGCGGCCCTTTTCTATTGCACGGTGATGTGAATCGTGGTGGAGTGCGAGAGCGTGCCAGAGGTAGCGGTAATGGTCACAGTCGCGCTCTTTGGCGTGTACTGGAAGGTGCAGGCCGTGAGCGAGGTCGCCAGCGCAAGCGTCAGCCACGCCAGCGCAAGCCAGCGACGCGCGGCACGGCGCAGACGCCATGCGCATGGAAGCAGAACGAGGCAGAGTGCAATGAGCGCGCGCGTGTGCAGGGCCACAAAACTGGAGGCCATCGTGATGGTGAGCGTGCTTTGCGGATGCGTGATGCCTGCCGCGAGCGAGGATGGCGCAAAGCTGGCCGTCGTTTGGGGCGCCATGCCGGAGATGGCAAAGGTCATGGGCCCTGCGAGTACCGTGCCCACAGCCGGTGTCGTCAATAGTAAAAAAGTTGCGCATTGCCCCAGATCCAGCGTGGCGGAATTGCTGCCTTGCACCGTGAGCGTGAAGTCGTCGATCTGTTGTGCGAGTGCGGCGCTGGTGGCGCTGTGGTAGTTGGTGTCGCCGGAGTAGACGGCCGTGATCGCATGCGTGCCGAGCGTGAGAGCGGCTGTGGTGTAGCTGGCCGATCCAGAAGAGAGAGCCGTTGTCGAAAGAAGCGTTGTTCCGTCATAAAACGCAATCGTGCCGGAGGGCGTGATCGAAATTGCGCGCACCGTTGCGGTGAAGGTGACTGCGTTGGAAAGAAAGGCCGGATTACTCGACGAGGTGAGCGTGATAGGGGGCGTTGCATTCAGCACGGTGATCGGCACGGTGGCGGAAGACGCGGTGTAGTGTACGGCGTCGGTGGGCGTGAGCGTCGTGTGGAGAGTGTACGTGCCTGTGGTGAGAATCGTGCCCGTTTCCGGCGTATAGGCAAAGGTGCCGGCAATCGCCGAGGTCGCGTTGAGTTGGGTCGCGCTCAGGGCTGTTCCATAAAGAATGTCGGAGGGCGCAGGCCAAAGGATCGCCGGTTGTTGCTGAAAGATGACCGGATCGGAGGCGGTGACGTTGCTTGAAAACGAAGGGCTGGCGATAGTCGCTGTAACCTGGCTGGTATAGCTCGAAAGATTGTTTGCCGCATAACTTGGAATGGTTACGGAAAGCAGGATGCGGTTGCTGGCGTTTGCGGTCAACCCTGTCGTGCGTGTGCAGGTGAGCGTCGCCAAAGTGCATTGCCATTCCCCGCTCGACCCGGTAAGCGCGGTGGCCGTCATGCCTGCAGGCAGGGTGAGCGTGAGCGCGGCCGAGGAATCGATCGACAGCGTGGAACTGGTATTGGTCGTGGTGATTTCGAGCGTGTCGGCGGTGTCGCCCTGCTTTACGATCATGGGATCGGGTGAGAAGGCGAGCGCGAGAGAGGGAATGACCACGGGTTGCACAAAGCTGCTCAGATCGAAGAGCGCATATTCGAGCATGGCCTCCTGCGCGCTCATCGTGCTTGTGGCCGGGCACTCATTGGGAAAGTAGAGCCCGGTGTTTGAGTAACGTACGCCGGTCGTGGTGCCTGGGTCCATGACGTGATACTCGTTGAAGAGTACGCGGCCGCACTGTGCCGAGGAATCCGCGCCCACCGGCGTATTGAAGGTCATCTGCATGATGGGATTGTTGTCGTTGCTGTCGTTCAGCGTGAGCCATGCCTGCGTTGGCGCGATTACAGTGTTGAAGTCGTGCCGCAGCGTGCTGATCGAAACCTCGTCGGAGTGTGTGACGCCCTGCGCATCCTTATACGACGCGCCTGCCAGATTGAGCCATTGCGCCAGCGTCGCGCCATCGGTAAAGCTCGTGTTGATGGTGGCGATGCCAGGGTCCGGCGTTGGATAACTGAGGTTCGTGTTCCAGTCAGCGACGGCAGGAAAGGGAGAATTATCCGGTGCGTTCGGGTCGAGCCACACGTAGTTGAAGTGCGTGGCGAAGATGCGGCCTCCGGCGTTGGCATAGTGCAGCACGTTGGTCAGCGCGGCAGAGCTCTTTGCGTACTGCGCTCCGGGGCAGGCAAACAGAACCATGTCGTACTGGCTCAGGCGCGTGGCATTCTCCGTCAGCGTGCTTGTCGTGGGCGTTGCGCCGTCGATGGCCGCGCCGCCGCCAAGCGTGTCCACGTAAAGATGAATGCGCCCGCCGGGATTCTTCGTGCCATTGTCGTCGCTAAATTCGCTGTCGCTGATCCCCATGTCGCGCAGCACGCATTCCAGCCCGTCGACACTGCCGGTCGAAATGGCGATGAGCGGAATGTCGCCCTGACTATGGTTGGCCGGCATGTGCAGGGCAAGCCCTGTGACGGGATCGCTGGCCACGGTGAGAGGAAATTGACGCCGCCATTTGCCCGCCTGAATGACGAGTGTGTAACTGGCGTTCGTGGGAACCTGCGTCAGTGTGAAGCTGCCATCGGCCGCGGTGAAGGTCGAGGCTACGCCGCTCGGAGCATTTTTAGTCGACAGGCATTGCACGCCGGCGGGCAGTGCGGCGGGCGTCGTCGCTGAAAGATAAACCAGCACATTTGCGAGAGGTAACGAATGCGCCGTGGTGCGTGGATCGTAGACGACGCCGCTCACCGTTGTCGTTTGTGCCGCGGCCAGAACGGTGCTGCACAAAAAGGCCGCAAGCAGTGTCCGACGACAGGCGGCGTGGGCTCTGTGTCGTGATACAACGATGCCGGAGACAATGCGCATGGTTCTCATGGTTTGTGAATCGTTTCTTTCGCACGGCAGCGGCCTTGCGCGGATACTCCAGAGGGTTGACTTCATACAATCCATCGGCGAGGGCGGCTTGCGGCGGCACGAAAAGGGCGTCGCGCAGGCCGAAGGGGTGCCGTTCCAGAGCTGAAATAAAAATGGACTCTGCGGGGTTACTTCCGTGATTTTTAGGTTTTGTTGCAGATAGAGCTTTAAGGCTCTGAGGTTGCTGAAGATACGATGTGCTTTCAAAAGAAGGGCGTCCGCAGGGGCGGCGTCTGGTTCTGCCTGTGGCGGGTGTTCTTGGGCTGTGGCCTGTAAACTCGGAACGCGGGCAGACGTCTACCAGAGTGATGAAGAGTGAGACTGCGGTATGCATCAACGATTCTCTTCTGGTGGAGGAGCGGCCCGAGCAAGCATGGGAGGCGGCCACGGAGGAGTTTTCTCAAGTCGTATTGGAATGTCGGCCACGCGTCTATCGATTCCTGCTGGCTTCGACGCGGGACCTTGATCTGGCCGAGACGCTGACGCAGGATTGCCTTCTCAAGGCGCACCGGAATTGGAAGCACTTCCGGGGAGAGTCATCGGTGATGACCTGGCTGTTGCGTATCGCCATCAATCTCGAAAAGGATTATTGGCGGAATCGCAGATTGCAGTTCTGGCGGCAGATGCAGGTTCATCATGTGGATGTGGATGAGGCCAGCGAGTGGCTGCCTGCGCGGGAGTCATCGGCGGAACAACAGTTGCTGGCCCGCGAGCAGGTCAAGCAGGTCTGGAAGGTTGTCGAGCAATTGAGCGCCCGGCAAAAAAACATCTTTCTTTTGCGTGTCGTTGAAGAGATGGAACTAAGTGAGATTGGGCGCCTGTTGACGTTGAGCGAGGGGACGGTGAAGGCGCACCTGTCTCGGGCATTGACGCGGGTACGGGAAAGCGTGCGAGGCATACGATGACGACGAGAGAGAATCGGCCACAGGATTTAACGGAGATCGAATTGGAACTCGAGCAAACTCTGGGGCATTTTCGGGAAAGTGTGCACGCGTGGAGTGAAAAGGCATATCGGCGGCCGCACGTGGTGCAAACGACGAGGCCGAGCGTGCGTTGGCGCCTGGTTTGGGGAGCGGCTGTCGGATGCTTGATGGCGGTGGTTTGTGTCGATGGCGCGTTGTATGCGCGGCATCACTCGCAGGCGCAGGCTGTTGTTTCCCAGTTGGCCGTGACTGAAACCGCTTCGGCCCAAGCTCCGGCGCGGACAGAGAGGCAGCAGGCGCGGGAGAGCGAGGGCCCCAGGGGAGAAGAGGCGCACAAGGCCGCGCCAGAAAAGGACTTGCTGGCCATGGTGGATCGCGATGTCTCCCGCCAGATTCCCGCGGTTCTGGATCCTTTGGCGCAATGGATGGATGACAGTGAGCAGTAAGTCCTGCTCTCTGTGACTCAAACAAAAACAGATATTCCCGAAAAAGGGAGAGGAGTGGCGATGAAAATTCTGTCGGGTGTACGTTGGTTGCTTTTGGTAGTGGGTGCGGGGTTGATGACCAGTGGCGCGCGTGCGCAGGGGCCGGGCGTTCCCGGGCCGGGGTTCGGCGAGCATAAGCCTCCCATGGAGCGGTCGTTGGGCGTTGGCAGCGCATGGGGCCAGTGGTGGAATCATCCGCATGTGATTGAGAAACTGAAGCTGACAGACGAGCAACGCAAAACCATGGATGCAGTCTTGCTTGAGCATCGCAAGCGGCTGATTGACTTACGGGCGAATGTGCAAAAAGGTGAGCTCGATTTGGAGCCTTTGATGAACGCCGATCAGCCGAATGAGGCTAAGCTGTTGGCCCAAATCGACCTTGTGGCGCAGTCGCGGGCGGAACTGGAAAAGGCCAATGCGCGCTTTTTGCTTGCGTTGCGCAACAAGATAACTCTGGAGCAATGGAAGCAACTACAGGAGTTACGCCTTGAATCGCGGCGCGAGCACGGACCATGGAATGCGTCGGGAACGCAAAAGGAACAGCGTCCTTTTCAGGGCCATGGGCCGGTGCGCGGGGACTCTGCTCCTGCGCAGAATGGATTGCAATAGATTCCGTCGTGCACTCTCTGGTGTAAGGCAGTGTTGTTTCATGAGTGAGTGAAGTAAGTTTACAGAATGTTTTTAAAGCGTTGGCGGTAGAAGAGAGAGTCTTCTACCGCCTGTTTTTTTGTGGCGACATGGAAGACGTGTCCTGAACAGGGCAATGATCGGCTGGAAACAGGTCATATTTGTGTCTCGTTTTCGATGCTATCTGATGCGCAATCAAACACATTATGGATCGTAGCTATACATAAAAGGCGATATTGCCGCAAAAGAAGCCATGTGCGATTTAAAAAATTATGACTAAAGTTATTGAGGGCCGTTCCGATGAAGGGGGTGGATGCAGAACGCTCTCCGGAAGAAGTGAGCGAATGGCGCCGGTAAGTTGCCAGGTTGGCCGGCGCATTGAAGCAGAGCATCCAAGAAGGAGTTGAGTCCATGGCCCTCGGCGTATTGAATAACCTCTCAGCCGTGTATGCGGAAAACAACCTAAACAAGACCAATGCGAATTTGCAGACGGTTTTGCAGCAGCTGTCTTCGGGCTCGAAGATCAATTCGGGGGCGGACGATGCCGCAGGTTTGTCATTGGTCAATGGGTTGGGTGCAAACTCCACCGCACTGACGCAGTCCTCGACGAATGCCACCGAAGGCGTGGGGCTTTTGCAGGTGGCCGATGGCGCGCTATCACAGGTGACCACACTGCTTGACCGAGCCATCACGCTGGCCACGGAGGCGTCGAATGGCACTCTGAATACGGCGCAGGCGTCGGCCGCCAATCAGGAGTATCAGTCGATTCTGTCGGAGATCAATAACATTGGTTCGACGACGACCTACAACGGCAATCAGGTTTTCATTGGCTCGACCGTCGACATCTACACAGGCGACTCTTCGGCCAAAGGCGGATCGATTGATAGCTTGTACTTTGCCAGCCTGAGCTCTGCAAGCCTGGGTGATACGGGTGGCACGGTAATGCAGAGCAGCGATGGCTACTTTTATGATCTGACAAGTGGCACGACGCTGGCGACGACCGGCGACTCGGTTTCCGGTACGCTTACCTTTGCGGTGACGGATGCGACGGGATCGATCACGACGATTACAGAGAGCTCTTCGACGATGAGCGGACTGATTACCGCGATCAACAACGCGCATATCCCCGGAGTGACCGCAAATCTTGTCACCAAATCGTCTGTGGTTACGGGCAGCAGCTCGACGAATACCGGACTCGAGATTTCCAACACGAATGCCAATGTCACAATCAGCGGATCGATTTCCGATTCAACTTCGGGAGCCTCATCGGTTTCGGGCGCAGCGAATACGGGAGCGACGACGGCCATTTCCTACAAGTTTGCCAGCGGTGGTGACACGACCATTGATCTGAGCACGACGAGCCTGACTTCGACGGCGGGCGCGCAGCTTGCGCTCAAGCTTATTAACCAGGCCGTGACCATGGTGGCGGCGCAGGATGGCTATCTGGGTGCGCAGATCAACACCATGAGCGCGATCAGCACGGTGATGAGCACGCAGCAGGAAAATGTGCTTTCGGCGCAGAATGCGGTGCAGGCTACCGACTATGCTTCGGCGACTTCGAATATGTCGAAGTATGAGGTGTTGACACAGACCGGCATTGCCGCACTGGCGCAAGCCAACAGCGTGCAGCAGGAAGTGACCAAGCTGCTGCAGTAACCCTGAAATAAGTTCGGAAAAAAGTTTAGCAACAACGTTGCATTGCGGCACTTCAAGACAACCCAGGGACGGGCGGCGGCAGAGAGCAATCTTTGCCGCCCTTTTTATGCAGGAAAAAGGCTCATCGATTGATCTGGAGTGATCTTCGATGAGCCTCAATAAGCTATAGAAAAATGAGCGTGTGAGTTATTCCCATTTCCCCGTCGTTAGATACTCGTGCATCGAGCGTGCGGCCTTGCGGCCCGCGCCCATGGCGAGGATCACGGTTGCGCCTCCGGTGACGATGTCGCCGCCGGCAAAGACGCCGCGCTTGGAGGTTCGCGCCGTTTCAGGGTCGGCCACAATGTAGTTGCGCTTGTTGGTTTCAAGGTCAGGCGTCGTGCTCTGAATCAGCGGATTGGCCGTGGTGCCGAGTCCGATGATGGCGACGCTGGCCGGTAGCACGTACTCCGATCCTGCGACCGGAATGGGGCGACGGCGGCCGCTGGCATCGGGTTCGCCGAGTTCCATGCGGATGCATTTGGCGCCGGTCAGCCAGCCCTTTTCATCGCCCACGAACTCCTCGGGATTGGTGAGCATGCAGAATGCGATGCCCTCTTCTTCTGCGTGATGCACCTCTTCGGCACGCGCCGGCATTTCTTCGCGCGAGCGGCGATAGACGAGCGTGGCGGTTTTGGCGCCGAGGCGCTTGGCGGTGCGCACGGCGTCCATGGCCGTGTTGCCGCCGCCGACCACGATGACATCTTTGCCGTGGCAATCGTAGATCGGTTCATCGTATTCGTCGGCCTTGTAGGCACGCATCAGGTTGATGCGCGTCAGAAACTCGTTGGCCGAGTAGACGCCGTTCAGGTGTTCGCCAGGAATGTGGAGAAACTGCGGCAGGCCCGCGCCTGTTGCGATGTAGACGGCATCGTAGTGCTCGTCGTTCATCAACTCGTCGATGGTGACGCTCTTGCCGACGACGACGTTGGTCTCGAACTCGACGCCGATGCGACGCAGGTTTTCGATCTCCTGGCGCACGATGCTCTTGGGCAGACGGAACTCGGGAATGCCGTAGACGAGCACGCCGCCCAACTCATGGAGTGCCTCGAAGACGCGCACGCGGTGGCCTTTTTGGATGAGGTCACCGGCGGCCGAAAGTGAGGACGGTCCGCTGCCGACGATGGCCACGCTCTTGCCCGTCGAGGGTGCGATGGTGGGCATGCCGATCTTGCCGCTTTCGCGCTCAAAGTCGGCGATGAAGCGCTCAAGATTGCCGATGGCCAGTGGCTGGCCCTTTTTGCCGAGCACGCAACCGCCCTCGCATTGCTTTTCCTGCGGGCAGACGCGGCCGGTGACGGCGGGCAGCGCATTGTCCTCGCGCATCTTTGATGCTGCGCCGAGATAATCCTCTGCGGCGATCAGCTCAACTACCTCGCGAATGTGCACGCCGACCGGGCAGCTCTGCACGCAGAGTGGCTTGCCGCAGGCCAGGCAGCGCGTGGCCTCGTTGTGCGCCATCGCAGGGCTGAGACCGGAGTTGACCTCTTCAAAGTTATGACAGCGAATGCTCGGATCGACCGCGGGCATTGCGATCCGCGTCAGATTCATGCGCTCCTTCAAGGAAAGCGAATTGGCATTAGACATAGTGCTTCTCCTCGAGGTCGATTTGCGCGGCATCATTTGCGGTTGCGGCGATTTCGGAATGCAGCTTGGCGATCTCCTGCTCCTTGCGTGCCAGCTCGGCGCGAAGCTCGGCCAGTTCCTCGTCCTTGTGAGCCTTGAATTGCTCGAGCGAACGGCACTCCTTGTCGCGATACATGGCATTGCGCTGACGCAGCACATCGAAGTCCACCTGGGATGCGTCGAACTCAGGTCCGTCCACACAGGCAAACTTGGTTTCGTTGCCGAGCACGACGCGACAGCCGCCGCACATGCCGGTGCCGTCGACCATGATCGAGTTCAGGCTGACCATGGTTTTGATGCCGAGCGGCCTGGTCAGATCGGCGACGGCGCGCATCATCGGCACGGGGCCGACGGCGAGCACGAAATCGATCTTGATGCCGG
Organism: Acidobacteriaceae bacterium UBA1307; assembly: GCA_002307235.1. GTDB lineage: Bacteria > Acidobacteriota > Terriglobia > Terriglobales > Acidobacteriaceae > Telmatobacter. Next base: position 45,497 of record DBTV01000037.1, read on the forward strand.
ACTGGATCAGCTCGGTGAGCTTTTTGGTGACCAGCCCCTGTTCGCCGAAGCTGCCATCGTCGGTCATGAAGTAAGCGTCGGTCGATGCCTCGCGGACCTCGTCCTCGAACAGCACCATCTCGCGGCTGCGTGCGCCTTCAATAAAGAAGACACGATTGCCGATCTGCTTGAGCGCATGCGCGGTGGGCAGAGCCATGGCCGTGCCCACGCTGCCGGCAAGGATGGCGACGGTGCCGAAGTTCTCGATTTCGGAGGGGCGACCGAGCGGGCCAACGATGTCGAGGATCGAGTCGCCGGTCTCAAGGCAATTCAATAGCGAGGTCGTTTTGCCGATCGACTGGGCGACGATGGTGATAGTGCCCGCCTCTGGATCCGAGGCCTTGATGGTCAGCGGAATGCGTTCGCCTTTTTCGTGCAGGCGCAAAATGACAAACTGGCCGGGGCGCTCTTTGCGCGCGATGCGCGGTGCCTCGACGACAAACTGTTTCATATTGAGGCCGACAGTGCGTGCCTCGATGATCCTGTACATGAAGTCAGGTCTCCAGTGCGACAAAGATAGACGGACGACTCCGGCGCGGTTGGCAATGTGAAGAGGGAAGGGACAGGCCGGAGTGCATGGTTTTGTTCGATCCCGGCCTCATTATTGTGGATGGCCTCTCATCTTGGTGGTGACTTGGATCACGAAAGCTGGACGTAGCGCAGGCAATGACTTTGTTTTTGCGCGGAGGATGAAGTTTTTTAGGGGTTCAAGGCAGAAAAGAGAGATTTTGTGGAAAACACCCCTCCAGAGGATTTGACGAATGGCTCCTGAATCGACATAATAAAGAAGTTGCTGGTGAGAACAACGCCGACAACGAACAAGTGAAAAGTGGGCCTGTGGCGCAGTTGGGAGCGCGCTTCCATGGCATGGAAGAGGTCATCGGTTCGATCCCGATCAGGTCCACCAATTATTTCAATAACTTACAGGGTTTGCGCTGAATTCTTAAAGGTCCCGAAAGGTCCATTAAAAGAACGTCCTCACTTTGTATCGATTTTCTCCATCAACATCCCCGCCACCTTCGACTGAGCCTGACGTTTGGCCGACGAGATCGCCTGTGCATACACTTCCAGCGTCATTTTGATCGTCGCGTGCCGGAGCAGTTCCTGCACCACCTTGATGTCCTCGCCGTTCGCCTTGAGCAAAGTTGAAAAGGTGCGCCGGAAGGTATGCCATCCAACGTGCTTCAGAATCTTTGCCCGCGTGACAGCGGGACGGATGTGGCGCTTAAGGAGTGAATCGGGGCTGTAGGGCTGCTTACCCTTCATTCGCGTGCTGGCGAAGACCCAGTCCTCCGGCTGGTTATAAGCAGTCGCCCGTCGCCAAGTGAGCAATTCCTCTGCGATCCACGGATCGAGCGGAACCGGCTTGCGGGAGATTTCCGTCTTGCAGCGTCCTACCACCTGACGGTAGATGGACCGAGTGACAGAAAGCTCAAGCTGCTCGAAGTCCACGTCCAGCCACTTGATGGCCATCAGTTCGCTGCGGCGGAGTCCGGTGACCGAATCCAGCAGTACCATCACCCGATCCCGATGCGACAACTGATCGAAGAGCAACCGGAGTTCCCCGGCTTCGAGGATGTCTGGAGTCTGCATCCGCTTTGCGCTTTGCCGCACCAACGTGATCGGGTTGGTGCCTTGCGGCATCAACTCGTGGCGAATGGCGTGATTGAACAGAACGCTCATAATGGACCGGATCTTCGCTTTGCTCCCGCGCGCCAGATTCTCTTTACTCTTGCCGGCTCGTTTGAGATTGCGCAGCCACTTTTCAACCTGGGTGGTTCGCACCTTACGCAACTCGACGTCGCCCCATTTCGGTAGAACATAGGTATCGAGGATGTCCGAGTAAGTCGTCCGAGTGGCATAAGAACGGCCTTCCTCTTCGTCATCTTCCCTCTCGACAGGACCGAGTTCGCGCTGCTTAAAGTGGGTAATGAGAGCGCCCACCGTAATCGGCTGCCCGCCTGATTGCGGTTGCTCTTCGTTAATGGTGATGCGTAAAGCTTCCACGGCTTTCAGAGCGCTGGTCTCGGTCGGGTATTCTTTGACCGTTCCCAGCGTCTTCGTCCTGCGTACCCGCTTTCCGCTGGCATCGATGTCCCACCAGCGAAAGGCCCAGCAATCCGGCCCATGCTTCCGCTTCACGCGGTTTAACATTCCCTGTTGATACCGTGTCCGTCGAAACATTATTTCCTCCTGTTTCGCACGGCACGGACCGCTGGCTCTGATGGTGCCATATTCTCGTCGCCGGTGTCCCGATTTTCCTGCATCATTTCTTGAACGAAGGACTCCAGGGCAGAGGCGCGGAACCGCCAGAGTTTGCCGAACTTCATCCCTGGAATTTCGCCTCTCCGCGCTCTCCGTTTCACGGTCTCAGGATGCACCCGCATGAGCTCCGCCGCCTGCTGGCTGTCCAGTAGCGGCTCAAATTCCTGATCGCCCTTCTTCTGGCCCATGCCCTCTTCTCGCATTCATCTCCCCTGCCGGCACTGGATTCTCGCGGCAAGCGCCAAATGCGAGGAGCCGGAGCGCGGAAAGTCGCATCCGGTGGTGCCGATAGCCAGAAGATATGGTGATTTTGAGAGCGCGATTATTACTTTCTCGTACCGATCATTCCATCTGCGTCAATAATCCAGAACCACACTTTGCGGCAGACAAGACAGACCCGCCCACAACCCGAGCCATGGAAAATTGTGCGCCTGCGGTGTTCGCCGAGTGCATTGGCGGATTTAGGGTAAAGCGAGTATCACTTCAGGCGAAAAGGGCGTTTGCCGATACTAATGCTTTCCGCCCTACGCAACTAATTCTGATGCTTAGGCTTCAGGGTCGCTGGAGGGCGATTTGGGCGTTATGCGTCAAGTTTGAATAGCGTGGCAGTCTCAGTCAAGCAGTTTAGCGCGGCTACAGACGCAATGGAAGAGACTCAGGCCAAGGTACGTTCCGGTAAACTCGATAGGAGAAGGGCGGTCGAAAGTGACGTTCAAATCGCAATTCTCAGCCTCGCAAGATAAGGCGCACAACCGTAACATCGCGACGAAAATCCATGAGGAAATGGCGAAACTCCGTGCCGTCGTGGATGCATCGCCCACGACACCACGGCGCTGGGTCTGGGAATTGATCCAGAACGCCAAGGACGTGAATATCGAGGGAAAGGTTCGCGTTCGCATCGAAGCCGACCTGGGTGTCTCGGATGCGAACGTCACCTTCAAGCACAACGGCGGCGTATTCTCACCAGAGAATATCCGTTTCCTTATCGAGCAGGTATCGTCGAAGGACCGGACGCATGACAGCGGCGGGCGTCCCACGACGACGGGAAAGTTCGGCACGGGGTTTCTCACCACTCACCTCCTGTCCGAACGCGTCCTTGTCAGGGGTGTTGCGGAGGGACGAGGCTTCGCGCCCAGAAAGTTCAAGCTGTCGCTCGATCGCAGCGGCGCTGAGTTGCAAGACATCATCGACGCCGTACAAGCTGCGAAAGACTCAATCCTAAACCTAGACGACCAACCGGAGTATACCGGATACGTCCCCGGAAAATTCAATACTGCCTTCCGCTATGAACTCGCAGACAAGACTGGCAGGAAGGTTGCGAGCGCTGGTTTGGCAGACCTTGATGTCTGCCTACCCTATACGCTCGCGTTCGTGCGGGAGATCGAAAGCGTCGAGTACCCGAACCGTTGGTTGAGCCTGCAAGATCCCGACAATGAACGGGTAAACGGCGAGGTACAAATTCTTTCCGTGATCACTGCGGACCCCAGAGGGGGCGCCGATTCTGAGATTTCCTCGATCGCGGTACTGACCAGCGACCTGATAACAATTGCGATACCAGTTAAGCAGACAGCCGACGGTGTGCGCATCCTTCCGCTTGGTCCTGACGTGCCCCGATTGTTCTGCGATTTTCCGCTCCTCGGCAGCGAATCCTTTCCATTCCCGGTGATCATCAACAATCCTACGTTCAATCCGACCGAACCACGGGACGGCGTGTTCCTCACCAAAACCGACCGCCCCTCCTCTCAGATTGACCACAACAAATGCATCATCGAGAAAGCGCTCGCGCTCTACCTCTCGCTGCTCGAATACGCGTCTGACAACGACTGGCAGCATCTCCATCTTCTCGCCGCCGTAAAGCCTGTTGCATCAGAGCTTGCGCGGCTTGATAAAATTTGGTACAGAACCGCGATCCTCAAGCCGATGCTGGACACGCTCCTTCACACCAAAATCGTGCGAACAGCAGCGGGCAAACTGGCTCCGATTCATTCGCCTGGCGGTAACATCTGGTTTCCGGCCGGTACGACCGAAAAAATCCGACGTGCCATTTGGCGGTGTTGCAAGACGTGGATTCCAGAGCAGCTACCGGCGCAATCGGACGTAGAAGTCTGGTTTGACATCATTTGGCCCGAGTGCGACAAACTCACACTCGATCAGGTCTCCGCCTTCGTTGAGGAAGACGATACAATCGAAAAGCTGGCATCGGAACTGCAGGAAAAAGAAGTCCACGAATGGCTCATGGAGTTCTACGCCACGTTGAAGCTCGACGAGTCCACCTACCAGGCGGTGATCAACAAACGCCGCATCTTTCCGAACCAGAACGGCACCTTCAAGCGGAAAGCCGACCTCTTCCGCGACGCCGGCGATATCGACCCCACGCTCATGGACATCCTCACGTTATTGGGGACGGACCTGCGCGATCAGCTCCTCGATACGGGAATCTCAACAGACCTTGATGATCTCTCCAAGAGAGATGGAGCCTTCGTTGTCAAGGAAATCACGGCGACGATCGAGAAAAACCTCAATGATCGGGCTGCCACGAAACTCTTTCGCCCCGCACTTGCCAAGCTGCTGCTGTGGTTTCGCGAAAACACGTCGCGCGCAAAGAAGCTCTTCCCGATGCTTTATGACCAAAAACACTTGCTCTATGACGACGAGCAAATCCTAAACAACATCGAGCGCGCCGAGGAATTAAACGAACTCCTCGGCGAATACAACGTGAAGAGCGTTGATGAGCTTCGTGCCGTTATCGAGAAGCACACAGCGACTTCACAGCTCTTGCCCGTGACGCAGCAGATCATCGCCAACCTAGGAATTACCTCCATAGAGGAATGGACGAAAGCGCTCGAAGACAAGGACTTGGCCGCTCTTTTCTCCCATCAGTCTACAACCACTCCCGAGATGTTCGTTTTAGCGCAATCGTTGATCAAAAAAGCCAAGAAACGTGTCATCGCCCATCTTTTAGAACTTGACCAATACGACCTTACCGAGATCGACGAGACGGCGCCCACAGTGCTCGCAGGAGTCAAGAAGAACGGCCGGGATGTGACCATCGTGGTGAGACCCGCGTATGATGGCACGGTGATCATCTACTACCGATCGGAACGCGACGTCCTGGATTTCGTAGACCACGAACTCTGGGTAGATACAGGCAAGGACGTCCAACGAATCACCTTCGGCCACATTCTGAAGAAAACCAATATTCGACGGTTCCCGATATAACGCCATGGACATCGCTCAAGACATCTTGGACCGCATTGGTCAACCTGAATCCGAGCAGCTGGAATACAAAGCGGTGCTGCCACCTGCTGCGACCGTAGCGCAATTGATGAGCTCATTCGCCAATGCAAAGGGAGGAGCCATCGTTCTCGGCGTCGTCGAGAACGGTAAAGAGGTCCTCATTAACGGCCTCAGCGATGAATTCCGCGCGGTACAAATCACCCGCAAGGCAATCGATCTGCTCTCTCCATCTCCCACTGCGAAGTATGACTACATCGTTCATCAGGGCAAGCGCCTCTTCGTCATCGACGTGCAGAAGTCGGACGTATCAGTCTCGCTTGCGGGCAAGAGTTATATCCGGACTGGTGACCGCACGATTCTCAGGCAGACAGTTCCTGATAAGGCCATCCGAAACACTGGTATTGCCCACCTATCGAAAACTTTCAAAGAGAGCCGCAAGTCTTGCACCGCCGCGAGAGCGAAGCTGTTGGACCATTACGAAAGCGTTCTCCTTGTCCTCGACGATCTCGGCGATCTCCTATATCCAAAATCGTCAAACCGCCCGACCGATAATGCTGAAGGCAAGATGCTGATGCGTATCCTCTTCTCCTCGTGCGCTGACACGTTTGAAATCTTCTTATCAGATCTGCTCTACGAAATCTACCTTGCGAAGCCCGAGACACTCAAATCTAACGCGCAAGTGACTGTCAAGGAGGTCCTGGATTGCTCCGACATGCAAGAGTTCATCAGCCATCAAGCCAAGGAGAAACTAAGAAAGCTTAAACGCGGCAGCGTCAAAGGTTTCATCTCGGACAACAAACAGATAAAGTCACTGGATGTGTTCGATACAACGCGGCAAGGAGAGATCGAGAAAATCTTAGAGATTCGGCATCTCTACGCTCATCAGAATGGACTTGTTGACGAACACTTCCGGAAATACTTTCCTGCCGTAAACCTCAACGACGAATATCGGATGACTCTCGATGAGTTTTTGACGCGCTTCGAGTATCTTGCACAAGCCATCGACGCGGTAGATGAGGCCGCGCGTAACGACTACCAGTTGGCATCCTTTTCATGAATTGGATCGGTACCATAATGTCGCCATGGCGACGCGAATCCAGGACCTGGTTTTGTCATCAATGGTTCCCATAGGAACGGCGTTTCCCGGTACGAATCGTTCATGGAATCGGTTTTCTTAGCACGCTAGTGAGTAAATGCGCAGCTGGAGGATTCGGCTTCCCCCACTCTTTCCACTTGTTTTCAATTACTTACCAAACATCCTCAAGCCCAAGGGACAATTTGCTGTGGGGATTTTGGGGAACTGCGTTACACTTTCTATTCATCAGCATTTATCGTTTCTCGACACCAAGGTGAAATGTCGCTAGAAGAGCATTTCAACTCAGTCAATCCGCGCGAGGACTCAGGTGCACCAGTCTCTGACCGCTTCCAATACCAAAAGGATTGGGCGCTGTGCCATCTCCTGAGGTTGCACGCAGATAATGTCGATTACCTGATGGCATTTGATATCCACGACGACGTGGTAATTTTTCAGCCGGAGCAGTCTCCAAACAAAATCTGCTTCTATCAGGTAAAGACCAAGAAGACGGGTGAAACCTGGACCAAAGGAAAACTCATTGAGCGCCCTAAAGGAAAAGACGGCAATCCACTCCCTTCAATAGTCGGAAAGATGTATAGCAACGTACTGCTCTTCGCAGATTATGCTCAATGCTCAACGTTCCTTTCCAACGTGCCCTGTAAGCTTGAACTGTCGCCCGATGGTAAGCAGGCAGTTCTCTTGAGTGATGTGCGCACTCCCTTCGAAAACCTGCCAAAAAAGTATAGGACAGATATATCGGAAGCTGTAAAGCAGGAACATTTGCTTACAGCCGACCCGATTCTTGAAAAAATGCTTTGGTTCGAGCTATCCGAACTTCCGCTCGAAGGTCACTCGACTCACACAAAGGGAAAGCTTGCAGAGTTCTTGGAGGCGCGCAAGCCAGGCAAGTACAACACGCCGCTTGCTTACAAAACTCTCAGTGATGAGTTAAAACGGCGAAATGACTACAATCGGCGGAATTTAAGGTTTTCCGAAATGGTCAAATTCAAGGCAATCGGCAGAAGCGAGTTTGAAAAGATCCTCTCAGTTGCTGTTCCTGATGAGACCGCAGAAAACACATGGCCCGAAGTTGCTGCCCATTTGCTTGATGAGCAATTTGGATTGCAGAAAACTCTCAAGCTTAAGAAAGCTTGGTTCAAAGTTGACATGTATCGTTCGGATGCGAGCGATTCTGCATTTTGGGAGACCGCCGAAGTGGCGGCCTCGATAGTCCCCAATCATAGTGATCTGAAACATCTCTTGAGTGACGGACTCGAAGACCTCAAGAACAAGATTGCCTGCAGTGTAAAGTTTGAGGATGATATGCTAAGGGCCGTCCTCCTCTTTCAGTTGTTCTGTTCGTAGACCACACAACCATGAAGAAACGAAATGCATTTCGTCGTGTTATACGATTCCTGAGGCTAAAGAAAACTCTTGCAATCACTGATTCTGAAAAAACTACACCTGCTGTCGACGACGGAAAAGACGGCAAGACAAGTCGAGTTCGATCCGACGAGAACTCTGGTCCACGGGTCTAATCAGACGGGCAAGTCATCACTCCTCAAGTCAATCTATTGGGTTTTGGGGGCAGAGCCTGCAGCAGTCAATCCCCGCTGGCTGCAGGCTGATGTTATTGCTCTCCTTGAGTTTGAGCTCGATGGAACAATAGGGATGATTCTTCGTCATAAGAATCAGTTTGCTGTGTTCCAAGCAGACGGCACGTTGGTCCAGAAGTTCAACAAAGTGTCTTCAGAATTGGGCCCCTATCTGGCTCAGCAATTCAATTTCAGGCTAAAGCTGTCGACTCGCGGGGGTGATACTGAAATCCCCTCTCCAGCCTACCTATATCTGCCTTACTATGTAGACCAGGATGCAAGCTGGAAGAGCAACTGGTGTTCTTTTAAGAATCTCGCGCAATATCCATCTTGGCGAAAAGACGTAGCAGAGTTCCATGCGGGAATTCGGCCCGGTGCATACTATGAACTGAAGGGGCAGAAAACCAAGATAGATTCAGATATAGCTGCCAACGAAGCCGAAAGTAAGATCTTGGAAAACATCATCGGAAGAATCCGCAAGACATTTAATTCTTCTGAATTTGATATAAACCTCGCCGATTTTGAGAAAGAAATACAACTCTTGCTGGATGAATCCGGCAAGCTTCTGAAGAAACAAAATGAGTACAAGGCGAAATTCACTGCGCTGCATGGCGAACGGATGGAACTTTCGGAGCAGATTCGATTCGCAGAACGTGCAGCCCATGACCTCGAAAAAGATTACCATTTTGCCACCACCGATACTTCTGAAGCCGAGGTGCATTGCCCGGTCTGCGGGACTGAATATCAGAACTCATTCGCTGAGCGATTTACGATTGCTGCTGATGAAGATCGGCTTCTAGTCCTCGTTGCCGACTTAAGAAATCGCATCAGTTCCATTGACGAAGAAGTGGCGTCACTTAACTTGGAGTTTCGCAAGAACACATCAGAGCTAACAAGAATCGCTGATTTGCTAGCCGTCAAGCGCGAATCGATCACGCTGAAGCAAATCCTGAGCCTGGAAGGTAAGCGCGAAGCCGATTCTGCACTTAACGACAGAAAAGACGAGCTAGCCAAGGAACTTTTGTCCTTTGCAGAAGACCTGAAACTACTGGCGAAACAGCTCAAAGCATTGACAGACAAAAAGCGTGGGGACGAAATTACAGCGTTCTATGTCGCCAAAATGAGGTCCTATCTTTTTAGCCTGCAGTCATCCCTGCATGAGGATACTTACAAGAAAGTGGATTGCAGTGTTAAGGAGACTGGGAGTAACCTCCCTAGGGCACTACTGGCGTACTACTTCAGCCTCCTGCATACAATTCGGAAGTATGGTGATGGAACATATTGCCCTATCGTCATAGACTCACCCAATCAGCAAGCTCAGGACAAGCCCAATCTGACAGCGATACTGAGTTTCATTCGCGATAATCAGCCGTCTGGCTCTCAAATGATTCTAGGACTTGAGGACGATCTAGGACTGAACATACCTGGACTCAAAATTGAACTTGATAGCAAATACCATCTCTTAAAGTCTGACCAGTATAGGGAGACTGCGGACCTGATGCTCCCGATGCTCGCCTCTATGCTGCGTCTGAGTTGATTATTGGGAACTCCGCAGATTTTGGAGATTCTACACTGTCTAATGAAGACACTCAATAGGCAAGTGGTCCTCAGGGTCCAGGGGGAAGTGAGTCCTACCACTATCTATGGGTGTTCCTTAATGTCTGTATTTTGACCACGTCCCGACACTTGACACTTTGACTGAGAGACCAGGGGCACTACCAAATGTTCTCACCGGCAATTACTCCTCAAATGTCGCCATTGCTAGAACCTCATGCTCTTCCGCCGGGCTGGGGTCTAGGAAGGCTCCCAGAGCCTACGGCGTTTTTGGGGATCGATCCAGGGAATCCCGTTCATTGAATTGTGGTGCCCACCCATTTGAAAACCGCTGGACGTTTTCGTCCGATTCCCTCGCCGGTTCCATGGCGTCTAGGCAGCAGAATTCCTACTCTCCGATTTTCATTCGGCGACAATTCCGGCGGGAGCGCTTAGGTTCGTTGGAATATCGAAGGCCATCACGGTGAGAGTAATCTCTCGGTTCGCATCGTTCGGCTGTGCGAAGACGTACCGGAAAGTGCTCTCGTCAGATTTGCCAAGATCGCGTTTGAAATTGCTATGCGTTGGAACAGCTTCGTCGATCTTTGAGAGAACAGCCGTGAAATCAGCATTTCTGTTGAAAATGATGACAGCGGTCTTCGTGTCTCTCCAACTCAGATAGGAGAGAAGCTGGTCGAGGGTTGCGAGAAATGCCTTTTCACCTTTCCAGAATTTACACTCGCCAATAAAAACGCTCTTCCCATCGACGCGAATGAGAATGTCGGTCTTACCCTGGAAATTGAATGTCTCCCCGGTGGCCTGGCCCTGAAAGGCGCCGTTAAGCTGCACAAGAAAGTGGAAGCGCAGGTCTTCTTCGCCCATGCCTGAAAATGCGTGAGGGCTGAGTTCCATTACTTGCACCATGTTCTTCATGATGCGGAGTATTTCCTGATAATCCTCGTCGGAGAGAGCGGGCTCGGGCTTGAATGACCCTTGCGTTCTGATCTGCTCGACCTTCGGCACGCGCCGAGAGACGGGAACGGCATAGGTGGCGGGTGCGCCGGCGCGCCTTTTCATCGGCAGACCGATCGCCGCCGTCATGCCGGCATCCGCAAGAAGCCGGTCTTTGCGGGTCTTGATCTGCGACGTGACCAAATTTTCAAGCTGGCTGTTGAATTGCGCTGCCGATTCCGAGAGAGAGCGCAAGTACTGCTTGATGGAATTCACGGTTCCCTGGTAATCGCGCTTAATCGCCTCGGCGTTCTGATCCGTTCTGACATAGGTGAGGAGCAGTTCGCCTTTTCCAATCATAGCTCGGGGTGGACTGAGCGAATAGCTGCTGGGCTGGACATTGAAAAACTCCGCATCGCCCTTGAAGGGCACCGCGATGACCGTCCTGTTGCCGGGAACATAGAAAGCTCGCGACCGGTCGTAAATCCCTCTCATGGGATCGCCGCTAACATCGACCTGGGTTTCCCCAGATTCGGCGATATAGATGCCGTCATCGTCAATCACAGGCACATTCAGGCGGAATTCTTCGATGAGCGCCTCAACGAGGTCGTGTTCGCTTGCGTTCAGGAGGGTGGCGGACGGAATCGCCTGTATCCTCTTCTTTACGGCCTGCGGTTGGTTCTGCAGAATTCCGAATATCTCATATTTATTGAACAGAAGCTCGTCATTCATGTGGGCGCCTCTTAACATGTGCAGACTTCTATGTCTGATCGTCTTCCCAAGTTTGCAGAAACTATCGCGTACAACAATTGAAATTGTAAATCGATCCCCGAAAGAGGTGAACACCATCTCAGTCGCGGCATGGCGGCGTTCGGCCCACCGGATCGGTCCCGAGTCGGCATGGCGACGCGAATTCCCGGATCGGGGCAGTCATCATTGGTTCCCGTTGGGAACGGCGTTTTCGAGGAGTAATGACATGCGCCGCTTATAGAATGACGTCAGAATCCGCAGGTTGCGATGTATTTTTCGATTTTACCCATTTGAGAAATGCTTCAATCTCGTCCGGATGAGAGGGTGAGGATCTGTAACCGGCAAGCTCAATCACAGCGCGTCGAAGCACGCTCGCCACGAATTCTTCGAGTCCGTCTCGGTCGATTCCAATATGCGGCTGAAGTGTGGACATGACACCGTGGAGGATTTTTGACCGATTTTCCACAATGGACTTCGCAAATTCATTAGCGGTCGTAGATGATCCAGAAACGATAGGGGCCTCCGGTTTTAGATTGAAAAAGGCTTCCAACACTAAGCGGATTCGCCGTTGACTTCCTTTCGTGCTTGTCGATTTCAAAAGGACCTCAAGCGATGTCTCAAGCTTCGCTATCGCGATAGAATCTATTCGTTCCGCCAAAGCCTCGTGATACCAATAGGCGGCATCGCACCAAGCTCGCTCTAACAGGGGAAGCGTAAAGTGGCCGTTAGCAAACGCTGTCACGCATATCCCAACCGCATCGACCAAAGTCGCGCAGTTTAGCAAAATGTCCTGCATAGTTCCCGGGCCGATATTGATGCCTGCATCGTGAATGCTGTGACTGCCACAGTCCGTCGTGGCCGTTCGAGAGAGCGTCTGGCTTTTGGCTCCACCACGACGTGCATCGAGCCTAGACATCCTCCGCGTATTCCATGAAGTCGGGAGGGCCAACTGCAGCGTCACAATGGCCAGATCGGCTGCAAGCGCCCCGATCTCCTCGCCTCGCTCTTGGTCACTGCCTTCGACGCTGATCTGAGCAAGCCAGTGAGCACGTTCCGACTTCATGCGTTCGAGCATTGCGTCGAAGTTTTTCCTTAGCATCGAATCCGCAATAGGGGGGTAGAAGTCGGCTCGGGGGACATCATCCACGTAAATGAAACGCACCGACCCGATCGTGAATTGCGAAGCAGGCCAGGGCGAAATCGCACATGGAACAAAGACTACGCGAGGTTCAGCCTCGTGCTGAAACCACGTCCTCAGCTGAGCAACTAGAGCCGTGACATCGTTTGACAGCAGCAACGCGGGGTCGCTCCCAATGTGGCTCTCGATCGCCGTGAAAATCTTTCGTCTGATGCGCCGAAAATCGATGCCACGATCCAAGCCTTGGCATTCCTTGATTAGTGCTTGTGCAAGACTGTCGAGTGCGTCGTACGCATCCCGAGTGAAGACGGCAGTACCTCTTAAACTAGGTAAAAACCACACCATCCCCTCTGATCGAAGATAGTCCGGCGTGACGTCGAGAAAATGGATCGGCCGTTCTTCTGTACCTCGAATGACAGCGCGCAGCAGCCCCAACTCTCTTCCATAGTCAGATGGCATGAATCCACTCCAAGGCTCGGCTCAGCCCGAAGGCAGCCGGTTGCAGTCCCATAACGCTCATTCTTTCATGAAAGGTGCTAGCTTCTCGAAAACCTCTCAATAGAATTTCTGTCAGATTAGTAATGGCAAGTCGCCCAGCCTCCTGGATTCCGGCTGCCCTTGCCGGTGCTTGATCTCCGGCCGGAACGGCGTTTATGAACTGCTCTTCTCGTTCTCATCTCCCAGCAATAAAGCCGAGTTCCTGAGCCTGCTCCAGCCGGACGACGAGCCGCGCTGCGAGGAAGACATGATCATGATCCCGCGCCAGGGTGAGAACAAAGCAGCACAGCCCATCGCATGACGTGCTGCCTGCAGACGTCATGCGGCAGGCCACTGTCATTGCTACGATGCTGTGCTGCGACAGTTCGGATACTGTCCAGGAGTCACGCCCCCCTCGCATATCGATTGCATAGCCTGAAGCCATCCATGGAGCCGCTCTTCTGACGTGCGATTTTGTGGCGTATGCCATCGACTCCTTTATCTCCAATCCCACGCTCTGTGCATCGCCCGGACACTGCTTCGGGTTTTAACCGCCGCCCTGCGGACTGCGCGTGTTCTGCTTCGGCTTGCCATCCCGCGGGCGAAGAACTGTCCGCGGGGACCCCGGCAGGACAGCCGCCCTGTGGGTTTCGGGTCCCTCCAAAACAATCTTCCGCAAAGGACACGGAACATTCTTTTGGCCCTCCCGAAAAAGCACACGCTTGCCTTGGGAGGCGGACCCCTCGCATCGCTTCGCGTGGTGTGTCCCGGTCGCCTTCAGAGACATGGGACCAAAGGAGATTTCAGAGATGGCAACCACGTCAGTAGCAATTGCACAGCAGAGCAGCTTCATCAACCAGATCCTTCATGGCGATTGCATCGATATGATGCGTCAGATGTCTGCGAATAGCGTCGATTTCATCCTCACCGATCCGCCGTATCTGGTGAACTACCGCGACCGCGATGGACGCTCCATTCAGAACGACGCCGATGAGGCCTGGCTCAAACCGGCAATGGCAGAAGCGTATCGCGTGTTGAAGCAGAACCGCGTAGCCGTCATGTTCTACGGCTGGACGAAGGTCGATGCGTTCTTCGAAGCATGGCGCAGCGCAGGTTTCCAGCCTGTCGGGCACATCGTATTTCGCAAGAGCTACAGCTCGAAGAGCAGGTTCCTCCGCTATCAGCATGAGCAGGCATTCCTGCTGGCCAAGGGCAGGCCGCCGTTGCCGAAGCAGCCGCTGGGCGATGTGATGGATATGCCCTACAGTGGCAACAAGCTCCATCCCACGCAGAAACCGATCGCAGCTCTGGTGCCGTTGATCCGCAGCTTTACTCTACCCGGCGAGAGCGTTCTCGATCCCTTCGCGGGAAGCGGAAGCACCTGCGCAGCCGCGCTGCTTACAGGTCGCAAGTATATCGGCATGGAAATGGACGAAAAGTATTACACCGAAGCGAGCGATCGTTTGACCAGAGTCCACCAGAGGGTCGCCCAAAGGCGATCTTCTGGTTCGGGCATTCCCACGCGAGTGTGGTGTTACTCGCGTGCCCGCCACGCCTCAAGGCGAGCTGTCGCTCTGAGCCGTGATGATCGCGGCCTTGACCCGCGACATGCCCGCGAATTCTTTGCTGGTCATGGTGGGAATGCCCATCTCTGCGCCTCCACGGCGCGAGAAGCTCACATGCTTTCCGTTCCCAACCTGTGTCGCACACGCCACCATCTGTGTCTCTCGATTATTGACGTAGATGAAATGACCGGAATGAAAAGGCAATAATCGAGACCCCAATTCTCGCCTACCTTCGCTTCATGACGTTCGAACGGGGAGTGCCCCTCGACCGTTTCGCAAACGAAAGGAGCCCATGCACACACTCAAGCAATCCAGACGTCCGCGCCCTGCGGTGCTCGACGCTCACTGGCGGAGGTGGCTTTTACCTTCGCTTCTCTTCCTTACGGCACTGCCGGTCTACGCGCAATCCGGCAGCGACCCGTGGGACAACGCGGTCAATGTTCTCAAAACTGCTTTTACCGGCACGATTGCGACCGGGCTGTCGCTGGTCGCAATCGTGGTTGGCGGTCTGATGTTCGCCTATGGCGAGGGCCAGTCGAAGAAGATGCTCGCCGGGATCGTCTTCGGCGTCGGCATGGCCATCGGCGCAGTCAACTTCATGGCCTGGCTCTTTCCGAGCTAGAGCCCAACAGAGAGGAGATGATCCATTGTCTCAGCCAGCGGAGCGCAGAGTGAGTTCGGTGTTCAAGGCCATGAACCGCCCGTTGACTGTCCTGGGAGCGGAGCGGCGATTGTTCTTCGTCGCTCTGATCTCGGGAGGTGCGATCTTCTCTCTTCTGCACTCATTACTCGGTGGAATGGGCCTGTTCATTGTGGGCGTGATCATCGCCCGGATTGCTACCAAGCACGACGTGGAGATTCTGCGCGTGCTGTTCAACTCCGGCAAATTCCGCCGACGCTACGATCCACTGCAACAAGACGTGACAGAGATACGCATTGCGAGGAGCGATGGTCAAGGTTGACGACATCACGAAAGATTGGCGCGAGGCCGGCTCGTTCGCCGCGCAGATGAACCTGCACGGATTCTGGGACGAGCACGCATTCCTGACAAAATCAGGCGACCTCGGTTCGGTTCTCAAAATCGGCGGCGCGGATTACGAGAGCCTGGACCACGCCGGACGCGATTATGCGGCTAAGCGCCTCGAAGCCGCACTACGATCGCTCGACGAGCGGTGCCGGCTGTATCAGATTCTCTTCAAACGCAACCATCCGGCCATTCCTCATGCAGAGTACGAAAACCCATTGGTCCGCACCGCTGCGGAGCAGCGCAACGCGTTCCTCGCATCGAAATCAGACCGGCTGTATTCGATTGAGATTTATTGGGTGGTGATGATCGACGGCAGCTATGCCAAGACTAGCCTGCTGCACGCGCTATCTCGGCTGCCGAAGCAGCCGCGCGCGGCGCTACGCAACCTGCGTGCGCTGTTCTCCGGCAACAAGGAACGCACACTGATCCACGAGCAGATCGAGCGTGACCGGCTGCGGTTGCAGCAGAAGGTACAAAGTTTGAGTGGGCAGCTAAACGACCTCACCACAGTCGAGCTGCCAGGGGCGGAGGAGACATTGCGCGTGCTGCGCCGTCTCGTAAACTTCCGCCCCTCCAAGTTTCAGCGCGCGCGGCTCTACGGCTCGCGTCATCTCGACTGGCAGATGTGCGATTCGGAGTTGGAAGCGCACCGCGGCTATCTACGCGTAGATGACGATTACGTGCGCGTCCTGACGCTGAAGGAGTTGCCCAGCGAGACACGACCATTGATCCTCAATGGCCTACTCGACATCCAGGCCAACTTCCACGTCGTCACAGAATGGCATCCCGTAACGAATGAAAAGGCGCGCAAGGAGATCGCCTCGCGCCGTCGGCACTACCACAACTCGAAGACCAGCTTCGTCTCCAATTTGCAGGACCAGCAGAACACCGGCCAGCAGGACAACCTTGTCGACGACTCCAAAGCCGCCGCCGTCGCGGAGCTTGGTAATGCACTGACCGCCATCGGCATGGAGGGCAAACACTTCGGCGAGTTCACGCTGTCGGTCGTCGCCTATGACGAAGATCGCATGAAGGTGGAGAACGCCGTCGCCGAGTTCCAGAAGCTTTTTACACAGCATGACGGGCTGCTCTACGAAGAACGCTACAACCTGCTCAATGCGTTCTTCGCCACGGTTCCCGGCAACCGTAGGTTCAACCTGCGCAAACAGTGGGCGTTGAACTCGAACTACGCCGACCTGTCTTTTCTGTTCACCGTCGATAGCGGCGCGCAGTGGAACCCGCATCTCGAACGCGAGTACCTGCTCGCGCTCGAATCGACGCACGGCACGCCTTACTATCTCAATCTGCACTCGGGCGACGTTGCCCACACGCTACTGCTCGGAGCAACTGGATCGGGCAAGTCCTTCTGCCTGGCCAGCACGCTACAGGCGGCGCAGAAGTACGATCCGCTGACATTCATCTTCGATCTTGGCGGCAGCTACGAAACGCTCACCCGTGCCTTCGGTGGCAGTTACCTGAACGTCGGGATGAAGAATCCCGGCTTCACCATCAATCCGTTTTCGCTCGGCCCAACGCACGAGAATCAGAACTTTCTCTATCTCTTCCTGCGTGTGCTGATCGAAGCTGGGGGCCGCTACGAACTGACACCGGAGGATGAAAAGGCGCTATTCGCCGCGATCGAACGCGCCTACAAATTGCCCGCCCAGATACGGACGCTCACGAACTTCGCGTCCATCCTCGGCCCGCTCGGAGAGCGGTTGCACCGCTGGACGCAAGCTGGTCAGTTCGGGCATCTCTTTGACAACGTCGAGGACACGCTGACCTTTTCGCGGTTCCAGACCTTCAACTTTGATGGCTGGTCGGATTATCCGGACATTCTGGAACCGCTGTTGTTCTACATCTTGCAGTGCGCGTCCTCGGAAATTGAGAAGCCCGCCAATACTGCCACGTTCAAGATGTTCGTCATCGACGAAGCGTGGATCTTTCTGAAGAACAAAACCATTCGCTATTGGATTACTCGCGCCGAAAAGACGTGGCGCAAGAAGAACGCAGCCATGATCCTGGCGACGCAGTCGGTCGTGGAACTCGCGGCCTCGGACATGTTGCACATCGTCAACGAGTCCTGCCCGACCAAGATCTTCCTGGCCAATCCGAACATCGACCGCAAGCTCTACGCCGAAATCTTCCAGTTAAACGACACGCAGCTTGAGCTGCTGGAGTCGCTTGTACCCAAGCGCGAACTACTGCTGATCCAGCCGCGCGGGACCAAAAAGCTGGTGCTTGAAGTTGACGCCCTCGGCTACTGGATGGCGACCAACAACGCCCGCGACAACCTTCGCAAACAGGAATATTTTTCTCGTTTTGGAGCAGAACAAGGGTTGCTCCAACTTGCCCATGACTACCCCAACCCACTCAACAACTAAAGGAGAACCATGCGAACCTCACCCATTGTCCCCCTCTTGCTCGGCCTGGCCGCGACCGTGGCACACGGCCAGCAGTCCGCCCGCATCGTCAAATACCACTCGAATGATATTGTCAGCGTCCGCGCAAAGATGCGTTACACCACGCTGATCGAGCTTCCATCGACCGAAAAGATCATGGAAGTCGCCACCGGAGACAAGGACTTCTGGATCATCGACACGGTCGGCAATTACTGCTTTCTGCATCCGGCGAAAGAGGGCATTCACTCGAACCTCAACCTGATTACCGATCACGGCAGCGTGTACACCTTCACACTCGACGATGTGGACACCGGCGATCCAGATTTGAAGGTCGTCATTGAGCCATCCGACCCTTCGTCGCTCGCTGCCGCCAACGGCGTGACCAAACTCGTTTCGGCAGCGGAAGTGGATGCGGCGCGCGCCCAGGCGCAGATTGCGCAGGCGCGCGCTGCAACTGCAGTCGAGCAGTTCCGCGCAGATTATCCAACCTCTGCTCTCAAGTTCGATTACAGCTACCACAACGAATCGCCATTCGATGTCTCTGCTATCTACCACGACGACAAATTCACCTACATCAAGTCGTCAGCTTCCGAGAAGTTCTCGGTGTACGAGTTGAAGGATGGCAAGCCGGACCTGATCATCTTTCAGTTGAAGGACGGCACCTACATCCTGCCCACGGTCGTTGATCGCGGCTACCTCGAAATCGGCAAGCACAAGCTCAGCTTCGAGCGGAAAGGGCAGTAGGTGCGCCAATGACCGAGGAGAAACAGATCAGTGCAGTGCCGTCTTCTGAACAACAGGACGCACAGACACCGCCTGCAGTCCATGACAAACGCAGGCTTCCCGAAGGCGTGGTGCCCAAGCAGGCGCAGGGGTATGTGATGGCTGGCCTCGCCGTGCTGATCCTGCTGGCGGTGATGTTTTCGAAGAATCACGCCAAACCCGCGCCGAAGGAAATGCCGCAGCCTGCGGTCTCTGTCTCCACCGACATGAACCAGAGGAAGATTCAGGAGTTGGAACAGAACCTGAGCGCCGACCAGCGGCAGGTGCAGCAGCACGCAGGCGCAGCGCTTCCACCTGCTGGTGCGGCCAGCGCCGCGAATCCTGCCCAACCCGGCAGTGCGGCACAGCTTACGCAGGCACCTCCGCCCATCGCTGCTCCAACCGCGGAGCGCCCACGCGATCCGGCCGCCGACGCGGAGAAAGCGATGGCCTTCAAGGCCCGCTTTGCCTCCAATCTGGTATCGGGCAATGACGGCAGTTCGCATGTGCCAACCGTTACATCGGACTCGTCCGATGTTTCCACGCGCACTGGTGCCGTTGATGCTTCGATTCCGGCTCGCTCTGCGAGCTTGCCGCAGACTTCCGCTGCGCAGGCTGCACCTGCTGCGGGTAACAAGCGCGCCGCGGAGGTCAACGTCAACACCGCACACGGTCAGCCGTTTGTCGTCTTCGAGGGCACAACCATCGACACCGTGCTGGTCAACCGGCTCGACGGTGAGTTTGCCGGACCGCTGAAAGTCATGGTGACCAACCCGATCTATAGTCAGGACCGCCAGCACATGCTCGTCCCCGAAGGCACGTTCATCCTGGGCGATGTGCAGAAGGTCGCCGGCCTTGGGGCAAAACGCCTCGCCGTGACCTTCCACCGAATGCTCATGCCCGACGGCTACTCCGTCGATCTCGACCAGTTCCACGGTCTCGATCAGGCCGGAGCTACCGGACTCAAGGACAAGGTCAACAACCACTACGTCGAGATCTTCGGCGCCTCGATTGCGCTCGGGGTGATCGCCGGCGCAACCCAGGCCAGCAATAACAATGCTGGCTACAACCAGTCCGGAACGGAAGCATACAAGTCCGGCATCGCATCCAGCCTTTCGCAATCGAGCGCCAACGTGCTTGATCGCTTCATCAATATTCCACCCACGATCATCATCCGCGAGGGTCACCGAATCAAGGTCTATATCACCCAGGACATGCTCCTGCCCGCGTATGAGAACCACGACATGCCGGGGGTGATGTGATGCGCTTTGCTTCGCTTGCGCTTCTCGCGCTTTTGATCGGCTGCGCCTCTCCCGCGCGCTCGCCGAAGCCCTCGCCCTATCACTATGGTGCTGCTGCCGGTGCTTCCCATCGCGCTCCGGCCTCAGCAACAAATCCATCACACGGCAGCTAACCCGCCGTGCCCATCCACCGAAAAGGAGATCTTTATGCAATGCAAACTCGCTACGCTCTTTGCTCTCTTTGCCGCACTGCTCGCGCCTGCGGCGCATGCGCAGTTTGGTAGCGGCATCGTCTACGACCCTACCCAGAGCGCCCACGCCATCCAGCAGATCGAGCAGGGGTCACAGCTTTATACAACCGCCGTCGCCACCCGCAACCAGATCGTCACCATGTACAACCTCGCCCACCAGATGGCGCAGATGCCGCAGAACCTCGCCGCACGGTATCGCGCCGATTGGTCGCAGTGGACCAGCCTGCAGGCACCGGGCAATACCTACGGCAACATGTCGGCGCTCGTAAACGCTCTCAACTACGGCGCGCTCGTCAATGCGCAGCAGGGCTACACGAACGCCTACGTGCAGGTTCAGAACTATCCGTCGGGCAGCTATTCCTCTCTTGACTCCCGCACCCAGGCCACGGTCGCCAACCAGTATGCAACCTCCGAGTTGGCACAGACCACGACCACCAATACGCTGGCTACGCTTGGAACCATCCGCTCGAACTCGCAGGCATTCTCCACCAAGCTTTCCAATCTCGAGTCCGACACCTTCTCGACCGACTCCTCGCAGCAGACCGAGGCCGCGCTGCTCGGCAAAATCAACTCCGCGACACTGCTCCAGATTCACTCGCAACAGGACACCAACCAGTTGCTCATGGCTCAAATCCAGCAGCAGTTGGCTACTCAGAAACAGCAGATCGACGCACAGAACCGCGCCATCAACAACGCCATCTACTTCCAGCAGAACTTCTCGAGCACCATGCAGAACGTCACTGGAGGCGTGAGCAATTCCATCCACGCCATCTCGCTCAGCCCAACCGGGAGGTAGTCGATGCCACAGACCCCATTTACTTTTCTTGGCACGGCGATCAGCCAATTGCTGTCATCGAAGAGTGCCGCCATCCAGGCTACGGGGCTCGACATCTTCCGTGGCCTGGCCGTGATTCTCATCGTCTGGTTCGGCATCAAAGCTGCCCTGTCCGCTTCGCAGGGACTCGGCGGCTTCCACTTTGCCAAGTTCGCCGACCTGATCCTGATGATCTCCTTCGGCCTCGGGATGCTGACCTATTACTCGACCCCGATTCCCGGCGTCGGTTACAGCTTCAGCGATCTCATCACGCAAGAGGCACTCAACCTCTCAGGCCAAATTGAGTCCGACCAAACGCAGCAGATTGCCGACACGGTCGTCCATGCCGAGCAACAACTCGGCACGCCGCCCGGCAGCTTCGACATCCTAGAAGATCTCACCTTTCTACTCATCGCGGTTCTTTTGGCCGCGATACAGGCCGTGGCTTTCGCCGTGATCGCCTATGGCTATGTGGCTTCCGCCGTCTGTGTCTTGATTGGTCCGATCTTCATTCCGTGGTTCATCGTGCCCAAAATGGACTGGTTGTTCTGGGGATGGTTCAAGGCGTTCATCGGTTTCAGCTTTTATCAAGTGATTGCCGCGGCCTTTATCTTCGTCTTCTCTAAAGTGCTCATGTCGATGTTTCAGGCTATCGGCACGATCAGCATCTCGAACGCGCTGACGATTCTGCCTGCACTCTTCATCACACTTACCGTCTGCATCTTTGGCCTGATCAAGATCCCAGAGTTGACGGGTTCGATTCTGAGCGGGCGCACCGGAACCTGGGTCAACCCAATGGGGAGTTGAATATGTCCAAGCAAACCACCTTCGCTGCAACCGAGGCTGGACACAAGTTTCTGGAACTCTATGCCGAGCCGGTTGTTACCAACACCTATCTCAAGGTCGCGATCCTTGTACTCTCCGTGGTCGCGCTCGCGTTGCTTGCGCTCCTCTACCGTGCGCAAACTGCTGCCTTGCGGCTGAAACCGCTCGTCATCTCCGTGAATGATCTCGGCCGCGGACAGGTCATGAACTACGCCGACTTCTCGAAAGTCCCGGTGGAGCGTGTCGGCAAATACTATCTCGCGCGCTGGGCTGAACTTTTCTACGGGCGCAGCCATGCCACGCTCCATCGGGACTTTTCCGAGTCCCTGAACTTCTTCTCGAACGAGATGCAGTCGGCCACGCTTGCGCAGCTGAACAAAGCCAAAACGCTCGATACCTTCCTGCTCAACCCGAGCGCACCGAACGTGGACATCGAGATCAAGGCTGTGGTACTTGAGGACACGCGCCAGGCTCCGTACCGCGCCCATGTGGAGTTTGATAAAGTCTTCCGCTCGCTCGGCGATCAGCAGGAGCGGAGCCGCGAACGCTGGACGGCGAATGTCGTTTACAGCTTCCACGACGAAGTGCCAAACGCCATGCTCTTGACCAATCCTCTCGGTCTCGTCATCAGCTATGTCCACGAAGACCAGGCATTCGGAAACTGACGCCATGCGACCAAAGAACCCCATCGTGCTCTATTGCGCCGACCGCGATCTGCTGTCGGCTACAGCGTTCGCGCTGCGCCTCCACCCCTATGAGGTAACGGCTGTCGATGACAGCCGTAATGCCGCAGCGCTCATGATGGCAGACTCGACCGAGCTTGTCTGCGGTGTGCTGGTCCATGCACGACAGAATGATTCTGCTGGCCGGATGATTCACCGTCTGCTCGAATCGGATCTGCATGTTCCTCTGTTGCTTGTGGACCGCACCGGCGACCTTGCGCCCGTACGTTACGCCGAAATGGTTCTCTACGGCCGCAATACTTCAATGGCTCATATCCTCGCTACCCTCCAGATTCTGTGTGAGCGCAAGCGCGGCCCCCGGCCGAGGAGTGGCGCATGAGGTATCTCTCTGTCTGCTCGGGCATCGAAGCCGTCTCGGTTGCATGGCAAACTCTCGGCTGGGAACCCGCCATGTTTGCCGAGATCGATCCCTTCTGCTGCTGGCTGCTGCGCTCGCGCTATGGCGCATCGCGTCCGCAGCATATGCCGAGTCCGCATGACGCGGCCTCGCGCAAAGAGGCAAAACAACGCGCGGCCGCTATTCGCAACATCGTTGCTCTGCCCGCCGGTGGCGCGATCGTCAACGCCGGCGACTTCACCAGGATAGGAAAACAGGATGTGGGAACAATCGACCTTCTGGCCGGAGGAACACCTTGCCAGTCTTTCTCCATCGCGGGGTTACGAGCGGGACTGGATGACCCGCGTGGCAACCTCACAATCGAGTTTGCTCGACTTGCTGATCGACTTCGGCCCTTATGGCTGGTGTGGGAGAACGTCTCCGGTATCCTGTCGATCGACGGCGGACGGACGTTTGGAGCCTTCCTCCGGATGCTGGTCGAATGCGGGTATGGGGTCGCCTACAGAATTTTGGACGCTCAACATTTCGGAGTACCCCAGCGGCGGCGTCGCGTCTTCGTTGTCGGACATCTTGGAGACGTGCGCCGGGAGACCGGTAAGGAGTTAAGGGTGAAAGTCCCTGACAGTAAGGAACTAGCGATTCATGCTGTCCCCGAGTCATGCGTGTCATACCGCGAGGTATGCCGCGAAGCGTTGACAGGGGTGTGCATAGGCCAGCCATCGAGCCGCGAAAGAGATGTCATATTTCCGGGTGCCGACGCCTTGTTTCCGGCGGAAGGCAACACGACCGAGTGCGCTCTCGCAAGTACTCAGTCGGCCCGGCGTGGTCATAGACCCTGGCATGTGCATACGCTTCTTACCCGGGAACCGGGAGATCTCCTGTTTGGCCGCCGTGCGCAGTATGGCACTGCGGCCCGCATCGGGAAGGCGAGGAGCCGAAGCCGATGATGCGCAAACAGGAGAAGTCGGACTTTTCCATAGTAGCGAAGAAGCTGGCGAACAAATCCGGTCACACGGAGGCGGAGCCAGTGGAGCGAAGGGAGAAGACCAAGGGAAACACGGACTGGCAGCACATGCGCCGGACTCAGAGCCGGGTAAGCGTGTCCCAGCGGTTAGACCGTGTGCGGAAAGCAGCAACTCTAAAGAAGAAGGATAAGTTCACCGCGCTCTTCCATCTGATCGACATTGACTTACTTCAAACGGCCTACTTCTGGTTGAAACGGAACGCGGCTGCTGGAGTCGATGGAGTGACATGGAAAGAGTATGAGCACAACTGGGAAAGAAACTTAAAAGACCTGCATGGAAGACTACACCGCCAAGCCTATCGAGCACTGCCTACCCGGAGACGGTTTATACCAAAACCGGATGGGCGTATGCGCCCCTTGGGCATCGCAACGCTGGAAGACAAGATCGTTCAGCGTGCAGTGGCGGAAGTCCTCAATGCGATCTATGAAGTAGATTTTCTTGGCTTCTCATACGGATTCCGTCCCAAGCGTAGTCAGCATGATGCGTTAGATGCACTGGCGACGGGAATCACGCGCACCAAGGTGAACTGGATACTGGACGCTGATATTAGCCGGTTCTTCGATACCGTTAGTCACGAGTGGCTAATCAAGTTTCTGAAGCACCGCATAGGCGATACCAGAATCATCCGTCTGATAAGCAAATGGCTCAAGGCCGGCACGACGGAGGACGGGAACTTTGTTCCTACGGAGGAAGGGACGCCACAGGGCGCGGTTATCTCGCCGCTGTTAGCGAATATCTACCTCCATTATGTCTTCGATCTCTGGGCGCACCAATGGCGGAAACGCCATGCTCAAGGACACGTCATGCTCGTTCGATATGCCGACGACATCGTCGTTGGCTTCGAGAAGCCTGATGATGCTAGGCGCTTTCAACGGGCGATGCAAGAAAGAATGGCGCAGTTTGCACTAATGCTTCACCCGGAAAAGACTCGCCTGATCGAATTCGGCCGCTTCGCGGCAGAAAATCGAGCAAAACGAGGCTTGGGAAAGCCGCAGACCTTCAACTTCCTCGGATTTACTCACATTTGTGACTTGGCCAGAAATGGCAGGTTCCAGCTCCGGCGTAAAACCCGGCGGGACCGAATGCAGGCCACACTGAGAGAAATCAAACAGGAGTTGAGGCGCAAACAGCACCACTCGATCCCGGAGCAGGGAAGATGGCTGCGGCGAGTAGTACAGGGTTATCTGAACTACCACGCCGTACCCAATAATGGACGGTCTCTGCGAGCGTTCCATCACCACGTAGTTGATCTATGGCGAAGGTCGCTCCGGCGGCGCAGCCAGAAGGATCGCACTACTTGGACAACGATGGCGCGTCTTGCCAAAGACTGGTTGCCCATGCCCCGTGTCCTTCATCCATGGCCGGAGGTGCGCTTTGCAGCCAAACACCCAAGGTAGGAGCCCGGTGCGTGAATTGCGCACGCCGGGATCTGCGCGGGGGGTGCTCAGCAATGAGCATTCCTACCGCGACTGGCGAGTTGCCGCAGCGGTACTACTTGAGCAGTCGAGCCTGTCGGGGTATCCTCCGCCGCGCCGAGAAGCGCGGAAAGACGTTGCCCCTACCCTTAGCGCACGCGCTCATGGCGGTGGTGGACTCGGAACAGACTTCGATCTCGATGGCGGCTTGATCCACCAGTTGGCATTTGGCGGGAACAACACCTCGGGTCCCATCGATGTAGCAACGGCCGCCAATGCCTGCGCCAGCGCGTCGGGCCGTATGGACTTTGAGACAGAAACTTTTATCGCGCATTCACTCTCCGCAGATGGCTTCGATGCCTCTGAGGACGGCACGGGGCGCGGCGTGCCGATGATCCCCATCGCCATCGGCACGGCCCACACTCAGTCAAGCGGCATCGGCTTTTCGGACGGCGTGGCGCACACGCTGGAGAGTGGTCCCAGCCAAGCTGTAGCTTTCAACCTGCGTGGCCGGGAAGGTGGATCGATGCCAGAACCGGCAGACGCCGCCAGCGTGCGCGCCGCATCCGGGGGGAGCAGCAACAGCTATGTCGCGTTTTCCGCGAAGGACTATGGAGCAGACGTGGACGAAATCGCACCCACGCTGCGCGGAATGGGACATGAGAGCAGTCATGCCAATGGCGGTGGGCAAGTAGCTGTCGCCTTTACCTTGCACGGCAGCGACGGTACTGCGAGTACAGCTACGCCGACCAACGTTGCAGGAAGCGTCCGTACGAAAGCTCCAGGCAGCATCGAGAACAGTTCGACTACGATCGCACAGCAAGGGATGGCCGTGCGGCGCCTCACGCCACGCGAGTGTGAGCGGCTGCAGGGATTCCCGGATGATTACACTCTGGTCGAATATCGCGGCAAGTTGGCTGCCGATGGACCTCGCTATCGTGCTCTCGGCAATTCGATGGCAGTTCCTGTCATGCGCTGGATCGGACAACGCATCGCCGCAGTTGATGCGATCCTCCGTGAAACTGGCGTGCGGAGGCAACCGTGACCAGACATGCGCCAAAACCGATGAGGTCGCGTATCTCCCAACAAGTGCGCGCAGAAAGGTTGCTTCCTGCCTCCGCCGATTCGTCGCGGAGACTGTACAACTCGCCTTCGATTCCGTCACCCCAGTACAGGTCCTTCGCATGGCGGGATGCGGAAGACGATGCGAAGCACTGGAACGTGCGGTCCACAAGCTCTCTGTTTTTACAGCCGGAAACGTGGCAAACGATAGGTCATGGTTCCACTGCCGTACGGTTGCATCGGCATCCTTCTACATACACCTTTCAGACAGGTGTTTTCATAGAGCGCCATTTCTCCTGTATTTTCCCTGCTCACCCTCGGTCACTCGCTCGGTGCTTATCCCGCGCCCGGCGGACAGCGAGCTTCTGCTTTTCCTGGACTCCTCCCCCAACCAGGTGCGTTGGGTCCCCACTCCAGAAAATGCAGCTCTTGCCTTGGGAGCGGGGCACACTCGCGTCGCTTCGCGCAGGAGTGTCCCGAGGGCAATCCGGGCAAATACAACCAAGGAGAAAAACAATGGCGATCTACGAAAACAAGATCACTCTGAAAGGTTACCTCGGTAAAAACGCCGAGAACATCACCACCAAACAGCAGCGGACCTTTACGGTTCTGTCGCTCGCCACCAAGTCCGGCTACAAGGACAAGCAGACGCAGCAGTGGGTGAACCACACTGAGTGGCATCGCATCGTCGCCTTCGGCAAACCCGCCGACTACGCAAAGGGCCTGAAGAAGGGCGACTACGTGGAGATCGAAGGCGAGTTGCGCAGCACAGAGTACGACGCCGAAGTCGGCGAGGGCAAGAAGAAGACCTCGGTCAAGCGCCGCGGTTGGGAGATTCGCGCCAGCATCGTTCGCAAGCTGGCGCAGCCCGAGAGCTCGCGTGGAGAGAACCTCGACGCCGAGCCGATCACCGAGGAGGACGCGGCTTAGGCCGCGTTCTCCTCCCAGGAGGTGTAACCATGAATCTTTTCGAAAACATCATCAAGCTGCGCGGCTTCCTCGGCAAGGACGCCGAAGCGCCCTCTTCGGACGGCATCACCGACGACGCTTTTGCCGTACTCACACTGTGCGTGGAGTCCGGCGTCTGGTGGCGGCCAGCGAACGAGTGGATCTCGCGCACCGCATGGTATCGCGTGGTCTGCCCAGGACCGTTCTTCTGTGGCTTCACGCGCGGCATGAAGCAGGGCGAGTACGTCGAGGTCGATGGACAACTCGCAATTCAGCGCTATGCTTCGCTGAACCTTACGAACCCAGTTTATGAGATCCATGCGACACAGATTCGCAGACTGGAGATTCCGGTCGTTGGCGTCATTGAGGAGTACCACGGCTAATGCTTCTCGTGCTCCTTTTCGCGGAGAGGCTATGGCCTCTCCGCTCTCTTCCTGAACACGCCGCGCTTTCGTCGCGGCAGAAAGGATATCGATGATCGCCAATGCCGTCTTCGTCGCTACGCTGATCTTCCTTGCGTTTGGCTTCTGGCTGAGCCACGAACTGCGCTTCCTCGTTCCCTGGCGCAGCCTCATTCTCCATACCTACCTTCAGAGTATTGCGCTTTACTGCGCTCTGCTGTTTGCTAACCTGCTCGGCCTGACCATTTGGATCGAGCGCAAGTTCTTCCTGCGCGACACAGGCCGCAAGCTCAGGCATCTCGACCAGGAGATCCACACCGGGCAGAGCGAGTTGTCGGGCGAAATCCTCGCGCAGTTTGGAGATGAGGAGAAGCAATAGCCATGCAGAGTGAAGACCAGTATCTCGACCGCACGCCTGACCTTGTGGCCAAGGTCCGCGCCATGCGCGAGGCTGCCCAAAAAGAGATGAACCGCTTCACGCGTATTGCTGACTACGACGTGCGGCGCGTCGTCGGCCACGGCACGAAGTCTGCGCAGGATTCAGCCGAAGCCGTTGCGGCCAGCGAGCGCCCGAGGAAATCCGGTGCCAAATCCGCGTCGGCTCAGGCCTCTCTTGAATTCTCACCTGCTCCCGTGGAGCACGGCGATGACGGAGAGTCCGCATGAGAATTGATATTCCCCAGGATGAGCCCCGCCGCCGCGAAGGGGATGAGACCGCACCGGGCGCGAGCGAGGCACGCACGCCTGCGCGCCGTGTGCCTGACAATCCCGTCCATAACCATCTTCGCCAGCCGCGCGAGGACGAACGTGCCGTCGGTCCGCGACGGGACCGCCAGCCAGCCGAACGCAAACGCCGCGATCCAGAGCAGGATCTGCCGCGTGAGCGTCGTCGTCCCGTAGCCTCGGCGGACCCGCGCCGTCCGGCGCGTTCCGTCGGCAACGTCGTCGGCCTAGAACTGCGCCCGGAAGAAAAGCAACTTCTGCGTGAGACCGGGCGCTTTCGCGTTGTCCGCACCGCGGACCTCCGCGAGACGCTCTACAACGGCAAAGCTCGCCCGCTCGAAAACGGCCTGAAATATCTCCGCGACAAAGGACTGATAGAGACGCAGCATATCAATCTGCGCCGGGACGGGCAGCGTCGAACCATCGAGCGAGTGGAGGTCGTCACGCTCACCAAAGAGGGCCGCAGTCTGCTGATCAGGCAGGGCGACCTTCCGAAAGATCAGAAGGTCTACTCTGGCCTGGTCAAGCCGCGCGAGGTTGAGCACGACTCGCAGATTTACCGCGCCTATCGAAAAGAAGCCGAGCGCATCGAGCGTAGTGGCGGCACGAACCTCCGTGCTCGGCTCGACTTCGAGATCAAATCCGATGTCCAGAAGGCTATCTACGCGGAACGCAAAGCAGATCCCAAGCGCGACATGGCCGAGATCAAGCAGCAGGTCGCCGAACGCTTCGAGCTGCCATTTGTCGATGGGAGGATTCAGATTCCCGACGCCCGGATCGACTACGAGCTGCTGCGCGAAAACGATCAGGATCAGGGTTCACGCGCTGGACATCAGGACATCGAAGTCCTGACCGCCGCCTACCACGCCGGGCACTTGCGCTCGAAAGCGCAGGCCGGCTTCCACAACTATGCTTCGCCTGCCGACCGTTCCTCGCTCACTGCCCGGATCGAGGACGACAGCCACCTCATGGAGAACATCCTGGACCTATGACACTGGACTATGACCCCATCACGTCGCTTGAATCCATCGGTTATCTGGAGCGCGAAGCCGCGTTCCTTTATCTGGTCGCTGTACATTCCGGTTACTTCTTGCGCCGCCAGTACAACAGCTTTGTCGGCCGGGACCGCGGTACTGCACTTGACCGGCTTCTCCGCAAGGCGGAGCGCCATAACCATATTCAAGTGATCGAGTGCGGCCGTGGTTGGCACATCTATCACCTGAAGTCGAAGACACTGTATGCCGCCGTCAATCGGCCACACTCACAGAATCGCCGTATCAAAGGGGACGCACATATCAAGTTGCGGCTCATGGTGCTGGACTTCGTCCTCGCACACCTGAGCGCGAACATCCTGGAGGAAGAAGCAGGCAGGGTTGATTTCTTCACTACGCAATGCGGCGTCCGTCCAGAACTCCTGCCCCGCAGCTACACCGGGCGCCTGATGTACTTTCCCGATGGGTTCCCCATCTTGGTTTCCAATACCGGCATCCCACACTTCACGTTCTTTGATGAAGGGCAGGCGACGGCTACACGTTTCGAACGCTATCTCACGCAGTACCAGCCCCTCTTCGCGGCGCTCGGAGAATTTGAGCTGATCTACGTTTCCGATTCAGAGAGCAACTCCGCGCGGGCAAAGGCTGCCTTCCGTCGCTTCCTGCCAGCAGATCGGCTGCACGGGGTCACTTCGCTGACCCCGATGGGCGTCGAGCATTTCCTCGAGTACCTCGACGCCAGCCAGCGATACGACGCGAGAGGCGGCATCACGAGCGCTCGCGATCTCGAAGTTCTGCGCGAGGGCGAGCGCATCTATGACTCGCTCGAACACCGCGCGTTGCAAGCCGCATGGAATAACGGGAGCACCAGTGCAGACAGAATCCGGCAACGATTTCTGCAAAGTCCCATGCGCGTGACCTTCTCGACCATTGTTCTCCCGTATCGATATCCGCTGGACTTGGCGCGGCCTGAGTATTCCGCTGTCGAGAGTGGCGATACCCACCACCATACCCACGACGACACCCCTTCGGAGGCAGGTAACCGATGATAATGCAAGAAGTTAATCAATTAAGCGGGGTCAGGGAGAGATGTATGCCGGGGGTGGGAGCGACCCCGGCTTTGCAGCCTGCCGCGTCGGCTCTGCCGCGCTGGTCGCTCCCACCCCCCGGCACCGGCACGTACCAACCTTGGACCGAGTTAGGTACGCGATTTAGTCCTGGCCAGAACCGGGTTGGGTCCAGTTCCGGTACATCGCTTGACCGAAGCGAGTACCAGAACCAGCCGACATCGAGTACCTGTAAGTGACCTGAGCAGGTACGCAGAGTGCATTGACCTAACCCTCAACGTGGCCGCGAGTGTGGCAGGAAAGGAATCAACCGATGAGTAAATTCAAGATTGAACATGGAGCCAGCAAGATCAACCTCGTCCTGCTCAAGACCAGCATAGAGGACACCATCTCGCAGGACATCGACCTGCTGGCGAACTGGTCGAACAACGACCGGAAGTACATCGTCAACGAGTTGCTGCGCTTCGCGCTGACCCAGGAAGAGGACTTCTTGAAATATAAAGCCGGTCTCACTGCAGGTGCGGTGCGGCCTGTCGGAAGTACGAAGTCTGCGCCAGCGTCGATCAAGCCAGCAACCGAGATCGCGCCGAAGTCTGACACTGCGGTGGCTCACGCATAGAGGGAGGCCTTCAAACCATGCACCCGTTCCCACTTCTTCAGAAACTCATCCGTCCGCTAGTCGAGCACCGTCTCCTGCTCTCGCTGGGACTGAGCGCGGCCTGCGGGATCGTCCTCAACAGTTCGTTTCCGATGAATCTTGCCAATCCCTTGCTGCGCCTGATTGCGCTGGAACGTCCGCAGATTCTTCAGGGGCTCGTCTGGAGCTATCTACTGTTTCTGTACACCACGCCGTTCCTGGTCTTCTCCATGGCGCTTTCGCTGACGTACGTCCACCTGTACAGAACAGAGTCGGAGTTGACCGCTGGCGCATTGCCGCAGTATCCCGATCCGTATACACGGACTAAGCTCTCACTGGTACTCGGCGAGGTCCACCGCCAACTCGTTCCAGAACCCAGCCCGGTTCCGCGGTGGCTGTCGATCCCCGAGCGCGGTCTCTATACGGGCATCGCGTCGTTCGGCTCAATTGGCAGCGGCAAAACTTACGGGCTTATTTTGCCGGCCATGCGCCAGTTGTTCGCATACCGCGCCAATGACCCGGCGTGGCGGCTGTCGGGCATCGTCCTGGAAGTCAAGGGTGATCTCTGCCGACAGCTTCAGCGCATCCTGAAGTGGTGCGGGCGGGAAAACGATTATGTCGAAGTCTCGCTCGCTGGCGACATCCGCTACAACCCGCTGAACAACTCGCTCGACCCGTATGCGCAGGCATTCAACATCGCCTCTATCATCACATCGATATGGGGCAGGGGCCGCGAGCCGTTCTGGCAGCAGTCCTACACAGACCTTGTCCGGTACGTGATCATGCTGCATCGCATCCGCGATGGATACCTCACGATGGTCGATCTCTTCCGTACCGTGATTAGCGCGGGCAGGCTCGAAGAGATGCTCATTGAGGTGGGTTCGCGCTTCAGCATAACCAGCTATATCGGCATCGATAAGGATGCGTACCGGGAACATGAGAGCCTGCTGTCTCCGCTCGGCTTCGAGTGGAACAAGGACGCGGGGCTCTATCTGATCGCGTGGACCGAAGCGCTGGAGAGCCTGCTCACGCAGGAAACATCGGCGGCCTTCGATGTCTTCACGCGTAAGCCGTACCGGCCGGAGCTGCGCGGACGTTTCGACAGCGTCCAATATTGGCACTGGGAGCACTGGAAATTCTTCCGATCCGAGGTCAAGACCAGCATCATCCAGGGCATCGCGGTCTTTCTGTCGCTCTTCGAAACAGACCCCGATGTGCGGCGCGTCTTCTGCCCACCGAAGGAACTCTACGACGGCAAGCCATGCGCCGACGATCCGCGCGGCATCGTCCTGCATCCGTTTGAGGAACTGATCGAATCGGGCGCTGTTGTTGGCCTGAACTTCCCTGTGGCCTTGAACCCGGCGCTCGCCAAGACCATCGGCACCATGATGAAGATCGACTATCAACGGGCCGTAATGCTGCGCATCCCGAAAATGGATGCGTACCCGGAGCGACACTATCGCCCGACCGTCTTCATTTGCGACGAGTACCAGAACTTCGCTACAGTGGGCGCCGACAACCCAACGGGCGATGAACGCTGGCTATCCCTGTCGAGGCAGCCGAAGTGCATCCCCATCGTCGCTACGCAGAGCGTATCGAGTCTGAAGGACGCGCTACCTAATGAAGGCGTTAAGACCCTGCTGCAGGCTCTCCGCAGTAAAGTGTTCCTCACGACCACAGACCCGGAGACGGCCCGGTACGCCTCGGAGCTATGCGGCAAAGCCGACCGCACCCGCATCAGCTATACCGTCTCGGAATCTTCGACCAACGCTAATGTCGGATGGCTCTCTGGCCGCACCTCGTCCAGCAAGGGCTCCGTCTCAGCTTCAAAACAATACCAGAAACATAAGGAACCGCTGTTTGAGGAGAAGGTCTTTTTCGACCTGAAGAATGCTCAGTCGGTTGTCGTCGCCTTCGATGGCGTGAGCCCACTGCCGCCCACTTACTGCTATCTCAAGCCAGACTTCCTGCCCGTCGCCATGAGCTGGTTCGACCAGCAGCGGATCGACTTTGATCCGAGGAGGATTTCAGCGTGAGCTTCGAGGTCATCATTCCGTTTCTGAAACCCATCGAGCCTCTGCTTGCGAGCAAGACAGTCTCCGAGATCATGGTCAATCCAGATGGCTCGGTCTGGATCGAAGAGAAGGGGCATATCGTTTTGCAGCCTAGCATCCGGTTTGATGAGGGCGCGCTGCTCACGGGACTCGAAGTGATTGCAAACCGCTTTGGCAAGAAACTCGACGCCGACTCGCCGATCCTGAACCTGCGCCTGCCGGATGGCAGCCGCATGGCGGCGCTCATCCCGCCGGTCGTCAATCCGCAACCAATGATAACCATCCGCCGATTCACGTCGCGTGACTTCACCATGCAAGACCTGATCGACCGCGGTATGCTCACCACCGAGCAAGCAGAGCAGCTTGTCGATGCGGTCCGCCGTGGGGATAATCTATTGATCTCTGGCGGAACTGGCGCAGGCAAGACGACGCTAGCCAACGTCATCGCGGGATTCATCCCCGATGAGGATCGCATCCTGATCCTCGAAGACGTGGCAGAACTCTATATCCGAAAGCCGCATGTCATCTCTGCCGAGGCGCAGCTCGATACGCACAAGAGCCAGATCGGATTTGCGGACCTGTTGAAAGCGGCTCTGCGCCATCGACCGGACCGGATCATTGTCGGCGAGATTCGCGGCCCGGAAGCTCGCGTCTTTGTCGATGCGCTCAACACCGGACATCGCGGATCGCTGACCACCATTCATGCGAACGGCGCCGAGGACGCGATACATCGCCTGTCGCAATTAGCTCTGCGCGGTTCCGGTGGTGTATCGCTCAACGATGTGGAGGAGGAATGCCGGCGCTCCATCGATATGATCGTCCATGTTGCCAAGATCGAGGGTGTTCGCGCCGTTAAACAGCTCGTACGTGTCGGAACTCCCTGATATACGCACCGCAAGACGCTACTGCGCAAGCGCAGCCCGTGCCGCCTTCTTCTTCGCACGTCGCACCTTGGCCCAGCGCTTCCGTTGCGCTGCGGCAATTGCTTCGCGGGCGTCCGCGCTGAGTGTCCGTTTGGATTTCGCCTTAATAGGCGCCTGCTTCGCGGGTTGTGCGATCGCTTCCGCTGATGCCGCAAGTGCACGCACACGGGTCAAGAGAGCGATCGCCGCATCGAGCTCTGTGAGTAAGTTTCCCTTGGGTTTCCGTCCTGCCTGTTTCTTCACCATCGTTCTCTAGTCCTTCTGCGCATTCAGCGCACCAATACCTTTCCAGAATACCAGTGGGGAAAGCAGAAAAGCAGCGGAACGCCCAGGCGTAAGGACGTTCCGCGTATGTCACTGGATTTCATTACCAAGCCTTCGCAAGCGGAAAGATAGATCATAAATGAAGTCCTGCAAGGGACCGGCTCTCTGATCCTCCCGCACGAATAGCGCAGTCTCGAGTTTGAGATAACGGTCGGAGAGAAGCTTGAACACAATGCCGCTACGTGCCAGCCGGATCGCCGATCGCGGCAACAGGGCCAGACCGAAGCCATGCGCCACGAATTCAATCGCCTGTATATTGGCATGCACCTCTTTAAATACAGGTGACACGCCCAGGCTGTG
This sequence comes from Acidobacteriaceae bacterium UBA1307, assembly GCA_002307235.1. Classification (GTDB taxonomy): domain Bacteria; phylum Acidobacteriota; class Terriglobia; order Terriglobales; family Acidobacteriaceae; genus Telmatobacter. Next base: position 80,395 of record DBTV01000037.1, read on the forward strand.
AATGTATTTCACAGAGCGGCGGAAGAACCTGGGATGCATCGAAGAGGGGAACCAGAAAACAATGGTTCCATGAAGGTCGGTCACGTTGATTGCTGCCTTCTGAGCCAGGATGTGATTTC
>DBTV01000038.1 GCA_002307235.1 Acidobacteriaceae bacterium UBA1307
GCCGCTTCTATGGCCGCATCTGGGTCGAGGATCAGGACGGCAACATCGTTCGCTTCAACGGCACCTACACCGGCCCGACCACGGCCGACAGCTCGCGCTACTACTTCCACTTCGATAGCTGGCGGATGAACGTGCAGCCGGGCATCTGGCTTCCGGTGGCCGTCTACGTCGAAGAGACGCAGCGGACCGAGGGCGCAAAGTCCGTCGGCCTGAAGGCGCAAACGCACTTCTGGGGCTACTCGCTCAAGCTGCCCACGCGCGACTCGGAAAACGTCAGCGTGAAGGTCGACGACGCCGAAGACAAGAGCGGCGACTCCGAGGACGTGGGCCCCTTGCAGGCCTCGCGGATGTGGGTCACGCAGGCCGAAAACAACGTGATCGACCGGCTTGTGGAAGCGGGCCTGGTCGCGCCGCTGAACTCGACCGGCTATGAAACCAAGGTGCTCGATCAGATCGTCGTCAACCTCGTCGTGCCCAACAACCTCGCGTTCACCGATCAGATCCACACGCGCGTGCTGCTCACCGACACCATCGAGGCGACCACGGTCGGCAACACGATCCTGATCTCGAAGGGGCTGATCGACACGCTGCCGAGCGAAGAGGCGATTGCCTCGGTCGTCGCCATGGAGCTGGCGCATATCGCGCTCGGCCATCATATCGACACGCGCTACGCCTTCAACGACCGGCTGCTCTTCCCCGACGAATCGAGCTTCCAGCGCATCAACATGTACCACACCGACCACGACAATGAGGAGGCGGCCAAGCGCGCCACCGAGTATCTGACGGCCTCGATGTACAAGGACAAGATGCCCTCGGCGGCGCTCTACTATGCGCAGTTGGTGGACCGCGCGAAGGTCTTGAAGCAGCTCAACACGCCCAAGCTCGGCGACTCGCTGCTGAAGGCCGACGGCACGCCGTGGATGGCCGCGCTCTGGAAGCAGTCGCCCAAGCTCGACTGGGACAATCTGGAACAGACGGCGGCGCTGCCGCTTGGCTCGTGGCTGAAGACCGACCCGTGGGATGACAAGGTCTACATGCTCAACGCCAAGCGCTATGCCCCGATGAATGCCCGCGACAAAATGCCCTTCGAGGTGACGCCGGTCTTCTACAAGCTGCAACGCTACGACGCCGCAGCCCACCAGCCCGCAGCGCCAGCAACCGCAGCGCCCGCGCCGGCCCCGGCCGCAGCACCGGCACCGGAGCCCGCCGCCGACCCCAACGCGCAACCGAGCAACGCCACCCCGGCAGGCGAACAGCCGGCAGCCACAACGCCGACGGCAGAGCCTCAGGCCGCACCGGCGGCACAACCGCAATCCTAGCAAGGACACTTTCGTCCGGCGCGGCTGCGCCGGACAACTCTACCGCGCTCTTTTGCCAGCGCACATCGTGGGATTGGAACGACTGAAAGAAGAACGATGAGAAAAAAATTCCTCACCTTGGCATGCACGTTTCTGTTGGCTGGAACCGCAGTGGCGCAGGTTACGCCTTCGGCCACCGGCAGCCACAAATCGCTTTCCGCCGGCGCGCTGTTCTCTTATACGCAGCCAAACTGCTGCACCTATGACACCAGCAATAATCCCGTTGTAGGTTCGAACGGCAACCATCTCTACGGCATCGGCGTCTTCGTCGACTACCGCATGAGTCGCTGGCTCCAGCTTGAAGGCGAATACCGCAAATTGCCCTGGAACCAATATCAGGATCAAAACATACGCGAAAGCAGCACCCTTGTCGGCCTGCGCGAACCGATCCGCACCTTCGGCCGCGTCACGCCCTACGGCAAGGCCCTCGTCGGCCTCGGCAACGCCAGCTTTCTGACCGGACGCGCCTTTGCCTACGCGCTCGGTGGCGGTGCCGACTATCGGCTCAACAAACGCTGGAGCCTGCGCGGCGACTTCGAGTATCAGCGATGGAGCGTCTCGCCCACCGCGCTCAAGCCCTACGTCGCCAGCGCCGGTCTCAAATACAGAATCTTCTAGAACCTTTCTCAGGCAAAGAGAAAGAGCCTCGATCAAGAGTTGATCGAGGCTCTTCTCTTTGCTCCACACTCGCAACTACGGCTTGACCGCCAGAGGTTCGGCCTTGGCCGTCGGCAGCGTGACGCCGAGAAGCCCGGCCACCGTCGGCGCGATTCTGCGCATGTCGACCACGCCCAGGTCGCGCCCGGCCGCAATTCCCTTGCCCGCCGCAAAGAACGAGGCGCGCATCTGCGGATCCTCCGGCGTAAAGCCGTGCGAACCGCGTGAGCCCTTGATCTCCGTCACCAGCTCGCCCACGAGCGCCGCGCCCGTATAGTAGCCCGGCTTGAAGACGATCAGAGACTCCGCCTCCGGAAAGCCACCACGCCGCGCAATCTCTTTTTTGTCGAGCACCTCGGCCACGCCATTCGCCGGGTCGCGCTTTAGCGCATCGAGCAACGCGTGCACCCTGGCCATCGTCTCCGCGTTCGACGCATCGCGCACCACCACCGCCGCCATGCCGCCCGACATCCACGGCTCGGCCGTCCAGCTTTTGATCTGCGGCGTCTTGCCATCGGCGTTCACTCCAACTTCAACGAGACCGGCCTTGATGAAGGGAATCGCTAGATTCACGGCATGCGTAATCGTCTCAAAACCATGATCGGAGACAACGACCACCACAGCATCGGGATCGTTCGCCAGCGCCGCTGCCCTGAGCCGCCCGACCATGCCATCGATCGCCTCCAGCGTTGCATCCGCCTCCGCACTGAAGGGCCCGTGCTCATGCTCGGCCTCGTCGAGCGAGCTCAGATGCAGCGTCATCAAGCCCGGCTTGTGCAGTTGCAATTCGGCAAGCGCGTAGCGCGTCTTCGCCTCATCGCCCTCGAGGCGCGTGTCGTTGCCCATCATGTATGGGCCAGCCGTGGGCTCCAGTTCGTCGAACAGCGTCTCGGGCCGGGCCAGCGCCGCCATCAATCTCCGATCCTCGGGATTCGGCTGTGTATTCGCGCCATAGTAGCGCCAGAACTCGGGAATCAGATCGTCCACATCGCGCGCGCCCACGCTCACCGGCCAGCCGATGCTTGCCGTCTTCACTCCAGCCTTGTGCGCCGCGGTCCACAGCGTCGGCACCTTGATCTGGCTCGCGTACCAGTACCAGGCGCCATCGTGGCTCTGCAGCGGATCAAACTGCAGGTTGGACGCGATGCCGTGCTCGGCTGGCCAGACACCGGTGACGAGCGTCGTGTGGCTCGGATAGGTCACCGTCGGCCAGACGCCGACGACGCCCTCGGCATGCGCACCCTCGCGCAAAATCGCCCGTAGCGTCGGCAACTTCAGTCCATGCTCGTCGGCCTTCGTCACATACTCCGGCTTCATGCCGTCAATCGAAATCATCAACACCGGCGCGGCCTTGGCGGCCACCGCGCACGCCAGGCACATCGCTCCCACTCGCATCCAATCCACAATGCCACGCAGCATACAAACGCTCCTCGAAGACCCGAGGCGCTTCCGCCTCGCGACTATCCTATGCGGCGGCGATCAACAGACGATGAAAAGCAAACGGGCCGCCCCGAAGGACGACCCGTTTGTGTGGCTTGTACTGAGAACGACTATGCCGGCGAAGGCGAACCCTCGGGCATGCTCGGCGTAGGCGGCTCGGGCTTGAGCACCTGAGGACCACCACCATTGCTGCCCGCATCGCTCGGCTCTGCCAGCGCCGAACGCATCGGCGGCAACTCCTTGCCTTCAATCAGCAACCGTACTTCTTCGGCGTCGATCGTCTCGCGCTCAAGCAGAGCCGTCGCGATCCGGTGCATCGCCTCCTGGTGACTGTCGAGGATGCCGTGCGCCGACTGGTAGGCCTCGTCGATCAGACGACGAACCTCCATGTCGATCTGACGCGCCGTCTCCTCCGAGAAGTCGCGATGTTGCGCGATCTCGCGGCCCAAAAAGATCTGCTCTTCCTTCTTGCCGAAGGTCAGCGGTCCGAGGCGGCTCATGCCGTACTCGCAGACCATCGACCGTGCCAGTTCCGTGGCCCGCTCAATGTCGTTGCCCGCTCCGGTCGACATCTGGTTGAGGAAGATCTCTTCGGCGACGCGGCCGCCATAAAGCATGGCCAGCTTCGTCTCCATGTATTCGCGCGTGTAGTTGTGCCGGTCGTCGGGCAGGTACACCGTAACGCCCAGCGCCATGCCGCGCGGAATGATCGT
>DBTV01000022.1:0-17505 GCA_002307235.1 Acidobacteriaceae bacterium UBA1307
GTGCGAAAAAAGATGGACACTACCCATTAATGCCATTGGACGCTCGGGTGGCAGCGCTTACCACGGCATGCTGTATGCCTACGGCCGCACCACCAGATGAACTCGGTCGATTGGATTGCAAAATACGCGGGCGAGCCCTCGCCGCAAGATAGGCAGATTTATCCCGGATTTACCATCGGTGGTCCGGTCATGATTCCTGGAAGGCAGTTCAACCGCAGCAAGAAGCTGACGTTCTTTCTCGGCGCAGAGGAATACGCCCAGCGCGATTTCAGCGCAGATCAGCTTGCTCTCTATCTCGGATCAAGGGCATCCTGGCCACAAAAATCTGATCTGGATCGGCCGCGGTTTTCCTGCGTTTCAGTGGGATCATCTTGATGCGCAGAAAGCGGCTGCAATGCAGGCCGTCATGGCATCGTGCATTGATCAGATGCGTGACGCACGAATCACTCTTTACGAACTCGATCCCGCCGGAGTTTCTTCCTCATCAGAGACGATGGATGCCAATGGCTTCGTGATCCCCGGAAACCCCTTTGAGAATCAGGTCGATTTTGATTCCATGGTAAAGGCCACGGGAGAAATGGCCCTGCACGGGCAAAATGACGTTGATCGCCAGATTGTGCAGGCGGTTCGCAATGGCGAAAACTTTTATACCTTTCCTATCGTCCCCGCTTTACGGAGGAGGGCAATCCTAAAAACTTCCGTGCGATCCAGGTTCAGATGGAAAGCAAGAGTCTGATTGCCATGAGTCGGGAAGGATATTACGCGACTCCGCCGGAATTACCCGAGGCACAAAAAACGCACGAGCACCTGTCGCCACAGTTGGCCATGGAGCTGGCCTCGGCCATTTCTGGCCTGATGGTCTTCGATGGGCTTCCGCTTACGGTACCGAGGAGTATCACCGATCCGAACGTGTTCCATATAACGTTTCCTGCTACGGCGCTTAACTTGCAAAAGACATCAGAGAAATCAACGGGCGATGTGTTGTTTATTGCCCTCAGCTATGATATGCACGGAAGATTGTTGGATACCGCGGGCAAGGTGGTGTCGCTCGATAAGCCGACCAGTGGTTCTCCTTTTCAGGCTTCAGGCATTGTGCAGGTTTCTACCCTGATTAAAACAGTGCCGCCTGCAGCGCGCATCCGGTTTGTCCTTCGTTCCAGCAGTAATGGGAACATCGGGACAGAGAATTTTTTCCTGATAGATCGTGATCATCTCCGCGATCCATCGACAGGACTATCAGCTAAAAAACGATGAAGGCTATCCTTGGCGAACTTCCGATTGCCGGTAAAGGTATTGGTGCGTTCCGGGTTTTAAAGGATGGTGTCTCGCTCGTCAGTTGGGTTGTTATCCGCCAGTCCAATAGGCCATTGACAACAGCATTTCAGAGGCGTGCATCCAAGTCTGCACTCGCCTGATGATTGTTTACGCTACAGAGCAGAGGCTATGCAACAGGTAGAAGTTTCGGCTTGCCTGTATTTTCCTTTTGCCTCAACTGCCTTGTATACTTTTTCGGAGAAACTAGCCCACATCGAATGCACGCGTATTTGTGTTTGTGAGCGTGACAGACTTTTTGTCTCAGGCGAGCAGAGGCTCAACTTTTGACGATAACAAAACGAAAATATGCACCATCCATCCCGGAGCAGAAGCGAACAAGCCTGAAGGATCTGGCAAATTATCTGGGACTGTCCCAGACCACCATCTCGTTCGTGCTGAATGACACCCCCTTGGCGAAAGGCCTTTCCGCAGAGACCCGGCGCCGCGTACGCGAGGCAGCTCGTAAGTTCAACTATCGTCCTAGCTACTTCGCTCTCAATTTGAACAAACGAAGCAGTGAGTGTGTTGGCGTCATTGCGCCCGAACACAGCGAAGGTTTTTTTACCTCGGTGATGGATGGTGTCGAGAGGTATTTGATCAAGAAGAATTTCATGTATTTCACGGTTTGCCATTACTGGAAGCCACAATTGGTGAAGAACTATCCGGATTTGCTCGCCCGACGCGGTGCCGAAGGGCTTCTATTGCTGAACACCAATGCGGACTTCGATTCCATTCTTCCGGTAGTGGCCATTGCGGCGCACCGTGAAAAAAGTGGTGTCACCAATGTAAGCATCGATCACGCTCAAGCCGCGCGCATGACGATCGCCCATCTTTATGAGGCAGGACATCGAAAAATTGCCTTCATGAAAGGCCATCGCCACATCATGGATGCGGAGCCCCGCTGGCAGACGATGATGGCAGTGGCAAAGGAGTTCGGCGTACAGCCGACGCCGGAACGCACGGTACAGATGAGGTCAAACAGTTGGTCACCGCAGGTTGGATACAAAGCGACGAAACAGATCCTCAATGTTACGCGAGATTTCACTGCGTTGGTCTGCTTTAACGATACTGCGGCAATGGGATCAATTCGTGCCCTGCATGAGGCGGGAATGCAGGTTCCACGCGATGTTTCCGTAATCGGCTTCGACGACATTGCTAGCGCGCAGTTTCATGTTCCCAGCCTGACCACGATCAGGCAGCCACTGGATGCGATGGGCAAAAAGGCCGCAATGATTCTGCTAGACAGGATTGCGCGGCCAGTTCAGCCATACCCTTCCACAGTGTCCATGCCTCCCGAATTGGTCGTGCGTGAGAGCACGGGGAAGGTGCGTCGACGCTGAGCAAGGAACTGGCACATTTGCTCATACGCTAAGCGAGCAATGACCACGCAGAGAAAATCGCAGTTGTGATCCCATTCTGCATGCATGCGCCATGGTGTATCCAATCTTCTCAGAGAGAATGATGCTGACATCAATACAGCTCAGGAATTGCTTCGTCACGCTGACAACAGGATCACACTGGACATTGACCAGCAAACAGTAACGGGAGAAAGAAGGGCTGCTCGGAAATTGGCAGTCAACACGCTTTGGGGAGGAGAAAATCTCTGCGCCCTTAAGAACCCAGACTGTGATGAGAATTAAGCGATCATGCTTGCAAGTAAATGATTTTCTTTAATTTATGGTAGGCACGACTGGATTCGAACCAGCGACCTCTTCCGTGTCAAGGAAGCGCTCTAACCGGGCTGAGCTACGCGCCTACATAGGTCCAACAAAATCAGTGTATCAGGATCGGAGTCTGGAGGAAAGTCGGGGCGCGAACGAAGGCGAACGATGAGGCGGAGGAAGGGCGATGATGGAAATTAACATTATATTTTTCAATACGTTAATAGAGAATCCCTTTTTGAAAAATCTGGGCGGGGTGCGTCTGGTCGGCGGTGATTTTTGGATTGCCCGCTGGTTTTTCGCAGCGATTGCGTGCATTTTGGCCGGATCAGGCAATTTCCCGGACACGCAGAGGCAAATTTCGCGTGCCCGGAGCATCATGCAGGACGTAAGAGCAGGATTTCAAAAAGATTCCGTATCGCGTTGCGCCGCAGTGCGATACCATCGTTGTCAAATCGATCTGTGCGTCTCCGCGGCCTGCATGGGCAGCGTGTGCACGGATCCGGCAGCCACGCGGCTCTATCGGTAGGAAACGCCGCTGGCGCGGAGTTTTTTGCCCGAATCTGCCATGCGTGATGAATCCACGATGCATCTGAATCCGCTGCGTACCGCCCCGAATCTTCTGACCTTGCTGCGTATCTGCCTTGTGCCGATTCTGGTGGCGGCAACGCTGGGGGATCATTATTTTCTGAGCTTTGTGCTGTTTATTGTGGCAGGGCTGACCGATGCGCTCGACGGCGCACTGGCGCGGTTGCTGCATCAGCGCTCGGTGCTGGGGGCCTATCTGGACCCGGTGGCCGACAAACTGCTGTTGAGCACGCTGTTTCTGGTGCTGATGTACAAACACCTGATTCCAGTGACGGTGACGGTGTTGGTCTTCGGTCGCGACGTGGGCATTCTGCTGGTGGCCGCGATTCTGTATGCGGCTGCTGGCCATCGCGAGTTTCTCCCGAGCCTTTTTGGCAAGGCCAACACGCTGGCGCAGGTGACGACGGTGGCGATTGTGCTGCTGGCGCAGATTCACGCGACGCCGACGCTCTTGCTGTGCCGCAAGCTGGCGCTGGAGGCGACGATGGTGCTGACGGTGGTCTCAGGGCTGCACTATGCCTGGTTGGTGGCGCGCAAGAACGGAACGCATGAGGCGAACGGCAAGACCGTGCCCGCGACCAAGGTGGCGCGCTAGGCTAGGTGCAAAGCGACCCGCTGGCGGTCCGTAGCCCACAGAACCGGCCATAAAAGGCGAGACCTGCACAAGGCGCCGTGATCGGCCGTCAGGCGTTTTCCTCGTCTTCTTCGGTTACGGGAGGCGCGTCCTCTTCGAGCTGTATATCACTAAACTCTTCTGAGTCAAAGACTTCGCCACATTCCAGGCATTCGACAAATTCGACATCGTCGTGCCGGGAAACAATTCGGACCCTCGGGTGTTTACAGACACTCGCCATTTTTGTTGGATTCAATTGAAACAAAAGCTCTTCTGGAGCCTTGAAAACCCCTCGCGCAAGATTGTCCCCGATCTTTGAGAGGTTTTCAAGCAAAAGTTTGTAAAGAAAAAGATGATTTTCCCAAATCCTTTTTTCTGCTGGTACATCTGATTGTGCAGAGGGCAAGGTTCGCTTGAAACACGGACCGGAACGGTCCTATACTGAACACAGACTGAAGAGGTCCGAGATTTATGCTCAGGCTCACCAAAAAAGCCGATTACGGATTGATCGCGCTGAAGTTTCTGGCCGAACATCCAGAGGCCAGCGCGGTCAGCGCCAAGGATGTGGCCGAGGCGTACAAGATTCCGGCGCAACTGCTGGCGAAGATTTTGCAGACGCTGACCAAGAAGGGCCTGTTGCGTTCGCAGGCGGGCATGAATGGCGGCTACGCGCTGGCGCGCGATGCGCGTGCCATCTCTGCCTTTGAGGTGATTCTGGCGATTGACGGGCCGTTGTTCATCACCTCGTGCACGAAGGGCGAGAAGTCTTGTGAGTTAAAGACCAGTTGCACGATCAAGGAGCCGCTGGCGCGCGTGAACGAGACGATTGCCGGGGTTTTGCAAAGCATCAGCATTCAGGATTTGGCCGAACAGGCGCGGCCCGCCGCCAAAGGCCAGCTTGAACCGTTGGTTTCGGTCACGTTGTAGGACGGGCGACGAGATAAACCGCAGCTTCCCCTTCCGCGCAAGCGGAGCCGAGCTCAAGAAAAGGATTGGAGATCACGATGGATACAGTTGTCAGCCATGTCCCAGTGCCGGAGGGCGTAGCGCTCCCGATTTATATGGACAATCACGCCACGACGCCGCTCGATCCACGGGTGCTCGAGGCGATGATGCCATATTTGACGACGACATTTGGCAATGCCGCCAGCCGCAATCATTCGTTTGGCTGGGAGGCGGAAAAGGCCGTCGATATTGCGCGCGAACAGATCGCGAGCCTGATTGGCGCCTCGTCGAAGGAGATCATCTTTACCTCGGGCGCGACCGAGAGTGACAACCTGGCGCTGAAGGGCGTGGCAGAGATGTATCGCGAGCGCGGCAACCACATCATTACGCAGGCGACCGAGCACAAGGCGATTCTCGATACGTGCAAGCATCTGGAGAAGCGCGGCTACCGGGTGACCTATCTGCCGGTGAAGGCCGATGGCCTAATTGATCTCGGCGACCTTGAGCGCGCCATTGATGACAAGACGATTCTGGTTTCGATTATGGCGGCTAACAACGAGATTGGTGTGCTGCAACCGATTCGCGCGATCGGCAAGCTTTGTCACGAAAAGGGCGTGATCTTCCACTGCGACGCAGTGCAGATTCTCGGCAAGGTTCCCTTCCATGTGATCGAGGACAATGTGGATCTGGCTTCGATCTCCGGACACAAAATTTATGGACCGAAGGGTGTGGGCGCGCTCTATGTGCGTCGGCGCAATCCTCGCGTGCAGGTTGCGGCGCAGATCGACGGCGGCGGCCATGAGCGCGGCATGCGTTCGGGCACGCTGAATGTACCGGGCATTGTGGGCCTGGGCAAGGCTTGTGAAATTGCGAAGGCGGAGATGGGCGAAGAGGCCGGCTACCTGCGGAATCTGCGCGATCACCTGAAGAACAAGCTTGAGTCGGCGCTGGACTTTGTGCATGTGAATGGTTCGATGGAGCACCGTTTGCCGGGCAACCTGAACATGAGTTTTCTCTATGTCGAGGGTGAGTCGCTGCTGATGGGCATCAACGATGTGGCGGTTTCATCGGGCTCGGCCTGCACCTCGGCGACGCTCGAACCGAGCTACGTGTTGAAGGCGCTTGGATTGGGCGATGATGTAGCCCACAGCTCGATTCGCTTCGGACTGGGACGGTTCAACACGCTCGCCGAGGTCGACTATGTGGCCGATAAGGTGATCGACATTGTCAAGCACCTGCGTGAGCTTTCGCCGCTCTACGAGATGGCCAAAGAGGGCATCGACCTGAGCAAGGTGGAGTGGACGGCGCACTAGCCACCTGCGGTGGGGCTAATCGCCTTCGGCTCGTTCCGCGCTCTTGAGACGCGCGGAGTTGGCCGGGACGCTGAAGCAAATGAGACGCGCAGCCTCTGTCAGAGCGAGAAAGATGCAACGATAGAGGCGGCAACGGAATCGAAAGAACAACCCGCGGCTTTTACCCGCGCTGAGGAGAAACAACGATGGCATACAGCGACAAGGTCGTAGATCACTACAACAATCCGCGTAACGTGGGCACGCTCGACAAGAGCTCGGACGAAGTGGGCACGGGGCTGGTGGGCGCGCCGGAGTGCGGCGACGTAATGCGGCTGCAGATCAAGGTGAACCCGGAGACGCAGGTGATCGAAGAGGCGAAGTTCAAGACCTTCGGCTGCGGATCGGCAATTGCCAGCTCATCGCTGGCGACCGAGTGGATCAAGGGGCGCACGGTCAATGACGCGCTTGAGATCAAGAACACCGACATCGTGAAAGAGCTGTCGTTGCCGCCGGTGAAGATTCACTGCTCGGTGCTGGCCGAAGACGCGATTCGCGCGGCGATCGGCGACTGGAAAAAGAAGAACGGCGTGGCCGAAGAAGCCGAGCAGGCAACCGCAGCGCAATAAGTTTGCAGGGCCGACGACGATTGCGGCGTCGTCGGCCGCGAGGGATAAGCGATGACGAATATGGTCACGATTGGATCGAACACGGAACAGGCGCAGCAGCCCGCTGTGTCGAAGGCGCCCGCGCAGAGCATTCTCGTTACCGAGAAGGCTGTGAAGCGGATTCGCGCGGTGCTCGACAAGGAAGGCATTGCGGTCGATGAGGGCGGGATGCGGTTGGGCGTGCTGGGCGGAGGATGTTCGGGGCTGTCGTACTCGATCAAGTTCGACACGCAGCCGCGCGAGCGCGACCGCGTCTTTGAGTTTGACGGCGTGCGGGTCTTTGTCGATCCGAAGTCCTTCATCTACCTGCACGGCATGACGCTCGATTATGAAGAGACGCTGATGCGGCAGGGCTTCACTTTCATCAATCCGAACTCGTCGCGGTCGTGTGGTTGCGGCACCTCATTCTCGGCCTAGAAATATCTCTCCTGAAGGCATCAATGGAGTTGATGGAACTTCGTTGACGCGACCCACAGGGAGCGGCAACCACGCACGACATTGACCTCAGCACAGCATCAGGAGAGATGTTTTAGGAGCAGTTGCAAACGATGGCAACGTTCAAGGTACTCGATTCCGCCGTTCCGGTTCCATGTTGGTCCTGCTCAGTGAGCCACGTCGAATCGACGCTGTTTTGTCCGCATTGCAGCAAGATTCAACCGCCGACGGGCGGCAATTATTTTTCCGCGCTGGGCCTTGAGCCGAAGCTCAACGTCGATCTGGCGCAGCTTGAGCAGGAGTTTCATCGCTTGAGCCGGCGGTTGCATCCGGACCGCTATGCACGTGCCTCGGAGAATGAAAAAGAGTGGAGCCTGGCGGACACGGCGCTGGTCAACGACGCCTACCGCACACTCAAGGATCCGCTGCGGCGCACCGAGTATCTGCTGAAGTTGATGGGCGCGGAGATCGGCGAAGAAAACGCAGGCAAGAATCGCAGGGACCAGAGCAATCTTTCGCGCGTGCCCGCCGATCTGCTTGAAGAGGCCTTCGACCTGAACATGCAGCTTGAAGAGATGCGTGCGGCTCGCAAGGCGAACGCGAAAGACCCTGAGTTGCAGCAGGCGCTCGATGCCGCCAAGGAAAAATTCACCACCATGCTCAGCGATGTGGACCGCGACCTGCGCGCCCAATGGGTGCGTTGGGACGAGGGCGACGAGGCTTTGCGCAAGGCCGCGCAGAAGGCTATGGTGGCGCTGCTGGATCGACGCCGCTATCTGAGCAATCTGGTGCGCGACGTCAACGAAGTGTTAGGAGCCTGAGCCATGCCCTTTGTTCGCATTGATGTGTTCAACGCAACTCCGGTGGAAGATCGCAAGGCGATTGCCGATGCGGTGTACGAGGCCATGCGCGAGACGATCAGCATCCCCGAGGGCGATCGCTTCATCATTGTCTCGGCGCACGACAAGGATGCGATGTTCGTCGACCCGCATTTTCAGGGGATGAATCGCACCGAGCGCTATGTGGCCATCGAGATTCGCTTGAACCAGGGACGCACGCCGGAGATGAAGCAGGCGCTTTACAAGCGCGTCGCCGAGCGTGTGCATGAGGCCGTGGGCATTGCCACCGACGACGTGATGATTTTGTTGACCGAGTGCGCGCAGGTCGATTGGTCTTTTGGCAAGGGCGAGGCACAGTTTATTTTGCATCCACCCGCTTGGGTGAAGTAGGGAAGAGGCGAAAGCGATGGCGGAAGGACGCGTAGTTGGCATCGACCTGGGAACAACGAATTCTCTGGTCGCATATATGCAGGGCGAACAGCCCGTGGTGATTCCCGGCGTGGATGGATCGAATCTGGTGCCATCGGTGGTGGCGCTCGATCCGATGCCCGAAGGCGGGCGGCCGACGGTGACGGTGGGCAACAGCGCACGCAAGGCGCTGATTGAAACCCCCGAGCGGGTGATCTATTCGGTGAAGCGGCTGATGGGCCGCGGCCTCGACGAGGTGCGGCAGGAGCAGAAGCACTTTGCCTTTCATCTGGCCGACGATATTGAAGAGGGCGAGGTGCCGCGCGTTCAGTTGGGCGAGATGCGTTTTACAGCCCCCGAGATTTCGGCCTACGTGTTGCGCCAGTTGAAGCGCAACGCCGAGCGGTTCTTCAACGAGCCGGTGACGCAGACTGTGATCACGGTTCCTGCGTACTTCAACGACGCGCAGCGGCAGGCGACAAAAGACGCCGGGCGCATGGCCGGGCTTGAGGTGCTGCGGTTGGTGAATGAGCCGACGGCGGCAGCGCTGGCGTATGGGCTGGACCGCGCAAAGACGGGCACCATCGCCGTGTACGATCTGGGCGGCGGAACCTTTGATATTTCGATTCTGAAGCTGAACGATGGCATCTTCGAGGTGCAGTCGACCGGCGGCGATACGCATCTGGGCGGCGACGACATTGACAATTTGTTGCTGACGATTGCACTCGATGAGATTCATGCCGAGCATGGCGTCGATCTGCGCGAGCACCCCGGCGCGGTACAGGCGCTGCGCAAGGCCGTCATCGACATCAAGATCAAACTTTCGGCGGAGACGACGGCGAGCTTTGATATCGAGCTGCCGAATGGCGACCGCTATCAACGCGAGATTCCGCGCGATGTTTTTGATCTGTTGATTGAGCCGATTCTCAAGCGAACCGCCGTGCCGTGCAAGCAGGCGCTCATTGATGCAGGACTGAAGCCGGAGGATGTCGACGAGGTGGTGCTCGTCGGCGGCTCTTCGCGGATTCCCGCGGTGCGCGCGCTGGTCGACAATCTCTTCCACTTGAGTGCGCGTGGCAAAAAGCCGCACACAGAGCTGAATCCCGATGAGGTGGTTGCGCTCGGAGCCGCTGTGCAGGCGGGGATTCTGGCGGGCACGGCCAATGCCGCCGAGGATCTGTTGCTGCTCGATGTGACGCCGCTTTCGCTCGGCATTGAGGCTTTGGGCGGTACGGTGGCGCGCATCATTCAGCGCAATTCGACGATTCCAGCTTCGGCCACCGAGTTCTTTACGACCGGCGTTGACGGGCAGGCGAACGTGGCGATTCACGTATTGCAGGGCGAGCGCGAACTGGCTGCGGATTGTCGTTCGCTGGCGCGTTTTGACCTGAAAGGGATTCCGCCGATGTCGGCCGGATTGCCGCGCATTGAGGTGAAATTTTTGATCGATGCCGACGGCATTCTGCATGTGACCGCGCGCGAACAACGCTCGGGCAAGGCCGCGGAGATTGAGGTCAAGCCGACCTATGGGCTGACCGATGAGCAGGTCGAGGGCATGATTCTCGATTCCTTCGATCATGCCGAGGACGATTTTGCCAAGCGGTTGTTGATTGAAACGCGCAACGAGGCGGAGACGATTCTGGCCGCCGTCGAGCGCGCGCCGCAAAACCCGGCGTGGAACCAGTTGAGCGCCGAAGAGCAGGCGACGATCAACACCGCACGCGATCATCTCATCTTCGTCAAGGCGCAGGACAATCACGAGGCAATTCGCGAGGCCATCGCGGCGCTTGATCAGACGACGCGGCGCTTTGCCGAGTTGATGATGGACGCCGCTGTAACGACAGCGATTCGCGGCAAGACGATGGACTCGGCGGGCGAAGACCTGAAGGAAAACGTCACCGCGCCGCATGCGTTTTCACCGGCGGAGTTTAAGTAAGGCGGCGCTAGCGGCGTTAGCGCGGCTGGCGAAGTTAGCAAGTTAGCAAGGTAGCGGAGCTAGCGGTGTTGGCGATGTTGACGCGTTTTGCGGACTAGCGATGTTAGCGTAGGGAACAAGCAGGTGGAGCTAGATCACGGACTAACTCCGCTAGCATCGCTAACTCCGCCAACCTGCTAGTCCCAAGAAAGAGGCAACCAATGAGCGAGACAGAAAAGATTTCGGCAGACAAACTGGTGCGCGTGACCTTTCTGCCGGAGGGCAAGACGGTTGAATTTGAGTACGGCACGATGCCCTACGATCATCACGGCAAGCCGATGTCGCTGCTCGATGTGGCGGAAAATCACGAGATTTTTCTCGACCACGCCTGTGGCGGCGTCTGCGCCTGCTCCACCTGTCACGTATGGGTGAAGGAAGGCGCGGAGGGCTTGAGCGAGGCTGACGATGATGAGCTCGACCGGTTGGATATGGCCGCCGATCAGCAGCTCAATTCGCGGCTCGGCTGTCAGGCGGTGATCACCAAGCCCGGCAATTACGTGGTCGAGATTCCCAAGTGGAATCGCAACTACACCTCGGAAGGCAAGCCGCTGGATATGCAAAATACGAAGTAGGAGGAGCGGTCATGGTTGAAGCCACGATACGACGAAAGCAACTGCTGGAAGCGGCTCTCGGTTCGCGCACGTTGACGAGTGTCGATGCGCGCGAGATTACGCTGGAGGCAGGCCAGATCGGCGGTCGCCACCTGCATCCATGTCCTGTGGTGGGTTACATCCTTTCCGGCGTTGCGATTTACCAGAAGGAAGGCGAGCAGGAGCAGTTATTGCCCGCAGGCACGGCCTTTTACGAGCCAGCCGATGTCGTTGTTGCACAATTTGGCAACGCCTCTTCCAAGGATGAGTTGCGCTTTCTGGCCTTCTATCTTCTCGAGGGCAAGCAGGATTTAATTACCATGCTTGAACCGCAGCAAGGAGCCCAGTAATGGCGCGCGAAATTACGTGGAGTGATGCCGAGGAAATCGGCATCCAGTTGCAGGAAAAATTCCCAGAGCTTAACCCGTTGACGGTGCGTTTTACGGATCTGCATCGTTACGTGACCGACCTTGAAGGCTTCTCTGACGATCCGGCGAAGTCGACGGAAGGCAAGCTCGAAGCCATTCAGATGGCATGGCACGAGGAGTACGAGGACGCGAAGTAACTCTTCGCGCCCGGCGTTACTGGCGCCAGTCCGGGTCGTGCGCGCTCCAGCCGAAGGCGGCTTCAATGTGCACGAACTCCTTCGGCTGGCCAGGAATCAGATAAACACTGAGCACATCGAAGCGCACGGCGGGCTGCTGTTGCTGCGGCAACTGGCCAATATACTGGCGTGCAAGTCGGCGTACAGTGCGGCGCTTCTGGTCATCGACGGCCGCTTCGGCTGGCGCAAGATCGTGCGCGGTACGCGTCTTCACCTCGATGATGCAGAGCAGTTCTCCCTTCCACGCGATCAGATCAAGATCGCCGGGCACTGTGCCGCTCGACCAGCGGCGGGCCACGACGAGATAGCCTTTGCGGCGCAGATAAAAATAAGCGGCATCTTCGCCACGCAGCCCTGTTTGCAGGTGTTCGGCCTGCGGCGTGCGACCCCGGCGGCGTGCCATGCAGGCAAGCGCTTCGAGCGCGCGCTCCTCGCCGACGAGCCAGAATTTCCGCAACCAGTTCATGGCAGACCATTCTCATCGAAGAGGCCCGCCCGCGCAACCCTAATCAATGCAGCTTTTATAGATTTCATGACGGTGCGTCGGTCACTAAAGTTATAGGCTTCCAGATTTGGGCACGCAGTTTCAGGAGCGGGACACGCGAAAAAGGCCGTATATTTCAGCCATGCACA
This sequence comes from Acidobacteriaceae bacterium UBA1307, assembly GCA_002307235.1. Taxonomy (GTDB): domain Bacteria; phylum Acidobacteriota; class Terriglobia; order Terriglobales; family Acidobacteriaceae; genus Telmatobacter. Next base: position 12,563 of record DBTV01000022.1, read on the forward strand.
GCCTGTGGATTGACCGATGATTCACCTAACACTGCCGCGAAGGAAGGAACCGTATGGCCCCAGGGGTTTTCAATAGCTTTTTCTCTTCGCCCAAAACTTCGCCTCTACCTGAAATTGTGGAAGACACTCACCCGGCACAAAATGCTGCAAGCGCCGACGGCCTGTTCGAGTTCGCACTCGATGCTCTCCCCTGTAACGCGATGTTCTGCGATCGCGAATTGATCTTGCGTTACCTGAATCAGTCCTCGCGCAAAACGCTGCGAAAAATGGAACAATATCTTCCCTGCAAGGTCGAAGAGATTGTTGGAAAAAGCATTCACATCTTTCACAAAAACCCTCCCAACGTGGAAAGGGTCTTGGGGGCGGGTGGGCACGGCGGGCATCATAAGCTACCGCACAAGGCTGTGATCGAAGTAGGTCCGGAAAAACTTGATCTTGAAATAGAACCGATGACGGACAAGCGCGGTAACTATATCGGCGTCGTAGTCATGTGGGGCATCACCACCAAAAAGATGGAGGCGCTGCAACAGGCGCAGCATCTTTTGCGCGAAGGCATCGAACAGGTCAACCATCAGCTTGAGCTTGTTTCGACGGCGACGCATGAGATCGACGCCAGCATCGGTGAGATTGCGCAAAACGCCACACAGGTGCAGAAGGCGACGGAGGCGGCGCGGGAGGCGTGCAAGCAGGGTGGCGAATCGATGGACAGCTTGCAGGCTTCAAGCAACAACGTTGCCAAGGTAGCGGATTTCATCGCCTCCATTGCAACGCAAACCAGCGTACTCGCGCTGAACGCAACCATTGAGGCAGCGCGCGCTGGCGTGCACGGCAAGGGGTTCAGCGTTGTTGCCGGTGAGGTGAAAAAACTTGCCGAGCAGACGGCAAAGGCCACTGCCGACATTCAGACCAGAGTCGCGCAGATTCGCCAGGACATCGACACCGTCGTTCAGGCCATGCAGACCATCGACGGCCAGGTGGGCAGCCTGACAGGCACATCGCAGATGCTCGCTTCTTCTGCAGAAGAGCAGCGCATGGCAACGCGCGAAATGGCGGAGAGCCTGCAACAGGCCACCGATCGCACCGGAGAAATTGCCGCGACGCGCTTTGCAGATTGAGCGCAGTGCGCGCTGCAACGGGCGGCATGCGGCATTGTCCGTATGCCGCATATTTTATGCGCGGAAGATATTGCCCGCCCTGGTTTCGATAGGATAAAGACAGCGATGTCTTTTACCAATGTGGAAACGAAAAACGTGCGCACGGTGACGGCGTCTGTTCTTGTCGCCTTTGCATGCCTGTATTTTTTCTGGGGATCGACCTACACGGCGATCCGCATCGGCGCCATGACGATGCCGACCCTGCTGCTGGCCGGGCCGCGCTTCCTGATCTCGGGCGCGATCATGCTGGTGTGGTGTGCGCTGACTGGCAGGCAGATCTGGTTGCCGCGCCGCACCATGGCGATGATTCTGCTCATCAGCGTACTGCTGCTCTGCGGCGGGCACATCACGCTGGTCTTCGCGGAAAGGTACGTGCCAAGCGGACTCTGCTCACTGGGCTTCGCGGTGACGCCGCTGTTCGTCGCGCTCATCGAACTGTTTTTGCCGAAGGGCGAGCCGCTTGCGCCGCGCGGTTGGGCAGGGATCCTTCTCGGACTTTTTGGGCTGGCGATTTTGCTGGAACCCTCGCTGCACACGGGGTTGCAGGGCAACCGGATGGTGCTGCTGGCCGTGGTTGCGCTCTTTGCCGGCGCATTCTCGTGGGCGGCGGGCTGCGTGGTCTCGCGCCACGCGCACCTCAAGGTGGACCTGCTGGTGGGCTCGGCCTGGCAGATGTTGCTGGCCGGCGCATGCAACACGCTGCTGGCCACGGCGCTCGGCAACTGGAAGGGTTACACGCCGACGATGAGCGCGGTGCTGGCCGTGGCCTATCTAGTCACCTTTGGCTCGCTGATCGGCTACACGGCGTTTCTTTATCTGCTGGAACACGTGCCGGTCTCGAAGGTGATGTCGTACACCTACGTGAATCCGGTGGTCGCGGTGCTGCTCGGCATGCTGCTGCTGCATGAGCGGCCCGAGCCTACGGAGTTCGCGGGCATGGCGACGATCATCGTCGCGGTCTTTTTGATGACCACCGCGCAGGTCAAAACAAAGGCACTCAAGTAACTTTTACTTCAGATTTTTTGTCGCCGATGGAGGCACCAGTGCGAGTGGCTTGTCTCCTTCGAGCGAGACCTTGCCTGCTTCGAGGGCGTTCAATCCAGAAGGTGTTCCGGCAAAGCCAGCCCAGCAGACCATTGCTTTTTTGAGCATGGTGCAAACGATTTCCAAATCGAGGTTTTTTCCCGGAGCAACAATCGGTGCGGCTTTGGCACGTTCGATCCATAGTTCATGCTGACCGAGTTTGTAGTCACCGTAGACTGCATCGGTGATCACAAAATTTTTCTTGATTCCCGCAGAAATACCGACCGCGGTAGCGGCCAAACTTGATTGCTTGAGCACACCACCGACGCAATCATAGGCCAGTGTGATGGTCACAATGCTCGATTGCAGTTGTTCATTGCGCAAAAGAAGGGGCAAGCGTGAACAAGCAATTCCCTTCTTTTCTGCCTCTCCAGTAGATTTTTCTTGCGCCTGTGCCTGCGCAACCGGCATCAGAGGACGGCTATCAATAACCTGCCAACTGGAGGGATAGGTAAAGGTGAAACCGGCATCATCTGCAAACTCGATCGTGCTAGGAACCTTCGTCCCCGAGTTAGCATCTTTCGTGGTCGCTGCGTCCGGGACGCTCGACTGTGCCTGCGCGAAGAAACAGGATAACAATAAGAAAAGCGAGCAATAAACTGTCTTGTGCATTTGTGGCAGTCTACCATACACACTGCGCAGGGGCCGATGGCAGCATAAACCGTACATCGCGTTCTTTCACCGCGCAGGTCAAAACAAAAACGGCGGCCTGATCCGCATACGCAGACGACCGCCATTTTCTGCTCGCGATTTTTATTTGAGGAACAGAACCGAGCAGGCGGACAGAATGCCGAGCAGCGAAAAGAACATGCCGAAGTACCAGTAGAGCCGACGGCGCGTCAGCAGTGTGACGGAGGTGACGACGAGGCCGATCTCGAGCATCGCCTCACCCAGATCGAAGCGATTGGCGCGGGCTTCGGCCTGTTCCACCTTGACCTCAAGCGCCTCGGCTTTTTCCTGCGCTTCCTTCAGGTCGTCGGCCCACTTTTCCTGATGCGCCTCATAGCCCTTGGCGATCTTCTCGGCCTTTTCCTTGTCGGCGAGTACGACGATCTTCAGCAGATCCTGCGTCAACTGCGTGTTCGACGAACGAATCTTCTTGGCCTGATATTCGTTCCATTGGTCGGTGGCCTTGTTCTGGTCAAGCACCGCCTCGGTGTGGGTGCGATGGCCAAGCACGGTGGTCACGGCTACCAGCACGGCCAGCACGCTCATGGTAAAGGCGACCGGACGCAGCGCCGACTCGTGCGCTCCGTGCTCGGCATGCTCCTGCAATTCCTGGGCTTCGTTGGCTTCCATGGTTTTGTGTCCTTGGGTTCTACAGATCTTTGGGGCTTAGTCCTGTGCGCTTGGCGATTTTTGCAAGCATGCGCGGGCCGATTTCATCGCCATCATGAAAGGCCCAGGTAAACTCATAGGGAAAGTCAGGGTGCTCAAGCTGATGATGAGAGCCACTCTTGCTGATGCGCGGCTTCTGTTGCCAGCCGATGCGCTGCAAAGCTCGAAAAACCTTCCTGGCGCTTGTCGCGGGAAACTTCTCCATGAAGCAACTCCGTAGAGCTTCGACTTCACGACGCAACAACAAACCATGGAATCAAGCGGCAGCGAAACGCACGGTCCCGGCAGTGGACTGCTGGGCTTCAATCTGGTCGGCGATGACGCGCAGCGCCAAAGCCTCTACCTTCGACTGGGCCTCAATCTTTGTGCTCCCATAGGCAAGCACTCCGGGCAGGCTTTCAATCTCGGCGATCCAGCGACCATCCTCTTCGCGATCAAAAACGATCTCGAAATCCATCGGGTGACCTCCGTAGGCAAACCAGAAGATTTGCCTACCCAAGTGTACGCGATTTTTCGGCTACTTCCGCTTCCAGCGCGCGCCTTCGCGTGAATCCTCGATGACGATGCCCTTTTCGGCAAGCTCGTTGCGGATCTGGTCGGCGCGGGCAAAGTTCTTCTGCTTCTTGGCCTGTGTGCGTTCCACCACCAGCGCATCGATTTCGGCATCGCTCAGTGCGTGGCCGGCAACCAACTCCGGCGCAACCTCGCCCATGCGGCCAGCCTTCTCGGCCCAGGCCAGAGCCTGCTGCGTGGCCTCGGTGTCGCGGTCTTCCAGAACGTCGAAGACGGCGTCAAAGTCCTTGAGCACGGCCAGAATCAGATCGCGATCGCCCGCCAGCAGTTGTCCCTGATCGATGGCAGTGTTGGCCAGACGCACCAGATCGAAGATCGGCGCGCGCGCCTCGGCGGTGTTCAGATCGTTGTCGAGCGCCTCGAAGTAGGTGGCGCGGGCCTTTTGCGCGGCCTCTTGCAAGGCGGGCGTCGTGCCCTCGGCAAAGTTGCCTTGCGTGAGCCGTGCGTGGAAGGTGCGCAGCCGGTCAATGGCGGCGGTTGCCTCGGCCAGCCCGTCGAAGGTGAAGTTGAGCTGGTGGCGATAGGGCACCGAGATCAGCGCCAGACGAATCGCCGAAGCCTTGTAGCCCTTCAGCAGCAGATCGCGCAGAGTGTAGAAGTTGCCATCGCTCTTTGACATCTTGCGGCTGTCGACGAGCAGAAAGCGCACATGCATCCAGTGCAGCGCAAAGGTCTTGTGCGTGGCGCACTCGCTCTGTGCAATCTCGTTTTCGTGGTGCGGAAAGGTCAGATCCTCGCCCCCGGCGTGCAGGTCGAAGGTCTCGCCGAGATACTCCATCGCCATGGCCGAGCACT
>DBTV01000022.1:17770-54400 GCA_002307235.1 Acidobacteriaceae bacterium UBA1307
GAGCACTCGATGTGCCAGCCGGGACGACCACGGCCAATGGGCGTGTCCCAGGCCGGCTCACCCGGTTTCGCAGCCTTCCACAGGGCGAAGTCGCGCGCGGAATCCTTGGTGTACTCGTCGACATCGACGCGCGCGCCATCTTCCATGCCCGACAGATCCTTCTTGCTCAGCTTGCCGTACTCGGGGAAGGCGGCGAGGCGGAAGTACCACGAGCCATCCTCGGCCTTGTAGGCGGCACCCTCGGCGGCCAGCTTCTGGATGAGCGTGATCATCTGGTCGATGTGCTCGGTGGCGCGGACGATCTTCTCGGGCCGCTCGACGCGCAGCACCTCGAGATCCTCGAGGAAGGCAGCTTCGTAGGGCCGCGCATACTCGGTGATCGAAACCCCAGCCTTGCCGGCATTGCGAATGATCTTGTCGTCTACGTCAGTAATGTTCATGACGTGACAGACCTTGAGCCCGGTGAGCAGCAGAAAGCGCCGCAGCACATCGACTTCCAGAAAAGTGCGGAAGTTGCCGATGTGGCCGTAGTCGTAGACGGTGGGGCCGCAGACGTACATGCGGAAGGTTTTGCCGTCGGAAGGCGCGATAGGGTCGAATTGTCCGGTCAGGGTGTTAAAAAGGCGAAGGCTCATCGGTCGGTCTCGCGGAAACATGACTGTATTCAGTGGGTTTTCCGCCCTATCGATTGTAGCAGCGCCCCGGCACTGCCTCTGCCGAAAGAGCTTCTAATGTGCCGGGGACGCCATGGGAGCGGAAACCACGGGTAGCTTGGCCACGGCGGCCACCGGCAACTCCAGCGCGCCGATGTGGCCGCTGGTGGTGTCGTGTACCGCAATGCGCAGAAAATACGTGCCCTTCGCCGGTACGCTGATCTGCTGGTGATAGCCGATCCGGCTGCGCAACAACGCCAGATACTTTGCCTCGGGCAGCGTCACCTGCACGCCGTTCAACTGCTGGTTGATCTGCGCGCCGTCGGCGTCATAGACGTTGGTCGCGAATTCGATCCGGCACTGATGCTGGTTCTGGGGCAGGTCGGTACAGCGCAGACCGCTCATTTCCGCGTGAATCGTCACAAGATAGCGGCGAAACGGTCCCTTGATCTTGGGGTCGGCGCGGTTGCCCGCCACCGGCTGCGGCTCCACTGCCTCCGAAGCCGGATGCACCTCGGCATCGAAGAGAATCTCGGTCGGGTTGGGCGCGCCGTGCATCATCGCCGTGCGCACCGGATCGTAGGCTGCCGGGGCGTCCTTGGCCGCGGCGGAATGGTGCTGCCCGGCCTCGGCGGCAGGGTCGTCGGCGTAGTAGCCGCGACGGTAGGCCAGCGTCAGGCCGGGCCGGTCGAGCGCGACCTTGATGTGGCGAAACTCGCCGTGCCAGTGGGCGTTGGTCGGCGCATAGGCCAGCGTGTAGTAGTGCGCGCCGAGCTCGAGTGCCTTCTCGGTCGCCTCCTTCAGCCCATTGGTGTTCACAAAGGCCTCGCCGCCGGTGGCCTCGGCCATCTGCCGCATCGTGCTCTGTTCGGCGGCAAGGCGCGAAGAAAATTTGTTGAGGTCGCGGCTATAGGTCGTCGCATGGTGTGCGTAACTGCGTCCGGAGTTGGCCGCGTTCATCATCGGCGCCACCTGCAGGCCGCGCGCGTCGACCGGATAAACTGCCACCTGGCTGCGCGTGAGCAGATCGACCGTCTGGCGAAACTCGTCCTCGGCATCTGACACATTCGCAAAGGGATACTTGAGATCGCCGTCGGGCAGGATGCTCAACGGAAACGAGCCCGAGAACCAGAGCAGGTTCTTGCGCCCTGGAAGATTGGCCAGGTAGCGCGCCAGTGCGTTGAAGCCGTCGAGCGTGTAGCGAACGCGCAACTGCTGTTGAAAGGCCTGCTGGTCGGCGATGAACTGGCGCAGATGTTCCAGCATGTCGGCCGCATTCAGATTGCCGGCATAGGCTTCGTCCTCGAGTGTGTCCACGGCGAGGTTGTCCGTGCCCTCTTCGACGCCGTCAAGCAGCGGGGAGGTACTGGGCAGAGCCTTCTTGCTTTGCAGAAACGAAAGTAGTTGCTTGGGGTCCGAGGTAAAGCCCTGCAACAGGTAGAGCCGCGTGCCGAGGCCGAAGATGGCCACCCGCTGGCCGGGCCGCGCCTCCTTCAGATATTGCACCAACTGGTCGTTCAGAGTGGGTTGATCCTTCGTCGGCGTGTTCAGCTTGTCGAGCAGGATCACGTTGAGCGGGCCGCCGTCGGCCACCGCCAGGCGGTTGGTGAAGGTGCCGGGCGCAAGTTTCGGCGTGGGCGGGGCGGCCACCGTCTGCGGAAGGTGTGCCTCAAAGGCCTTGATTGTCTGCTGCTTGCCGTCTTCCAGAAGAGTGAAATCGCCCGCCGCCAACGGGTCCACCGGCCGGTTGTGCCCATCGGTTACAACCACGTCAACCACCACCAGATTGGACTGGGTGCGGAAGGTGGGCACGCTGTAGGCAGGTTGCTGCGCCGGCAGGGAAGCGGTCAGAAGTAACCCAGATAAGATATTGAATCCACAATACATCCGAGCAAATCGCATGATGAGCCCTCCGCTTGGGCAACCCTCAGGCAGACCTCTTCCCGGGCGGAAACAGGTCCATCGATCAATAAAAAAGAATGTTCTGCCTTTATAAACCCAAAGCAATGAGGGTGGTCGCGGAATTTTTCTGTTTCGGCAAAAACAGACGCGTTACCGGCCGAGGGCCAGCGCCGGGTCGGCGGAAAGATCGTCGGGGGCGAACTCGCCGGCCAGAAAGCGCGGCCAGGCGGCGGTGGCGATCATCGCTGCATTGTCGGTGGAGAGCTTGGTGGCCGGGAACAGGGCGCGAATGCCGCGTCGCTCCGCCTCGCGCGTGAGCCGCTCGCGCAGTTCGCGGTTGGCCGAGACGCCGCCGGTGACCAGAATGCGTTTGGCGCCGAGAGCTTCGGCCGCCGCGAAGGTCTTCTTCATCAGATCGCCGACGACGGCGTGCTGAAAGCTGGCAACGAGGTCAAGCACCGGTTGCGGGCAAAGGGCGAGCGCCTCCTCGCGGGTCTGCGCGGGCCGGGGATGCGCCAGAGTCTCGGCCGCGCGGCGCTCAACGCCCTCACGCAGGCCATTGAGCTCGACATAGCGCAGCACCGCCGTCTTGATGCCGGAAAACGAAAAAAGAAAATGCGGATCGAGCGCGGCAATCGGCGCGGTCTTCGCGGCCTTGGTGCGCGGAGCCTGATCGCCCAGGTGAACCTTGTGCTTGATCTGCGAAAAGGCAAAGGGCACGGCCTTCGGGTTGCCGAAACGCGCCAGCGAATCGATCCACGGGCCGCCTGGGTAGCCGAGACCGAGCAGCTTGGCCACCTTGTCATAGGCCTCGCCCGCCGCGTCGTCGAGCGTGCGGCCCACCAGCGAGTAGTGCCACGAGCCATGCGCGGGCTGGGCCAGATACAGATGCGTGTGACCGCCGGAGACGACCAGCGCCAGCGCGTTTTTTTCTTCTTCTTCGGGAGCTCTGGTTTTTTCTTTCTCTTCGGGAGCTCTGGTTTTTTCTTCCTCTTTGGTTGCGCTGGCGGGGTCCGTGCTCAAGCGAGATTCGCGCTCGTGCAGCAGCACGGCGTGGATATGGCCTTCAAGATGATTGACGGCGACCAGCGGCAGACCGAGCGCGAGGCTCAGAGCCTTGGCGTAGCTGATGCCGACCAGCAGAGCTCCGGCGAGGCCCGGGCCGCTGGTGACGGCAAGGGCATCGAGATCGGCGAAACTCACGCCAGCCTCGTCGAGCGCGGCGCGGACCACGAGCACGACGGCGCGCAGATGCTCGCGGCTGGCCAGCTCCGGCACCACGCCGCCGTAGCGCGCGTGCGTGGGAATCTGTGAGGCCACCACCGAGGCGAGCGTGCGCGATCCCCTTTCGACAATGGCTGCCGCCGTTTCATCGCAAGAGGATTCGATTGCCAGAATGAGGCCACGAGTAGACATGTTGCTTCTATTTTAGCGGGATTATATCAATGGAGGACATTGACCGCGAAAGCAGAGAAGGCTACTCTGAAAATTACGGAATCCCCCTTTTCCGGAGGTGCCCCATGCAAGGTTTTTGGACAATCGAGTTTGGCAGCAGTGCTGGTCTTTATGGCTCAGGTGTCGTCGTCATGCGTGACGGAAAAATCCAGGGCGGGGACACAAGCTACTATTACGATGGTTCCTATGAAGAACTTGTCGCGCCCCAAGATCCACGAAAATTCAAAGCCAAAATTCAAATCAGGCCGTTTAGTCCAGACGCCATGAGCATTTTCCGCACTTTTGGGGAAAACTTTTCACTCGACCTCGAAGGTGAACTCAAGGATGCAAGCCACGCAGTGGCAAGAGGTACGCTCGAAGGTAAACCCGAAATGAATCTCGGAGTTCGTCTCATCCGCCGTGGAGAAGCTGCTTAACTTCTTGAAAGGTGACAAGATGCCTGCTCTGAATGAACGAAATGGAGCTTGCAGTGCGGATGCGGTTTTAAAGGCTTTTGATCAACGAAGAACTGCGCTTGACGACCTTAAAGAGACGACAGAAAAACTTCTTGCACGGTTTCTCAAAGAGAAGAATCTACTGTTTCAATCAATACAGTCGCGAGTCAAGGATCGAGAAAAATTAAAGGTCAAGTATATCGATCCGCAGAAAGACTATCTCTCTTTTGAAGATATTCCAGATGTCGTCGGTTTTCGAATCATCACTTATTATCTGGAAGATATCGACTACGTTAGTCAGATTCTTCGTTCTGAATTTGAAGTTATAGGCAAGCCAGACGACAAGCGCTTTGTCAATGCAGAGACCATCGGGCAGTTCGGTTATAGTGCCTATCACATCGACTGCCGTTACAGTACAGCCAGATTGCAGCAAACGGAGTACAAGCGATTTCGTGATATTCGCTTTGAGATACAGATCACAACCGTTTTAGGACACGCATGGGCAGAGATTCACCATGCCTCCTATGACCGCTCCTCGACCTCTCCTCTTGAAGAGCAAAGGAGTTTCCGCCGACTTGCTGCCGTACTTGAATTGGCAGATACAGAGTTTTCTCGTATCCGTGAAGAGAAAAGGAAACGCGAACTTTTCGAAGACGTCCGTCAGGAAGTAAACCTGACGCTACCAATCTTCGGGGAGCAGTCCTGATACTGCCGACATAAAAAATCATGACATCCATGACACATTCGCTTGACTCAGCTTGCCGAATTCTTGCTGCGTTGCACGCGGCTGGCCACGAGGCGTACTTGGCCGGTGGCTGTGTGCGCGACCTGCTGCTGGGCCGCACGCCCTCGGACTACGACGTGGCCACCAGCGCCACGCCCGACGCGGTGCTGGCGCTGTTTTCGCGCTGCTTTGCCGTGGGTGCGCACTTTGGCGTGGTGCTGGTCGCGGGCGAATCCGGCGACGACGTGACAGAGGTGGCGACCTTCCGCAATGACGGCGCCTACTCCGACGGCCGGCACCCGGACGCGGTCCGCTACACGCTCAGTGCCGAAGAGGACGTGCAGCGGCGCGACTTCACCATCAACGGTCTGCTGCTTCCTCTCTCTGGAATCGCGCATCCAGAACAAAAGGAAAAAATTCGTGCGGCGGTGGTCGATCATGTCGGCGGGCTCGCCGATCTTGATGCTGGCATCGTGCGCGCCATCGGCAACCCCGCCGCGCGTTTTGAAGAGGACCATCTGCGCATGTTGCGTGCGGTGCGCTTTGCCGCGCGCTTCGGCTTTGTGCTCGATGTGGCGACGGCGGCGGCGATGCAGAAACTCGCCCCGCGCATCAGCCTCGTGAGCCGCGAACGTGTGCGTGACGAGCTGACGAAGATGCTCGTCGAGGGCCATGCGCGGCGGGCCTTCGAACTGCTCGATGAGACCGGCCTGCTGGCCGAGGTTCTGCCCGAGATCGCGCGGATGCGGGGCGTGCAACAGCCGCCGCAGTATCACCCCGAGGGCGACGTCTGGGCGCACACGCTGCTGCTTTTGTCGCAGCTTCCTGTCGGCGCTTCCATGACGCTGGCCTGGGCGGCGCTGCTGCACGATGTGGGCAAGCCCGCGACCTTTCGCGTGGCCGAGCGCATTCGCTTCGACGGCCACGCCGAGGTGGGCACGGCCATTGCCACGGCGCTGTGCGCACGCTTCCGCTTTTCAAATGACGAGACGCGGCAGATTGCTGGGCTGGTGGAAAACCACATGCGGTTCATGGACGTGCAGCACATGAAGGAGTCGACGCTCAAGCGATTCTTCCGGCTGGAGCGCTTCGACGAGCACCTGGCGCTGCACCGCATGGATTGCCTGGCCGGGAGCGGGCATCTGGACAACTGGACCTATGCGAGCGAACGCTGGCAGGCGCTGCCGGAAGAGGCCGTGCGGCCGCGTCCGTTGGTGACGGGCCGTGAGCTGATCGCCGCCGGATACCGGCCCGGGCCGCGCTTCAAGCCGATGCTCGAGGCCGCCGAGGACGCGCAACTGGAGGGCTCGCTGCACTCCGCCGAGGAGGCGCTCGCGCTGATTGCGGCGCGCTTTGGCCCACCGCCGCAAGGCGTCTAGCGCGGAGATTGTGCGCTGGCGCGGGCACTCGTTGTCTGGATCGAACACAGCGGAGCGGCATTGCGAAAACTCTGCCGATGGAAGAGCTATCGTGTGCGGCCTTGCCCGCCGAGCCAAGCGTGGCCCGCGTGGATTACCATGAGGGTCAATCGCGACCCGAGTTCAAGGATCTCCTCATGCGTGTTGGCACTCTCCGGCCCCGGATTTTTTCGATCTTCCTCCCTCTGCTTTTGACGGTGGTTTCCGCGCGCGCGGCACAGGCGCAGCAACCCGTCTGGCCGCTGAATGGGCCTGCTTTTTCGGCCTCGCCGGCGGAGTTGCAGAAGGCTGCCGCCGCGGTCCCTACGGAAAAATTCGCGCCCGGCGAGGTGCTCTACGAGCGTGACACCTACGTGCTTGAGGCCGATGGCCGCGTCGGTTATCGCCAGCATCTCGTCTTCCGCATCGATACGCAGGAGGGCGTCGAGCAGTGGTCGCAGGTGCGCGTGCACTGGGACCCGTGGTATGAGAATGCGCCGGAGATTCGCGCCCGCGTTGTCACTGCCGATGGTCGCCTCAGCCAGCTTGATCAAAAAATCATCACCGACGGACCGGCGCGCGAGGACGGCGAGGATACGCTGACCGACGCGCGGATTCGCAAGGCTCCGCTGCCCGGGCTGGCCGTGGGCGCGGTCATTGAAGAGGAGATCGCGCTCACCGACAAGCAGCCGTTTTTTGCCGGTGGCGGCATCTATCGTGACTTTTTCGCGCGCGGCATTCCGGTGGTGCGCAAGGAGCTGACGGTGGAGGCGCCGACTGCGCTCAACCTTGTCTATCGCGTGCACAACATGCCCGCCGTCAAGCTCGGCGACGAGACGAAGGATGGCCGCCGTCGGCTGAACTTTGACCAGAGTTATATGGCCGCGCAGGCCAACGGCGACATTCCGCTGGCGACGCACACGCTGGCGCAACCGATGATCGAGTTTTCAACGGGAGCGTCGTGGGCCTCGGTTGCAAAAATCTATCGCGCGCTCGTCGAGCCGCAGATTGACCCCGAACAGGTGAAGTCGCTGTTGCCGCCCGCCTCGAAGGACAGGCTCGCAACGATGCGCGGCATTGTGGCGCGGCTGCACAAGGAGGTGCGCTACACCGGCGTCGAGTTTGGGCAGGCGGCCTTGCAGCCGCAGTCTGCGGCCGAGGTGCTGCAGCGCCACTTTGGCGATTGCAAGGACAAGGCCGCGCTGCTGGTGGCGATGTTGCGCGCGGCGGGCATTGAGGCGCATCTGGCGCTGCTCGACGCCGGTCCCGGCGCGGACGTGACGCCGGAGCTGGCGGGCATGAACCGCTTTGATCACGCCATTGCCTACGTGCCGCACGCGGCAAAAAATGGTGCGGACTTGTGGATTGATGCGACCGCCGAGTTTGCCGAGGTAGGCACGCTGCCGCCGGGCGATCAGAACCGGTTGGCGCTGATCATCGCCGAGGGCACAACGGGGCTGACAGCGACGCCCGCGCCAACCTCCGACGAGAATCTGCTCGTCGAAGAGCGCGCGGTGCGGATGGCCGAGTACGGCGCGGCGCGCATCACGGAGACCTCGCTGACGCGCGGGCCGGTCGATCAGGAATATCGCGACGAGTTCGGCGGTGCGGAGTCGCGCGAGACCCGCACCAGCCTTGAGACCTATGCGAAAAACTATTACCTGGCCAAGGCTCTGACGAGCGCCACGCATGGCGACGGCAAGGATCTGACCCGGCCCTTCGCCTTGAAGCTCGAAATGGCCGAGGCCCGGCGCGGCAACACCAATATCGACGATGCGTCGGTGGCGATTCCCTTCAGCAGCATCTTCAACCGGCTGCCCGCCTGGTTCCGCACTGACCCGCGCACCGACGGCGCTACGCTGACGCCGCAGCAGGAAGAGGACCGCAAGCGTGCCGTGGCGGCGCGTGCCAGCGAATACGATCTCGACCCGTTCGTTGTTGAGTGGCGCTACACAATCACGCCGCCGACGGGTTTTGTGTTGCGCGCCTTGCCGCAGGACAAGACCGTGCCCATGGGCCCGGCGCGCTTTACGCAGCACTACGGCACGCGCGCCGATGGCGTGGTTGAGGCCACTTTGCGCTTTGACACGGTGAAGCCGACCTACACCGTCGATGAGGCCCTCGCACTGCGCGAGGCCGTGTTGGAGAGCTACAGGCAGAACATGATTCTTGTGCTCTTCGATCAGCAGGGCGCGAAGCTGGTGGCCGATGGCAAGATGCGCGAGGGCCTTGCTGCCGATCGCGCGTTGATCGCCAAACATCCGGCCGAGGCCGTGCATCACGCGCAGATGGCCTATGCGCTGCTGAAGGCGGGCATGGGCACGCTGGCCCGCAGTGAGGCAGAAAAGGCCGCCGCGCTCGAGCCCAATTCGCCGGTCGGATTCCGCACGCTGGCCTGGGTCTGCGAGTTCAATGACATCGGCATTCAGCGTACGCACGGCTTTGATCGCACCTGCGTCGAACGCGCCTTCGAAAAGGCCATCGCGCTCGACCCGGAGGACACCTCGCTGGCGCTTGATCTCGCCATCACCGAGGAGTATTCGCCGGTGGGCGAGCGTTACGGCGAGGGCGCGCGGCTCGATCAGGCCATCCGGCTCTATCGCGCCGTGAGGAACAAGGACAAGGCCGCGGGCGATCCCTTCGAGGACAATCTGCTCTTCGCGCTGCTCTACAGCCGCCAATATCAGGATCTGCTCGACGAGCTTGGCAGGCAGCCGTCAAACAACGTGCGCGAGGCGATGGCGATTGCGGCGACGGTGGCGCTGAAGGGCGTCGCGGCCGGGCTCGACCGCGCCAATCATCTTCCCTCGGGCGCCAGCCAGCGCGGCGCGGCGCTCAATTCCGCCGGTAGCCAACTGCTGCATCTGCGCCTCTATCGCGAGGCGACGCAGATTCTGGCGGCCTCGGCCGAGGGCCAGGACAACGCCGCCGCCATCGCGCAGCAGGTCAGCGTCTTCAAGAATCTGACGCCGTGGAATGGCACCTTCTTCCCGGCGACCGATCCGCGCAGCGTCGTCCAGCATCTGACGATGCGCGTGCTTGAGGGCTCACTGGACGCGAAGGCGGCCGGGGAACTGCTGGCGCGCCGCGCCTACGGCACCGAACTAGAGTGGCAGCGCAACGTTGAAAAGATCGAAGAGACGCGCGGCATGATGCATCTGGCGGCCATGCGCGCCGGCTTGCCCACGGCCGTGCTGATCGATGCGACCATCGGCAACATGAAGTTCACCTCCGAGGGCAGCGACGAAAAAGGCTACAAAATTTCCGTGCAGAGCCTCGGCACCAAGCCGCAAACCTACTTTGTGCTCAAAGAGGCTGAAGGCTATCGGGTGGTCACCGACGGCTCCCCGCTGAGCGAGGCTGGCAATGCCGCGCTGAGCCTGATCGACGAGCATCGCGAGGCCGAAGCGGCGGCGCTGCTCGACTGGATGCGCGAGCGCGTGCACAAGGGCGGCGGCGACGATCCGCTGGCCGGGCCGATCTTTCCGCACTTCTGGACCGCTGGCGCAAAGCACGATGTGGCTTCGATGCGACTGGCCGCCGCCGCGCTCACCATCGGTTCCCAGGCGATTCGCGCGCAGATTCCCTTCCTGCGCGCGGCCTATGACAAGGCCACCGACGAGCAGGAGCGCACGCATCGGGGCCTGCTGCTGGCCTCGGCTCTGTGGACCGCCGAGGACGGCGCCGCGCTCAGGCCCATCGGCAAGGAGATGATCGAAAAATCTCCAGATTCCTACGTGGCCCTTGCCATCGTTGGCGAGGCCGCAGCTCTCTTGAAGGACTGGAAGGATTGGGATGCTCTGCTGGCCGCGCGGCTCGCCCAGCACCCGGACGACGAGCAACTGTTGCGCATGAAGGCGCAGCAGGAGAGCGAAAAGGGCGCCTTTGCCGGCACGCGCGCCGCGTTGCAGCAGGTCATCGACGCGGGCAAGGCCACCACCAACGACTACAACCAGTTCGCGTGGTCGGCGCTGTTTGACGGCAAGCTCACCCCCGATGTGCTCAAGGCCGCGCAACAGGCCTCCATGTTGACGCAGAATGGCTCGTTCTCGGTGCTGCACACTCTGGCCTGTGTTTACGCGGCCGCGGGCAAAACCGCCGAGGCTGCCGAACTGTTGCAGAAGGCGATGGAGGCCGACAATCTGATTGAACCGAACCCGGCCATCTGGTATGGACTCGGCTCCATCTACGAGCAGTACGGGGTCAGCGATGCGGCCATCGCGGCCTACCGGAAGGTGCATCGGCCCGATGGACGGCTCTCGCCCGATGACACTTATGTGTTGGCGCAGATGCGGTTAAGGGCTCTCGAATTGCCTCATAAATAGTGCAAGACGGGGTTTGCGGCAGATTTTTTTCGCACGGAAACGCATTTTCGTGGCCGGGGACGCTTCATCTTCTGGTGCATTTTTGCACAGGCGGTATGATGGTAATGAAACCCGGATATTGCACCGTCTGCGCCTCCCCGCGGGGCTCGTGCATATCTCCCCGAAGAAAGCGAGAAGATCAAAATGGACGCCGCACAGGTGAACAGGACATTTGTCGATTTTCAGGCGTGTTGGGCGGAGATGGAACTGCCCGAGACGGTGAAAGACGTTTTGAGCGCCGCGCCTCTGGTGCAAACTCCCGAGACACGCACGCAACTGCTCGATTGGGCTTTAGGACGCACCTCGGGCGAGACGGACTGGACGCTTGGCAACCGTGAAGATCACGGCGTGTACGAGACCGTTTTCCAGGTTCCCGGCGTGGGCCGCGTGGTGGAGGCCGTCATCACCAAGGCGCGCAACGGACTGGCGATCAACTTTCCCGAGCCGGCCATGCGCCGCCGCGATCCCGATGCGATGGTGATCGGCGACGAGTTGCCGACCGACAAGCCGACCTATCAGCAGCGTTTTGGCGAGAGCTTTGATGCCGCGCGCAAGGCCACCTTCGACTGGCTCAAGAGCCAGGAACTGGTCGCGATGCCGTTTTATGCCGGTGACGATACGCTCGGCTACGGCAGTCTTCTGATCGTTCCTCGCCAGGCGGCCTTCTTTGCCGCCGCTCTGGCTGACCTGCAGGGCATGATCCCGCGCAGCCAGGTCCCGGCGGACTTCCGCGTTACCGGTGGCGTTCTGTTTGTCGCTCCCCCCTTCCGCCACACTCACTTTGGTGGCCGTCAGGTGGTGGTGCACGACCGCAAGGCGACCCATCAGGAGGTCTTCGCCTACAACCTCTATCCGGGTCCGAGCGCGAAAAAGGGCGTCTATTCGATGCTGCTCGATCGCGGTGAGCATGAGGGCTGGGTCACCAACCACTGCGCCGCCGTCGCCGTCGTCACGCCCTACGAAAATCAGGTCGTCATCATGCACGAGGGCGCCTCGGGCGGCGGCAAAAGCGAGATGACCGAGCACATCCACCGCATGGATGACGGTCGCCTGTTGATCGGCCGCAACGTGGTCACCAACGAAGAGCGGACGCTGAACCTGCCCGAAGCCTGCCATCTGCTGCCCATCGCCGATGACATGGCCTGCGCACACCCCAAGCACCAGAAGGGCGGACGGCTCACCGTCTCCGACGCGGAAAACGGCTGGTTCGTGCGCGTCGATCACATCCATCGCTACGGCACCGCGCCGACCCTCGAACGGCTCTGCATCGATCCGCCCGAGCCGCTGGTCTTTCTCAACCACTACATCGTTCCCGGCGGCACCTGCCTGACCTGGGAACACATTGAGGACGCACCCGGCAAGCTCTGCCCGAACCCGCGCGTGATTCTGCCCCGCAGCGTCCGCGACGACATTCTGAGCGGCCCGCAGCGGGTGGACGTGCGCAGCTTCGGCGTGCGCTGCCCTCCGACGCATCGCGGCAGCCAGCTTTACGGCATCCTCGGCATGTTGCATCTGTTGACTCCGGCGCAGGCCTGGCTCTGGCGTCTGGTCGCTCCGCGCGGCCATGCCAACCCGAGCATTCAGGCGCAGAAGACCAAGGAGATGCAGTCGGAAGGCGTCGGCTCCTATTGGGCCTTTGCCACCGGTCGACGCGTCGATCAGGCCAACCTGCTGCTCAAGCAGATTCTAGACACGCCCGACACCGGCTACATCCTGATCCCCAACCAGCACATCGGTGCCTGGAAGGTCGGCTTCATGGCCGAGTGGATCGCCCGTGAGTATCTGGCTCGCCGTGGCAGCGCCAAGTTCTCGCGCGATCAGGTCAGCGAGGCTCCCTTCTCGCTGCTCGGCTACATTCCGAACCAGATCCGCGTCGAAGGCGCCATGATTCCCCGGGTCTTCCTCCGCGTCGAGGAGCAGATTCAGGGTGGCATGGACGTCTATCAGGAAGGCGCCCGCCAGTGGAAGGACTTCTTCGCCAAGGAGCTCAAGCAGTTCCTGGTGCCCGATCTCGACCCGCTCGGCAAAAAGATCATCGATGCCTGCCTGGACGATGCTGATCAGGAAGACTACCACTCGCTGATCCCGCACCCGATGTTCCGCGAGGATTCCTACTAAACCGCAGGACGCAACGGGTTGCGCAAACAGAACCAGAAAAAACGCCGGAAGCTCTCACGAGCTTTCGGCGTTTTTTGTACACCATGAGCCGCTAGCTTTTTAGCCTTTAGCTTTTAGCCTCTAGCTAAAAGCTAAAAGCTAAAAGATGCCTTCCTCGTCCCCGTCAGGGTTGGGTAGCGGCGTGTGGGCTTCGAGAAAGGCTTCGAGGATGAGCACGGCGGCGATCTGGTCGACGACCTTGCGATGGTCCTGGCGCTTGTGGCCTGCCTGATAGAGAATCTGGTGGGCCTCGCGGCTGGTGTAACGCTCGTCGAGCAGATGGATGGGCAGGCCGGTCAACTCGCCGAGTTCGGCGGCGAAGGCCTGTGTCTTTTCCGCCTGGGGGCTGAGTTCGCCCGAGGGGTAGACGGGGTTGCCGACGACCAGGGCGACGACGGAAAAGCGGCGGGCGAGCCGGGCCAGCGAGCGCAGATCCTCGCGGCGATTGCGGCGGCGCTCAAGGGTAAGCACGGGCTGGACGGTGATGCCGAGCGGGTCGCTGACGGCGACGCCGATGCGGCGGTCGCCGATGTCGAGCCCTAAATAACGCGGTTTTTCACCTGTCTGCACGGTTGCAAACCTCTTCTGGGTCAATTCGGGACTCCCACCGGGGGGTGTCCACTCGATACAATCGTATATTGAGCGTCCCGAGGACGCCCAACAGCGTCTTACTTTTCAAGGGGCAAAACGGGGTCGGATGGTCCGTCGCAGAAGAAAGAGCAGAAGAAACAAGAGTTCGCGGGGGGCTGTGGTCCTGTTGACGCTTCTTTTGGCCGTGCTGGCCATGGGCGCAACCGCGTATTGGCTGGTGCGCATGCCGTTTGGGCCGGGGCAGGAGACCTTTGTGACGATTGCACCGAAGGCCTCAACGGCCCGGATCGGCCGACAACTGGAAGCCGCCGGAGTGGTGCGCAGCCAGTATGCCTTTGATCTGGTCCGGCTCTGGAAGCACGGTACACTGCATCCGGGCGAGTACCGCTTCAGCGCGCCGGAGACGGTGCTTGAGGTCTATCGGCGGCTGGTGGTCGGCGACATCTACGCGAAGACGATCGTGGTGCCCGAAGGCGCCAATGTCTATGACATCGCGGCGCGCTTCGAGCAGGCCGGTCTCGGCTCGCGGCAGGATTTTCTGGATGCGGTGCGCGAGCAGACGGCGCTGATCGGCGATCTGGACCCATCGGCGAAAAATCTGGAAGGCTATCTGTTTCCGGCCACCTACCGGTTTCCGCGCAAGGCCAAGGCCGAGCAGGTGGTGGCGGCCATGGTGCGCCGGTTCCGCCAGGAGGCCGAGGTTCTGGGACTCAAAAACAACGTGCATCACGTGGTGACGGTCGCCTCGCTGGTGGAGCGCGAAACGGCGGTCAGCGACGACCGGCCGCTGATTGCCAGCGTCTTTGAGAATCGGCTGGCGAAGAAGATGCCGCTCGGCACTGACCCGGCGGTAATTTATGGACTGGAGCGCGAGAGCCGATGGAATGGGCAGTTGCGCTCGAATGAACTGGCCTACGATACGCCGTACAACACGTACAAACATGCGGGGCTGCCGCCGGGACCGATTGCCAACCCGGGGATGAGCGCATTGCGCGCCGCCGTGCATCCGGCCCAGACGGGCTATTATTACTTCGTCGCGGCAGGGCTGAACGCGCAAGGCCGTTCGCTGTTTGCCGCAACTCTTGAGGAGCATGACCGCAACGTCGCCGGCTACCGCCGCGCGCAAAAACAGGCGGGGCTGCGATGATAGGTTCTTTGCTGAAAAAATTCCTTCCGATGGCCGTTCTCTGTTGGGGACTGTCGGGCTGTTTTCTGGTGTACACCAAACGACGACTGCCGGTGCCGAAGGCTCCGGCGCTGGTGCAGACGGTGCCGGCCGATGAGCTGGTGACGCGGCTGAACCAGCGCTGGGCCGCGCTCGATACGCTGGTGGCCAGCGTCGAGGTCTCCGCCAGTTCCATCGAGACAAAAAAAGGCGAGGCGCGCGATTACACGACCTTTCCGGCGAACATTCTGATGCGCAAGCCGGAGATGCTGCGCGTCTACGGGCGCTGGCCGGTGGTGCACACCATGCTCTTCGACATGGCCAGCGATGGCAAAAACTTTACCCTCTACGTGCCCAAGTACAACAAGGCCTACAAGGGCGCGACGGTGCTGACCAAGAAGGCGGCCGATCCGCTGCTGAACATGCGGCCGGGCTTCTTTCTGGATGCGTTGGTGGTGCGCGGGCTTGAGCCGGAGGACTACTACGCGGTCACGGCCGACACGGAGACCATCGAGGACGCCGAGAAGAAGCATCTCTACTCGGTGCCCGAATACATCCTGACCATCATTCGTCACAATCCGGGCACGCACAAGGACACGCCGGTGCGGGTCATCACCTTCCGCCGCGACGATCTGCTGCCCTACGAGCAGGACATCTACGACGCGGAGGGCAACGTCGAGACGCAGGTGACCTATGCGGGCTATCAGGACACCGGCGCGGGACTGTATCCGACCTCGGTGCTCATCAAGCGCCCGCTCGAGGGCAAGCAACTGATGCTGACCATCGAAAAGGTGACGGTGAACATGAAGCTCAGCGACGACCAGTTCACGGTGAAGTATCCTGAGGACGCAAAGGTGCAGACGCTGGAGTAGGTGGTTGTCGTGATGTAAGCCGATAACCGGCAGTGAGGCTCGATACTGTTTTGAGAAGGGATGAGCCTTTGGGGAAAATTGCAGAATTTTTCTTTCGCACGTGTTACCTTGGACTGAACTTAAGGTCAAAGTGGGTACATCGTAGTGAAAGACAGTGCCGATACTGGAAATAAGAGGTTGCGCCGCGCACAAAGGGCGTATCCAGAAAATTCGGGAGTTCGGTGGTTTGCGACACAGATATTTGGTCTCGCTCGTCAGTATGGTGGAACTCTGATCTGGGCGTTTGTTGTTGTTTATCTTGTCAAGGTCGTAGGTGAAACGGCTCAGGCGTTTGCGGGGAAAAGTTCAAACGCCAATTTCATCGTGAATTTGGCCGCACAGATGAACGTGACGGTGGCGATCAGCATTGTTTTGACTGGTGTTACCTCTCTGATGTGGATTTTGGAGCATCGCAGACATCGCCAAACGCGCGAACGTCTTACGGGAAGAATTACGGAACTGGAAAAATTGCTAGATCCTCATCGAGAGTCTAGCAATCTAACTACGCAGGGAACTACGCGGATTGGAGATCAGTGATGACAGAACAACAGCTTATGAACGCAATTGAATTGATTAGCGTTTTAGGCCTGTATTCGGTCTTGTTCTTCAAAATATTGCCGACATACAGGCTGGATTCTTTTCGCCAAAGAATGTTTGCCGTACGAGATGAAGTGTTTGATTTTGCGGCAAAGGGAAATATAGCTTTTGATGATCCCGCCTACGTCCTACTGCGTAGGCAGATGAATGGCTTGATTCGCTATGGGCATCATTTGACTGTTTTCAGAATGCTCATGACTTTCATCTTGCAGAAGATGGAGGTGGGCAATGCATCTCCAAACTGGACAGAGCAATGGAATGCTGCCTTATTGAAAATTGGGGATCATGATGTACAGGAGAAAATGAGAGTTTTTTATAGCCGGAGCATTTATATAGCGGTAAGGCATTTAGTTAGCGGCTCTCCGCTTCTCTGCTTTGCCATTTTAGCAGTCGTTTTAGCAATGGTCCCTGGGCTGCTTTGCCGCAATGCCGCACTTGGGGCTAAACAGCTGTTACATTCCGCAGTGAGCAAAGTTCTAGTTGGTCCGCTTGATCGTCGACGAATAGAAGAAGCGGCTGCCGCTGCTTAAGTTGCAGAAACCCGTCAAGTGAGATCAAAGAGAGTCTATTTTATTTGCTTATAGTCGAGCCCGTTCTTTCTCCTCGAGTGCGGCATGGACCGCCTCAAGCACCGGCAGCCAGTGGTCGGCCTCGGGTTGGCGAAAGAGGCGCATCGTCGGGTACCAGGGCGAATCGCTGCGGTCGAGCAGCCAGCGCCAGTCGGGCACGGCGGGCAGCAGCAGCCAGACCGGCTTGCCGAGCGCGCCCGCCAGATGCGCCACGGCGGTGTCCACCGTGATGACCAGATCGAGCTGTTCGATGTAGCCGGCCGTCGAAGCAAAGTCGCGCGGGTTGATCGGCAGCGGCGTCAGGGCCGAGGTCTGCGTGCGCTGTGTGGCGGCCTCGCCCGTTTGCAGAGAAAACAGTTCGACGCCGGGCACGCGCAGATGTGCTTCAAGCAGCGCGAGCGGAATGGAACGCTGGTGGTCGCGGCGATGGGTGGGGCTGCCGGCCCAGGCCAGTCCGACGCGCAGACCGCTCTGCGGCCAGCGGAAGTTGGCGGCGGTGGCGCGGTCGCGCGCGGGTGTGACCAGAGAAGGCGCGGCCGGAATCGTCTCAAGCGTGGTCTGGCAGGCCAGCGGCAGGCTCATCAGCGGGCAGTGGCAGTCGAAGCCGGGCAGCGGTTTTCCGGCGGGCACCAGTTCGACGATGCCGGGCAGCGCGGCGGCAAGCCGGCAGAGCGGCTCCTGCAACTCCAGCACGATGCGGCCACCGGCGGCCTGAACCAGCGGCAGATAGCGCAGGAACTGGAGGCTGTCGCCAAAGCCCTGCTCGGCATGGAGCAGGATGCGCGCGCCCTGCAAGGGCTCGCCGCGCCAGAGCGGCTGCGCAAAGTTGCGCCGCGCGGCCTGGTATGAGGAGGCGCGCCAGCGCCACTCATAGTTGCGCCAGCCATTTTCAAAATCGCCTTCAAGCAGTTGCAGCGTGGCCAGATTCAGCAGCGCGTCGGCCTGATGCGGATTGACCCTGAGCGTCTGCTGATAGAGAGCGCGTGCCTGCGTAAAGTGGCCTTGCAGATGCAGCGTGTGCGCCAGAGCGTTGAGCGTGTCGGCGTTGTTAGGGTCAAGAGCCAGAGCCTGCTGATAGGCGACGATGGCCTCGGCGAAGCGGTCGAGCAGGTGCAGCGCATTGGCGTAGTTGGCGTGATAGATGCCGACGTTGCCGCGGAGGGCGATGGCGCGGCCGATCAGCTTGAGCGCCGCCTCCCGATGGCCGCTCTGCAGGGCAATGACGCCGAGCAGGTGCAGTGCGTCGGCGTGGCCGGGGTCGGAGGAAAGAATCTGGCGATAGAGACGCTCGGCCTCGCTCAGTTTGCCGGACTGGTGCAGCATAACAGCCTTCTCAAAGGCGGCGCGGCGCGCGGCATCAGGCAGCGGCGTCGGCGGAACAAACCAGGGTGGGCGGAAGGAGGGCACGCCGATTCTGCTGCAATCGGCGCGCCATGCTGCGAAGAAAATTCGCAGGAAAGCCTAATGTGCGTGCAACGCCTCTTCGGCAACGTCGGCGATCTGGACTGGCCGGCCTTCGGCGCAGGCGCGATAGATGCCGCGTACCAGCTCGATGGCGCGGTAGCCTTCGACGCCCGAGCAGGCGGGCGCGCGCCCGGCCCGGCATGCCTCGCCGAAGTTGCGGAACTGCCGCTCGAAGGGTGTGGTGGCGATGGCCAGAGGATTCGATGCGCCGGAGCCGGTGGGCGGGCGCACGGGAGCGGGCGCGCCGTGGTCATCCTGCACATCCCAGGTGGTCAACTGGTCGCCGGTGACGATGGCCGAGCCCTTGGTGCCGTGAATTTCAATGCGCTCCGGGTAGCCGGGCCACAGGGCCGTGGAGGCTTGCAGAACGCCGGTCGCGCCCGACCGGTAGCGCAGCAGCGCGCTGAGCACGTCCTCCGATTCAATCTTGTGCAGGGCGGCCTTTTGCCAGTAGCCAAAGACCTCGTCGACCGGGCCGATGAGGTAGAGCAGCAGGTCGACCTGATGAATGCCCTGATTGATGAGTGCGCCGCCGCCCTCCGTGGCCCAGCCGCCCTTGCCGGGCCGCGCGTAGTAGTCCTGCGCGCGATACCACTTGACGTAGGCATCGGCCTGCAGAATGCGGCCAAGCCGGCCTGCGGCGATGGCCGCTTTCAGAAAGATCGTCGCGTCGTCGCAGCGGTGCTGGCTGACGACGCCGAGCTGAATGCCTGCCAGCCGCGCGGCCTCGATCATGGCGCGGGCCGTGTCGGTGTCCATGGCCATGGGCTTTTGCACGAGCACGTGCTTGCCGTATTTTGCGCCGAGCCGGACGGCCTCCAGACGATAGGCCGGAAAGGTGCAGACGTCGAGAAAGTCGACATCGTCGCGCTGGGCCAGGGCCTCGGGGGTGGAAACAAACGCCGCGCCCACCTCGGCGGCAAACTGCTCGCCGCGCGAGCCGGTGCGGTTGGTGCAGGCGGTGATCCGGTAACCGATGTTTCTGTAGGCCTGCGCGTGCTTGTGCGCGATGGCGCCCGTGCCGATGATGCCGACGTTCATGGAGTCCCCTCCCGCAGGGAGCCTTGCTCTACAAAGTGTAGCTCCCGCGTCGGATGAAGCCGACTCTAATTCCAGGCGGGCAGCACGGCGTCAGTGTGTTCCTCGGCGATGGAAATGGGTTGGCCTAGTTCGGAATGGCGGAAGAGCAGTTTATGAAAGACCAGAGCCGCCGCGCCGCGCAGCCGGGCTATGCCGCCGTCGGTGGCGGCGATGAGCTTGGGCGTGCAGGGCCGGATGGCCTTGGCGATGAGCTGGCTCTCAAGCAGAGGAAGAATCCGCGGCCACAGCGTCGTGCAGTCGCCGACCACCAGAATCGTTTCCGGCGCAAGCCCGGCTGAAAGAATGGCGAGGCCACGGCCGATGTATTGCGTCATCCGGTCGATGGCGCGCAGAGCCTGCAGGTCTCCGTCCTTGGCCAGACCGAGCAACTGCGTGAAGCTGGCCACCTCGTTGCCAGAGGAGAATTCGCGATAGTAGCGCAGGGCGGCGCGGTTGGAGGCGAAGACCTCCCAACAGCCGCGATTGCCGCAGGCGCAGGTCGGTCCGCCCTCCTCGAGCGTCATGTGGCCGAACTCGCCCGCCATGCCGTCGCGTCCCCGCAGCAGCCGCCCGTCAATCAGCAGCCCGGTGCCGATGCCATCGGCGACCGAGACCACCAGCACATGCGAGCTTTGGCCGAGCTGGCCAAACCAGCGCTCGCCGTAAAGGCAGGCATTGGCGGCGTTTTCCATCTCGACCGGCATGCCCAGCGCTCTTTCGAGCTCGGCGCAGAGATCGGCCTGAATCCAGGGCGCGTTCGGTGAAAACAGCATGCGGTGGGACTCGGGCGCCACGCGGCCCGAGACGCTGACGCCGATTCCGTCAAAGCGCAGATCAGAGGCCGTGCCGCGCAGCGTGCGGGCCGTCTGCGCAATCTGTTGCAGCAGTTGGCGCAGATCCTCGTCGGTGTGCTGGCTGGCCGCCAGTGGCACGGTTTCACGGGCCAGCAGGTTGCCGTTGATGTCGATCAGGGCCATGTGGACGTTATCGGGACGCAGATCGATGCCGAGCGTGACGTGACGGTCGTTGAGCTTGATGTAGGTGGGGCGGCGGCCG
Source organism: Acidobacteriaceae bacterium UBA1307 (assembly GCA_002307235.1). Lineage (GTDB taxonomy): Bacteria > Acidobacteriota > Terriglobia > Terriglobales > Acidobacteriaceae > Telmatobacter. Next base: position 38,290 of record DBTV01000022.1, read on the forward strand.
CGCGGCAGTCGGCCCTGTTCGCCGGGAACCACCCAGCCCTCGTCGATGAGCTGGCCGACGATCACCGAGACCGTGCTGGGCTGCAGGCCGCTGAGCCGCGCCAGATCCGCACGGCTGACGGGTTGATGGCAATGAACCGAATGGAGGAGGACATCGCGGTTGATTTCGCGCGCGGTTTCGCTCGAGGCGACACCACGAGGATGGGGATTTCCTTTGAGGCTTGGATTCATGCGGACTTTCTCCCGTCGAACAGGCCGTGCCGCAACCGCTTGCGCGCACAGGGCCGCATGCAGGTTGTGCAAGGTCGGGCTTGCACCCAGCGTCTTACTCTGCCGCAACGATTAGAACGCGCTGAATGTTGGCAACACTATAACGGATACGCCTCACGGCGCGGCGAAATAGTTTGCGCACGGGAACCTATTTAGTTGTATGAGAAAAGAATCCAGCCGAAATTTGTGGAGGAAAAGAGCGCCCACCTAGAGAAGATGGTTTTTGAAAAGCTCATCCTTGTCGCGACGCGAACAATCCGAGCACTTCAGGCAGCAAGCAAGAAACATAGTGATTCCTACCGTAACGAGGACGGAGAGAATACTGACGCCAACCATCAACCAAAGCGAAAGCCGATGCATAGTGCACTTCCTTGACCTATAGTTATTGGACGTACAAGTGAGACTAAAGTTTATATCGGTGAGAAAGACCTTAGACTTCATTTAAAGCGCAAAGGTTCACGAATTTTCTTGCCTTTAGGGGAATAAAGGGCGAAAATTCTCGTACATGACCGACGAAAACCAATTGAAGGATAGACGCACCGACGAGCCCGAGGTCAACTGGCTCTTCGTCGATCTGAACTCCTATTTCGCGTCGGTCGAGCAGGATGACAGGCCCGAATTGCGCGGCCGCCCGGTCGGCGTGGTGCCGCTGATGGCCGATACAACCTGCTGCATTGCCGCCAGTTACGAGGCGAAGGCCCACGGCGTCAAAACCGGCACCTTGGTCGGCGATGCCAAGCGGATGTGCCCGGGCATGGTCTTTGTCGAGGCACGGCACGAGCTCTACGTCGCCTATCACCACCGCATCGTCGAGACGGTCGAAAGCTGCGTGCCGGTGACGGCGGTCTGCTCGATCGACGAGATGGGCTGCCGGTTGATGGGCCGCGAAAAAAAATTAAAAAATGCCCTGGAACTGGGCAAGCAGGTCAAAAAAAAGATTCTGAGCGATGTGGGCCCGATGATGCGCAGCTCGGTGGGGCTGGCGACCAACCGCTATCTGGCAAAGGTGGCCAGCGACATGGAAAAGCCCGACGGCCTGGTGGCGTTGACGCTGGACCTGCTGCCGACGGCCTTGCGGACGCTGGAACTGCGCGATCTGCCGGGCATTGGTGCACGGACAGAACAAAAGCTGGACGCACAGGGAATTCGCACCATGGACGATCTGCTCTCACTCGACAGCCAGCGGGCCGGCGCGGTGTGGGGTTCAGTAGTGGGAGAGCGGCTCTGGCACTGGCTGCAGGGCGAGGACTTTGATGCCGCCGAGAGCGAGCCAATGAAGTCGCTGAGCCACCAGCACGTGCTGGCACCCGAGATGCGCACGCCGGAAAAAGCCTGGGCTGTGGCGCTGAAGCTGCTGCACAAGGCGGCGATGCGGCTGCGCTCAAACCATCTGTGGGCGGCGAATATCGGGCTTTCGATTGGTTTTGCGGTGCCGCGCGATCAGGGGCCGGTGAGCCGCTTCGGCACGCCCGCGCGTGGCTGGCGCGACGAGATCAAGTTGTCCGAATGCTGCGATACGCCGACGCTGATCGCGGCCCTGGCGCGGCTCTGGCAGAGCCGGCCGACGGGGGCCGAGTACGCGCAGCCGCACTTTGTCGGCGTGCAACTGGGCGGGCTCGTGCCCGACCACCTGCACACGCTCAACCTCTTCGAAAACACCGACCGGGAGCAGAATCGGGCACGATTGCAGCAGACGATGGACGCGCTCAATCACAAATACGGCCTGCACACGCTTGCGCCAGCCACCGTGCTCGATGCCTACAAGGCAGCGCCAACGCGCATCGCCTTCCATAGCATTCCCGATCTGTTTTAGGAATGTGACTTCAGAGCTAACTTCGATGGAATGATTTCGGCGGCGGACTGTAGGCCGTCCCCATCGCCGCAAAACCTGTCTGCAACTTTTTTTATGTCGCTCGCGTAACTTTCTGCATCCCGAATTTCCTTTTCGTGCGGATAGAGAGATAGAGGCGAGGATGGCGGCAGGCTGGAAGCCCGATTTCGAGGCGTTGGTCGACGAGCATCAGTCGATGGTCTACTCTCTGGCGCTGCGCATGACCGGCGACAGCGGGCTGGCCGAGGAGATTGCGCAGGACACGTTTCTCGCGCTCGACGACAACCTGGGGCGGATGGAGTCGGCTGACCATGCACGGTTCTGGCTGCGGCGCGTGACCATGAGCCGCGCGGCCGATGCGCTGCGGCGGCGCAAGGTGCGCTCGATGGATCTGTGGGTGGAGTTCGACGAGAATCTCAGCGGCGTGCGCGAGGCGCGCTCTTCACCGCTCGGGGTGCGTGTGGAGCAACTGTTGCAGACGCTGCCCGAGGCGCAACGCGCGGCGCTGGTGCTGCGCTATCAGGAAGAGATGACGCCGGAGGAGATTGCCGCGACGCTGCATGCGCCCGTGGCCACCGTGAAGAGCCACTTGCAGCGCGGACTCAAGCTGCTGCGGGCCAAGGCCGGCGAGCTGTTATCGGAATATCTGCGGGGGAAGGAGCCTGCGCATGAAGCCTGAGGAAATGGATGCGATGGAATGGGAGTTGCGCAGTGCGCTCGAACGGCGCGCGGCACCGGAATCGCTCAAGCGAAACCTGCTGGTGCGGCGACGGAAGCGCACCGCCGAACGCAGGCATGCACGGATCGTGGTGTGGCAGAGGCTGGCGGCAATGTTCGTGTTGGCGGCGGCGCTCGGCGGCGGATACGCATGGCACGCGCATGAGGAGCAGCGCAGGGGTGAGGCGGCGCGTGAGCAGGTGCTCAACGCGCTGCGCATGACCAACGAGGCGCTTGACCAGGTGGGCGCGCAACTGGAAACGCGTGACGCCCGGAAACAGGCAGAAAAGTAAAAGGAGCGGATGCGATGAGAATGAAAAAAATATGGGCGTTGGCGTTGATGGTGAGCGCATGGGCCTCGATGGCGGCGGCGCAGAACTTCGCGATTCCGACGCAGGTGGAAAAGGAACTGGCGGCGCGGGCCTCGAATGTTTCAGAGGTGACGCTGAACAAGAACATGCTGGGCTTTGCGGAAAAGTTCATGAACCGCAAGGAAGACGCGGAGGTGAAGCAATTGATCGCGGGCCTCGACGGCATTTACATCCGCAACTACGAGTTCGATAAAGAGGGCCAGTACTCGCTCGACGAGGTCAACAAGCTGCGCGCCTCCTTTGAGTCGGCCGAGTGGTCATCGCTGGTGCGCGAGCATGATCGCAAAAGCGGCGAGAGCAGCGACGTGATGGTCAAGATGGTGAACGGCGAAAGCCATGGCCTGTTCGTGCTGTCGGCCGAAAAAAAAGAACTGTCGGTGGTGCTGATTCTGGGGCGCATCCGCATGGAAGACCTCGGCAAACTCAAGGGGCTCTCTGGCGTGGGCGGCGTGCTGAACTCGGCGAATCATGCGGCGCATGGCAAGGTCCGGGCGGGAGGCGCGCAATGAGAGCAATGCGTGCGGCGATTCTTTCAGGAATGATCTTTGTGGCTGCGACTGTGCCGGTGCTGGCGCAGGGAGCAAGCGAGATTGGGCAGGCCATTGAGCAGAAGTATCATGTGCACGGCGAGCATGTGCCGATGCTGGGCATGGTGAATGTGATGCTGCACGGCTTCGGCGCGCATGGACTGAGCCTGCGGAAGGTTCTCGATTTCGAGGGCTTTGCCGAGCCGGTCGATGCGAGCGCGATGGAGCAGTTGGTCGAAACGCATGCCGGCGCGGGCTGGGAGAGGATCGTGCGTTCGAGCGAGAACCACGGCGCGGAACTGTCGCTGATCTATGTGCGCACAGAGGGCAAAAAGGTCGGTATGCTGGTGGTCGATCTGGAAGGCAGAAACGTGAATCTGGTGCAACTGTCGATGAACGCGAGCCTGCTGGCAGAGAGCATTGATCGCTATGCGCATCATCATCGGCATCATGATGGGTCAGAACACGGCGCTTGAGCTTTTCGTACGGCCTCCTCGAAATCCGTACACGCGCATTCCGGAGCTCTGCAAGCATTCCGGAATGCGCTTTTTTACGCGTGCAGCACGGAAGAACCTGCGCGAACCAATCTTGCCACGCATCAAGCTCTCTATCGCGCGAGGGGCGTGCGGTTTTCTAGACTGAACTTTGCATGGCCAGCATTGTTCCCACTCCGACTTCGCGCTATCGCGGGCGCCTTGCGCCCTCGCCGACCGGCTACCTGCATGTGGGCCACGCGCGCACCTTCTGGACCGCGTGGCGACGCGCGCAAGAGGCCGGTGGCGCGCTCGTTTTCCGCATGGAAGATCTTGACCCCGATCGTTGCAAAGGCAGCTATGCCACCGCCGCGCTTGAGGATCTGCGCTGGCTCGGCATGCGCTGGATCGAGGGGCCGGATCGCGGCGGGCCGTGCGCGCCCTATGTGCAGAGCAAACGGCGGGCCGTCTATCTGGCGGCGTGGCGAAGGCTGCTGCGCGGCGGATTTCTGTTTCCCTGCCACTGCTCGCGCAAGGATCTGGCGGCGGCCTTGAGCGCGCCGCACGAGGGCGCCGTTCCCGACCCGCTCGATGATGAGCCGATTTATCCGGGCACCTGCCGCCACCAGTTGTCGCGGTTGCCGCAGTTGCCGGGGCCGACGGCGCTCGACGACGAGACGCCGGAGGGCGTCAACTGGCGCTTCCGCGTGCCGGACGGCGTGGCCATCGAGTTTGTCGACGAGAACCTTGGCCCGCAGCGCTTCGTGGCCGGGGAAGACTTTGGCGACTTCGTGGTGTGGCGTCGCGACAACGTGCCGAGCTATCAGTTGGCCTGCGTGGTGGACGACGCGGCGATGGGCATCACCGAGGTGGTGCGCGGCGCGGACCTGCTGAAGTCGACCGCACGGCAACTGCTGCTCTACAAGGCACTGGGGATCACGCCGCCCACATGGTTTCACTGCCGACTGGTGGTCGACCAGAACGGCCAGCGACTCGCCAAACGCCACGACGCTCTGAGCCTGCGCACCCTGCGCGAAAAAGGCTTTACGCCGATGAAGATTTTGTCGGCGGAGTTGGGGTAAAAACGAGTGCATAGTGGAGAGTGGACAGACTATTGACTGCTCACTCTCCTACGACTTGTCCGTGGGGACGACATGCAGGACCTCGGGGGCGGCTTGCTCGTCGTAGTCGTTTTCCGCTACGTCCACCTCGCGCGCGAGATGATCGATTCGCCGGAGAACGACGAAGGTTCCGAGAAGGAGCAACGCCCCCACGGGGGTCATCCACTGTGCACGTCTGAAATCGGTGCGACTTTCCGCACCGTATTCGTTCAATTGGCTCAAGTCGGGATAGGCGCGGTCGTAGTAGACGAGAGCCATTGAGCCGACCTCGCACATGCCGTGAAATAAAGGCGTTTGACAGGAGCTATCGTTGCTACTGTAAGTCACTCCATCGACGCGATAAGAATATTTGTAATAAGAGCCCTTCCCGGAATGGACCTCGTTGATGATACCGACGGTAGTGGCCTCGCGTGGAGCCACTGCTGCTGCATGCCAGCCGGCCAACAACGACCACGCACCGAATACAAACAAGAACAGACCGATGCCAACAACATATTGATATTTTTGTTCCACGCGCGAAGGCCCTTTCCCCTTGGAGAATGACAAAGAAATGCTGAGGATGATTGTAGGACGTGGGGGGAGCTGGGGGAACAGTGAACAGGACAATCGCATTTGAAATTGCTCTCGGGCAATTTCCTCGGTCGAGCAAGCTCCAAGCCGTCCTGGGGAGGGAGCAGGGGCATTCATGCCCCTGAAATCTCCTGCAACAAGAACCGGCTTGAGCCGCGGGCCTTTTCTTGCCAATGAAGGAAGGCCCGCGCCTGAAGGCGCAAAGTTTCGAGCGCCCAATCCAGGGGCATGAATGCCCCTGCTCCCTCCTGATCCAATCCCGACAGGAAAAGCAAGGAATGATTCCAATGCGATTGCCCTGAAACCGTCAATCGACTTTCCACTGCTTTTTAGTGCGTCGGCGTCGGCTCGACCGGGTTGTATTTGCGCGCCAGCTCTGGGGTGGAGACGACCTCGCCGGGCTTGGGGTTCACGGCCTTCGCAACCTCGGCGGCGAGAATGTAGCTCGGGCCGAACATGTTGCTGGTGAAGATGACCAGCTTCTTGTCCGGCGAAAAGCGCACATTCGGCTCCTGCCGATAGTTGTGGTGAGCCATGTTGATGAGCCGCTCGGAGTGGAAGACGCCGGGCTGCCAGAAGCCGGGGGCGTTGAGCGTGTCATCGCTGACCTTGAGCCGCTCGGGGTGGAAGAGCTCGATCCAGGTGCCGTCCTTGGCCTTGGCCACCTGGCCGGAGTCGCCGCCGTCGCCCGCGAACAGGTCAAGATCCTGCGTCAGGTTGAAGTGAATCGACCACTCGTTGCGCTGCAGATGATAGGCGGTGCGCTCGCCGGTCTTCAGGTTGTATCCGGCGACGAAGAAGTCCTCGCCCTTGGGATACTGCCAGTCGTACCAGACGGTCTCGCCGTCGAGTCCCCAGAACTCGTGACCGGCAATCTCCATGGCCATGGTGCGCTGGTGCAGAAGCCGGTTCCCGGTGCCGTCGGTGCGGATGGTCCAGATGCGGTCGACCTTCTGCCAGGGGCCTTCGTGGCAATACATCAGCAGCTCGGGGTCGGTGGGTGAAAAGAGCAGATGGTTGACCCAGTCGGTCGAGTGCAGCAGGATTTTTTCCTCGCCCGGTTTTTCGCCGTTGGGGCCGGGTTCGAGGCGAAGAGTGAACAGCACCAGCGGCAGGCGGGACTTGAGCCGGGCCTCCATCATCGCGCCCTTGCCGAAGGGCTGGAAGTGGGGCTTGTCGTCGCCGGGTTTGGGCGCGTCTTTGGCGTCGGCCGGTGGCGGGCCAAAACCCTGGTTTGGGTCGCCGCCTTCGATGTAGGTTCCGGCGGCCAGCGTCTCGTCGGCATTGACGCTGACGATGCCGTGGCCTGGTGGCAGGTCGGCGAGCTTGCGTGTCTTGCTGGTGTCGGCGTCAGCCTTGTAGACGGAGACCGTGTGCGTTTTGGCGTCGGCCAGGGTGTAGAAGATGCTGGGCGTTTTGTGCCCGGCAACCAGCGTGTGCACACTGCCCCAGGGGCCGCGCGGTTCGCCCTCCGGCCGGGCCGGGTTGGCCACCAGCAGCGTCGAGTGGCGCGAGGCCAGATCGAGCACGCGGATGCCCTCGTGCGTGGTGTAGAACATCCGTTTGCCGTCGGGCGTATAGGCGTTCACGTTGAAGTAGAACGCGCCCGAGTTGGGTTCATCGCTGAGCCGCCAGATGCGATGGCCGGTATCCTTGTCGACCCAGGTCTTGGGCGGCAGGGCGGCGTTTTGCGCGGCGGAGACGAGTGAACAGCATAGAACAGTGCAGGCAACAAGCATTCGAGAAGCCATGAACAAACTCCCTTTCGAGGCGGAATGCAAAGCCGGGGTTTCCGGCTGGAATGGTGAAGCAAGTTGATGCGCTCACGGCATGAATCCGGTGCGCAAAAAACTTATACACTCCTCTGCTATCGATTGGGAAATGGTTTCTCCGCTGAAATTTGAGGCTGCCCCACTCTATTTGTGCCGGATAAATGTCCCCTGCTGCATATCGTGAAAGGCCTGACGCAGCTCGGCGCGGGTGTTCATGACGATGGGGCCCTGCCAGGCGACCGGTTCGCCAAAAGGGTGGCCGGAGGCGAGCAGGAAGCGGATGCCTTCCGCGCCAGCCTGCACCACGATCTCGTCGCCGCTGTCGAACAGCACCAGCGAGTGACGGCGGGCATCGTACACCGGAGCGGCAGCCGGGTCGGCACCCGAGGCGGTCATCACGGCCTGCCGGGTCGAAGCGTCGCGGAAAAATCCAGCGCCAGCAAAGACATAGGCAAAGGCGCTATGGCCCAGTTCCACCGGAATATGACGCAGCTTGCCGGCCGGAATGGTGATGTCGAGGTAGCGCGGGCTGGCGGCAACGCCTTCGGCCGGGCCGCGTTTGCCCCAGAACTCGCCGCAGAGAATGCGCGCGGTGGTGCCGTCGTCTTCGGTCACCTCGGGGATGGCGCTGGCCGGAATGTCCTGATAGCGCGGCGCGGTCATCTTGAGCGAGGAGGGCAGATTGGCCCAGAGCTGGAAGCCGTGCATGTGGCCGAGCGCGTCGCCCTTCGGCATCTCCTGATGCAGAATGCCGCTGCCGGCGGTCATCCACTGCAGGTCGCCCGCGCCGAGCGTGCCCTGGTTGCCGAGGCTGTCCTTGTGTTCGACCGAACCGGCGAGCACATAGGTGATGGTCTCGATGCCGCGATGCGGATGCCAGGGGAAGCCGGGCTGGTAGTCGGAGGGGTTGTTGCTGCTGAAGTCGTCGAAGAGTAGAAAGGGGTCAAAAGCAGCGGATTTGCCGAACCCGAAACCGCGTCGGAGATGGACGCCGGCGCCTTCGAGGGTGGGACGGGCAGAGTCAATCTGCCGCATTGCGCGTAGGGACATAGGGGGACCTCTACCCTTTATGCTCTCACCGAGGGGCGCCTTTGGACGAATCGGGGCCTCGGGTGTATTCACTCCAGCAGCGCGCGGGACATGCAAAGAGGCGCATCCGGGCCTGCCGGATGCGCCTCTTTTTGATGCGAAAAGACTACTTCTTGCCCTTGGGGGCCTTGTAGGTGCTTTCGATCTTCTGGTTGGCCTGGGCCAGAATGCCCTTGACCTCGGCGGCGTAGGGGCCGTTCGGGGCCAGCGTCAGATAGTGGTTGTAGGCGTCGGTGCAATCGTCAGGCAGCACGATGCGGTTGGTCTTGGGGTCCACGGTGGCGTTCATCACCAGGCCCTGGCCCTTGATGTAATAGAGCAGCGCCTGGTTGGCCGGAACAGTCTCGACCTTGAGGGCCTCGTCGGCGGCGGCAACCTGTGCCGGGGAGTTCTTCTCCTGGAAGAAGACGACGGCTTCGTTGCGCAGGTGGAAGGAGGCCTTGGCCGGATCGGCCTTGGCGGCGGCGTCATAGGCCGCATTGGCCTCGGCAACCTTGCTCTGGCGGGCAAAAACCTCACCCAGTCCGGCGTTGATCACACCGAGAACCTCGGGGTTCTGCTTCTTGGCGGCCGACTCGAGCGCGAGGGCCTTCTTGTAGGAGACCTCGGCGTCGGGGTACTTCTTCAGGCCGAGCTGGGCGCGGGCCAGATTGGTCCACAGAATCGGCTCGTCGGGCTTGGCCTCGGTGTCCTTGGTCATCAGCGCGAGAATCTCGTTGTACTTGGCCTCACGCAGTTCGGTGGCCTTGGCTTCAATGGCGCTGTTGGTGGCTCCGGCGCCCAACTGCTGCGCGGCGGCCGTACGGGCCGACTCGGCTTCCTTGATGTCCTGGTTGACGGTCTTCAGATCGGCATTGAGCGCGGCGATGACCTTGTTGGCGTTCATTGCGGCCGCATTCTGCTTCTTCAGCTCTTCGAGCTGCTTCTGCTGCTCCGGCGGCAATGCCTTGATGTACTCGGCGCGGGACATATCGAGGTCCTGCACAACGTCCTCACCCACGGTGATCTTGATGCCGCGGAGCGAGTCGACCATCTTGCCGGCCGGGGTCTCGGGGGCGCGGTAAAAAATCATGTAAGTGCCGGGCGCGGCCTCGCCGGTGTACTCGCCCTGGGCTGAAACCGGGAAGGTGAACTTGGCGGTGCTGCCGCCGTCGGTGGACAGGCTGACGGTGCCGCCGCCCTGCGCCGCGCCGGTCGGGTTGATCACGCGGCCATGAATCTTGCCCGTGGCGGCAGGGGTCTGCGCCAGCGCCGGCATCAGCGCCAGGGCCAGAATACCCAGCCAGAGTGAAAGTGTGCGTTTCATGTTCTTCTCCTTGGAGCGGCGCGAACGATACTGCCCGCGAGCTCGAAAAATCCTTCGATGTTGGCGTCAGGCAAGGTGCGATGACGCGTCCGGCGCGGGCGTCGCGATGACCGGCTACGCCGATCCTCTCGGCAGAACCAAAGGTAAATCCAAGCCGATACGATGCACAAGGGCCATGCAGGGTTCGCTGGGCCGGTTATACCGTGCGGCATTCCCGAAAGCAGTTGATTTCCACCCTATGTTAGTTGGTTTTCGCCACGATGCGGTGTGGCCCGTATCACAATTTAAAATGATACGATGGCTCTTTTGATTCGCAAGGCGACCGCGGCCGACGCGCCACAGATTCTCGCCTTCATCCACGCCCTGGCCGAGTACGAAAAAGCTCCCGACGCCGTCGAGGCGACCGTCGCCGACCTCGTGCGCGAGGGCTTCGGCCCCACCCCCCGCTTCCACTGCCTGCTGGCCGAATCGGATGACCAACCGGCGGGCTATGCGCTTTATTTTCATACCTATTCGACCTGGACCGGCCACCCCGGCCTCCACCTCGAAGATCTCTTCGTGCTGCCCGAGTTCCGCGGCAAGGGCGTTGGCAAGGCGCTGATCGCCGCCGTCGCCGCCCGTGCCCGCGCCGAGGATTGCCGCCGGCTCGAGTGGGCCGTGCTCGACTGGAACCAGCCGGCCATCGACTTTTATCGCTCGCTGGGTGGCGAGTTTCTGGATGAATGGCGCACCGTGCGCCTGACGGGCCCCGCGCTCGAGACCCTGGCCACGCGCCAGACCGCAGAGGAGAAGCAATGAAGATTCGTATCATTGGTGGAGGCCTGGCTGGTTCCGAGGCAGCGCTGACCGCCGCGCGGCTCGGCTGTGAGGTCGATTTATATGAGATGCGCGCCGAAATCGACGGCCAAAAGCGGTTGACCCCGGCCCACGAGAGCACCGACTTCGGCGAACTGGTCTGCTCGAACTCGCTCAAAAGCGAGTCGGAGAACACCGCGCCCTGGCTACTCAAGCAGGAGATGCGCCGCGCTGGCTCCGCGCTGCTCAAGTTTGCCGACGCCACGGCCGTCCCCGCTGGCCACGCCCTCGCCGTCGATCGCATCGAGTTTGCCAAACGCGTGACCGCGGCCATCGAGGCCGAGCCGCGTATTCACGTCTTCCGTGAGGAAGTCACCTCTCTCGACCAGGACGAGAACGGCACGCAGTGCTGCACCATCATCGCTTCGGGACCGCTGACCAGCGAGGCGCTGTCGGCTGAACTGGCGCGGCTGACCGGCGCCGAGCACCTGGCCTTCTACGATTCCATCTCGCCGATTGTCGAGGCCGACTCCATCGATATGGACAAGGTCTACTTTGCCGCGCGTTGGGACAAGGGCACGCCCGACTACATCAACTGCCCGATGTCGCGCGAGGAGTACGACCGCTTTTTTGACGCCCTGCTCGCCGCCGAGGTGGCCGAAAGCAAGGAGTGGGAGAAGAGCCACTACTTCGAGGGTTGCCTGCCCATCGAGGTGATCGCCAGCCGTGGCCGCGACACGCTGCGCTTCGGTCCGATGAAGCCGGTGGGCTTGCGCGACCCGCGTACCGGCAAAACGCCCTGGGCCGTGGTTCAGTTGCGCAAGGAAGATCTGCGCTCGTCGAGCTATAACCTCGTCGGCTTCCAGAATCACCTGAAGTTCGGCGCGCAGGCCGAGGTGCTGCGGCTGATTCCGGGCCTTGAGAACGCGAAGTTTCTGCGCTTCGGCCAGATCCATCGCAACACCTACATCTGTGCGCCCGCCGTTCTGAATGAAACGCTCCAGTTGAAGACGGCGCCGGAGGTTCTGGTGGCCGGGCAGCTTTCGGGCATCGAGGGCTACACCGAATCGATTGCGACCGGCCTGCTGGCCGGGCTCTACGCCGCACAGATCGCGCAGGGAAAAACGCCCTCGACCGCGCCGCGCATCACCGCGCTCGGCTCGCTGGTCCACTACATCACCCACGCCGAGGCAAAAAACTTTCAGCCCGCCAACACCACCTTCGATCTGTTCGTTCCGCTCGAAGAGGAACTGCGCAAGAAGATCCGCGACAAAAAGGAGCGGCACCGCTTGCAGTGCGAACGCTCGCTCGCAGCCTTCGATGCGTGGTGGGCGGAGCGGGACCAGTAGCAAACAGCCCGGCTTCGGCCGGGCTTTCTAATTCTCCGAAGGTTTTTCGGCGCTGTCGATGATGAGGAAAGTGGTCGGAGTTTTGGCCGAGGTCAGCTTGAGCCCAAGCTCGCCGAGGCCGGTGACGATGGAGTTCAGTACGTCGTCGTGCGTGGCGTGCTCGGCCTCTTTTTCGTCGCCGGTTTCAACGCGGAAATCATAGGAGCCATCGAGGCCGGTGCGATTGAGCACGGGTCTGCCGAAGGAACGACTGAGCCGCACGGCCAGCTCCGGCATGGTGATGTTGGTGGCCGCGATGCCAGTCGGCTCACTCACCACGCCGCCGCGCAGACCACCAAACCAGGGAAAGGCCTTGGCATCCTTGGGAGGCAGGAGCTTGAGCGTTTTTGGGGTGCGTTCGAGCAGAAGAACCGGAGCGTCTTTTTCTTCGATGTGGTATTTCAACTGAAAGCGGTCGAGGAGCAAGGCGAGCAGCATCCGTCGCTGCTCCTCGCTGGGCGGCAGCCTGATGTTGGCCGGGTTCGACTTGGCGGAAACGGCGTCCTCGGACGGCTTGGCTTCGAGGTTGTAGAAGGCCGTGTCGGCCCAGGCCGGTCCGCCCTGAATCCGCTCCATGGGAATATCGCAGGTGAACATCAACACCATGCGCAGATTCAAGTGCCCGCCACGCACCATGCCGCCAGGGTAAGCGAAGAGCCCGGCAATGCCGCTGTTTCCAAAGGGATGAATCGAGACCACATCGAAGCGCGGCAACTTGGCGGTGTCGGCGGTTTGGCAGAGTTGCGCCGCGGCTTGGCCGAGCAGGGCAAAGGCCAATAGACAGCTACCCACGAAGGTACGCATCGAAAAAACGCCTTTCCCGCGTCGTCTTGGGCGCGTTGGCAGAGAGTGATTGCGGAAAGCTGGAGGATAGACGATGGCTTTCGCGAAAAGTCTGCGGACCGGGGAATGTTTTTGCCGTCGGCGCCGCGCGCGAGGCGTGCGGCCGCCTGTTTACGCTACCGTCGCCAACCCTTTTTGCGCGATCAGCGCGAGCAGCTTGAGCGAGGCGCCTGGCTCAAAAGTTCGCAACGAAACAGGGGTGTCATCCTGAGCGAACGGGGCCCCAAGCGTTTTTCAGCTTGGGGGTGGTGAGTCGAAGGATCTGCGGTTATGTTTTGAAAACTTCGCAGACACTCCACACGCACACCTCGCCAATTGCGCTTCTGAGGCTAAAGCCCGCACGACTTTTGCCGACCCTGCGCGGGGATTGAAATCCCCGCCTCCCTCCGCAGGGCTTTTTCCGAAGCCCGTTCAGGCGGGTCGTGCCAAACATTCAGCATTCTCCGGGAACATTTTCCTGCCCATCCGTGTCCAAACAGAGAGCGGGTGAGCCCGTGTACCCTTGAAAGAGAAGTTTTTTGTGGAGACGAGGACCGAATGAAGCGTTGGATCTGGGCGTGTGTCTGTGCGGCGATGCTGGTGGCGGGGGGCGTGGCGCAAAAGCCGGCCGATGCCGCCAAGAAGGGCGCGCCTGCGCCAGCGGTGGCCGCCAAACCGCTTCTGCCCGACGCCTTTGCCGGCTGGGTTGCCGATGAGGTGAAGCCCCTCGCCGACGCCTCCGCCGCCGATGCGGCCAACGCCGCCGCGCTCAAGGAATACGCGCTGACCGATGCCGCCACGGCCGCCTACAAGCGCGATGGCGCGACGCTCACCGTGCGCGCGTTGCGCTTCCACGACGCCACCGGAGCCTTCGGCGCCTATTCACTCTACCGGCAGAACAACTGGGCCAAGGAGAAGGTCGGCTCGGGCGCGGCCTCCTTCCACGACCGCGTGCTCTTCTGGCAGGGCAACATCGTCATTGATGCGAACTTTGCGCATGTGAACGCGATGAGTGGCGCGGAACTGCGCGAGCTGGCCAGGCAGTTGCCGCCGGTCAGCGACACGCTCGGCGCACTGCCGCCGCTCATCGGCAATCTGCCGCAAAAGGATCTGGAAACGCACACAACGCACTACGCGCTCGGCCAGGTCGGCTATCTGGCCTCGGGCGGCGTGCTGCCGGCCTCCATCGTAGGCTTTGAGCAGGGCGCCGAGTCGCTGACGGCCAACTACTCGCTCAGCTCCGGTCCGGCGACACTGACCATGATCGATTACCCGACGCCGCAGTTGGCCATGGTCGCCGAGGCGCGCATCCGTGCCTACCTGCAGGCGGGCGCAAAGGCGCAACCGGCCTGGACCAAAGCCCTGCAGGACTCGGACACGGCCTCGCTCGAGGTGCTGCGCAGTGGCCCGGTCGTGGTCGTGGTCTCCGGCGACGCGATCCCCAAAGAGAGCCATCGGCTCATCGAGATGGTGCACTTTGACGCCGACGTGATGGCCATGCCGGCCGGCAACGTCGAGAGCGAGACGCAGAAGACGGCCAAGCTGCTGATGGGCATCGCGGCGCTGGTGATCATCGGCGGCGGCGCGGCGATTCTGCTCGGCTTTTTCCTCGGCGGCGGACGCGCCCTCTACCGGATCGCGCGCGGCAAGCCCGCCTCGACCATGTACGAGGCGGAGTTTATCCGGATCGATCTGACGGGAAACGCGCCCGAGGTGGAACCCTCCGCGGACAAGCAGCACCCGAAGGGTTAACGGCGGGCGCATCCTGTGGAAAACAGGAAGAAACTCCCAAGAAACACCCCGGAAAACCGGAGCTGTGCCGTTAACGAAAGGCGAAAGTCCGGCGAATGAGCAGTTTAGCTCATCTTCAAGAAGTTATTCTTCATCTTAATGAAAACAAAGGAATTATTTTTGCCGGGATTTCTCCTTGACACTGCTCGCCCCCGCTCCTACTATGCAGCCAGAAAGTTCTGATGGTTTTGCCTCCGTTGGAACTATTCTCCCTAAGGAGAGAGCCGCCCTGTTGCCGGGCGGCTCTTTCCGTCTCTGCGGCCCCGGCTGGGTCTGAGGGGTGTCTGGGGGCAGGACGGGCGGCAAAAAGCGGCTAGCGGGCCCCTGGCGGTCCAGCAAGCGCGGCTCCCGGTGAGGCCGGAACCCGGGCTGCGCGGCATCGGGCAGGGCGATGCCCCTGGAGTTCGATTCTTAGCCGCTTCTAAGACAAAAAGTGGCTCCGCGCAAAAAAAATCGAGATTTTTTGCCAGAAGCCTTGCGGAAGCCCTTCCAGCGCTTTACCGAAATGCCGGGCAACGATACAATCGACTAAGGCAAGCCGAAGTAGCTCAGTTGGTAGAGCAGCTGATTCGTAATCAGCAGGTCGCCGGTTCGAATCCGGCTTTCGGCTCCATCGATTCTCACAAAAAGGCCTCTCCATGCGGAGAGGCCTTTTTGTGTGCGTTGCGTGCAGAAGGCCTACGACTTCGCGGCGGTTTTGTGGCGCGGCGTTGTCTCGCAGCCAGGCAAGCGCATCGGCGGAGCGCCGCCATGCGTCGCCCACGGACTCCATGCACAGAACGGCCTCCTCAAGACTGCCCATCGTGTAGCTGTCGACCTCTTCGCCCTTGAACGGAAGCGGGCGGCCCGAAACGAGCAGCTCCTCGACAAAGGGATTGACCTTGCGGGCCTCGGCGAACAGGGCTGTTGCTTCGGTTGGGTTCATCGCCGGCGATGGACTCCAGCAACTGCTGCAAAAGCTCTTGCGGAACACCCTTGGGCAACGGAGCTTCGAGGAAGATTGAGCCGCAGCCGCCCGGCCGCATCCTCGCCGCGCGCTTGCGATGCATTTTCCTATTCCGCGTCGTGGGTGACGTCGGCGTTGTCGAAGCGGGTAAAGCGCGAAATGAAGTTCAGATAGACGGTGTCGGTCGGGCCGTTACGCTGCTTGGCGATGATGATTTCGCTCTTGGCCTTGTCGGCCTCCGACATTGATTCCTTGTCGCGCTCATAGTAGGCCTCGCGATGGATGAACATGACCACGTCGGCGTCCTGCTCGATCGAGCCCGA
>DBTV01000022.1:54663-74155 GCA_002307235.1 Acidobacteriaceae bacterium UBA1307
CCCGATTCGCGAAGATCGCTCAGCAGCGGGCGCTTGTCGTCGCCACGGCGTTCGCTTGAACGCGAAAGCTGCGAGAGCGCGATCACCGGCACGTCGAGTTCCTTGGCCAGCGCCTTGAGCCCGCGCGAGATGGCCGAAACCTCCTGCGTGCGGTTTTCGTAGCCCTTGCGGCTCGACCCGGCCTGCGTCGCGGTCATCAACTGCAGATAATCGACGACGATCAGATCGAGCTTGCCCGAGGTCTGCTTGAGGCGGCGGGCCTTGGCGCGCATCTCCGTCAGTGAGATGCCGGCCGTGTCGTCGATGAACAGCTTTGAGTCGACCAGTTGGCCGAGCGCGCCCTGCAACTTGTCATGATCCTCGCGGCCCAGAAAGCCGGTCTGCAACTTGCGCTGATCGACCCAGGCCTGGCTGGCGAGCATACGGCGCAGCAGCGATTCCTTGCTCATTTCGAGGCTGAAGACGGCGACGGTGGACTCGTGGTTGATGGCCGCATTCTGCGCAATGTTGATGGCGAAGGCGGTTTTACCCATCGAGGGCCGGGCGGCAAGAATAATCAGCTCGCCCTTCTGAAAGCCGCTCGTCATGCGGTCCAGATCGGTGAAGTCGGTGGCCAGACCGGTGACCTCGCGGCTCTGCTCATACAACTTGTCAATGGAGCCGAAGGAGTTGGCGACGATCAGATCGAGCGATTGCAGGCCGCCCGAAATCGAGCTCTGCGTGGCCTCGAGCAGTTGGCGCTCGGCCTCGCCGACAACGTCGAGCGCGGCATCGCTCTGGTCCGAAGCGCGCGCGATGGCCATTGAGCAGATCGCCATCAGCCGCCGCAGCAGGCTCTTTTCCTTGACGATCTTGATGTACTCGTCGATGACCGGACGGCGCGGCAAACCCTCGGTGAGCGAGGCCAGATAGGCGACACCACCCACGGCCTCAATCTCCTTGGTGCGCGCCAGCTCGTTCGAGAGCGTGACGATGTCGACGGCGCGCTGGCTGTCCATCAGCTCGCTCATCCGCTGGTAGATGCGGCGATGCGAGTCGAGCGAGAAGTCCTCGGCGGTGAGCTTTTCCGCGGCCTCGGCATGCGAGGCGTTGTCGAGCAGAATCGCGCCGAGAATGGTTTTTTCGGCGTCGATATTGGCCGGTAGTCCGGCGTCGAGAGAGAGACTGGGCAGAGATGCCATACGAGAAAAGTGTAGGCCAGCGGGGCCGGTTCGCAGCCTGTGCATCCGTGTGCAGAAACAGGATCTTTTTGCGGTTTTGGGGGTGTCGGGGCCAGAGCGACAAAAATCGGTTGATTGCAGAAGGGTTAGCCGCGGCCTCCGCGCAGGCTGCCGCGCGAGCCTCCGCGCCTGTTTTTGGGACGATGGGCGCGGCTTTAGCGGACTTCTGCGGCGAGCGCAGCGGCAACGCGGGCGATGGGCGGCTGCCAGTCGCCGAGCTGGCTCTGGCGGTAGAGCCGCAGGCTCGGGTACCAGGGCGAGCGCTCGCCCGCCGCCAGCCAGCGCCAGTCGGCATTGGCCGGCAGCAGCAGCCAGACCGGCTTGCCGAGCGCGGCGGCCAGGTGCGCCACGGCGGTATCGACGGCAATCACCAGATCGAGCTGCTCAATGAGCGCGGCCGTGTCGGCCATGTCGATAATCTGCGGCGCAAGGTCGCGGAGCGCGGGTTGCTGGTGCGCGCTGCCGTCCACCTGCAGCGAATAAAAGTGAACGCCCTCGACGGCAAGAAGCGGCGCCAGAGCCTCGGCAGCGATGGAGCGGAAGCGGTTGTTGCAGTGCGTGGCGCTGCCGTTCCACGCCAGTCCCACGCGCAGGCCCGCAGGCGGCCAGTCGAGCGCGGCGGCCTTTTGCCGGGCCTTGTCTGGAACGCAGAGGTAGCGCTCGGGGGCGGGAATGGTCGCCAGCGTGGTGCCGAAGACCAGCGGCAGGCTCATCAGCGGGCAGTGGCAGTCGAACTCAGACAGTGGCTGGCCGCGAGGAACCAGCGTTTCAATGCCGTCGAGTTCGGCGGCAAGGCGCAGCAGCGTGGGCGGCAGCTCCAGCACGATGCGGCCCCCGGCGGCGCGCACCTGCGGCAGATAGCGCAAAAACTGCAGGCAGTCGCCCAGTCCCTGTTCGCCGTAGAGCAGAATGCGACGGCCGGCGAGCGGCTCGCCCTGCCAGCGTGGCGCGGTAAAGTTGCGACGGCACTCCGACGGAAGATGGCAGCGCCAGCGCCACTCATATTCGCGCAGACCAGCTTCGAGGTCGCCCAGCTTGAGCAGCGCCAGCGCCATGTCCAGATGGGTCTTGTCGAAGTTGGGCTCCAGCGCCAGTGCCTGCCGGTAGCAGGCCACGGCCTCGTCGAGCCGGTTGGCCTGATAGAGCGCCGTGCCCAGGTTATGCAGCGCTCCGGCATGTTGCGGCGCAAGGCGCAGCACCTCGCCAAAGCAGGCGATGGCCGCCTCGGTTTGCCCACGGGCCAGCAGGGCTCCGCCCAGATTGTTCCGGGCCTGCGTATGCACCGGGTCAAGGGCGAGCGCCTTGTTATAGCAGAGCTCGGCCTCGTCAAAGCGGTTCTGCATCTGCAGCACATTGCCCAGATTGCTGAACGAGTCGGCCGAGCCGCCACTGAGCGCGATGGAGCGGCGGATCAACGCCTCGGCCTCGCGCGCGTGCCCGGTCTGCCGCGCAATGACGCCGAGAAGATGCAGGCTGTCGGCGTGGTCGGGCGCGATCGACAAAATCTTGCGGTAGCCCTGCTCGGCCTCGCGCAGCTCACCCGCGCCATGATGGCGCAGCGCCTCGTCATACAGCATTGGCAGGGGAAGAATGCGTTGCGGCGCGGTGCGCGGAAGGCGATGTTTGCGGCTCATGGGGCGTTCCTGACGCGGGCCCCCGGAATCAAGAGCGCCGACAGGGTGGCTGCTGCACCTGGCAGTCCAAGGCGCCTGTCGAAAGATTAGAGAACGCACAAAAAAGGCGGAGGCTCGTTCAGGCCTCCGCCCTTCGCGCCGCTTACTTGGCGATGGCCGTCGGGTACCAGGCCTCCAGGTCCGCGTGGAACTGCTTGAGCGCGGCCACATTCAGGTAGACCATGTGACCGGCCGGGTAATAGGTGAACTTGACGTTGGCCGTGGATGCGGCGGGAACCTGCAACTGCGCCAGATCATGCTCGGTGCCGAAGAAGGGCGTGGCCAGATCGAACCAGCCATTGGCCGAGAAGATCTTCAGTGCAGGATTCTTGCGCAGCGTGTCGGCAAGATCAAGCACGGTGTTCGGCTCGCGCTGCGAGCGGCCACCGGCCGGATGATGCTCCCAGTTCCACTTTTCGGTGCCGGGGCCGTGCAGAAAATAGGTGTCGGCCGAGGTGTACTTGAGCTCGGTCTGCAGGTAGTTGTGGAAGGTGGCAACATAGGCGCCGGAGATGCCTGTGTCGGAGGGGTCATACGAGGGATACTCGCCGGCGGCGTCGGCATCGGGGCCTTCAAAGCGCGCATCGAAGCGGCCCAGAATCTGCTCCTGATCGCGCAGCAGTTCCTTGCGGAAGCGGCTGGGCGAGATGCGCAGCTTGGCCTCCTTCACAAACTGTTCGCTGAGGCCGGTGAAGGCCGCCACCTGCTTGGCGATGGCGTCGAACTTGGCGGGGGCAAGCGTGTTGCCCTCGTCGAGAGCCTCGGCATAGGGGCCGCGCGCAAACTCGCGCGCCTTCTCGACAAACTCCTCCATGGTGCCCGTGTGCGGAACCTTGTTGAAGTACCAGGCGATGGCTGCATAGCTCGGCAGATAGGTCTTCGGCTCAAGATCGTAGCCCGAGGCGCGCACGTAGTAGTTCAGAATCGACGAGAGCAGCACGACGCCGTTGCACTGAATGCCTTCGTCATAGAGCGAGGCGACCAGTGCTGCCGAGCGCGGCGTGCCGTAGCTTTCGCCGAAGAGGAACTTGGGCGAGTTCCAGCGCTGGTTGAGCGTGATGTAGCGGGTGACGAATTTGGTGAAGGCCTTCACGTCCTCATCGACGCCGACAAAATCCTTCGGCGTGCCTGCGCCGACAATGCGCGAAAAGCCGGTCAGCGGCGCGTCGACAAAGACCAGATCGGTCTTGTCGAGTAGGCTGTACTCGTTGGGCACCACCGCGTAGGGCGCGCCGGGCGTGGACTTGGGGCTGGCCGTTTCCACTCGCACCGGGCCTACCGAACCCATGTGCAGCCAGATGGAGGCCGAGCCGGGGCCGCCGTTATACAGAAACGTTACGGGGCGCGATTTGGCCGGTGCGCCGTCCTCGGTATAGGCCACGTAGAACATGGTGCCGATGGCCTTGTCGTGCTCGTCGTTCACATAGAGCGTGCCGGCCGTCGCCGTGTAGTGCACGGGCCGGGAGCCCGCCGTCCACTCGTGCTTGGTTTCGACCTTGGCCTCGGCCGGAATCGGCAGTTCCTTCTTCTTGTCCGCGGCCTCGGGCGCGTCGGGCTTGTGTTCCTGCGCGTGCAGCACGGGCGCAATGCCGGATGCGATGCCGAGGGCGAGCAGCGCAGAGAGTATGGTGCGGGATGTGTTCATCGAAAGTGCTCCTTGGTCAATATGAATATCGATAGGCGGCGGAGGTGCCTGCAGGGCAAGACCTTCGTGCGGAATTTTTCTGGTGCGGGCCGTACGCCCTTTTGCAATCAGACTACAGATTGGAACCGACTCTAATATGTGCCGGGCGCTGCGTCAACCGTGGCGGGGAGGCGATGCAAGCGCATTCCGCAAAAAACGCCCGCAGCCGGAAGGGCCATGCGGGCGTGCAAATTTTAGCGAGCGTTAGAAGACCTCAGCATCCGTCGGGTCTTGAAAGGGCACGGCTTCAGCCGTGCCGCAATCAGGATAAAATCACGCGGGCTTCAGTCCCTGAGGGAAGTGCCTTGCGCGAAATTGGAGGGCGTCGTGGCTAGCTAAGAGACTCGCCCCATCCTCCGGCGCGCCGTGCTTTTTCCCCTTGATCGATTCAATCTCGATGCGAATCAAAAAGAGCGCCAAACGCAAAAAACTTGCGGCTGCGCAGAGGCAGAACACAAGCTGTATGAATCATGGATTTTTATAAAAGTCTTGGAGGCGCGGGCCGGGATCGAACCGGCGCATAAAGGTTTTGCAGACCTCTCCCTTACCACTTGGGTACCGCGCCTAGGTAGGGATGCTCGTGTTCGTGCGGTCGCCTCAAACCCTAAAACACTGCCGAAACTTCCGGCCGAGAAGGTTTGGAGCGGGAGACGAGATTTGAACTCGCGACCCTCGCCTTGGCAAGGCGATGCTCTACCACTGAGCTACTCCCGCTCGACATGTTTGATATTACAAGGCTGGTAGATACCTGTCAAATCGCTGCCGGACTCGGCAGTTCCATGTCCGCCCGCGAGCCGCGTTCCTCGCGTAAAATCTCGCCATCACGCATGTAAACGATGCGGCTGGCAACCGAGGCGGCCTCCGGATTGTGGGTAATCATCAGCGTTGTCTGTCCCAGTTCGCGGTTCGAACGCAACAACATGTGCAAAACCGCGTCGGAATTTTTCGTGTCCAAGTTGCCGGTCGGCTCGTCGGCCAGCACAATCGCCGGACGCGTAATCAGCGAGCGCGCAATCGCCACGCGCTGCTGCTCGCCGCCGCTCAACTCGCTCGGGCGGTGCTTCAGCCGGCCCCGGATCGACAGCAGATCGCTCAGGTGGTCCAGATACGCGTGGTCGAGCGGCTCTTTGCGGCCGCTGATCTTGTACGCCACCTCGATGTTGCCCATCGCCGACAAGGTCGGCAGCAGGTTGAACTTCTGAAAGATGAAGCCGATGCGATGCTTCCGCAGCCGCGTCCGCTCCCCGTCGTTCAGCGTGGCAAAGTCCACGCCGTCGATCAGGATCCGGCCCGAGGTTGCCTGGGTCAGCCCACCCAGCAGGTAGAACAGCGTCGACTTGCCCGAGCCCGAAGGCCCGACAATCGCCACAAACTCGCCCGGCTGCACCGACAGCGAGATGCCGCGCACCGCGGCGACTTCAATATGGCCATTCGTGTAAACCTTCGTCAGGTTCTCGGCCAGAATAATGGGAGACGGCGTATCTGCTTGCACGTTTCTCATTGTACCCGGATGGCCGCGCCCTCACCCCGCTTCCCGGCCCACTCTCGTAAAATTAAAGCGGTATTGATTTCGATCTACAGGATTCCCCACACCATGACAGTTGACAGCAAAAATTCGCTTGCACCATCGCTTGAAGCGGCCGCCGCCAAAGTCGGCCTGACCGTTGTTTCTGTCGAGCCCAGCCTGGATCTGGGCGGTAACCCCACCGCGGTCTTTTGCCTGGCGCTGCACGGTCAGGCCGAACACACCCTCAAGCTCACCCTCAGCAAGGGCTTTGATTTGAATGCAGGCCCGCTGGCCGACCAGATGGATGCCTATCTGGTCGCTGCCGCCAAGCGCCTGCGCAATCCTCGCCCCGACTGTGTTGTGACCCTCGGCGGCCTGCCCGTCGCTCTCGGCGGCTTCCAGTGGCCCCTGCACAGTGCCAACTCCGGCTCCGACGCCTACATCGTCCACGGAGAGGCCACGCTGGCCGACGGCATCCACGAACTGCGCGCCAAAATCGCCACCGCCGTCTCCCAGACCTTTGCCGGCATCATCCCCGCCATGGAGCAGCCCTACGCCGAGAGCTTCGTCCTCAACGCTCTCCGCAAAGGCATCGACCTCGGCCAGATCGAGTTCATCAAGTCCGGAACCCTGCAGCCGGTGCAGCTCACCACGCGCTATTACAGCCACTGGAAGAAGACCTTCGTCTTCACCGACTCCACCCCCGAGTCGCGTCTGAACTTCCTGCTCTCGAAGGTCTACTGGCTCTCGGGCGTGCTCGGCGCCAGCCAGCCCGTCTGGATCGCCGACCCTCGTGACGCGCAATATCTGAACGCCACTCCGGCCGACCTGCTCTCGGCAGCCTCGGCAGCCGGCAGCCTGTTCAAGCTCGACGGCGACTTTGCCGCCGCCACCCCGGAGCTGCTCGCCCGCGCCCCCCAGTTCGAGGCCGCCCGCGACGCCGCTCTCAACTTCACCAAGCCGCAGTTCAGCGAATCCATGCGCTCCGGCCAGGCCAACATGTAATGAAGGACGAGGGACCAAGGGACTGAGGACTAGGGACTGAGGTCTGAAGACTGAGAAAACAAGGGACTGAGGAAACTGTGGAGAGTGAGCCGTGAGCAGTAAACAAGCTGTTCACTCTCTCCCGTTCACTGCTCCCTGGCCCACTCGCCACACCTGTCATCCCGAGCGAACGGGGCCCTAGGCGTTTTCTTCAGCCTGGGGGTGGTGAGCCGAGGGATCTGCGGTTGCCCTGGAAAGCAAGAAAACGAATCCCTCAATCCCTCACAGTCCACCCCTAGCACCTAGCACCTAGCCCCTACGTCCCTACAACTCCCCTCCGCACCCCGAGCAGAACCGTGCCGTCGGCGGATTCGCCTGCCCGCACCGCGCGCACCCGGCTGCCGCAACTGGCAGCGCCGCCACCGTTGCGTACACCTGCGCCGGATAGCTCCACGGCGGCGCGGCCAGCCCCAGTGAGGCCGCAATCGCACCCGCCTGCAGCGCGTTGAACTCCCGCACCCGGCCCGGCATCAGGAAGCACTCAACCAGCCCCACCAGCGACGGAATCCCCGTCCAGCAAAACAAAATGTAAAGAACGCCCAGCCCCGTCTGCCGCAGATAAAACCGGTGCGCCCCGAAGCCGCCCAGAAACAGCGCCAGCAGAATCCCCACCACCTCGTCGCGCCGCGTTGCCTCGTACTGCTGATAAAAGATCGCCTCTGCCTGGGGTACGCTCGTCATGCTCTGCCTCCTGCTGCCTTCCTTCTCTGTCTACGTTATCGGCCGCGCCGTGGTTCCCGCACGGCCCGCTTCGGTATATTCTTGGCTCGTGCCTCAGCGTCTTTCCGTCGTCCTCATCACGTGCAATGAAGCGGCCAATCTGCCGCGCACCCTCGCCAGCGTCGCCTGGGCCCACCAGATCGTTGTCCTCGATTCCGGCTCGACCGATGAGACCGAGGCCATTGCCCGCGCCGCCGGTGCCGAATTTCACTACGAGCCCTGGCGCGGATTCGCCGCCCAAAAAAACGCCGCCATCGCCCGCGCCACCGGCGACTGGGTTCTCTCGCTCGATGCCGACGAGGAGCTCAGCCCGGCGTTGATCGCAGAAATCCGGCAACTCCTCGCGCAAGAACCAAAAGAAGAAAAAGCCTACAAAATTCCCCGGCTCAATCACTTTTTGGGCCGGCCCCTGCGCCACGGCGGCTACTGGCCCGACCCCAAGCTGCGCCTGTTTCCGCGCGATGCCGCACGCTTCCGCGAGCGCGCCGTCCACGAGACCATGGAGACCGCTCTGCCCGTTGCCCAACTCGAAGGCCACCTGATCCATCACTGCTACGCCACGCTCGATGAGTACATCGAGCACATGAACCGCTACAGCGCCGCCGCCGCCCGCCAGCTTGTCGCCGAGGGCCGCGCTCCGCGCTCGCTCGCCGCTCTCGTCGCGCAGGCCGTGCTCAACCCCATCGCGACCTTCCTCTACAACTACGCTGTGCGCGGCGGTTTTCTCGACGGCCGCTCCGGCCTGCTCCAGCACCTCAACCACTCCGCCTACATCCACTGGAAGTATGTAAAAGCCTGGGAGCTGGCTCACACGCGAACGCCGCACATCCACGAGCAGGCATAGAAGTTCGCACACTCTCTCGCGTCGTTGAAAACAAACCAGCCATCAGAGAAACAAACCAACGGAGGGGCTTCAGCCCCTGCGCGCTTTTTTCGCACTCCGAAGCCACCCCGGCGTCTATCCTGAAAGAGTCATGCACGAGCTCTCCATCTGCACCAGCATCGTCGAAGCCGTCACCCAATCCGTGGCCGCCTATCCTGGCGCAACCGTGAAGAAGGTCAGCCTGCGCCTCGGCGTCCTCTCCGACATCGTCGAAGACTCGCTCCGCTTCTGCTGGGAGCTGACGACCAAGGACACGCCGCTCGAATCGGCCGAGCTTGCCGTCGCCGCCGTGCCCATCGTCATGCGTTGCGACCATTGCCAGGCCGACGTCACCCTCGAGAGTCTCCAGAGCTTCCGATGTCCCCTTTGCCACGAGCCCGTCAACGAGTTGCTCCACGGCCGCGAGATGGAGATCGAGTCCATCGAGATCGACGACGGCAAGTAAGTTACCTCGACGCCGGGTATTTATATGCCCGGCTTGCCAAAGGATCTAACGGATAGAAATATGACAGGCCAAATGCTTTCGTTTATCGGAGCCATCGTTGGTAGCATGATCGGGGTGTTCGGATCAATCTGGGTATTTAGAAAGTCGACTAGAGATCTCGAACTCGCCGAAATTCGTAGGCAAAAGGTCGAGTGCCTGGTGAATATTTCTGGCCTTCGTTTTGTTATATCCAAAAATCAACCTCGACGTGACGACTACGCAACAAAGCTGATGTTTGAGCTAAACAAAATCCCAGTATTATGGTCAGATGATTTGACTACGCTCAGAGCATTGCGTGATTTCATCGATGACAAAACAGATGACAGGCTTTTAACACTTATTCGCACACTAGGCCAAACTACTAAGTTTCAGATGCACAATCTTAGCGATGCAGATATCCGGAAAACATTTTTGGTTTAGGCGGATAAAGGGAGAAAAAATGACCACACGCATTGTCGAATTGCGGCAGGGAATTTTGAAGAAGAATGACGAGCTGGCGCGCGTGCTGCGCGACCGCTACACCCAGGCCGGTGTGCTCGTGCTCAATCTCGTTTCAAGCCCCGGCTCGGGCAAAACGGCCTTTCTCGAACGCACCCTCCGCGAGCTGACTACCGCAGGCTTCAAGGCCGCCGCCCTCGTCGGCGATCTTGAAACCGACAACGACGCCAAGCGCCTCGCCGCCAGCGGAGCCCCCGTCCGCCAGATCAACACCCATGGCACCTGCCACCTCGACGCCGAGATGATCGCCAGGCACCTCGACGAGTGGACCGAGCGGCCCCTCGCCGGCCTCGATTTTCTCTTCATCGAAAACGTTGGCAACCTCGTCTGCCCCTCCAGCTACGACCTCGGCGAGCGCGTCCGCGTCGCTCTGCTCAGCGTCACCGAGGGCGAGGACAAGCCCCTCAAGTATCCCACCATGTTCAACTCCGCCGACGCCGCCGTCATCACCAAAATCGATCTCGCCATCCCCTGCGAGTTCCAGCGCGACGAGGCCATCAAAAACATCCACGAGATTCGCCCCTCCATCGAGATCTTCGAGACCTCCTCGAAGTCCGGCGCCGGCTTCGAGCCCTGGCTCGCCTTCCTGAAGCAGGAGCGCTCCAAGCGGTAAGGCATCCCAACCTTAAAGTCTTGTGAGCTCGCTCCCTTCCCTCAGGACGAAAAGGCCTTCTGCCCGGCAAGAAAAATAAACGTTGCCGCCCGGCAAGAAAATAAAAAAGCGGAGGGAGCATGGGCCTTCAGGCCCATGAATCAGCCGCAGGCCGTCGACGGGCCTTCAGGCCCGGACGCGCCCTCCAGAGCCCCGTTTCCGACGCGAAAAAGACACGCTTTTAGCCTGTTTTTTGCCAAAAAATGCACGAAAAAATGCGGCACGGAAGATCGTTTCTTCCGTGCCGCATTTTCATGCTCTAACTTGTTGAAAAATCAGAGACCCCCGCCACCAAGCAGGATGCCGATGCCGTAGGTGACCGCGCCTTCGATGGCGCCGACGACCGTCATCTCGGTGCCCGAGGACCACCACGAGCGCACTGTAATCAACGACTTGGCCGCGCCCACCGCGAAGTGCGCCACGAGCGAAATCACCGCCGCCGCAATCACTGCTTCCACGCCGTGCAAAAAGAAGAAGGGCAGAATCGGAATCGCCGCGCCGACGGCCGTCGAGAGAGCGCCGGAACTGGCTGAAACAATGGGGTTTGCCAGCGTCTCTTCGCTCGCGCCCAGCCGTTCGCTGGCCAAAGCCTTCAGCAATTGCTCAGGATCGGTGGCAATATGTTGCACCATTTTTTGTGCATCCGATTCGGGCAATCCCTTCACCTGATAGTAGAGCGAGAGCAGCTCGCGCGCCTCTGGGCCGTTCATTTCAATGGCCTTGCGCTCGCGGTCCAGTTCGGCCATATAGATTTCGCGCTTGCTTTTCGCCGCCAAATACGCACCCGAACCCATCGAAAGCGCCGAGGCAATCAGTCCCGAAAGTCCCGCTAACAGTACGTATTTGCTATCACCTGCGGTCGCGCCCGAAACGCCCGAAACGATGCCGAAGATCGCCCCCAGCCCGTCGTTCACGCCATAAATTGCGTCCCCAATCCAGTCCCCCGGCTGCTTGCGCCCCTGGTCGCGCTTGGCTAACATCTCTTCCAGCACGGCTTTAGCGTCGATCTTGTGGGTGGCGTCGGAGGTCGTGTAGTGGCCGCGCAACAGCGAGCCCAGCTCGCGATAGTGTTCTTTTTCATCGTCGATGACGCGGTCGAGAATGGAGATGGACGGTTGATCGCCGAGGGCCTTGATCTGCTCGCCGTAGTGGGCGATGTGGCGGCTTTCCTCGATCTCCTGACGGCGCAGGGCGGTGGGAATGTCGCTGGCGCGGCTGGCAAGGGAGTCGGCGTCGCCGCCGGGCGTGCCGGTGTAGACGGGCGCGGGGCCGCCGAGGTCGCGGATGCGCTTGGCCCAGAGCTCGGCGTGCTCCAGTTCGTCCTGGGCCAGGTGGCGGAGGACGCGGGCACGGACCAGCTCGGTGTCGCGGTCGGCAAAGGTCTTGTAGGTATGGTGGCCTTCCATCTCGGCCTGCCAGTTGCTTTCGAGCGCAGACAGGAGCTTCTGGCGCTTGGCCTCGCTCAGCGTTTCATTCGCCATGCAGATTTCCTCTTGGTGATGAGATGCGTGATGCCGCGGTTGCGATGCGGTGGCGGTGCCTTGAATTGTAACGCGTGCGTGATCGGCTGCACGCGACGGCCGTGGTCCGGTAGACTGGGGGCAATGGAGTCTGCGCGGAAATTCGAGGCACTGGCGCTGGTGGTGGTGCTGGCGGGTGGAATCTTTCTGTCTGGTTGCGGAATGCCGGGTGCGCCGCAGCCGCCATCGCTCGATCTGCCGCAGCCGGTGGCGAATCTGCGCGCCGAGCGTTTGGGCAATCAGGTGGCGCTGGACTGGTCGATGCCGCGCCGCAATACCGACAAGCTGCTGCTGAAGGAGCCGGTGACGGTGAAGCTTTGCCGGGCCGAGGGCGCAGGGTGCGCTTTTGCCGGAATGGTGCGGCTGAATCCTGGCACGGAAGGGCACTTTGTGGACGCGCTGCCGCAGGCGCTGGCGAGCGGCAAGCCGAGGGCGCTTGAATATTTTGTGGAGTTGGAGAATCGCCGGGGACGCTCGGCGGGCTCCTCGAACCGGGCGGCGGTGGTGGCTGGAGCGGCTCCCGCGCCGGTGGAGGAGTTGACTGCTGTGGTGCGCAAGGCGGGCGTGGTGCTGCACTGGAGGCCGGAACCGGGCGAGACAGCGCCGGTGCGATTGCGGCGCAAGCTGTTGACTCCACAGCCCAAAAAATCCAAGGCCGGCCCACTGGACGCGCCCGCCGAGCCAGCACAGCAGAATCTGCTGGTGAGCGAGGGCGTCGGGCACGGCAAGGCGCTCGACAAGACAACCCGCTTTGGCATGGCCTATGAGTATCAGGCGCAGCGGGTGGCGCGGGTCAGGCTCGACAAGGAATGGCTTGAGCTGGAGGGCGCGCTGTCGACGCCGGTGCGCGTCGAGGTGAAGGATATTTTTCCGCCGGATGCGCCCGAGGGGCTGGTGGCGGTGGCGATGACGGCCGAGGGCGGCGCGTTGACCATCGACCTGAACTGGCAGCCGAATACGGAGACGGATCTGGCCGGTTATGTGGTGTACCGGCGCGAGGGCACGGGCGAGTGGGTGCGAATTTCCCCGGCCAAACCGTTGACGGGGCTTGCCTTCCGCGATGAAACCGTGGCGGCGGGCCACAGCTATCGGTATGCGGTGAGCGCGATGGACCAGGGCGGTCATGAGGGCGCGCGTTCGGCCGAGGCCGAGGAGACGACGCCGGAGCCATAGTCTTTTTTTCGAGTCGCGCCGGCATTCCCTCCGGCAGCGGCCGACACGAGTTCGAAAGAAAAAAGGAACTTCTCTGTGGAAGAGAAGAACCCCTAAAAAATGAGGAGTTTGGATGAAGTATTGCCGCTTTCGGCATGAGGGCTGCGTGCGCTATGGCCGCGTGGAAGAGCGTGATGGCGAGTTTTGGGTTGTAGCCCCGATTGAATCGCCCGAGGAGGATTTGCGGGCGCGGCTGGGAGGTTTGCGGAGTTTTGCTTCGATGGCGATTGAGTCGGCGCAACTGCTGCCGCCGGTGACCCCGTCCAAGATTGTCTGTGTGGGCCGCAATTATCGCGATCATGCGAAGGAGATGGGCAACGAGGTCCCGACCGAGCCGCTGTTGTTCTTCAAGCCGTCGTCGGCCCTGCTGGCCTCGGGCGGAGTGGTGCGGCTGCCGAAGATCTCCGAGCGGGTGGATTACGAGGGCGAGCTGGCGGTGGTGATCGGCAAGCGGGTGCGTAACCTGGGCCCGGACGATGACTGGCGCAAGGTGGTGCGCGGCTACACGCTGGCCGATGACATTTCGGCGCGCGACCTGCAGAAGAACGACGGGCAGTGGACGCGGGCCAAGGGCTTTGACACCTTTTGCCCGGTGGGGCCGGTGGTCAGCGACGGGATTGACCCGGATGCGGGCGTTACGATTGAGACGCGCGTGAACGGCACATTACGCCAGCAGGCTTCGACGCGCGACCTGATTTTTCCGGTGGGCGAGTTGCTGCGCTACATCACGCGGGCGATGACGCTCGAACCGGGCGATCTGATTCTGACGGGAACCCCGGCCGGCGTGGGAGCGCTGAAGGCAGGCGACCGGGTGGAGATTTCCGTTGCAGGATTAGGAACGTTGCGGCACAGCGTCGAAACCGAAGAGTAGCTTGGCGCGACCTTGTGCTGATCTGTTGCATCAGATAGGACGATACACAGAGGGCAAACCCCGGTTTTGGCCGGGGCCCCTTCCCCTGGAGGAAACATGCCGAATCTTTTGGAGCAACTGCGCAAGTACACCGTCGTAGTGGCCGATACGGGCGACATTGAAGGAATGAAGAAGTTCCGGCCGCAGGATGCGACGACAAATCCGTCGCTGATTACGGCAGCGGCCGAAATGCCCGAGTATCAGGCGATTGTCAACGAGGAACTGGCGCAGGCGCGCACCGAACTGGGTCCAAAGGTTCGGGCCGAGGCGGTGGCCAAGCTGGCCTTTCAGCGGCTGGCGGTGACCTTCGGCAAAAAGATTCTGGAGATTGTGCCGGGCCGGGTTTCAACCGAGGTGGACGCGCGGTTGAGCTACGACACCGATGCGACCGTGGCGCAGGCGCGCGGCATTATTGCGCAGTACGGCGCGGCGGGCATTGGCCGGGAACGGATTCTGATCAAGATCGCCGCGACCTGGGATGGCATTCGCGCCGCGGAGATCCTTGAAAAAGAAGGCATCCATTGCAACCTGACGCTGATCTTCGGGCTGCATCAGGCCATTGCCTGCGCGGATGCGGGCGTGACGCTGATTTCGCCCTTTGTCGGGCGCATTCTGGACTGGTATGTGCAGGACACGGGCAAGAAGTTTGTGGGCGCGGAGGACCCCGGCGTGAAGTCGGTGACGCGCATCTACAACTACTACAAGAAGTTCGGCTACAAGACGCAGGTGATGGGCGCCAGCTTCCGCAATGCGAGTGAGATTATCGAGCTGGCCGGTTGCGACCTGCTGACGATTTCGCCGAAGCTGCTGGCGGAGTTGGAGGCGACCGAGGGCGTGCTCGAGCGCAAGCTTGACCCGGTCAAGGCCGCGACCCAGAACATCGAGCGGATTGTGATGGACAAGGATGTCTTCGAGTTCATGCATGACGGCAACGCGATGGCCACCGACAAGCTGAAGGGCGGCATCACCGGCTTTACCGATGCGCTGATCAAGCTGGAGGCGCTGCTGACGGTGCGGCAGGAGATGACCGAGCTGCGCGCGAATGCCTCGGCATAACGCAATATCCTTGCAGAAAAAGCGAAAGGGCAGCCAGAGCGGCTGCCCTTTTTGCGTCTTCCACTTCTATTTGCCGAAGTTGAGCGCGAAGCCGCCCATGACGGCGCGGCCGGGCATGGCGACGTTCTCGATCTCCTGATAGCCGGTGTTGGCGAGGTTGGTGAGGCGCAGGTAGGGGCGCAGGCGGCCGCTGTCGTGGGCCAGGGTCGCATCCCAGACGGGGTAGGGGGTCTGCTGGTAGCGCTGGGCGATCTGCACGGTGTTGGTGAGCTGCGCCCAGTGGCCGAGTGCGGCGCGCCAGGCGACCTGCGCGTTTTCGACCGGCAGGTTGAAGACATACTCGCTCTCGAGCCCGTTGAGCGCGCGTTGTGCGCCATGGAGCATGGTCCAGCTCAGATGGACGGACTGGGTTTGCGTGGGCTGCCAGTGCAGTGTGGCCTCGGCTCCGGCAAAGCGCAGGCCGCTGAGGTTGGTGGCCTGCCACTTGGCGGAGGCGTTGGCGCGGATGTAATCAATGGCGTCGTGCTGGCGCGAGTAAAAGCCGGTGGCGGTGAGAGCAAGTTGCGCGGTGGGCCTCCAGTCGGCACCGGCCTCGGCTGACCAGGCTGACTCGGGTTTGAGCCGGGCGTTGCCCACGGTCGTCGGATCGGAATAATAGAGATCCGTGTAGGTGGGGATGCGGAAGCCGTAGCCCGCGGCGGCGCGCAGCTTGAGTGTGGGCGCGGCGCGGAAGCTGGCGGCCAGTTGCGGCGCAAAGCTCTTCAAGCCGCCCGAAAAAATCTCTTCGCGCGCACCGGCCGAGAGCGTCCAGCGTGCGCGTGCCGGGTGCAGATCGAAATCGACGTAGCCCGCGCCGCGATTGCGCGCGTGTTGGCCGAGATTGCTCGAATGAATGCTGTCGCCGGCGGCCTCGAGTCCGAAGAGCGCAAGCGAACCGCTGCCGAGGGTGGCGGTGCGGCGCAGCGAGGCCTGCCAGGAGCCATCGATGTGATTGTTCTCGTAGTAGCTGGGCCGCCCGCGCAGCAGCACGAACTGGTCGGTATGGCGGCGGTAGGCGTAGGAGGCGGTGGTGCGGCTGCCGAGTTCCTGTCGGGCGGCGGCGAACCAGTTTTTAGTGCGCTCCCAGGAGTTGTAGTTGCCGTAGAACTGGTTGGCTCCGAAGGTGCGGTCGCTCGCGGCGAGCAGCAGGTCGGTTAGGCCGAGGTGGGTGCCGATCCAGTGCTCGGTAGAGAGCGTTTCGTTGCGATAGTCGCGGTCGGCCATGAAGCCCTCGGAAAAATTGCGCGCGGTGGCGAGACGGCCGCTCCAGCGATGCAGCACGGCGTTGCCGACGAGCGATTCCTCATCGGAGGTGAAGCTGCCATCGGCGGCGCGAAGGCGCAGCGAGGCGTGGCTGGGCGCGGCGGTGCGGAGGTCGACGACGCCGGCCAGGGCATCGGCTCCATGCAGGGTGGAACCGGCTCCGGCGAGGACTTCGATGGAGTCAATGGCCTCGACCGGCAGCGGAAGATCGAGCGAGTGATGTGCGGTCTGGCTGTCGTTGACGCGAAAGCCGTCGACCAGAATCAGCGTCTGCGCAAAGCCGCCGCCGCGCAGCACAAGGTCGGTTTGTTCGCCGCCTGCGCCGCGCTGCTTGAGGAAGATGCTCGAGTCCGAGCGCAGGGCATCGAGCGGCGAGGCGAGGGTGAGCGATTGCGGCGCGAGGGGCAGAATCGTCGCGGCGCGTGTGGACTCGGCCAGCGGCACGGGCACGGCCTCGCCGAGCACGACCATCGTCTCGGTGGTCTTCTGGACCGGGGTTTGCGCAAGGAGAGTCGAAGAAAGAAGAAAGACGGAAGAGAAAGATGAAAATCGTGGCATGTCCTGGTTAGGATGCAACGGGATGCGACCGGCGGCAAGGATAGTTTTGCCATTGCATAAATAGTTGATGCACTAAACTATTGCAGAAGGAATGAAATCATGCGTATCGATGCGTATTTACGGGAGAGTCCGCTGTTTGCCGTGGGGCGCGCGTCGCGTCGCTTTGACGCGTTGGCGGCGCGGGCGCTGGCCGAGGACGAGCTTGGTCTGATGGAAGGGCTGGTGCTGGCGGCGCTGTTCTTCGAGGCTCCGAAGCCGATCAAGCCCTCGCAGTTGGCCGAAACCTTTGAGACGACGCGCGGCAATGTGAGCCACTGCGTCTCTTCGCTGGAGGCCAAGGGACTGTTGCAGCGGCGCATTGATCCCGACGACGCGCGCGCGTTTTTGCTGATCTTGAAGCCACAAGGCAAACGCGCGGCCCTGCGCGTGATTGCGGCCTTTGACCGGCTGCAAAAAGAGTTTGAGCAGGAGTTGGGCAAGAGCGATCTGAAAGAGATGCTCAAGATGCTGCGCAGGCTGGAATCATAAAGAGAGCATCCACGAAAACAGCGAAATCGCTTTTGTGGATGCTCTACTCTGGAAAGTTAGTAAGAGCCTCGCGCTCTGACGACGACAGAAGGACTGGCATGCTGCCTTGATAAAGAATGAAACGATCCATTGCGCTG
This sequence comes from Acidobacteriaceae bacterium UBA1307, assembly GCA_002307235.1. Taxonomy (GTDB): domain Bacteria; phylum Acidobacteriota; class Terriglobia; order Terriglobales; family Acidobacteriaceae; genus Telmatobacter. Next base: position 72,252 of record DBTV01000022.1, read on the forward strand.
CTGTAGCACCATAGAAGCCATGAGAAGAAGAAGCAGAATGGCGTCCAGCACGTAAAAAGGATATTTCAGCACGGGCCATGCCCGCTGCGGCCATTGATCGACAAGTTTGTCCCGGAAGGTTTCATTGAATCGCGTCGGGCGATCCTCGTCCTCGCTTGCAGGTTGCCATCGAGAAGCCAAAAATGTTGCACGGACGTTGGAAAGTAAAATTCCAGCAAAGATGAAGGAAAGGAAGCCTGGGATCTGTCTGGTGGAAATTTGACTGGCGACATAGAGGGTGAAAATTGTCACTGCAGCACCCCAGTTTGCCTGGCGTACCCCCATACCCCCGATAAAGTATGCCGAAAATATGATCAATCCCGTTGCAATCATGAGGACACGCATCAAGACAACGGGCGCAACCAGCGCTATACCCGCACAAACGATAAAATTCAAGCTCCCGATGAAGAAGCAAAGCCAGAAGCCCTGTACGCCGAGGGCATCAACATCCCAGGCGTTTTCCACCGTGGGCCAGAAGAGGCGCTTCAAGAAGCCATCGCTCTCCTTGGAGGTACCAGACAGATTAAGGGCTTGCATATAAAAAAGAGTGCTTTACCGTCAGGTGTCTGTCAAGGATATTTCAAGAAGAAGTGACGCAAGCAACGCCCATCTCTTGATGAAAGAGGTGGGCGTTCTTTTTTGGGTGGCCACTTCATTTTGCTAAAGAATGTACCGCGACAGGTCCTGATCCTTGACCACGTCGGCGACCATTTTCTTCACGTATTCGGAGTTGATGGCGAAGACCTTTTCGGCGGGCTTTTCGGGCTCGGCGGCGGCGCGTTCCTCGTAGGGCAGCGGCGTGGACGACTCGGCCTTGATGGCCTCGGCGAGCGCGGTGGCGGCCTCTTCGTTCGGAGCCTTGCGGGCCACGTCGGGAGCGAGGAAGCTGACGTCTTCAAGCACGCGTTCCATGATGGTGTGCAGACGGCGCGCGCCGATGTTTTCGGTCATCTCGTTCACCTTGAAGGCGAATGCGGCCATCTCGCGCAGAGCGTCGGTGGCGAACTCGAGCTTGACGCCCTCGGTCTCAAGCAATGCGGTGTACTGCTTGGTGAGCGAGGCCTTGGGCTCGGTGAGAATGCGCAGGAAGTCCTCGACGGTGAGCGATTGCAGCTCGACGCGGATCGGGAAGCGGCCCTGCAACTCGGGGATCAGGTCGCTGGGCTTGGAGACGTGGAAGGCTCCGGCGGCGATGAACAGAATGTGGTCGGTGCGTACCATGCCGTAGCGGGTGTTGATGGTGGTGCCTTCGACGATGGGCAGAATATCGCGCTGCACGCCTTCGCGGCTCACGTCGGGGCCGTGGCTTTCGCGCCCGGCGATCTTGTCGATCTCATCGAGGAAGATGATGCCGTTCGACTCGACGCGCTCGACGGCGGTGCGGGTGACCGCGTCCATGTCGATGAGCCGGCCCTCTTCTTCCTGCACAAAGTAGTCGAAGGCGTCGGCGACTTTTTTCTTGCTCTTTTTGGAGCCGCTGCCGAAGATGTTGGGCAGCATGTCGCGCAGGTTGCCCTCCATGTCCTCGATGTTCTGGTTGGAGATGATGCCGATCTGGGGCAGGCCGCGCTCGCGCACGTCGATCTCGACGGTGCGGTCATCGAGCTTGCCTTCGCGGAACTGCTGACGGAGTTTTTCGCGCGAACGCTGATAGCTGTCGTTGCCGGGCAGGGTGAGCTGGCCCTCCTGCGCGGCGGGCGGGGCGGGCGGCGGAGGCAGCAGCACGTCGAGCAGCCGTTCTTCGGCGTTCATCTCGGCGCGGTCCTCAATCTCTTCAAGCCGCTCTTCGCGGACCATGTCGATGGCGACCTCGACCAGATCGCGGATCATCGATTCGACATCGCGACCGACGTAGCCGACCTCGG
>DBTV01000022.1:74424-128901 GCA_002307235.1 Acidobacteriaceae bacterium UBA1307
TGAACTTGCTGGCCTCGACCTTGAGAAAGGGCGAGTTGGTCAGCTTGGCCAGCCGGCGCGCGATCTCGGTTTTGCCCACGCCGGTGGGTCCGATCATGATGATGTTCTTGGGCATGATGTCGTCGGCAAGCTCGGGTGAGAGCTTTTGGCGGCGCTGGCGGTTGCGCAGGGCGATGGCGACGGCGCGCTTGGCGGCCTTTTGACCGACAACGTGCTTGTCGAGCTCGGCGACGATCTCGCGCGGCGTCAACTCGTCGAGCGCGAGGTCCTGTTCTTCGGCGGATGCGGGCAGGTAGATGGCCATGGTTCTTAAGGATGCTCTTCTTGAAAAAGGTTGTGCAGGATCTGGAATACGGTCCTGTGTTCTATTGTGGCAGGGCAGGTATCCGCAGAAGCAAAAAAAGTGCCCGCTGGTTCTTTTTGTTCTCTGAAAGGGAAGAACGTTTGTCCGTGTCAGGGCACGACTTCAGTCGTGCCGAGCGCTTCTGGAAAAGCCGACGGGGCTTCAGCCCCTGATTGCTTGCGCCGTTTGAGAAAGGTCGATCCGAAGGGAAAGTCTTCGGCGATCTGTACCAGACCAGCCCTGACGGGGTTCTGCGCAATGTAGCGCCGGTGTTCGGCAAAGCTTTGTTCGTCGACGATGCGTACATCGGAATAACCTCGCTGCCAAACCTCTCCCTTGAAGTCGAGCTCATGGCTGGCCTTGTAGGAGAAGCTTCCCTTGATCAACTGCATGGCCTTTTCGAGTGAGGTGTCGCCCGGAATGGTCATGAGAATGTGTACGTGATTGGGCATGACAACAAAATCGTGAATCTGCATTTTGCCAGCGCGCATGTACACACGCAATCCCTCGATGAAAAGATCGGCCATGCGCTTTGTTTGAAAGAGAGCTTTCCCGCCTGCGGTGCGACTGGTCACAAAAAAAGTGCGAGGCATTCCGGATCGTTGTAGCGGATCGGACGGCCTGGCGGGTCTGGACATGGCAGGGGCTAAAGCCCTCCTTCCTTGAACAAGCCATTTGTGGCACGACTAAAGTCGTGCCCTGACACGTTTTGGTGCTCTACGCGAGCAATTTCGTCGAGTTCAGGGCATTGCCGCCGGTTTTTTGCTTCAAGCAGAAAACCGGCGGCAACGGTTACGCCTTCAGTTCCTCGAGCGTGATGTGATCGTTGGTGTAGATGCAGATTTGGCCGGCGATGGCCAGGGCTTTTTCGGCGATTTCGCGGGCACCAAGCTCGGTGTTTTCAAGCAGGGCGCGGGCGGCGGCGGTGGCGTAGGGACCGCCGGAGCCGATGGCGGCCAGAGGCTCGTCCGGGTCGATCACGTCGCCCGAGCCAGAGATGAGAAAGGTCTGGTGGAGGTCGGCAACCACCAGCAGGGCCTCGAGATTGCGCAGCATCTTGTCGGTGCGCCAGTCCTTGGCGAGCTCGACGGCCGAGCGGTTCAGGTTGCCGGCATACTGCTCGAGCTTGCTCTCGAAGCGCGTGAACAGAGTGAAGGCGTCGGCGGTGGAGCCGGCGAAGCCAGCCAGAATCTTTTCCTGATAGAGGCGGCGAATCTTGCGGGCCGAGTGCTTCAGCACCGTATCGCCCAGGGTAACCTGACCGTCGGCGGCCATGACGACCACGCCGTTGCGGCGGACGCAGACGACGGTGGTGGAACGAATGCGGGCGCGTTCTGGCCCGGCGACTCTTTGCTCAAAAGCCAAGGAAAAACCTCCGCGGAGGCCGCGCGTTGCAGGTGCGGTTTTGCCCTCCGATGCAACCTAGAGTATAGGACATTGCACGGGGCGACGCGGTGGGCGCGTGGGTTGCGGAGTTTTGCACCGTTTCCACTGCATGTGTGAATTTTTGTTGGATCGGCCGCCGCAATGGTGCTTGGAGAGCGCTCTGGTCCCATTTTGCGCGATGAGGACTCGGTTCTTCACCGCGCGGCAATCGCACGGCAGCTGTTCCTGCGTTATGCTCTAAGTGGTTCCCAACTCGGGAATTGATCGTCACGCATGACACTTCTGTATAAAAACGAGTGGGAGATTGTCCTCGGTCTGGTGGCCAGCGCCATTGTGTTTGCCGTAGCGCTGTGGCTGGTCTTCCGCAAGCGCCCGACGGCCGAAGAGATCGAGTACGCGCGGCGGCACTTTCTGGTGCAGTCGGGGCGGCTGGTGGACGGCATGTTGCTGGACATCTTCGATGTCGCGGGCGATGCGGGCGAACCGCGCTCGATGCTGCTGTTCAGCTACCGGATCGGCGGGGTCGATTACGAGTGCTCGCAGGATGTGACGTACATGCAGACGATCGTCGATCCGACGACGATTCGCGTGGGCTTTCCCTGCTCGGTGCGCTATCAGCCCGGCAATCCGCAGAACAGCATCGTGGTGGCCGAGGAGTGGTCGGGGCTGCGCGAGGGGCTGCCGTTGCTGCCCACCTACGAAGACCCGGACCCGCTCGACTACGGCCGACGCCGGCCGGGACGCGGGTTGCGGGAGTAGAGAAGCAGGGACTAAGGGACGTAGGGACTAGGGACTGAGGGGCTGAGAACTAGGGACTAAGGGACCAGGGTCTGAGGCGTCAGCCGTTCGCTCTTAGCCTTTAGCTTCTAGCGCCCGGCCGAGAGTGAGTAGTGCTTTACGAAAGAGAAAGGCCTCATCGCGATGGATGAGGCCTTTCTCTTTTTTCGTGCATGGTCAGTCGCTGACTACGTTGTGTAGTCGGCGTTGATGGTGATGTAGCCGTGGGTGAGGTCGGTGGTCCAGAAGGTGCAGGAGCCCGAGCCCTGGTGCAGATCGATGGAGACGGTGAACTCGCGCTGGGCGATGTAGTCGTGCGCGGCCTGTTCGTCATAGTCGGCGGCGCGACCGCCGTTGCGGCAGATCGGCAGCGCACCAAAGCTGATGTCGAAGAGATCGGGATCGATGGCGACGCCGGAGTAGCCGATGGCGCAGGCCAGCCGTCCCCAGTTGGGATCGCAACCGGCCCAGGCGGTTTTGACCAGGGGCGAATGGGCGATGGCCTTGGCGACGCGCAGGGCGTCGGCATCGGAGGTGGCGCCGGTGATGCGCAGCTCGACGACATGGCTGATGCCTTCTCCGTCGGCGACGATCTGGCGCGCGAGCGAGGTGGCCACTGTGCGCAGTGCCTCGGCAAAGGCGGCATTGCCCGCTTCGATCTTTGCGCCGCTGGCGCCCGAGGCCAGCAACAGAACCGTGTCGTTGGTCGAGGTGTCGCCGTCGACCGAGATGCGGTTGAAGCTGCGCTCGATGGCCGGATGCAGATAGCCGCGCAGTACGTCGGGCTCGATTTCCGCATCGGTGAGCAGGTAGACGAGCATGGTGGCGTGCGGCACCAGTTGCGGATGAATCATGCCGGCGCCCTTGCCGAAGGCGGCGATGCGCACGGTGCGCGCGGAGCCATCGGGCTGGGGAAGTTCGATCTGGACGCTCGCCGTTTTTTCGACGGTGTCGGTGGTCATGATGGCGCAGGTGACCTTGTGCAGATCGTCGATTTCGGCGCCGAGTTCCGAGGCCAGCGCGGGCATGACGGCAATCAGCTTTTCTGCCGGGAGGGGTTGGCCGATGACGCCGGTCGAGGAGGGGAAAACCTGCTCGGCGGGGCAATCGAAGAGGGCGGCGGCGGCGGCGCAGGTGGCACGGGCGGCATCGAGGCCGGCCTGCCCGGCGGCGCAGTTGGCGTTGCCGGCGTTGATGGCGACGACGCGCACCCGACCCGCCGAGGCGGTCAGGTGCTCACGGTCGACGATGACCGGGGCGGCGACAACGCGATTCGAGGTGAACTCGGCCGCGGCGCTCGCCGGGCGGTCGGCGACGATAAGGGCAAAGTCGTTGTTTCCGCTGGCCTTCAGGCCGGCCTTGCCGGCGGCAAAGCGAAAACCGCGAGGAAGAAAAAAGCTGGAAGAGTCACTCATCGCTAATCTTTTTAATCTAGCAGGTGACGCCCGTCCGGCGGTGCGTCACAAAAGTTTGCAGAAGTTTGGGACAGGGGGAAAGTACGCGGCGATAGGATGGATCGTATTGTTTTTGAGTGGAGATCATTGTGCAGATTCAAGCTGATGAGGCAAACGGGGCCAAAGAGCCTCTTCAAGCCGCAGCCGCCACACCGGAGTTTTACAAGAAACTTCTGGACCAGATGAGCGATGGCGTTTACGTGATGGATCGTCGGCAGCGGGTGAGTTATTGGAGTCGCGGAGCCGAACGGTTAACGGGCTACTCCGCACAGGAGATGACAGGAAGTCTTTGCACGGATCGCGCGCTGTGCCATGCCGAGCCGGAGCGGGCCAGTACGCTTTGCTTGGGGCAGTGCCCCTTGCAGGCTTGCCTGCGCGAGAATGCACGCGTGGAGACCGACGCATTTTTGCAAAACAAGATGGGCCGCAGAGTGCCGATAAAACTGCGCACGCACCCCTTGCGCAATGCGACGGATGAGGTGATCGGCGTCGTCGGTATATTCTCTGATGCCTCCGGTGAGCACGAGATGCGGCGGCGTCTGGAAGCGATGCGGCGCATGGCCTTTCTGGACCACCTGACGGAGTTGCCGAACCGGCGTTTTTTGGAGATGACGCTGCAGGCGCTGATTCAGGACGCGACGGCCGAGCGCGAACCCTTTGGCGTGCTGATGATCGATCTTGACGACTTCAAGGAGATCAACGACGTTTGTGGGCACAGCCACGGGGACCGCGCGTTGCAGGAGCTTGGCCGCATACTGGCGGGGGCTCTGCGCCCGAGCGACACGATGGGCCGCTGGGGCGGCGACGAGTTTCTCGCCATTGTCTACTGCCTCGATGAGACGAGTTTGCGCCAGATGGCCGAGCGATGCGTGGCGTTGGCCGAGGATATGTTGCTGGCGGGCAACAATCGCGCGTTTTCGCTGTCGATTTCCGTGGGTGCCACGTTGGCGCGCACCGATGACACCATGCAGTCGCTGCTGGAACGCGCCGACCGGCTGATGTATCGCAGCAAATCCGAGGGCCGCGGCCGCGCTACGATGAAATAAGCATGGGCGCGGCGCGCGAGAAGCTGTACGGCGTTTTCGGTGGTCGCCCATGCGGGAGACGGCGAAGACAACGATGAGCATTGAAGAGTCGGCCACGGCCTTGAGTGGCAATCCGGAAGAGAAAAATTTCTTACATCTGCAATCGGTTGATGTGGCACGTGGCGACCGCGTGGTGCTGCACGACATTAACCTGAACATTCGCGCGGGCGAGCACGTGGCCATTCTGGGGCCGAATGGCTGCGGAAAATCGACGCTGATCCAGACGATCACCTGCCAGATTTACCCGATCGTGCGCGAAGGCATGCAGGTGCGCATCTTTGGCCGCGAGCGCTGGGACCTGACCGAGTTGCGCAAGCACTTTGGCGTGGTGGCCACCGACCTGCCGGGAGAAAAAACGGCGGTGACCACGGGACTGAATGCCGTCATCGCCGGATTCTTTTCCGCCTCGACACTGTGGCCGAACCTGACCGTGACCGAGGAGATGCGCGCCCGGGCCTGGGAGGCGCTTGAACGGCTGGAGGCCACGCGGCTGGCCGATCAACTGGTGGGCACGATGTCGGCGGGCGAAAAACGGCGGATTCTGATTGCCCGCTCGCTGGTGCACCGGCCGCAACAGGTGCTGCTCGATGAGCCCTCGAACGCACTCGACCTGGCGGCGCAACGGCGACTGCGTGAGGCGATGCGGCGGCTGGCGCAGGAGGGCACGGGACTGGTGCTGGTGACCCACTTCCTCGGCGACATTCTGCCCGAGATCCAGCGCGTGATCCTGCTCAACCATGGGCGTATTGTGGGCGACGGCCCGCGCGAAGAGCTTTTAACCGAGGCACGGCTCAGTCAACTCTTCGGTACCGAGGTGCACATCGGCCACGAGGGCGAGTGGCTGCATTCCTGGTAGGGCAGGGACGCAGGGACCAGGGACTGAGGGACTAGGGACGTAGGGGCTAGGGACTAGGAACGTAGGGGCTAGGGACTGAGGGACTAGGGACTGATGGACTGTGAGGGTTTGAGGGAGTCGTTTTCTTGCTTTCCAGGGCAATCGCAGATCCCCTTCTTCCGAAACACAACCGCAGATCTTTCGACTCACCACCCCCAGGCTGATGAAAGCGCCTGGGGCCCCGTTCGCTCAAGATGACAACCGTTGTGTTTCTTTATCCCTTATCCCTGGCCAGTGGCCACTGCGCACTGCTCCCTTGTCCTTTAGTCCCTTAGTCCCTACGTTCCCTGTTGGCGCGGGCGCGGGCGCCGATTACACTTCTACTATGCATATGCATGCGGCGCCCGAAGGGCCTAAAGCGAACAGAACCACCTCTGTCCTGCGTTTCTCGATGGTATTGACGCTGGCCTACGTGATTGTGACTTTTGTGGCGGGGCTGCGCGCGCATTCGCTGGCCCTGCTTTCAGAGGCTGGCCACAACGTTTCGGACTTTCTGGCGCTGGCGCTGAGCTTTGCCGCCGTCTACTTTCAAAAGCGCCCGGCGGACGGGCAGCGGACCTTCGGCTATCAGCGCGCGGGTGTGCTGGCGGCCTTTGTGAACGCGGCAACGCTGCTGGTGATCGCCATCTGGATTGCGATGGAGGCGGTGCATCGGCTGGCCTTTCCGGTCGCCGTGCAGCCTAAGCTGATGATGATTGTGGCCGTGGCCGGCGTGCTGATGAATGGTGTGATTGCCGCGCTGCTGTGGGGCGTGGCGCATGACGTGAATATGCGTTCGGCCTTTCTGCACATGGCCGGAGACACGCTGTCGACGGCGGCGGTGATCGCTGGTGGCTTCGGTATTTTGTGGACCGGGCTGAACTGGATCGATCCGGTGCTGTCGCTGATTATCGCGGCGCTGATTCTCTGGTCGAGCTTTGGCATTGTGCGCGAGACCCTGAATATTCTGCTGGAAGGCACGCCGAGCGGGCTTTCTTTGGCGGAGATGCGCACGCAGATGGAAGCGGTCGAGGGCGTGGTCAATGTGCACGATCTGCACGTCTGGAGTCTCGGTTCGCAGTCGCGTGCGCTTGCCTGCCATGTGACGATTGCCGATATTCCGCCGTCGGAGAGCGCGGTGATTCTGGAAAATCTGAATCACGTGCTGCGCGAACACTTTCATATTGCACACTCCACGGTGCAGTTTGAGCATGTTGGCTGCGGCGCGCTCGATGGTTGCGTGGTGCCGATTGAGGCAATGACCGATGAGTCGTGCGAGGAGCACGGCCACCACCATCACCATCACTAAAGTTGCGTTTCAAGTTGTTTGAAGAAGCAGCCGCAGATCCTTCACTCACTGCCCACAGGCTGAAGAAAACGCCTGGGGCCTCCGTTGGTTCAGGATGACAGACGCAGTTTGCTGCGCATGCCTGATGCAGAACATTGAACTCATAAATAAAAGACGTTGCCGAGGAGGCGATTTTTGTTCCGTTCCCGCGTGTTGCTTGTCTGCACTCTTTCCCTGGTTTTTCTTTTACCGCTGATGCCGCCGGAGGCGCGGGCGGTGGAGACGCCGGTTGCGGTCTCGATTCCGCAGAGTGCGTTGCAGGCGCTCGCTGGTTCCTATGCCTCGGCGGAAGACCCTGACACGCCGCTGAGTGTTTATGTGAACGATGGCGTGTTGACGCTCGAAAGCGAACGTCGCGTGCCGGTGGCGCTGCTTCCGAATGCGGCCACGGAGTTCACCGTGAGCGGCCATCCCATCAAGGTGCGCTTTGCGCTGGACGTGGCGGGCCATGGCGCGAGCCTCACGTTTGCTGGCGACAACCAGAAGCCCTATGTGCGGACGGGCGAGCCGGTGCGGCATGTTTTTCACGATTACGTGCGCAGCGAGGCGATGATCCCCATGCGTGACGGTGTGAAGCTGCATGTGGTGATTCTCAAGCCCTCCGACATGCACGAGCCGCTGCCGTTTCTGATTCAGCGCACGCCGTACGGGGTTGCGCAGACCTCGCGCGATTGGTTCTTTGCCAGCCGGCCGGAGTTGGCGCGCGCCGGCTACATCTATGTGGGCGCGGACATTCGCGGCCGCTTCAAGAGCGAGGGCCAGTTCGTGATGATGCGTCCGCTGGCGGACCACCGCAACCCGAAGGGCATTGACGAGAGCACCGACGCCTACGACACGGTCGCGTGGTTGGTGAAGAATATCGCGGGCAATAACGGTCGCGCGGGCTTTGTGGGCACCAGTTATCCGGGCTTTCTGTCAATGATGGCGGGCATTGATCCGCACCCGGCGGTAAAGGCGGTTTCGCCGCAGGCGCCGATGATCGACACCTGGCTGGGCGATGACTTCTTCCACAACGGCGCCTTTCGGCAGACCTACGGCTATGACTACGTGTTCTCGCTTGAGTCGAGCAAGGAGTCGACCGAGGTGAGCTACGGCAAGGATGCGGCGGGCAAGCCTGTGGACGGCTACGATTTCTTTTTGAAGCGTGGCAGCTTTCGCGAGGATGTACGCCAGTCCGATGCGAAGAAGAAGCTGCCCACCTGGGAGATTTTTCTGAAGCATCCGACCTACGACACGGTCTGGCAGGCGCGTGGTGTGGAGCGGGATTTGACGCGGGTGGCCGTGCCGACGCTGACCGTGGGCGGCACCTACGATCAAGAGGACATGTTCGGCCCCGAGCAGGAGTATGCGCGACTGGAGCCGCTCGACACGAAGCAGGAAAACTTTCTGGTGCTCGGCCCCTGGCGGCATGGTTACTGGAGTTCGTCCGCGCGCCACCTAGGCAACATCGAATACGGTGCGCCCATCGGCAAAGAGTTTCGCGCGGAGATCGAGGCCAAGTTTTTTGCGCTGTATCTGAAGGATGAGCCGGGCTTCGACCTCAAAGACACGGCCAGCTTCCAGACGGGCTCGAATGCGTGGAAGCGCTACGAGAGTTTTCCGCCGAAGGGCGCGCGCGCGACGAGCCTCTATCTTGGCGGTGATGGCGCTTTGGCGTGGAATGCGCCGACCACCGAGGCACGCACGAGTTACACGAGCGACCCGGCGAACCCGGTTCCTTATCGCGCGCGGCCCATTCAGCCGACCTATGGCGATGGCTCCGCGTGGTACAACTGGCTGACCGAAGACCAGCGCTTCGTGGCCGACCGCAAGGACGTTGTGCGTTGGGCGCTGCCGGTGCTGGAGCGCGATCTGACGGTGACCGGCGAGGTGATCGCCGACATTTTTGCTGCGACCACTGGCTCCGACAACGATCTGGTGGTGAAGCTGATCGACGAGTATCCGGCCGATGATGCGGACCCGAAGATGCGTGGGTATCAGCGGATGACCAATGCGGAGATCTTCCGGGGCCGCTATCTTTCCGGCTTCGATAAACCCGCGCCGATCAGGCCGGGTGAGCCGCGCGAGTATCGTTTTTCTCTGCACGACGTGGATCACGTCTTCAAGGCCGGGCACCGGGTCGTGGTCGAGATTCAGAGTAGCTGGTTTCCGCTGTACGATCGCAATCCGCAGAGGTTCGTCAAAAACATCATGACGGCGCGTCCCAAGGACTACCAGAGGGCGACGATCACCGTTTATGGCGGTGCGGGCCACGATTCCCGGCTGATTCTGCCGGTCATCGGGCGGTAGGGAATTTGATTGACACATAACATGTGCGCACATATTCTGTGTCTATGGGCAAGAATCTCACATTGACGGTCGATGAGCGTTTGCTTGAACGCACGCGGGAGAAGCTGCATGCGGCAGGCAAGACGGTGAATCAGGAGATTCGCGAGCACTTCGAGCGCATTGTCGGCGACGACGCGCAGATCGAAAAAGACATTGCCTTTCTGCGACAAACGGCGGGATGCGGCCACTCGAACGGGTGGAAGTTCAACCGTGACGCGACGTATGAGGAGCGGCTGCGGTGGCCACGCGCATGAGTGCTTCCCGCGCTTCTCTCGTTGCCCTGCCGACGCGCCCGGTGCGCACCTTTTTCGACACCAACATTCTTTTGTACTGCGACGATCAGGCCTCGCCCGGCAAGCAGCATCGGGCACTCGATCTGGTGATTGCGCACAGGAAACAGCGTTCCGGCGTGGTTTCGCTGCAGGTGTTGCAGGAATACTTTGCAAACGCCACGCGCAAGCTGGGCGTGGATGCGGCGCTGGCGCAGAAAAAAGTAGAGACCTATGCGCGTCTGGAGGTCGTTGAGCCCACGGTGCATGACCTGTTGGCCGCCATCGATCTCCATCGTCTGCGGCAGTTTTCCATCTGGGACGCGCTGATTCTGCATGCGGCCAGGAAGGCTGGCTGCAAGGTCTTGCTGAGCGAGGATTTACAGCACGGGCAGATGATCGACGGCGTGGCGATTTTGAATCCCTTTCTGTAGCGTGAAGGCAAATCGCGCTAGAATAAATACAACGTGGTTCTTCATCAGCCCATTCCGGCTCTGCTCTAGCGGTTCCCACCGCTATCGATGCCACGTGCCTTTTTCCGATTCCGAAGAACACATCCAAAAAATTTAAAACCCCGGAGGGGGATCATGCTTGACCGCTTGGAACAAATGGAGCAGCTTTATGTGGAACTGCAATCGCAGTTCGGGCTGCCCGAGGTGCTCAATGATCACGAACGCGCGCAGAAGATCTCGAAGAATCTGCGTGAGATCGAAGAGCCGGTTGAAAAATATCGTGCGTTGAAGCAGGTGCAGCAGGCACTGGCCGATGCGCGCGCGATGCTCAGCGACAGCGATGCCGACCTGCACGCGATGGCCGAGGAAGAGATTGCCACCCTTGAGCCGCAGGAAAAGGAACTCGAGGAGAAGCTGCGGGTTCTATTGCTGCCGCAGGATCCGAACGACGACAAGAACGTCGTGCTCGAAATTCGTGCGGGCACGGGCGGCGACGAGGCGACGCTGTTTGCCGCCGAGGTCTTCCGCATGTATCTGCGCTTTGCCGAGCAGCATCGTTGGAAGGTGGGCATCACCGATGTCTCCGAGTCTTCGGTGGGCGGATACAAGGAAGTGGTGGCCATCATCGAAGGCGACCGCGTGTATTCGCAACTGAAGTGGGAGTCGGGGGTGCACCGCGTGCAGCGCGTGCCGGCCACCGAGACGCAGGGCCGCGTGCACACTTCGGCGATCACCGTAGCCGTGCTGCCCGAGGCCGAGGATGTTGACGTCAAGATCGAAGCGAAGGATATTCGCATCGATACCTTCTGCTCGTCGGGCCCCGGCGGACAGAGCGTGAACACGACCTACTCCGCGGTGCGCATCACGCACTTGCCGACCAACACGGTGGTGAGTTGCCAGGATGAAAAATCGCAGATCAAGAACCGCGAAAAGGGCATGCGCGTGCTGCGCGCACGGCTCTACGAGCAGGAGATGGCGCGGCAGAATGCCGAGCTGGCCGCTGCCCGCAAATCGCAGGTGGGTTCGGGCGACCGCTCGGAGAAGATCCGCACCTATAACTTTCCGCAGAACCGGCTCACCGATCATCGCATCGGCCTGACGCTGCATCAGCTTGACCTGATCATGGAAGGCCGCTTGCAGTCGATTGTCGACGCGCTGGTGGCGTACTATCAGGCCGAGCAACTGAAGGCTGAAAGCTCGGCGGTCTAAACGTGCGCGTGGGGGAATGGATTGAAGCGGGCGAGCAGCGGCTGACCCGCGCGGCACACCCGGAACGAGCGCGGCGCGATGCGGAAACGCTTGTGCTGGCGCGGCTCGGCCGTGATCGCGCTTATCTGCTGACGCATGGTGAAGACGAATTGCGCGCAGCCGATGCCGCTGCCTGCGAAGCCATGCTGGCGCGGCGCGTGGCCGGTGAGCCGATCCAATACATTCTGGGCGAGGCCGAGTTTTATGGCCTCGCTTTTCGCGTTACGCCTGCCGTGCTGATTCCGCGGCCCGAGACCGAACACCTCGTGGAGAAGGCGCTTTCGCTGGTGGCGAAGAATGCGGTGTTGCGCATCGCCGACATTGGCACGGGTTCGGGTGCGATTGCCGTCACGCTGGCTGCCGAGTTGCCGCAGGCGCAGCTTACGGCTGTGGATCTGTCGCTGGCGGCACTGGCCGTGGCGCAGGAAAATGCCGCACTCAACGGCGTCGCGGGGCGCATCCGTTTTTTTGCGGGCGATCTGCTTGCGCCGGTCGCGGGCGAACGCTTTGATCTGATCGCTTCGAATCCACCGTACATTCCAGAGGAAGATCGTGCGACGCTGGCCGTCGAGGTGCGCGCGCATGAGCCGGAACTGGCTCTGTTTGCCGGTGCCGATGGGCTGGCGGTGTATCGCCGTTTGATTCCGGCGGCCTTCGCGGCGCTGGAGCCGGGCGGCTGGCTGCTGCTTGAAATCGGCTACGGTCAGTCGGAGGCGATGGCGGCACTGCTGTCAGCGCATGGCTTCGCCGCAGTGGGTTTCACCGCGGATCTGCAAGGGATTCCGCGCGTCGCGGCAGGGCAACGGCCGCGCGATTAGTTTTCCGTCGGTGTGCGGTCGGCAGAGTCGACGACCAGCTCATCGATGGGAATATTTTTTTCGGGTACGAGCTTGAGGCCGAACTGTTCTTCGAGCGCGGTGACGAGTGATGGCTTCGTCGAATTTTCATCGTTGATCGGTGCAAATTCCAGATTGAAGAAGTAGTTGCCCGCAATGCCGGTCTTGTTGGTGGCGGGTTTACCGAGCGTGAGCCCAAGAATGCCGGCGAAGGAATCGAGCGAGGCGCCTGGCAGGTGTATGTTGCCCCGGGAGATGTAGTAGTTCTTTTCGCGGTCGGAGAGCTTTGGATCAACAGCCTTGAGCGTGGGCCCACCTTTGGCGATGACTAGCGCATAGCCAGCTTTGTAGATGGTCTCGTGATGGGCGCTCATGTGAAAGCGCTCTTCGAGCAGTTGGCGCAGCATCGGTGCGAATTGCTTGTGGGTGCGCGGCGCATCGCCCTCTGCCTTGGCCTCGATGTCGTAATACTGTTCCTCTATCCAATGGGGACTCCTGATGTGATCGGAGTCAACATCGTAGGCCTCGGCGATCAGAATTCTGAGTGGAACGTTCCTCGCGCTATAGCGCGCACTGCCGGGTTTGTTGTTCCTGGCATGCTTCGGGTCTGCGTGGCTGGGGCGAATCGAGGCGACCTCGAAGCGTTCGGGTTGTGCGGCTTGCGGCGTGGTGGCCGGGTGGTTGGCTGCTTGTTGCGCGTGGATGCTTGTGCCTGCCGCGCAGAGCGCCATCGAAAGAACGACACGTTGCCTGAGCTGTGCGAATCGCATCTCTACCCCTCGCCACTCTGTATGGTGTTAGGGCACAAGGATAGAAGACGAGAGGTCTTCTTCGCCAGCACAATGTGCTTCGAGTCGGCGGAAGGCCCAGAGCGCAAGCAGAATATAGGCGGTTTCGGCGTAGGCCATCATGAGCAGGCTGTAGTGGCCGAAGCCTTCAATGACGCCGTAGATGAGCCCCGGCGTGCCGAGCATCAGTCCGAAGGCGATGGCGGCGATCAGATACAGACGTGGCAGATCGAGCCGCAGAAAAAATCCTGTGCAGGCGGTGAGAATCGCGGCAAGCATCAGCGCCAGCATCAACGGTTGCTGCGCCTCGGGCGGAAGAAATTTGAATTTGTGCGTCAGGTGCAGCGGAGAAAATCCGGCGCGGTCGTAGAGATAAAAGGGAAGCGTGACGGCGGCGGTGACGGCGAGCGGCGCGGCGGTTTTCAGGAGCGCGGATAACCAGCCTTCGCGCTGGCGCAGAAAGGCGCAGAGCAGAATCGGCAACACCAGCAGGTAGGTTGGCCGCGAGCTGAAGGCCACACCGAGCAGCAGGCAACTGGCGGCGAAGGGCCAACGGCGCGGCTCGGGCGCACTCGATAAAAACAGCGCGGAGGCAATCGCGAGATAGATGCAGTTGGTCGGGTAATCGGCCGCCGTGATCAGGTTCATGGTGATGTGCGCGTTGGCCAGCATCGCCAGCAAAAACGCGAAGGCCGTGCTCCGTTGCTTGAAGTAGCGCCGCGCGAAGAGAATCAGCATCGCCCACCAGAAGAGATTTTGCAGGCCCGCAATGCCGAGCGCCTGGAAGGGCGCGGCGAGCAGCAGGCAGCCGGGCATGGGCGTGATCGGGTCGCCCTGATAGGTGCGCGCGTAATAGGGATAGTGGCCGTGCAGCAGTGCGCTGGTGGCGAGGCTGAGCGCCTGTCCGCTGTCGTCGCGGTCTGGCTTGGTCTGCGCCAGCGGATAGACGACGGCGAATAGCGCCACGACCACGAGCGCCAGCGCGAGGAACCAGTCCCAGTGCGGCTTGCCGTTGCGATGGCATTGCCACCAGAGCATTGCGCCAAGCAGCGCCGCGAATCCGATGAGTCCCGCGAGGTTGAAGAGGGCGAAGCGGCTGTGCAGATACATCTCTGCGTAGGTCTCCGAGGTGAAGATCCACGCGGCGAAGAGAATCGCGCCGAGAAAAAATCCGATTCGCTGCACTGTGGCCGGCATCGCCGTCTCCGTTGCGTTTATGGTTTTGCCTCGACGGGCAGCAGCGTGGTTTCGCCGGTTTTTACGTTGAGCGTCCAGGGCTGTGGAGCGGGCAGCTTCATTGTCGCATGGTCGATGGTGAGCGGCATCCAGAAGTAGCGCGAGTCCCACAGAGCCTTCGGACGCCATAGGTCGCCGAGAAAAATCACCGCAGTCTTCTTCGCGCCCTTCACCGTGAGCAGTGTGGTCGACTGCGAATCGTAGTTATTGGCTGCGGCCGGCGCCAGGTTTTCAAAGCTGGTCCACGGTCCGGCGAGCGTGGGCGCGGTGGTGTAGACATTCGGATTCGGCCGCCAGCCGGTCATGTGCGAGCCGATCACATAATAGAGCCCGCCAACGTGCGCAAGGGCGCCGCCCTCGAGCGGAGCCTCAATGAAGGCGGTCTTTTCGACGCTCATGAAATCATCGCTCAGTTTGGCGATGAAAAAGCCATGCGTCGGACGCGATTCAAAGATGAGATAGGCCGAGCCATCATCGTCGACAAACTGGCCAATGTCGCGGCTCTCCTGGTCGAGCGGGCGAAAACTTTTCACATAGGTGTAGGGGCCTTCGATGCGGTCGCTGACGGCGACCATGACGCGGGCAAGTTTGTAATGCGCGTCGTCCAGATGTGCGTAGAGCACGAACTTGTGGGTGCGCGGATTGGCGTAGACCTTGGGCCGCTCCAGCACCCAGTTGGGGCCGAGGTGCTCGGGGTCGGCAAGCTGCAACGGCTGCCCGCAGGATTTCCACGTGGCGAGGTCGCGCGAACTGTAACAGCCGACGTAGCGCTTGTCAGGATCGTTGGTGGGCGTGCGGTCTTCGCCGAACCAATAGTAGAGGCCGTGCCATCGTGTGATGCCGCCGCCGTGGGCCTGAATGCGTGCGCCGTGGGTGTCGAACCAAGGTTCGCCGGGTCGAAGGGGAGCGGCGCGCAGAGAGGCAGCGGCGAGGGGGAGAAGCAGGAGGAGAGCGGTTTTCTTGAGCCAGGATGACATGAAAAAGTCTCCGAGTTGAAAATCGTTTTCATCGAGGGACTCCGCTTGCCGATGCAAACAGAGTCCCTCTTCGATCGCAAGCAGCTTATATCAATTCATAGCCCGCGAACCAGTAGCCAAGTTCGAAGGCCGCCGTCTCGGGCGCGTCCGAACCGTGGATGGCGTTTTCCTGCAGCGAGCCGGCGAACTTTTTGCGGAGGGTGCCCTCGGCGGCATTGGCCGGATTGGTTGCGCCCATCAGCGTGCGCAGGTCGGCGATGGCGTTTTCTTTTTCAAGTGCGAGCAGAACCAGCGGGCCTGAGGACATGAACTCCGTGAGTTCGCCAAAGAACGGCTTGTCTTTGTGGACCGCGTAAAAACCGGCGGCCTGGGCCTTCGAGATGGACTGCTTGCGCAGCGAGACGATCTTGAAACCGGCATGGTCGAGCTCGGCCAAAATTGCGCCGGTGTGGCCCTTGCGAACCGCGTCGGGCTTGATGATGCTGAAGGTGCGTTGTGGCATGTTGGTTCCTCCGGGGAATCAGGATGACCCCATTGTAGAAGCGTTTATGCCTGTCGCGCCGCTCGTTGTGGAAAGACGAAGACGCAGGCAATGATGAGGGCAAGCAGAACGGCCGAGGCCGAGTAACGGCTCAGGGAGAGTCCGCCTTGCGCGAGTGGTTTATCGAGGAAGTCGCCGACCACGGCGCCGAGCGGGCGCGTGAGAATGAAGGCTGCCCAGAACAGTGCCGTCTTTGACAGTCGCGTCCAGAAGTGGCATGCGGCGACGACGACGAGAAGCCCGCCAAACAGGCCCATGCCGCCACGATAGCCGAGTCCGGCGTCGTCGGCCGCCCAGTCGCCGAGAGCCGTGCCCAGCGTTTGCGAAAACATGATCGTGATCCAGTAGAAGGCCTCGGCCCTGGCCGAGACAACAGACTCGGTGGCGACCGATCCGGCGGTGCGATACCAGAGCAGGAGCGAGGTCGCGAGCAGAGCCGCCAGCAGCAGCGTGCCGCCCGCATAGCCGATGCCGAGCGAGCGGTCGGCGAAGTCGGCCAACGTGGTGCCCACGGTGGTGGTGGCTACAATCGTGGTCCAGTAGAGCGACGGGTGAAAGCGCTTGGCGCGAATCTGCGCGGTGATGGCGATGAGAAAGATGGCCGCGAAGAGCAACGTGCCGATGAGGTAGCCGAGGTTCATTGACATGGTGACGGCATCGCCGCCGGTCTCGCCCAGTGTCGTGCAGAAAATCTTGATGAGCCAGAAGGTGAGCGTGGCCGCGGCGACTTTGCTCGGCGTCGATGCCGCGGAGCCGTGCCCCGGAGACGGAACAGAGGACATGTATTCCTGCTTTCAAAAAAAAGTGACGGACAGGCGGATCGAAGCCCGCTATGAGCTGCAACAACGGATGCGATGTGCAAAACAGGGGCCCAAAGTTTGTGGTGGAGCCAGGAGGCAACGCTGCTGCCATTGTACCGGCGCGCGGGGAACAATTTTACGCTCTGGAACGTACGTATCTGCTAGAGTGACGGCATGCTGCATACACGAAACATTTTGACTGCTTCCATGGTCCTGACGCTGGCTTTGGCGACCGCGCCGGCCTTTGCGCAAAGTGCGGTTGCGCCGGCCGCGACCGAGCTGCGCGTCTTCGATCCCTCCTTGGTGGATACGAAGATCGACCCCTGCGAAAACTTCTACCGCTTCAGTTGCAATGGCTGGTTCCAGCGCAACCCGCTGCCGGCCGATCAAACCTCGTATGGCCGCTTTACCGAGCTGGCCGAGATCAACCGCAAGCACTTGCGCGAGATTCTCGAACAGGCCGCCGTTGCAAGCCCTGCGCGCAGCGCGAACGACCAGAAGATCGGTGACGAGTACGCGAGCTGCATGGATACCGAGGCGATCAACGCACGCGGCATCAAGCCGCTGGAGCCGGAGTTGGCGCGTATCGACGCTCTCAAAAGCGCGAAGCAGTTGCCAGCGCTTCTGGCGCATCTGCATTCGATCGGCGTGAGTGCCTTCTTCGGCATGGGCTCGGGGCCGGACTACGCCAATGCAAGCCAGATGATTACCTTCTTTGGCGCGAGCGGCCTTGGTTTGCCCGAGCGGGACTATTACACGCGCACCGATGCCAAGAGCGTCGAGCAGCGCAAGCAGTACATTGAGCACGTGAAGAAGATCTTTGTGCTGGCCGGTGAGTCGGAGGCGCAGGCTGCCCAGGATGCGGCGACAGTGATGGCGCTTGAAACCCGTCTGGCCAAGGCCTCGCTCACAGAAACCGAAACGCGCGACCCGCAGAATCTGAACCACCCCACCGAGATCGCCAGCCTCGAAAAGTCGCTCTCACACTTCGCGTTGGTCGACTATCTGGCTGCGCTGCATGCGCCTGCTTCGGGCAAGGCCAACAACTCCCAGCCGAAGTTCCTCGCCGAGTTCAACACCCTGCTTGTCGATACGCCGACCGCGACCTTACGCGTTTATCTGCGCTGGCAATTGCTGCATGCCTTTGCCGGAACCAGCCTGCCAGAGAGCTTCGACAATGAAAGCTGGAACTTTTACGCACACACGCTCAATGGTGCCGAGAAGCAGCAGGAACGCTGGAAGCGTTGCACCGGCCGCGTTGATCGCGAGATGGGCGAGGCGCTCGGACAGGCCTTCGTCGCCAAGTATTTTTCGCCTGCCGACAAGCAGCATGCACTCGAGATGACCGAGCGCATCGAGCAGACCATGGCCAAGGATATCGACAGCCTCGACTGGATGAGCGCCGAGACCAAGGTGAAGGCCAAGGACAAGCTGCACACGGTGATGAACAAGGTCGGCTATCCCGATAAGTGGCGTGACTACTCGAAGCTCACCATCGAGCGCGGCGACGTGCTCGGCAATGCCCAGCGTGTGGCGCAGTTCGAGACCGCGCGCGATTTGGCCAAGATCGGCAAGCCGGTCGACAAGACCGAGTGGGGCATGACGCCGCCGACCGTCAACGCCTACTACGATCCGCAGATGAACAACGTCAACTTCCCGGCCGGTTACTTTCAGCCGCCGTTCTATAGCAGCAAAGAAGACGACGCGGCCAACTACGGCGACATGGGCTCGACCATCGGCCACGAACTGACGCATGGCTTCGACGACGAGGGGCGCCAGTTCGACAAGGACGGCAATCTGCTGAACTGGTGGACGGCTGAGGACGAGAAGAAGTTCAACGAGCGAGCCTCTTGTGTCGTCAAGCAGTACGATGCCATCGAGGCCGTTCCCGGCGTGCACCTGAACGGCAAGCTGACGCTCGGCGAAAATCTGGCCGACATCGGCGGCACCTTGCTGGCCTGGATGGCCTGGATGGATCGCGCCGCCGCTGAGCACGTCGACCTGACCGCGAAGGTTGACGGCTACACCGCCGACCAGCGGTTCTGGATTGCCTATGCCCAGCAGTGGTGCACGCAGACCCGTCCCGAGCAGTTGCGCAGCCAGGCGCTCACTGATCCTCACGCGCCTGACGAGTATCGCACCAACACCGTGCTGCAAGACTTGCCGGACTTTGCCAAGAGCTTTAGCTGCAAGCCAACTGCGGCGATGGTGAGCAAAGATCCCTGCCGGGTCTGGTAAGGGAAACAAGCGGCGCCGGTGTTGACGAGCGGGCAAAGAAATCAGCCCTTCGCTCTTCGCCGGCGTCTGCGGTTTCGGCAGCGCGTGCCGTAAAGCGTTCGAGCGCCATCCGTCCCACGGTCTCGAGAGAATAGTCGCGGCGAATCTCTGCCGCGGCCGTGACCGCGCTAGCCTTGGCCTCGGCGTAATGATCGTAGACCTCGCGCAGTTTCACCGCGGCATCCTCCAGGCTCGGATCGGCCCAGGTCATCGACTGATCGAAGGCAAAGCGGATGGTGTGGATCTGCTGGTTGGCGCGCGTTGGCCTGTAGTCGACCAGCCGGTGATGGCGCGGATCGAGAAAGTCGAGCGGGCCTGAGTAATTGGTCGAAACCGTTGGAATGCCGAGCGAGGCCGCATCAAAGAGTGGATAGCACCAGCCCTCGCCGCGATGCAGTGAAACGTAGCAGTCCGTGCGGCGCATCAACGAGGCCAAGCAATCATCGGGCCAATAATAAGGAAAGATGCGAATGCGCGATTGGGCCTTGACCGGGTCCGGCGCGCCCGAGCGGGCGATGGCGCGGGCGATCAGCAGCCGGGCATTGGCCTCGCTCTGAAAGGCAAATGAGGTCTTGATCAGCAGGATCGCATCGTCTTCGCGCGGAAAGGCGCGCAGAAAGGCCTCGACGACACCCTCCAGATTCTTGCGCTCCTGCCATGTGCCAATGCAACTGGCCACGAAGCTGCCCGCGGGAATATTCATCTCGCGGTCAAACTCTTCGCGGTTGTAGCGGGGGGCTGGCAGCGCATCGACCGGATGCGGCAGCCGGAAGACTGGCACACTCAGTTGCTGGCGAAAAAACTCTTCATTATAACGGCTGGGAACCCAGACCTCGCCGACCCGGTTGAGCGCGTCGACGTAGACCTGCGGCAGCGACTCCGTCTCCCAGGTGGTCATGACGCTGAGTCGGGGAAATCTGCGGTTGAGCCGCATGACGTGATTTGGCTCGGTATGCCACAGATGCAGATCAGGGGCGCCGTAGCCTGTCAGACGGCGGTCAATGATCGGATCTTCCAGCTTGCGATGCGGATAGGTATCGAGGCTGACGGTGCAGAAGCTGACATTGGCCGCGTCCATCGCATGCACATAGGCGCGCGCGGCCGTGCCGTAGCCGGTGCGGGCAAAGACAAAACTGTAAAACGCAATATGCGGGAAGCCTTGCATCGTTCGAGTCTTCTTTCCTGCTAACAAGGTCTGGACGGGTAGTAGTGCAGCGTGCCGAAGACACAATGGTCAGGATGCGCGCCAGCACGTTCAATTTGCCGGACCAACTCGTCATCGACAGCGATGCAATGCGCGACCCGTTTGCAACCGTAGACGCTTAGAATTGACCAATGTCTCTGCTCGAAGTCGGAGGCGAGATGGGTTTTGTACTCCATGGGGTTGCTGGCCCAGGCAACAACGTTCGTGCAACATTTGGTGTTGCCGCCCACAGAAGGTGGCGTCAAGAGATGGACGTGCGCAATCCACATTTCTTTCATCATGCTTGATTTGTGCAACTTGTATGCCAGCACCGGCGCGGGTTCTTTGGTGATTTTTTACGCCAATCGGCCCAAAAAGGGCATGGACGGGCTTTGCGCGTCTCCATGGTTGGCGCAGGCACAGACAAGCTCCGCTTTCGTTCGCGGGGCTTGTCCTTTCATTGAAAAACTTCATGAAAAAATTATGCGCGACCCAGCGCCTCGGCGACCGCCGCGCCCATCTCCGCCGGTGAAACGACGACGCGAATTCCTGCCTCTTCCATGGCGCGCATCTTGTCGGCCGCCGTACCTTGGCCTCCGCTAATAATCGCTCCGGCGTGGCCCATGCGACGGCCCGGCGGCGCGGTCTGCCCGGCGATGAAGCCGATGACAGGCTTGCGCACGTGCTCTTTCACATACGCTGCCGCGGCCTCCTCATTGGTGCCGCCGATCTCGCCGATCATCACAATCGCCTCGGTCTCCGGGTCCTCGTTGAGCAGCCGCAGCGCGTCGATGTGCGTGGTGCCGACAATCGGATCGCCGCCGATGCCGATCGCCGTCGACTGGCCGATGTCCCGCTGGGTGAGCTGGTGCACGGCCTCATAGGTGAGCGTGCCCGAGCGCGAGACGATGCCAACCAAACCTTCCTTGTGAATGCGGCCCGGCATGATGCCGATCTTGGCCTTGCCCGGCGAGATTACGCCCGGACAGTTCGGCCCGATCAGCCGCGAACGCGATCCCCGGATCTTTGACCAGACCTTGACCATGTCGAGGGTCGGAATCCCCTCGGTGATGCAGACGATCAGCGCGATTCCGGCATCCTCGGCCTCGAGAATCGCATCGGCCGCAAACGGCGGTGGCACGAAGATCATGGTCGCGTTGGCGCTGGTTTTCTTCACGGCCTCGGCGACGGTGTTGAAGACGGGCCAGCCCTCATGTACGGTGCCGCCCTTGCCCGGCGTCACGCCGCCCACCACGTTGGTGCCGTATGCGGCGCAGCCATGCGCGTGGAAGCTGCCCTCTTTGCCGGTGATGCCCTGCACTATAAGCCGCGTATTTTTGTCGACAAGCACGGACATACGATTGCTCCTTGCTAGAAGCTGGCTATTCGCGGTTAGCGGTTAGCCGTTAGCCGTTAGCTCCTAGCTTTTTTTAGTCCCTAGTCCCTAGTCCCTAGTCCCTAGTCCCTAGTCCCTAGTCCCTAGTCCCTAGTCCCTAGTCCCTAGTCCCTAGTCCCTAGTGAGTCGCTGCCGCCACTGCCAGCGCCGCCGCCTCCTGCATCGTGGCTCCGACCTGAAAGTTCAGTCCTGACTCGGCCAGAATCTTGCGGCCCTCTTCGACGTTGGTGCCTTCGAGCCGCAGCACGATGGGCGTCTTCACCGCGAGCTTGCGCGCGGCGGCCACCACGCCGGTTGCCAGCCGGTCAACGCGCAGAATGCCGCCGAAGATGTTGATGAAGATGGCGCGGACGTTTTTGTCCATCAGCAGAATCGCGAAGGCTTGTTCGATCTGTTCTTGCGATGCGCCGCCGCCCACGTCGAGAAAGTTCGCCGGTCGCCCGCCCGCGTACTGGATGATGTCCATCGTCGCCATGGCGAGTCCCGCGCCGTTGACCATGCAGGCAATCGAGCCGTCGAGCCGGATGTAGTTGAGCGCGTGCCGCGAGGCCTCGACCTCGAGCGGGTCCTCTTCTTCGAGATCGCGCAGTTCGCGGATCGCCGGGTGGCGGAAGAGCGCATTGTCGTCGAAGTTGATTTTGGCGTCGAGCGCCATAAGCTTGCCGTCTTTGGTCGTGATGAAGGGATTGATCTCGATCAGTGAGGCGTCGGTTTCAATGAATGCCTTGTAGAGCGCCTGAAAGAAGGCGGTGGCCGGTGCGATCTGTTCGGGGGCGAGGCCCAGCGCGAAGCCCAGTTTGCGCGCCTGCCATGCGCCCAATCCGATGGCCGGATCAATGGTCTCTTTATAGATCGCCTCGGGCGTTGCGGCCGCGACCTCTTCAATCTCCATGCCGCCCGAGCGCGAGGCCATAAAGACCAGCCGCCCCGTGGCGCGGTCAAGCACAATGCCCAGATACAGTTCGCGGTCAATCGCGGCGGTCTCTTCGAGCAGCAGCCGGCGCACCTTCTGGCCCTCGGGCCCGGTCTGGTGCGTCACCAACTGCATGCCGAGAATCTTCTGCGCGTGCGTTTCGGCCTCGGCGAGGGTATGGGCGATTTTGACGCCGCCGCCCTTGCCGCGCCCGCCGGCGTGAATCTGGGCTTTGACGGCGATACCCACAGCTCCCGCGTCCAACAGTGCGCGGGCGGCCGAGGAAGCGCCCTCGTGCGTCGAAGCCACGGCGCCGCGTGGCACGGTGACGCCGTAACGGGCCAGAATCTCTTTGGCCTGGTACTCGTGGATCTTCATGGCGGGGCTACCCCCTTGCGGCCCGGGAAGCGTGAACTCGCCTTTTTGGTGCCAACGAGTCCGCAGCCGCGGTACAGGAAATACTACCGTGGCCCGCGCGCGACGTGCACGAAAAAAGTGCCGCTCCGGCGCAAAAGGTCACGCGCGGCGGCGGCACTTCCCAAAACGATGTAGCCAGAGCATCTCTGCTGTAACGTGGCGAAAGTATTGCCAGGTTGCCGCTCCCTGTTCGCCGCGTCAACGAAGCAGCATCAACGCGCTCTCTCCCTTCAGGAGAGAGGTTCCTATCCGCGTTGCGTCTCGCTCAGCGAGTACAAAATCACCGAAACCAGCGCCAGCACAATCGAGGCGATGCGCAGCCCGTTGATCGGCTCCTTGAGCCAGAGAATGCCGATGATCACCGAGGTTGTCAGAATCGACAGCACCGCGTAGAGGATGTAGGGGGAGACGCCAAAACGCGAATACATCAGATAAAACCCGATGTAAACCAGAAAAAGCCCAAAGCCGCCCAGCAGCAGGTTCTTTCCCTGGGTCGCGACCAGCTCGGCCAGATGCAGTTGGCCGGTCATCGGCGCCACACAGCAGAGCAGCGCCACGGCGACGATCACCGAGCTGGCGGTCATGGCAATGCCATTGTGGGCACCGGCGGCGCGGCGTTGCGCCAGGGCAAAGATTGCATTTCCTACAGCGGCGGTCAGGGCAAAAAGCAGAGGGAGAACGATCTTCATCATCTCCTTTATGCTAGAGCATTTTCGGAATACCCGTAGACTTTTTCAGCGGCATGCGCGGTGGCTTTTTCCTGAGAAAAAAGCCACTTAACCTCTCGCTTTCGGCCTAGAGCCATTCCCAAAATGCTCAATGCCGCTGTGCGGCGCTGTGCGTTTGTGGCCTTCGCGGAGGCGCGCAAACCCGTTACCATAAAAATTATGAGTATTGTGAAGGATCTGTTGCGGCCGCTGGCCGAAGATGGTGCGGCGCTGACCCGTGCGCAGGCCGCCGAGGTTCTGCGCGCCATTCTCGACACCGACGTTCCCGAGGTGGAGACCACGGCGCTTTTGACCGTGATGGCCACGCGGGGCGAGCAGGCAGCCGAGCTGGCCGGTTTTGTCGAGGTGATGCGTGAGCGCGTGGTCACGCTGCCGCTTGAAGAAGAGGAGCGGGAGAGGCTGGTCGACGTGGTCGGCACCGGTGGCGGCGGTCCGCTCACCTTCAATATTTCAACGGGCGCGGCGCTTGTGGCGGCAGCCGCCGGAGCCAAGGTGGCCAAGCACGGCAACCGCGCCGTGACCTCGCGCTGCGGCACCGCCGATGTGCTCGAAAAGCTGGGCGTGCCCATTGAGCTCGACCCCAAGCTGGCCGTCGAGTGCCTGCGCGAGACTGGCTTCATGTTCCTGTATGCGCCGCTCTATCACCCGGCCATGAAGAAGGTCGGCTCGCTGCGCCGCGCTCTCGGCTTTCGAACCATCTTCAACCTCTGCGGACCGCTGACCAACCCGGCGCGCGCCGAAGCACAGGTCATCGGCGTGCTGGCGCCGAGTAAGGTGTTGCTGGTGGGCCGCACGCTGGTCGAACTCGGTGCCAAGCGCGCCTTCGTCGTCCACGGCGCCGACGGCATTGACGAGCTGACAACAACCGGCGAATCGGTGGTGGCGCGCGTCGAGGAACAGCCCGACGGCAAGCCGAAGCTGAAGGCCGCGCGCATTACGCCAGAGATGGCCGGGCTGCCGCGTGCCACGCTCGAGGAGTTTGTCGGCGGCGACGTGGAGACCAACGCTTCGCTGCTCTATGACGTGATCACCGGCATCAAGGGCGCACGGCGCGACATTGTGCTGCTCAACGCCGCCGCCGCTCTGGTGGCCGCAGGACTTGCCTCCGACCTGAAGCAGGGCGTGGTCATGGGCGCCGAGGCCATCGACATGGGGCTGGCCGCCGCCACCCTCGCCAAGCTCCGCCAGTTCGGCGAAAAGTACGGCAAGCGCTAAAACGTGTTGGCGTGGTTGTAAGAAAAACAACCGCAGATCTTTCGACTCACCACCCCCAGGCTTCTGAAGAAAACGCCTGGGGCTCCGTTCGCTCAAGATGACAGCCGTTGTTTTGATGTGACTTTAGAGGCATGACAGGCCGAACCAAAACGCCGCGCGGGCTTCTGTTGCCGCGCGGCGTTTCTGTTTGGCTCCGGCGGAGTTTCGCATCGACTGCATCCTTTCGCTCGGGCGGCGCATCGGATAGATGGTTGTTTAAACAAGCAATCGGCGCCGGAGCGACTCCGGCAGGAGGTTGATTCGATGACAGCAGCACGCCAACCCTCGATTTTTCTTCCGCATGGCGGCGGGCCCTGCTTTTTTATGGACTGGACCTGGGGTCCGGCCGAGACCTGGCAGCCGACGCAGCATTTTCTCGAAGGGCTGGCCGCGAGTCTGCCCGCGCCGCCGCGCGCTCTGCTGGTGGTGACGGCGCACTGGGAGGAGCCGGTCTTCACGGCAGCGGCAAGCCCGACTCCCGGCTTGATTTACGACTATTCCGGCTTCCCGGAGTCCACCTATCGGTTGCAGTGGCCTGCGCCGGGTGACCCGGCTTTGGCGGCGCGTGCCGCGGATCTGCTGCAAAAAGGGGGAGTTCCGGCCGCAGTCGATGCCGAGCGCGGCTTCGATCATGGGGTTTTTGTGCCGATGAAGGTGGCTTTTCCCGAAGCGAAGATTCCGACGGTGGCGCTGTCGCTTGCGGCCGGGCTCGATCCGGAGCTGCATCTGGCGGCGGGGCGCGCACTGGCTCCGCTGCGCGACGAGGGTGTGCTGATTGTGGCCAGCGGAATGAGTTTTCACAATCTGCGGGCGTATTTTGGCCGGGAAACGACTGAAAAAGCACGCGTTTTTGACGATTGGCTGACGGAAACCGTGGCTCGGGGCGGGCAGGAGCGGGCCAAAGGGCTGGCAGCCTGGCGCGAGGCACCGTTTGCCACCTTTGCGCATCCACGGGAGGAGCATCTGCTTCCTCTGATGGTTGCGGCCGGGGCTGGCGGCGATGCGCCGGGGAGAAAAATCTTTGGCGACGAGCCGATGGCGGCGGCGTTGAGCGCGTACCGATTCGACTAGAGTGCTACCAAAAAAGAGCAGAAAAAACCGCGCGTAGCCACGAAGGACTACGCGCGCCTCGGTTGAAAAAATGGATCAGTGGAGCGTCGAAAAGTTAGGCTGCCGACACCGTTTCTTGAAGCGTTTTTGCAATGGTTTCTTCGAGGGTAATGCCGAGATCTTCGTTGATAGCTTTGGTGGTTGTTCCCAGCGTGCTGGCGATGGCCGAGACGCTTTGGCCCTGCTGATGGAGCAGTTTGGCCTGGGCAGTTTCCGAAAGTTTTACCGTGTCATCCTGGCTTTGCGCGGCCTGCGTATTGGTTTTGGTTTGCTGGGCCGAGCTTGAAGATGAAGTGGTGGATGCGGCTGCCTGGAGTTGCGTGGTGTCTGTGGTGCTATAAATTGCGAACGACATAAAACCTCCACTGAGGTGCTCTCTTCTCCCTCGGAACCAGCCGCTCACAAGTGCCGGGGAGTAAGGCATTGCTGATGAACTGTTCATCGGCGGAGGGGAGGGATCGATGAGAAAAAGTCCTGGATAAAGCAGCGGGAAGAGGCGGGTTTGGGAAGTGATCGGGAATGAGGCAGATTAATGTTCATTTTTGAGATGTGTCTGATTTTTCACAACATTTCTTTCTCATGAAGGCGCGCGATTTGCCGATAAGGCGCAGTGCAATTTCTTTGCCGCGGAGCAAGGCTATAATCGGCTTCATGGCGGCAAGCGCGACATCCCCTTTCGTAAACGCGACGGCCAAGATGGCCGCGCTTGAGGCGCATCTGCGCACCCTCGACCGGCTAATGGTGGCCTACTCGGGTGGCGTGGATTCTGCTTTTTTGGCGGCGACGGCCTATCGGGTGCTAGGTGAGCGGATGGTGGCGGTACTGGCCGATTCGCCGAGTCTGTCGCGTCGCGATCTGGCCGAGGCGCGGGCCTTTGCCCAGGCGCAGGGCTTTCCGCTGGAGATCGTCGCGACGGAGGAGCTTGAGCAGCCGGAGTATGCGCGCAATGACGCCGACCGCTGCTTCTATTGCAAAAGCGAGCTGTTTCGGGCGATGGAGTTGCTCGGCAAGCAGCATGGCTTCGCGGCAATTGCCTACGGCATGAACATCGACGACAAGGGCGATTACCGGCCCGGACAGCGGGCTGCAGCGGAACATGCCGTGCTGGCTCCGCTGGCTGCGGCGGGCATGACCAAGGCCGACGTGCGCACTTTGGCGCGTGCGGCGGGGTACGCGTTGTGGGATCGGCCGGCGGCGCCGTGCCTAGCTTCGCGCGTCGAATATGGCCGTGCGGTGACGCGCGAGGTCCTGGAGCAGATCGAAAAGGGCGAGGCATTTTTGCATGGCCTTGGATTTCGCGAGTTGCGGCTGCGCCATCATGGCGCGGTGGCGCGGGTCGAACTGGCGCGCGAGGAGCTGCCGCGCGCGCTCACGATGGAGAGTTTCGCGGCGATCGACGCGGGGTTGAAGGCGCTTGGCTTTCAATACGTCGCGCTGGATTGCGCGGGCTTTCGCTCGGGCTCGCTCAATGCGCTGCTGCCGGTGGAGATTCTCCAAAAACACGGCGCATAGATAATTGCAGAAAACAGGCCTCCGCCGCTTTAAAATCGCTACGCGATGCGAATTGGTTATCTTGAATGCTTTTCCGGTATCAGCGGCGACATGCTGCTGGGCGCGTTGGTGGATGCGGGCCTTCCTTTTGAACGGCTCGAAGAGACGGTTGCAGCGCTGAAGATTGGGGCGCGGCTCACGCAGAGCCGGGTGCTGCGCGGCGGACTTTCGGCGACGAAGGTGGACGTGCTGGTTGAAGAGCCTGCGCACGCGCATCCTCACGAACATGCGCATGGCGGCGAGCAGCACAGCCATGCACCACACCGGCATCTTGCAACGATTCTGAACATCATTGCCGAGGCATCGCTGACGGAGGCGGTGAAGACGCGCGCTCGCCGTGCCTTTCAGATGTTGGGTGAGGCCGAGGCGGCGATCCACGGGATTGACGTTGAAAAGGTCCACTTTCACGAGGTCGGCGCGGTCGACACGATTGTGGACATTGTGGGCGCGGCGGTGGGCGCGGAATTTTTTGAGATTGAAGGCTGGATTGCATCGCCCTTGAATGTGGGCAGTGGCACGGTCCAGTGCGCGCATGGCACGCTGCCGGTTCCGGCGCCGGCGACGCTGAAGCTGCTTGGCGATGCACCGGTGTACTCTGCGGGCACGC
Source organism: Acidobacteriaceae bacterium UBA1307 (assembly GCA_002307235.1). Classification (GTDB taxonomy): domain Bacteria; phylum Acidobacteriota; class Terriglobia; order Terriglobales; family Acidobacteriaceae; genus Telmatobacter. Next base: position 102,603 of record DBTV01000022.1, read on the forward strand.
CGATGGAGCGGGTGACGCCGACGGGGGCAACGATTCTGCGCATGCTCGATGTGCAGTATGAACCGCTGCCTGCGGTGCGCGTGACGGCCTCGGGCTACGGTGCGGGCGGACGCGATCTTCCCCATGAGCCGAATCTGTTGCGGTTGATGGTGGCCGAGACGGTGGAGAAAACTCCGCAGACCGGCGAGACGGAAGAGATTGCCGTGATTACGGCGGTGATTGACGATGCGACGCCGCAGGTGCTGGCCTACGCGAGCGAGCAATTGCTGGAGGCGGGCGCGTGGGATGTGTACCGGGCCCCGGTGCAGATGAAAAAAGGCCGCGCGGGCGTGGCGATGACGGTGCTGGCGCGACCGTCGTTGCGGGCCGAGTTGGAAGAGATTCTGTTGCGCGAGACAACGACGATTGGCCTGCATTGGCGCATCGAAACCAAGCGCGCGTTAGAGCGGGAGTTTGCCGAAGTGGCGACGCCGTGGGGCGCGGTGCGCATCAAGATTGCGCGGTGGGCGAGCGGCGAGATCGCCAACGCGCAGCCGGAGTATGAGGACTGCCGCGCGCTGGCCGAGGAAAATGGTGTACCGCTGAAACAGGTGCTGCAGATGGCCCTGGCGGCCTATGTGCGCAAGGAGAATGCCTGATGGAACCGGAGGCGATTGAGGCTCTGCTTGAGGCGGTGCGCGATGGAAGGGCCGAGGTGGCCGCGGCGATGGAGAAGCTGCGCGATTTGCCCTTTGAGGACCTCGGCTTTGCGAAGATCGACCATCATCGCTCGCTGCGCACGGGCATGCCCGAGGTGATTTACGCGGCAAGCAAGACGGCAGAGCAGGTGAGCGCAATCTTTGCGCGGATGGCGAAGGCGGGTGGCAACGTGCTGGCGACGCGGGCCACGCGCGCGCACTTCGACGCGGTTGCGGCCGTCGAGCCGCGCGCCGTTTTTCACGAACTGGCGCGGGCGATTGCGCTGGAGCAGACGACTGTCGCACCGGGAAAAGGGCTGATCGGCGTGGTCTGCGCGGGCACGAGCGACCTGCCGGTGGCCGAGGAGGCCGCGTTGAGCGCGCGGTTGATGGGCAACGAGGTGGAACTGATTGCCGATGTGGGCGTGGCCGGCATTCATCGCTTGCTGGCCCAGCAGAAGGCATTGCGCACGGCACGGGTTCTGATTGTGTGTGCGGGGATGGAAGGCGCGCTGCCGACGGTGGTGGGCGGCATGGTGCATGCGCCGGTGATCGCGGTGCCGACCAGCGTGGGCTATGGCGCGTCGTTTGGCGGCGTGGCGGCGCTGCTCGGCATGCTCAACACCTGCTCGCCGAATGTGGCGGTGGTCAATATCGACAATGGATTCGGTGCAGCGTCGATGGCTTCGCTGATCAATCATCTGTAAGCCTTTTCCTTTCAGGCGGAGAACGTAATCTTTGGCGTGGAAGAAGAAGGGGAGTATGCTGATCCCAACCACAATTTGGGAGGAGAAACTCAGTGGCAAACGAAAAACTTAATGCGACAACCCCACTTCATCCAACAACTGCCGCAGCCAACGATAGTGCGATCTGGATGCAGAAAGATGCACACTGGTCGAAAGCTCCGGTAAACTCGTCTGTGCCAAACCCATTTGTTCAGGCTCAGTCGGTTCCGCCACAAGCCAATGCGCAGCATCCCGCAAGTTCTAGCCCATCGCAAAAGAATTCCTAGCGTTACAAAAAGAGGTATTCCAATGCCAGATTCCGCATTTAAAAAAAAGACGAAGAAGTTTAATCCCAGTCAGTTTGTCCCGAACAAGTTCAATGAGGTATTCAGTTCGGCCAACCATTTTCTGGAAACAGAAGAAAAAGTACGCAATCCTTTTGTCGAGTTGCAGAACGTGCAGGAGGTCCCCTTTCCGAAGGCAGAGGATGAGCACAAGATTACTCCTGTAGAAGGTTAGAAAGGCTATGGCACCGGATGGATCTGGACTTTTCTAAAGTCGTCTTGATCGTTCTGGCGGTACTGCCAGGATATCTGGCTTTGCGTGGCAATGCGCGCATTGTGCCGCGTATGCAAAAGAAGAAAGGTGCGACAGAAGAGATTGCAGAGTTTTTGATCTACAGCGTGATTGCGCATCTTATCCTCGCGTCATTCTGCATCGGTATCTTTTTCCTTGCGGAGGCATTCAGGGGGAGCAGCTTCCTTCGCTTTCGTGAATATTTAGGACTTTCTCCGGCCTCTCTCTTCAGGCTGTTGGAGGGAGCACCAACAGCGTTCTATGCTATTTATCTGATATTTTCTCTTGGGGTGGGTTATGTTCTTGGCTTGATGCGTGGGCTTTTCGATGTCTGGCATCTTGTCGATTGGCTAGCAAGAAAGGCGGGAATACTCAATTCCAGAATTGGCAGATTCTGGTTTACCCGCGTCGAAAGATTCCTTATTACGGGGAGACCTATCATTTATGATGCCCTGTTTCCAGAAGTAGACGAAGAGGGAAGGCAGAAAGAAGTTTTCGTTGAACTCGTTCTGAAAGAAGGTCGGGGAAGCATTACTGGCAGAGTTACGAGCTTTTCCATTGCGAACGACGAAGAAAGTCATAAATTACTTTACTTGAGAGATGTTTACCAAAAAATCTCTCAAGAGATCAACTATCGCGAATTGAAGGTGGATGGGCTTCTCATCGATATGGCGGATGCAATCACCGTGCATATCAAGCAGGTCTGAGTCTTGGCCACATCGCAAGGACCTTGGCTTTGAAGAGGATACTTGCGATGTGGCCTTCGGAAAAGCTACTTGAGCGTGCAACCGGCGGGCGCGTTGACGGGATTGCAGCGTGCGGCGGCGCCTTCTGGCAGACTCACGCTGTAGTGACCGGGCCACACCGCGGGCTCGCTTGCCGGGTAGTCGGTGCTGAGCAGCTGGGCACCGCTGGCGAGCATGGCATCACGCCGTGCGGTGCTGTTGGCGCGGGCTTCGACGGTGTTGACGTCGGTGCGGGCGCGGACGAGATAGCCCTGTTGGACGAGTGAACGAATCTCTTCGGATGGGCCATCGTTGCGTTCAAGAAAAGCCGCATCGTCGGCGCCGGGCGTCGCGTTGGTGAAGAGAATCCGGCCGCGCAGCGAGGGGTGGCCTTCAAGATAGACCGGGGTCATCGGTCGCTGATCCATCAGGAAAACAACCTTGCCGAGCGTGGAGGCGAGCGTAGGCCAGCCGGTGCTGCGAATCGCCTCGTTGAGCGTGGCGTGGGTGCCACGCACATCGTCTGGCGTGAGGATTTCATCGCGCGAAAAGACGGAGAGAATCTCGGCGTCGAGCGCATCGAAGACGGAGGGAGTGAAGGGCTCGGGGACGGTCTTCTGAATGTGAGGCATCGGCGCGTCCTGCTTGGTTTCGATCAGCAGAAACAGGGGAATGTGGCGTGGATGCGCCTGGGACCAGCGGCGGACCTCGGTGAGACAGCCGATGAGCGTCTGGCAGGTGCTGCGATAATCGATGTCTTGCACGTGAAGCACCTTGAAGCCGGGCTTTTTCATGAGCCCCGTGGGATCAAAGGGAGAATCGGCGGGCAGATGCGCGGCTTCGAGGAGATGTGGCGCGAGCGGATCGGCGTAGAGGCCGCCCTTGGCGTCGGCATAGACGTCGAGCTCGATCTGGCGCACGCCGGCATCGAACTGCGCGGCGAGTGGCGCGTGCTGGTATTCGAGTGCTGCGAATTCCTTCGGAGCCTTGGCCTTCCACAGCGCCATCTCATGGGGCGCAATGCCGGCATGGTAGCTGTTGTGGGTGCCGACGACCTGAATCTGATTGAGTCGAAGGGCGTTTTGTTGGGCAAAGCAGGGCAGGAGAAGCAAGGCAAACCCTAGTGAAGAAAGGCCGCAACGGCGAAGAAGCATCGAAAAAATCCTCCGGGAAATCCGCGCTTGGGGCGCGAGTGCCCCTAGGCTAACCGATGAGGGTGCGAGCGCGCGCCCGTTGTTCTGCGAAAATAAAAGAGAATGCTTTCACTGATAAAAGCTGGAAAACGTTTTGGCCCCCGCGAATTGTTCATGGAGGCCGATTGGCTGATTCGACCGAACGAAAAGACGGCGCTGGTCGGCGCCAACGGCACCGGCAAGTCGACGATGATGAAGATCCTTGCCGGGCTTGAGCCTGTGGATTACGGCGAGGTTGAGCAGACGCGTGGCATGAGCATCGGCTATCTGCCGCAGGAGGGCCTGAAGATGACCGGGCGCACCGTCTTTGACGAGTGCCTGAGCGTCTTCGACGGGCTGCGTGCGATGCAGAAGGAGGCCGAAGAGGTCGCCGTGCAACTATCGGAACTGGAGCACGGCACGGCGGAGTATGAGTCCGCGGCGAATCGCTATTCGCTGCTGCAGGAGCGGTTCCAACTGCTCGACGGCTACGCGCTCGATGCGCAGGTCGGCTCGGTGCTGACCGGACTCGGCTTTGGCAAAGAGGACTGGACGCGGCACACGGACGAGTTTTCGGGTGGCTGGCAGATGCGCATCGCGTTGGCGAAGCTGCTGCTGGAGCGGCCGAATCTGCTGCTGCTCGATGAGCCGACGAACCATCTCGACCTCGAAACGCGCAACTGGCTTGAGGATTATCTGAAGAACTATCCCTTCGGCTATGTGCTGATTTCGCATGATCGCTACTTTCTCGATGTAACGGTGGATCGCACGGCGGAGCTGTGGAACAAGCGGCTGACGCTGTTCTCGGGCAACTATGCGAAGTACCTGAGCCTCAAGGACGAGCGGCGCACGTTGTTGATGTCCGCCTATCGCAATCAGCGCGAGCAGATCGAGCATCTGGAGGCCTTCATCAACCGCTTCCGCGCGCAGGCCACGAAGGCCAAGCAGGTGCAGTCGCGCATCAAGGAACTGGAAAAGATCGAGCGCATCGAGATTCCCGAGGAAGAGCCGGTCATCCACTTCAAGTTTCCGCAGCCGCCGCCTTCGGGGCGCACGGTGGTCGAGGCCGAGGGTGTTTCAAAGAACTACGACGAGAAACACGTGCTCAAGAACGCACGCTTCTCGATTGAGCGCGGCGACCGCGTGGCGCTGGTCGGCGTCAACGGCGCGGGCAAATCGACGCTGGTGAAGCTGTTGATCGGCGAAGAACTGCCGACGAGCGGTCAGGTCAAGCTCGGCCACAATGTGATTCCCGAATACTTCGCGCAGGATCAGTACAAGGTGCTTGACCCGGATGCGCGGATTCTTGACGACATCAGCCGCGCGGCGATGAAGGTGCCCGAGTCGGAGTTGCGATCGCTGCTGGGATGTTTTCTGTTCAAGGGCGATGACGTTTTCAAAAAACTCGGCGTGCTGTCGGGTGGTGAGCGCAATCGTTACGCGTTGGCGCGGATTCTGGTTTCGCCGTCGAATCTGTTGCTGCTTGATGAACCGACCAACCATCTCGACATGCGCGCCAAGGATGTGTTGCTGAACGCCATCGCGGCCTTCAGCGGCACGGTGGTCTTTGTCTCGCACGATCGCGATTTCATTGATCGGCTGGCGACGCGCGTGCTCGAAATTGCCGACGGCAAGGTGACTTCATACGAGGGCAACTACGAGGACTATCTGCGACGCAAGGATGCGGAGGCGGCAGGCACGATTACGGCTTCGGCCACTGCGCCCGTGGCTTTGACGGCCAGCGCGGAGGTCGCGCCCGCTTTGGAGTCGGCTCCGCAACAGGAGAAGAAAGAAGCTCGTCGGGTCAATCCCATCAAGTTGAAACAGATGCAGGAGCGTTGCGCGTTTCTTGAAGAAGAGGTGCCGCGCGTCGAGGCTTCGATTGCGACCACCGAGCATCAGCTCGCTGTTTTTGTTTCCGCGGAGGAAACGCAGCGACTCTCCGATTTAGTCGCGAGTTTGCGCACGCAGTTAGATGCGTTGACGGCTGAGTGGGAAGACCTGATGTTGCAGCTTGAAGAGGGGTAGAGCCACAGCTTCGATCCGTTCCGGTTGTTTCTATTTTGGTACAACAAGAGTCCGCTTCGCCGAAACAGGCGTGGCGGACTCTTGTTTTATCGCAATTTTCGGGATAAGATTCTCCCCATTCATGCATTCGTCGATCCAAGCCGCTCGGCCACTCACCTGTTGTCGTTTCTAGGTGTGCCCTTTCTGCGACGGATGGTCCGTGTCTTTCCCCAGTGGTTCTGAAGTACTGTTGTTTGTCTTGAAAATCTGCGACGAATTCTCGTGCCCGGTTGCAGGGCTTCGTGCCGTTTTTGGCGCATGGAAATCTTCCGCCGCATCGCCTCATCGCTCAACCCAAAAGTATGTCAGGAGAAATGAGTCTATGCGTAATTCCGTGGTTCGTTTGTTGACTTTTGTTTTTCGCCAGTCCGCTCTCGTGTCGTTTGCTGCATTGTTACCGGTGTTGCTGGCTTCTGTGGCGCACGCGCAACTGGGCTATGAAGGCCCGACGGGTATCTTCGTGACGCCGCTGGCCGCAGTTTCGCCTTCGCCGCTGCATGGCGTGGGCCGTCCGACGATTGCCTATCACGTGCTGGCCACCGGCCCGGTGATCGGAGACTTCAATACGGTCTCCTTTACCGAAGGCTTTGCCAAGCGCTTTGAGGTCGGATACACGCGCGAGGATCACTCGGCGGGCAGTACGGCGGCCTTGAGCCCGCTGTGGACCAACGGTCTGAATCTGTTTCATGCCAAGGCCGTGGTGGTGCCGGAAAATTTCGGCAAGACCAAGTGGGTGCCGGGCATCGCCATTGGTGGCATCGCGCGCACCAATGACAGCAACGTTGGCAATGGTGCCAATGGACAGACCAAGACCAACGGTGACATCTACGTGGTCGCGACCAAGATCATCACCCAGACCAAGAAGGTTCCGCTGGTGCTGAACGCGGGCGTGCGCGGCACGAATGCTTCGCTGTGGGGGCTTGGCGGCAATGCGCCCGATTTTGTGGCGCGTGCCTTTGGCGCGGTGGGTTTTGTCTTTACCGGACCGGGCAAGAGCGCGATTATTCTTGCCTCCGAGGTGGCGCAGCAGCCGCAACGCATTAAGGTGACAAGCGCCGCGGGTGTGAGTTCTTCGGCCTTCGACATTCCGACCTCAATTGATTACGCGATTCGCGTTGTGCCGTTGCCCAAACACCGGCTCAACATTGACGCGGGCATTTTGCAGGCGGCAGGACGGATTGCACCGGGTGTGGACCTAAAGGCACGGGCGCGATTCGCTTTCGGCATCACCTACGGCTTCTAGCGCATGGAGAGGGGCTGCGCACCGTCTGTGCGTGGCCCTGTTGCTCTGTGGCACAAAAAAAGAATTTAAAAAAAGGCGCGGAAGGTGCTTGCGAAAATGATCGTCGCGGGGTAGGCTTAAGCCATGCAAACGCGTCGATGTCGCTAAACCGTTCCGGTGGATGCCCGACGCGGAGCCGCGCTCTTTGAGCGATGGCGTCCTGCCCAATCATTACAATCTAAAAATTCATCCATCGAACTCGAAGTGTCTTTCGCTTCGTCGGGATTCTGTCTCGAAAAAAGGAGATGCATCATGGCGCATATCGCCGCGAGTGTGACGGAGTTGATTGGAAAAACTCCGCTGGTGCAGTTGAACCGTCTGGGTGTTGGCTTGCCTGGCAAGGTCGTCGTCAAGTTGGAGAGCCAGAACCCGGTGGCTAGCGTGAAGGACCGCATCGGTCTGGCGCTGATCGAGGCTGCTGAAAAGGCAGGCAAGATCACACCGGGCAAGACCATTCTGATTGAGCCGACCAGCGGCAATACCGGCATTGCGCTTGCCTTTGTGGCCGCGGTGAAGGGCTACAAGCTGATCCTTACTCTGCCGGAATCGATGAGCCTTGAGCGGCGCGTTCTGCTGCTGGCCTTTGGTGCCGAGATTGTACTGACGCCTGGTCCTGCGGGCATGAAGGGTGCCGTGGCCAAGGCGAACGAGATTCTGGCCAAGACTCCCGATGGTTACATTCTGCAGCAGTTTGAGAATCCGGCGAACCCCGCGATTCACTACGCGACGACCGGCCCCGAGATCTGGGAAGACACGGATGGCAAGGCTGACATTCTTATCTCTGGCACGGGTACCGGCGGCACGCTGACCGGCATCGCGAAGTACATCAAGGAACGCAAGCCGAGCTTCAAGGCCATCGCTGTGGAACCGACCGATAGTCCCGTGCTCTCCGGCGGCAAGCCTGGTCCGCACAAGATTCAGGGCATCGGACCGGGCTTTGTTCCGGGCGTGCTCGACCGCAGTCTCGTTGATGAGATCATCCAGGTTTCCAACGACGATGCGTTGAACACCGCGCGCGAGTTGCCGCTGAAGGAAGGCCTGTTTGTGGGCATCAGTTCCGGTGCCGCCGTTTGGGCTGCGTTGCAGGTGGCCGCGCGGCCGGAGAGCGCGGGCAAGCTGATCGTGGCGATTCTGCCCAGCTTTGGTGAACGCTATCTGTCGACGCCGTTGTTTGAAGGCTTGCGACAGAAGGCTCTGGCATTGCCTACTGAGCCTGTGACTTTATAAATAAATAGAGTACAAATAGATAAACACATTTGGTGCGCGCGGTGGCGAGACTTGACGCAGACCGCGCGCTTCAAATCTACAAGCGATGAATGTACTGGCCCGTATTCGCGACGACGTACACTCGGTTTTTGAGCGAGACCCGGCGGCGCGTTCCTGGGCAGAGGTTCTGCTCTGTTATCCGGGCTTGTGGGCCGTCTGGATCCATCACCTTTCGCACGGTCTCTGGAAGGCAAAATTTCGTTTGCTGGCGCGGCTGGTTTCGCAGGCTGCACGCTTTTTTACCGGCGTCGATATTCATCCAGGAGCGCAACTGGGCCATCGCCTGTTTATCGATCATGCGACCGGCGTGGTGATTGGCGAGACGGCGATCATAGGCGATGACGTGACGCTCTATCAGGGCGTGACGCTCGGGGGCACCGGCAAGCAACATGGCAAGCGCCATCCGACGCTGTGCGATCGCGTTTTTGTCGGCAACAACGCGAACCTGCTCGGCAACATCACGATTGGTGAAAACTCGCGTGTGGGCGCGGGCTCGGTGGTTTTGAGCGATGTGCCGCCGAACTCGACGGTGGTCGGCGTGCCGGCGCATATTGTTTATCGCAATGGCGAGCGGCTGTTGATTACCGACCCGCATGACATCAAGGACCCGCTCTCGGATGCGCTGATTGCTTTAGCCGCGCGCGTGGACGATCTCGAACGGCAACTGAATCGCGTGCCGAGCGTTGAGCCGTTTACCGCCGAGGCCGCCGAGCGGCAAGCCTATCGTGACGAACTCGACCGCATGCGCCAGTATGTGTCGATGGGCGAAGGAATTTAGGGGCGGCGAGTTAGCGGGGTTAGCCGCGCTACGCGCGTGTTAGCGGGGTTTGCGGGAGTCGTCTCGATGCGCCTCCCGCTAATTTCGCTAACTTGCTAACTTGCTAACTCGCTAACTTGCTAGCCGCGCTACCGCTTTGCCGCCGCTGCGTTCTGCTGCTTCAGCCAGGTGTAGAGCGGGGCAAAGTAGTCGAGCATGGGCTGCGCGTCGAGGTGATCGGTGCCGGTCATTTCTTTCAGCGTCTGTTGCCAGGGCTGCGACTGTCCGGCGGCGAGCATGGTTTCCAGCTTGGCTCCGGCAGCCTTCGATCCGTAAAAGCTGCAACGGTTCAGCGGGCCCGAGTAGCCACTGGCGTCGCACATCGCCTTGTAAAACTGGAACTGATAGACGCGCGCGAGGAAGTAGCGGATGTAGGGCACATTGGCCGGGACGTGATTCTTGGCACCGGCATCGAAATCGGCTTCGGTGCGTGTGACAGGCGGCGCGATGCCCTGATATTTTGCACGCAGAGCCCACCATGCCTTGTTGTAGTCGGCCGGCTTGATCTGGCCCGAGAAGACCTGCCAGCGCCACTGGTCGAGCGCGAGGGCGAAGGGCAGGAAGGCGATCTTGTCGAGCGCCGTGCGCAACTGCAGCGGAATGTCGGCCTCGGCGGGCGGTTCGGACGTGGTGAGCCCGATCTGCTTCAGGTAGGCGGGCGTGATGGAGAGCGCAATGGCGTCGCCGATGGCCTCGTGAAAGCCGTCATTGGCACCGTTGCGGAACAGGAAGGGCTGCTGGTTGTAGGCGCGCTGATAGAAGTTGTGGCCGAGCTCGTGATGCACCGTGGTGAAGTAATCCTCGTTGACCTCGATGCACATCTTCACGCGCAGATCGTCGGCAGAGTCGAGATCCCAGGCCGAGGCATGGCACAGTGCTTCGCGGTCACGCGGATGCACGAACTGCGAGCGCTCCCAGAAGGATTTGGGCAGCGGCTTGAATCCCAGGGAAGTGAAAAAACTTTCGCCATAGTGGACCATGGCTTGCGCGGCGGCCAACTGCGCGGCGTGGCCCGCGTCCGAGCTCAGGTCAGCATTCGGTGTGAAGGCCTGCGTGGCGACAGGGCTGCGTTCAGAGATCTGCTTTTTGAGTGCGACTTCAAGATCAATGGGGGTGAACTGCGCCAGCTTGGGATCGGTCGGCGCCACGATGTCGTAGATGTTGCCCCACTCCTGCGCCCACATGTTGCCGAGCAGGTGCGCGGGGATCAGGCCATCGGGCCGGTCGGCGGCCTTGCCGTACTTGGCGATGAGCCGGTTGCGCACGTAGGTGTGCAACTGTTGGTAGAGCGGCTCAAGCTGCTTCCAGGTGCGCTCGATCTCGGCGGAAAACTGGTCGGGCGTCATGTCATAGCCCGCGCGCCACAGGTCACCGGCATCGTGATAGCCAAGCTCCTTCGCGCCGGTGTTCTGCAGATCCATGAAGCGTGCGTACTGGTCGCGCATGGGCGCGCCAATCGCGTGCCAGCCGGTCCAGATCTCTTCAAGTTCCTTGGGATCACGCGACTTGGCCATGATGGCCGACAGTGCATCGATGCCGAGGCATTTTTCGCCCGCTGCGGTCTTGCGGCAGTACTTGCCCTTGCCGTAGGCGCCGGTGAGCGCGGCTGCCAGTTGTGACTCTTCGGCCAGTTGCTTCGGGTCAGTGGGCGCGGCGGGCGCATTCACTTGCAGCAGCTCAAGCTGGCGGCGCTGGTCGGCAGGCAGGGCGAGCTTGTCGAAGCGATGGCTTGCGGCGATCAGCGCGAGTGTGCGCGCGGTGCTCTCTTCGTTGACCAGAGCTGAGGTGGCCTCGGTGTCTTCATTGATGTAGGTCTCGGCGGTCCACTCGGAGTGACCGGAGGCGACGCCCCATTTGAGCAGCTCGGCGTTGGTCTCGTCGAGAAAGGCCTTGGCCTCGGCGGGCGTGGGCGGTGCGGCGGGCTTGGGGCTTTGCGCAAGGGCGACGCTTGCCAGCGCCGTGGAACAGACGATGGCGGAGAATTTTTTTAGATCCATGGCGAGAGTATAGCCGGTGGGACAACAGAACGAAACTGAATGCTAGAGTGAAATTGCCGATGAACAAGTACAAAGGTGTTCGCGAAATCGTGTTTCTGAAAGGCGCTGTTTTGTTTGGTGCGCGTCGTGTCTTACCTGTGTTGGTCTGGATGATTTGTGCCTTGAGAATCTATGGTGCTGATCGTGTGCAGCCGGTGCCAGTGCCCGCCGAGTTACGTTCGACGGTCTTCACTGTGACCGTCGACGGCAAGCCCGTCGATGTGGCGCATGCCGCCGACCGGCTGGAGTTTGCGAGCTTTGATGCGACGGGGCCTGTCACGGTCGAAGTGACGGCCTCCGATCCAAAATTTTGGGATGCGGGCGTAACGGTGGAGCCGTGGCGGCTTGGCATTCGGCCGGTGCGCAAGGGCGCAACGTTGCGTTTTACGCTCGATGGTCCGGCGAAGTTGTCGATTGCGCGGCCACGCGATTTTTTGAATCATGCGTCGATGCTGTTTCTGTTTGCGGGAGTGCCGCCGCAAAAGCCCGCGCGCGCCGCGAAGCTGCGCGTTTTTCCCGCGGGCGTCTATCACCAGAGTCTGAATCCGCAGAATGGCGAAACCTATTATCTTGCGCCGGGCGCGGTCTTCTACGGCAGCCTGAATCTGTGGAAGGTGCATGACGTGAAGGTGCTCGGGCGCGGGTTGATCGTTTACGACGGTCCGCAGAATCCGAACACCGACGAGGGCTGGATGCAGAAGCCCGACTGGCACTGCATCGCCGCAAAGGATTCCGAACGCGTGGAGGTGCATGGGCTGGCCTGCGTGGTGCGTTCGCGCACCTGGTCGATCCAGATGAAGGACACCGCGCGCTTTCTCTATGACGATATTCGCGTGATGGGCGGCAATCCGGGGAATGCGAATCAGGACGGCATGGACTGGCTTGGCGGCGGCGATGCCATCGTGCGCAACTCGTTTCTGCGCGCCTCCGATGACGTCTTCGCCATGCAGGGCGCATGGGACGGCTACAACTATGCCGACCTGGTGCGGCCGGGCCACGATGTGCAGAACATTCTCGTAGAAAACAGCCAGCTTTCGACGAGCATCTCGAACATTGTGCGCGCCGGATGGCCGCAGAAGATCTATAACTCGCGTAACTTCACGCTGCGCAACTCCGAGGTGCTGCATGCGGGCATTGGCGCCTGCGGGCAGCCCTTTGCGGTGCTCGGCCTGTGGGGCGCGAACCATGCGCGTGGCTCGCACTCGGGCTACACCTTCGAGAATCTTTTTCTCGACAACTGGTATTCGCTGGTGCAGATTGAGCAGCGGCAGCCGGAGATTCGCAACTTTGTTTTTCGCAATATCTGGGCGCTCGATCAGCCGCCGTTGACCGACTCTTCGCTGATCGGCAACGTTGCGGGCATCACCTTTGACAATGTGAAGTATGGCCAGCACCGGGCGGAGTCGAATGCCGATGTGCCGGTGGTGACCACGGCCGGCGCGCAGTCGCCGAACTATCCGCAAAAGCATGCGGTGACGGCCTCATTCACGATGAGCCCGACGATTATTGTGCCGGGCCAGCCCATCACCTTCACCGCGCAACCGGTGAGCAAGGCGCAGTACACGTGGCTGTTTGGCGATGGCACGCGCGCAACGGGCCGCGTCGTGGAACATCGTTTTCCCGATGCGCTTGGTTCCGATTATGACGCGACGGATGGCGCCGGGCGATTCCGCGTGTTGTTGCATGTCGAGGTGAAACGGCTGCGCCAGAAGACGGCCGAGGACTGGGCTGCGCAGGGTGTCGTCGTGGTGGGCCACTGGAAGCAGTCGCAGCGCGATCTGGCCCAGACCGTGCCCGGGCTCATCTGGAAGATCTATCCGGGAACCTGGACGCAGTTGCCCGATCTTGCGAAGGAGTCGGCGGTCTTCAGCGGCGAGGCAGTGAATCTGCATGCCAACCCCGGAGGTTATACCGGCTACGCGGTTGCCTGGGATGGGTTCCTGAGTGTGCCGGCCGATGGCGGCTACACCTTTCATCTGATCGATCGCGACGGCGCGCGGCTGGTGATTGACGGCGTGGAGGTGGCCAAGACCGGACCGCCCTTTGCGCAGGTTTGCGGCGCGCCGGGCAATGCCTTGCGCTACGAGCGTGGGGAGCTTGGCCTGCGTGCGGGCAAGCACACGATTCATGTGGAGGGCTTGCATACGCGCAGCGAGAATATGCCGCGCATTCTGTGGGAAGGGCCGTCGTTGCCGTTGACCGATGTGCCGCCCGCCGCCTACTCGCACACCCGGCAGGATGTGTTGCGGCGATAAATTATTGTTGCGGAGCCGTTGCTGCGGGCGTTGCGTTTGCATCGGCGTCGCCTTCTTCGGCGGCGCGTTCTGCCGCAGCCTCGGCGGCGGCTTCGCGTGCTTTCTGCTGCACGTAGAGATCGCTGATGCGCTTGCCGAGCTTGGCGATGGCGTCCTGGTCATGCGATACGATCTCGCCACCGGCAGGATTGCTCTGGACCTTGTCGATCCGCTGCTTGTGCGCGTCGATCAGGATCTGCAGCTTGGAGGGCGAATCCCAGTAGAGCTTCTCGATGCTGGCCTCGCGTTGCATGGAGGCGACCAGTTGCGTGTGCAGCGCCGTGCGGCCCTGCTCCACCGCGCTGGGCGTGTGCACAATCGGCCTGGTGTTGGCGTACCAGACGCTGTAGGCCACGACGATCCACGCGGTGATGCCCAGCATCGCGGCGGCGGCGGCAAAAGCAAAAAAGTATTTCTTCATCGAGCTGTCCTATAGCCCAGTGTAATGCTTCGGGCGGCGCAACAACGCTCGGCGGGCGAGGCCGAAGCCCCGCCCGCCGCATTTTTGGTGCTGAGGTGGGTTATTTCGGCAACTGGGTCGTGTCCCATCCGCCGCCAAGGGCGCGAATGAGGCTGACGCTGGCCAGAAACTGCCGCGTCTTCAGGTCGATTTCGGTCTTCTGGTTGGTGAGCAGCGTGGATTCGGCGGTGAGCACCTCAAGGTAGCTGGTGACGCCGCCGCGATAGCGCTCATTCGACAGATCGAGTGAGTGCTGGGCCGAAACTACCGCGCCATGTTCGACGCCCGATTCCTGCTCAAGCACGCGCAGCGCTGCGAGCTGGTCCTCGACATCGTTGAAGGCTGCGAGTACCGTCTCGCGATAGCTGGCCGCTTGCGCCTCGTACAGATGGCGCGCCTCGTCGGTGAGGGCGTGGCGCTTGCCTGCGTCGAAGAGCGTTTCCGTCGCGCTGGCGCCAAGGGTCCACAGTGCGCTGGGGCCGGTCAGCCAGGTGCCGCTGTGCGTGCTCTCGAAGCCGCCCAGGGCGCTCAGGCCAATGTTCGGATAGTAGGCGCTGATGGCGATGCCGATCTCGGCGTTGGCCGAGGCGGTACGGCGTTCGGCGGCGGCAATGTCCGGCCGGCGCTCGAGAATCTGCGAGGGCACGCCGAGCGGAATCCTGGGCAGTGCACCATCGAGCGGCGCTGCGGGAAGCGAAAATCCGGCCGCGTTCTGCCCGGTCAGTGTGGCAATGGCGTGCTCGGCCTGCGCGCGGGCTTTGTCGAGGTCGATCCGTTGCGCGCGCACGGTTTCAAGCTGCGTCCGGGCCTGGGCCACATCGACCTCGGTGGCAACGCCGCCAGCCTGTCGCTCTTCGGTCAGCTTCAGTTGCTCGGTGAGGTTGTCGACGGTGCTCTTCAGCAGGCGAATTTCCGCGTCGGTGCCGCGCAGGGTAAAGTAGTCGCTGGCCAGCTCCGCATGCAGGCTCAGATCGACCGTCGCCAGATCGGCCGCGCTGGCCTGCGCCGAGGCGTGCGAGGCTTCCACGTTGCGGCGGATGCGGCCCCAGAAGTCAGGCTCCCAGCTTGCTTCGCCACTCAGGGAGAATGCGTTGTAGTGCGTGGTGCTGCCGGCCGACGGGCGGTTTCTCGAGAGCCTGTCGCGCTCGATGGACGGGCCCGCGCTGATGGTCGGGAACAGACCCGAGCGGGCCGAGGCCACCAGGGCATGCGCGGCCAGATAAGTTTCCGTGGCCTGCCGCAGAGTGTGGTTATCGATGGCGATGCGCTCTTCAAGCGCGTTCAGTTGCGGGTCCTGGTAGAGCTCCCACCACTTGCCGCGCAGCATTCCGTCGGAGGGCGAAGCCGGTGTCCAACTGCCGTTGGCCGGATTCGGCGGCGCGACCGTCGCGGCTCCGGTCTCCTTGTAGGCATCGGGCGCATGATAGCCGGGCCGCGTGTAGTCTGGCCCGACCGGCTTGCAGCCGGAGAGTGCGAGAACGCAGGCCAGTGCAGCCGCGCTGAGATGCAGGGGCGTGCGCATGGCTATTTGCCTCCTGCGACGATGGTGACGGCCTGACCTTCGACCAGTGAGTCGGGCGGATCCTGAATGACGCGATCGCTTGCCGAGAGGCCGCTGACGATCTGCACCTGCGCGCCGTCGTCCTCGCCGATGACCACATGCGCCAGATGCGCCGTGCCGTTGGCCGCGACCGTGCCCACGCTCAGTCCGTCTTTGCGGAAGATGAGTGCCGCCGAGGGGACGACCAGCGCTGAGGCGGCATTGGCCAGCTTGAAGTGTGCCTGCGCCAGCGAGCCGGGCAGCAGTTCGCCGGACTTGTTCTCAAGGTCAAGCTCGATCAGCAATGTGCGGCTGGTCGGGTCAAGGGCGTTGGCGGTGCGCACCAGGGTTGCCTGATAGGTTTTGCCCACATGCTCCGGGAAGCTGAGGTCGACCTTCATGCCGTGCTGCGCCTGTGCCGCATACGACTGCGGAAGATTCACATACACGCGCAGGGTTTGAATCGCCTGCAGATGAAAGAGCTCCTTGCCGGTGCCCTGATCGATCAACTGGCCGGTATCAATGGTGCGCGCGGTGATGATGCCGTCAAAGGGCGCGTAGATCTTCTCGAAGGACTGCAACTGGCGCAGCCGGTTTACGTTGGCCTGCGCCGAGCGGACCGCGGCCGAGGTGGCCGTTGCCTGATTGGCGAAGGTGTCGGTATCTTGCTTCGAGACCGCGTTTGATTTGATGAGGTTCGAGTAGCGCTGCGCCTGAATCCGCGCGTTGTTGGCGGTGGCCTGCGCCGTGGCCAGATCGGCCTCGGCCTGCGCCCGTTGCTGGTCAACCTCGGGCGAGGCGATGGTTGCCAGCAGCGCGCCCTTCTTCACGTGAGCACCGATGTCGTAGTACCAGTGCGTCAGGTAGCCCGAGGTGCGGGCGTAGATGGGTGCGTCGCTGTATGCGGTCACGTTGCCGGGCAGCACAAGGCTGCTTGTCGGCGGGCCCAGCTTGGGCGTGGCCACCGAGACGGTCGGTGCGGCCAGCGCGTGCGTGCGCTCGGCCAGCACCGTGTGTTCGTGCCGTTGGCGCGCGATGCCCAGGCCGACCAGCACCAGAGCGATGCCAAAGACAACGCCTGCGCCCATGGCGACGGCGCGTGGCGAAAGTGAAGATGCGGCGGGGGTCTGCGCGGTGCCCTCGTTGGTGTGCGGATGTTGCTCGGGTGTTTGGCTCATCGCGGGTTACTCCGAAATCGCGTCGAATTCATCGACGGTGACAGCCGCGGCAGCCGTGCGCGCACTGTGGCGGCGGCGCTCGATACGGCCGTGGATCAGGCTGAAGAATGCGGGGACAAAGAAGAGCGTGGCGATGGTGGCCATCAGCAAACCGCCAATGACGGCGCGGCCGAGCGGCGCATTTTGCTCGCCGCCGTCGCCCAGGCCGAGGGCCATCGGCACCATGCCGATGATCATGGCCAGCGCGGTCATCAGCACCGGGCGCAGACGCGTGGTGCCGGCCTCAATGGCGGCGCGGCGCGCATCGCCGACCAGCTCTTCCAGCCGTTCACGCGCGAAGCTGACCACCAGAATCGAGTTGGCCGTGGCCACGCCCATGCACATGATCGCGCCGGTCAACGCCGGTACGCTCAGGCGCGTGCGCGTCACAAACAGGAACCAGACGATGCCTGCCAGAGCCGCAGGCAGCGCCGAGATGATCAGGAACGGATCGAGCCAGCTCTGGAAGTTGACCACGATCAGCAGGTAGACCAGCAGAATCGAAACGAGCAGGCCGATAAGCAGCCCCTTGTAGGAGGCGGCCATCGTCTCGCTCTGCCCGCGCAGGGTGAAGTGCGAGCCGCGCGGCAGCTCTTTTTCATGCGCCTTGACGATTTTTTCGAGCGCGCGCGTGGTCGAGCCCAGGTCGGTGCCATCCACGTTGGCGTAGATGTCGATCAACGGCTGAATGTCGTAGTGGCTGATCGTGCCGGTTTCGGCACTCGGCGAGATCGTCGACAGGTTGCCGAGAATCTGTGCGGCCTGCGGTGCGCCCGGTGCGCCGGTTTGCGCCGCGCCCGCGATGCTGGCCGTAGGCGCAACGGTGCCGGAGCCGGAGATGGGCATGGCCGAAAGCGCGGCGATCGAACTGAGCGAAGGCTGCGGAGCCTGGGTCGCAATGTTGTAGCTGACGCCGTTTTTCGGGTCCACGTAGAAGGTCGGGTTGGTCTGGAAGCTGCCGCTCAGGGCCACCAGCATGCTCTGCGCAACGTCTTTCTGTGTCAGGCCGACAGCTCCGGCGCGGGTGCGGTCGACATCCACATGCAGCAATGGCTGGTTGTAGGGCTGCTGAATATGCGCGTCAACAATGCCCGGCACGTTGCTGATTTCTGGCAGCATGTGCGTGGCCAACGCGTGGTTCTCCTCGCCACGCGGTCCGACGATCTCCAGATCGAGCGGCGCCGACAGGCCGAAGTTCAAAATCTGCGTGACCATGTCGACCGGCAGCGTGTAGAAGGTGACGCCCGGATACTGCTCTGCCAGCGTGCGCCGCAACTGGCGCAGGTAGTCATCGGTCGGATGATGGTGCTCGCTGAGCTGCACCTGTATGTCGGCGTCGGAGGAACCCACCGGCGAAGAGTTCGAGTAGGAGATGTTGATGCCCGAGGTCGGCAGTCCGATGTTGTCGACGATGTCGCCCAACTCTTCGGGAGGAATCGTCTGTCGGATCGTTGCTTCCACGCGGTCGCAGAGCGCGGCCGTTTCTTCGATGCGCATGCCGGTATGTGCGCGCAGATGCAGCTTGAACTGTCCGGCGTCAACCGAGGGGAAGAAGTCCTGCCCAAGCCAGGGCGTCAGCCCCGCCACGGAGACGACGGCGAAGAGCAGAAACGCCCACAGAAACACGCCCGCATGATCAACGCACAGGGTCAGCAGACTCTGGTATCCCTGTCGGAAGCGATCAAAGCCGGCATTGAAGATCCGCAGAAACGCATGGAAGGGATTGCGGCTCGTGGCCAGTTGCGCGGCCTCTTCCTCGGAGTGTTCCTTCAGAAGATATTTGGCCATCGTCGGCACTAGCGTGCGCGAGAGCAGATAGCTGGCCAGCATGGCGAAGACCACCGCCTCGGCCATGGGGACGAACAGGTAGCGCGCCACGCCGCTTAAAAAGAACATGGGCACGAAGACGATGCAGATTGAAAGCGTCGAGACCAGCGCCGGAATGGCGATCTGCGCCGAGCCGTCCAGAATCGACTGCTCGAGTTCATGCCCGGTTTCGAGATAGCGGTTCATGTTCTCGATGGCCACCGTTGCGTCGTCGACCAGAATGCCGACCGCCAGCGCCAGGCCGCCCAGCGTCATTACGTTGATGGTCTGGCCCAGCATTGACAGCACGATGATCGAACAGAGAATCGAGAGCGGAATCGAGACGGCGATGATGATCGTCGAGCGCCAACTGCCCAGAAAGACCAGAATCATGATCGCCGTCAGGCAGGCGGCGATGACCGCCTCGCGTACCACGCCGTTGATGGAGCCGCGCACGAACACGGACTGGTCATTGAGCGGGCTGATGCGCAACGCCGGCGGCAACTGGCCCTTGATCAGACCGAGTTTGGCGCGGATGCCGGCGATGATGTCCAGCGTCGATGCCTGACCGGTCTTCATGATGCTGAGCAGAATGGCGCGGCGGCCGTTGACGCGCACAATGTTGGTCTGCGGCGCGTTGCCATCGCGCACATGCGCCACGTCGTGAATGTAGACCATCGCGCCGTTGACCTGCTTGATCGGCAGATTGTTCAGATCGCTGATCTGGCTCGGCGTCGAGTTGGTTTCGACGTTGTATTCGAAGCGGTCGACCTTCATGGTGCCGGCCGGTGCAATCACGTTTTGCGCGGCCACGGCATTGACCACATCGCTCGGAGAAAGCCCGTGCGCCTGCAATGCGTGCAGATCAATGTCCACCTGGATCTGGCGTGGCTTGCCGCCAAAGGGGCTGCCCGACTGCGCGCCTTCGATCGTGGCCAGTTGCACGCGGATCGTATTGGTGGCGATATCGTTCAGTTGCTGCTCGTTCATGCCCTGGCCCGAGATGCCCAACTGCAGCACCGGCACGCTCGAGGCGTTGAACTGCAGAATCAGCGGCGGGGTGATGCCCGAGGGCATCTGCTTGATCTGCGTCTGGCAGATGGCGGAAACCTGCGCCACCGCCGAGGCAATGTTGACATGCGGCTGGAAGAAGATCTTGATCACCGCGACGCCGTTGAGAGACTGCGACTCGATATGCTCGATGTCGTTGACCGTCGTGGTCATGCCACGTTCGTTTACGGTCACGACGCGTTGTGACATCTGTTCCGGTGACAGTCCCGTATAGGTCCAGATCACGCTGACGACAGGAATATCAATGCTGGGAAAGATATCCGTCGGCATCGACACGATGCTGAATACGCCAAGAAGCAAAATTAAAAACGCGCCAACCACGAACGTGTAAGGACGTCGCAGGGCGAGTCGAACAATCCACATAGGGCAAATACCTGTTTGAAACCGGTGCAGAACCGGTTTTCTCGGCGGGGCTGCTCATCCTCGCCGAGGCAAGAACGGCTACCGGGTTTGTCAGCCGGTGAAAAGACAATGTCCAAAGATAGAAAAACGGGCAAGTGGTGCGCTTTTTCTGCGCAAAAACGCTCTCTTTTCCCGCTCCTGTCATGGTAGACGAAAAACGGACAGCGAAAGTCCCAATTCCCAGTGGGACCGTGAATAAGTAGACACAGAATGGAGCAAAAAGTTCTCTGTTCTGGAGAATAGCGGCTCACATTGCGAATTTGTTTGAGCGCGGGATAAAAAATCTTGCGGTTAGGGTGTATCGCCCTAGAGCAGAGCCTCGATCCGCGAGGCCAGGGCGGCGGGTTTGGTTCCGGAACTGGCCCGATGCACCACGTGGCCTTCACGGTCGACGAGAAACTTTGTAAAGTTCCACAAAATTCTGCCGCCGGTCAGCGGGCCGAGCAGTCCCGGTCTTTTCTGCTTCAGAAAGCGGTACAGTGGGTGCGCCGCGGGGCCATTGACCTCGATTTTGGAAAAAATCGGAAAGCTGACGCCAAAATTTTTGGTGCAAAACTGGCCGATTTCTTCGGCTGAACCGGGTTCCTGGCCGCCAAACTGGTTGCAGGGGAAGCCCAGAATCGCGAATCCACGCTCGCGGTAGGTGCGGAAGAGCGCCTCCAGACCGGCGTATTGCGGCGTAAAACCGCAGTGGCTGGCGGTGTTGACGATCAGCAGGACCTGGCCGCGATAGTCCCTCAGGGACTGCGTGTGGCCGTCGAGCCGTGGGGCAGAAAAATCATAAATCGATGCCATTGCTTCTCCTCTGTGCGCCAAAAATGGAAAAACCTTGCCCGGGCTGGCTGTCCAGTGGCAAATCTTTGCGTCTAAGTTAGATGTTGCAGGCCGGAGAAAAGAATGCGGAACGCCGCAACTGACTCCGTTCCGGTAGACTGTGAGATGGGTCCCACTGGGGCCAAATTCCCAGCGGCGTGTTTGCCGGTGGGTGGACAAAAGGAAAGGCTCGGTTTTTCGGGCCGTGTTTGCCTTGCACGTTGGGCAAGAGCGGGTGCGGTTCACTATAATCAATCTTTCCTTGAGGCAGCACCAGATTTTCAGTAATGAGGGTGTGCATATTCTTCCCGTGAAGCCGAACTTTGGAACGCACCAGAAATTTTGCTCGCCGCAGGAGGTTCTCCCGGTGAAGAGGCAGTGCACGTTAGTGGAGCGCTTGCTCAGCGGTATGACCTGCTTGGCGCGGACGGCGGTTTTGCTCGCGGTCGCGGCCTCAGCGGTCGCGCTCGATGCGCAGCAGTCGCAGACCATCGACCAGATCCGTGTGATCGGCAACCGGCGCATCCCCAAGGAGACCGTGCTGGCGCGTTTGTTTACGCACCCAGGCGACTCCTATGACCCGATCTCGATCGAACGCGACTTCAACTCGCTGTGGAACACGGGATACTTCGAGGACCTGCGCATTGAGCGCGAGGATACCGAGAAGGGCATTGTCCTGAATGTCTTCCTGCGCGAGAAGCCGACGATCCGCGAGATCAACTACAAGGGTTTGAATACCGTTTCGACCTCCGACGTCCTTGACCGCTTCAAGAAGGAAAAGGTCGGTCTGTCAGTGGAAAGCCAGTTTGATCAGACCAAGATCAAGCGCGCCGAGACGGTGATCAAGAATATTCTGGCCGAGCACGGCCACCAGTTCGCCACCATCAAGACCGAAGTGAAGACCATTCCTCCGGCCTCGGTGCAGGTGAACTTCAACATCAAGGAAGGTCCGGTCGTTAAGGTCGGCGCCATCAAGTTCACCGGCAACGATCACTTGTCGGCCCTGGTGTTGCGCCGCTCGATGAAGAACCTGAAGCCGATCGGCATTCCTTACTCGATGATCTTCGAGAACCTGTTTGCGCAGAGCTTTGACGCCGGCAAGCTCGAGGAAGATTCCGAGCGCGTCCGCCAGGCCTATCGCGACAAGGGCTATGCCAATGCCGCCGTCGAGACGCCGCAGACGCAGATTCGCGACCAGGGCGGCCTGAACTGGCTCACCTTCCGCCCCAACCGCGGCAAGCGCATCGACATTTTGCTGCCGATTGAAGAAGGCGAACGCTATCGCCTTGGTTCAATTACCTTTACGGGAAACAAGGCCATCACCAACCAGAAGGCGCTTCGCTCCACCTTTGCCGTCAAGGACGGCGAGTGGTTCAACGCCACCATGATCGGCAAGGGCCTCGAAAACCTGAAGAAGGCCTACGGCCAGCTCGGCTACATCAACTTCGGCGCGATTCCCAAGCCCGTCTATGACGATCAGAAGAAGACCGTCTCGTTTGTCGTCGATGTCGATGAAGGCAAGCCCTTCTACGTTTCCCGCATCGAGTTCCAGGGCAACACCGTCACGCGCGACCGCGTCATCCGTCGCGAACTGATGCTCGACGAAGGTTCGGTCTACAACTCCAACCTTTGGGAGTACAGCCTGATGCGCCTGAACCAGCTCGAGTATTTCGAGCCGCTCAAGGTCGAGCAGGACTCCGAAGCGCACCAGGACGCCGATGCCGGCACCGTCGAACTGCTGCTCAAGGTCAAGGAAAAGGGCAAGAACTCGATCGGCATGAATGGCGGTCTGAGCGGTATGTCGGGCGCGTTCATCGGCCTGAACTACCAGACCAACAACTTCCTCGGTCTGGGCGAAACGCTGAGCTTGCAGGCGAATTTGGGTAACACCAACCGCCAGTTCCTGTTCGGCTTTACGCAGCCCTACATTCAGAACAAGCCGATGACCCTCGGCTTCCAGATCTACAACAACAAGCAGGACTTCAACGCCGCCAAGAACTATCAGGCGACGACCGGAGCCTCGGCCAATCTGAGCGCTGCCGAAAAGTCGCTGACGCAGAACTACAACCAGGCGTCGACGGGCATGAACTTCTCGGTCGGCTACCCGTTGAAGGGACGCGCCTTCCAGCGCCTTGGCCTGACCTACTCGCTGTCGCGTTCGTCGATTACTGCCTTCAGTTCTGCCTCGCAGAGCTTCTTCCAGACCATCAGCTTCCGGTCGGGCATTCAGTCGAATGGCGCGCTGAAGGGCATCGTCAACAGCTCGGTGTCGTTCTCGTACAGCTACAACACCGTCAGCAACCCGAGCCGCCCGCGCAACGGCAAGGAATATACGGCGGCACTGCAGGTGGCCGGTCTCTGGGGCAATGTGCGTTACATTGCGCCTGAGGTTGCCTACAAGCAGTACATCCCGATGCACTACCTGAAGCCTTCGGAGAATGGCCGCAATATTCTGGCCATTCGCGCCCAGCTTGGTTATGTGCGCGGCTTTGGTGGGGATGTGGCTCCGCCGCAGAACCGCTTCTACGCCGGTGGTGAAAGCGAAATCCGCGGCTTCGATACCCGTGGCGCCACGCCCTATGGCTATGTGCCAACGCGCGTCAGCGTGCAGTTGACCAATCCGGACAGCACCTGCGTCACGCGTGACCCGGGTCAGGCGGCCATTGATGAGTGCATCAAGGTGCCGGTTCCGGTCTACGGCGTTGCCTCGATCGGCGGCGATACCAGCTTCAACAGCAACATCGAATATCGCATTCCGGTGGTTGGACCGCTGATGTTCTCGCTCTTTGACGACTTCAGCCTCGACATGGCGCTGGACCGCTCGCAGTTGAAGCAGAGCATTGAAGGCTTCAACCAGTTGACGGCGCAGCTTTATGGCTGCCCGGTGCTGAACCGCGAAAACGGCACCTGCCAGGGTGGTATCGCCGGCACCGATGTTGGCTTCAAGCGCAACATTCGGCCGGTTGCGGGCACCAACATCGTGCCGCGCATGTCGACCGGCGCCGAGTTGTCGATGGTGATGCCGATCATCAACGCGCCCTTCCGGCTCTACTACGCCTACAATCCGCTGCGACTCTACGAGCGGCCGTATTGCAACGAGGACCTCGGCAAGAACCAGAGCAGCTGCACGACCGGGCTGATCACGCGTTCGATGTTCCCGAGCGGCGATGCGGGCGACTACACCTATGCGGAGATCATTGCCGCCTACGGTAGCCGCAACCTCTATCGTGAGCCCCGCAAGACCTTCCGGCTGACGATTTCGACCACCTTCTAAACGCATGGACCTTGTGCGCAAAGACCTGGGCCGCTCCTTTCGGGGAGCGGCCTTTGCCTGTCAGGGCGCTGCGAGAAAAAAGTGCAAAAAACCCGCTCAAATTCATGCTTTTGAGGTTTGACGCACCTACCCACGGCTCCTATAATCCATCTAGTTCCTGCTGATGTCTCCATTCGTATCTTTTGCTGTCTTTGCGCATTCGGCGCGAAGTTTCTTCCCAAAAGAGCGTGAGGTTAATCAGGAGGCACGGGCTTGGAAGCGCGCTGCGCAACAGGCCTTCCAGGAATTCCGAAGGAGCTCTTACATCCAATGAAGCGTACGCTCGCACTCATCGTTCTGCTGGCCTCGGGCATGGTCCTGAGCGCCTCTGCTCAAACACCGGCTGCCGCGCCGGCCGGTCCCACCAAGGTAGCCGTCATCGCCTTCCAGATGGCCGTGGGCCAAACCAATGAAGGCCAGCGCGACTTCGCCGACCTGATGAAGAAGTTCGAGCCTCGCCGCGCCAAGCTGAAGGCGCTCAACGATGAGGTCGAGAGCCTGACCAAGCAGTTGCAGGCGCAGGGTGACAAGCTGGCTCCGGCCGAGCAGCAGAGCCGCGCCGCCGCCATCGAGACCAAGAAGAAGCAGCTCGAGCGCGAAGCCGAGGATGCCCAGAACGACCTGCAGCAGGAAGAGCAGCAGTTGTATGCGACGCTGGCCTCCAAGGTCTACGACGTGCTCCAGACCTATGTCGAGCAGCAGGGTTACACGGTCGTCTTCGACGTGACCCCCTCGCAGCAGCAGCAGCAGCAGGTTCTCTATGCGGCTCCCTCGACGGTGATCACCAAGGCCATCATCGACGCCTACAACGCCAAGTCGGGCGTTCCGGCGCCTCCGACCGTCGAAGCGCCGAAGCCTGCTCCGGCACGTCGTCCGGCCGCCAAGTAGTTCAGGGTAGCCTTCTCTACGAAAAGCCCCGCACAGCGCGGGGCTTTTCTGCGTTTGCACGCCGCTTGCCAGAGGAGTAAAAGAGGTTGGAATGTTAAATCCATACAATGGAAGAGCGAGGAATCTGTGTGGAAAAATCTGTGCATATCTTTTGGAAAGCTGGGAACGAAAAAAGGAAATTCCCAAATGTCAAGGTGGCAATATTTTTTTATAAAAACATAAAGATCTTATATTCAGTTATTTGCAGAGATTTGTCTGGCGGTTGTACACCGCCAGACAAAAATATATTTTTGAGGTGCCGAAAAGAAACTTTCCACAGATGGGCATAAAAGTCGAGTAACGAAAGTATCGGGTGGTAATCGGACCTTCGCTACTTCTAGGACTCTTCGCCGATCCGCAGCACGGCCAGGAAGGCCTCTTGCGGAATGTCGACCTTGCCGATGCGCTTCATCCGCTTTTTGCCCTCTTTCTGCTTTTCGAGCAGCTTGCGCTTGCGGCTGATGTCGCCACCGTAGCACTTGGCCAGCACGTTCTTGCGCAGGGCGCTGACGGTTTCGCGGGCAACGATCTTGGCGCCGATGGCGGCCTGAATGGCGACCTCGAACTGTTGGCGCGGAATCAGCTCGCGCATCTTCGCGACCAGGGCCTTGCCGCGCTCGTAGGAGAAGTCGCGATGGACGATGATCGACAGCGCGTCGACCGGTTCGCCCGAAACCAGCACGTCGAGCTTGACCATCGGCGATTCCCACTCACCGGCCAACTGATAGTCGAGCGAGGCGTAGCCGCGCGAGACGGTCTTCAGCCGGTCGTAGAAGTCGAGCACGATCTCGTTGAGCGGCAGCTCATAGGTGAGCAGCACGCGGATCGGCGTGACGTATTCGAAGTTGATCTGCTTGCCGCGCTTCTCTTCGACGAGTTTGAGAATGCCGCCGACGAACTCTTCGTTGGTGAGAATCTTCGCGGTAATGATCGGCTCGCGGATCGATTCGATGTTGGTTGGATCGGGCCAGCGCGAGGGGTTGTCGACCTCAAGCACGGTGCCGTCGGTCAGCGTGATGTGGTAGCGCACGCCGGGGGCGGTGGTGATCAGGTCGAGCTCGTACTCGCGCTCCAGCCGCTCCTGGATAATCTCCATGTGCAGCAGGCCGAGGA
>DBTV01000001.1:0-58622 GCA_002307235.1 Acidobacteriaceae bacterium UBA1307
TGGAGCCGGGCAACATCAATCCGCCCCCGACCATTGCCATGCGCTGGCGCAGTGAGTTCATTCAGGGCATGGGCAAGCGCGACGATGACTTCATCATCATTCTCGATTTCAACGCTGTCTTTTCAAGCGAAGACCTCGCGCTGGTTGATGCGGCCGCGACGCAGAAGGAAGAGGCCGTCGTCGCATAACGCAGGCGCAAAAAACAGGCACGGGTCTTGGCCCGTGCCTGTTTTTTTGCTCGGAATTATGCGCTGGCCAGCAACACCGCCTCCGGCGTCTTCGCCGCCAGCGCATGGTCAAAGGTGACCAGCCGCATGCCAGAGGCCTCGGCAAAGGCCGCCAGATAGCCGTCGGCCCACTGCTTGGCAGATGCCTGTTCGCTGCTCGTCCGCTGGCGGAAGATCGAGTCGATTCCGGCCGGCTCGTCGGTCTGGCAATTACTGGGGTTCGCGAGAATCGCATCATAGGCATCCCAGGCCTGCTGCTGAGTCATCACATCGGCACCCATCGCGCTGGCATTGGTCAGCAAACGCAACAATCCCAACTGCGTAAACCGGCAGAAGCAAACGATGTCCTCCGCCCCCAGCGCTTCGCACCAAGTCCGGGCCACCGCGTGATGTGGATGAACCTGATGCGCTAAAGCCAGCCACACATTCACGTCAGGGAAAAGGTATGTACTCGTAGACATCTTCCTCACCTAAATTCAACGAACCAGGGTGTTTGGCATGAATACGCGGGAAACGCTGCCCGCTCGGCACTCCCTTTGCAACCCGAGCCTCGCCAACCCGCAACGAGAGCCCTTCAATCACCATCTCGCGCAGCGTGGTTCCCTCACTGGCAGCGCGGATCTTGAGTTCACGAAAAAGTGGGTCCGGAATGTCGATGGTGGTCCTCATAAACGCATATTAGCATAAAAGCATATTTATGCATGGAACAAAGGTATATCCCCAATAAGCACCGGAGCAATTCCGTCCTTGACAGCTCCACTTTTCGGGCCTAATGTGTACTCCGTTTTTCAGGAAGGGAGGCCCCATCCATGGAGACGAACTTTCACCTTCAGCCGGCCCACAGTGACCTGCAACGGCTGGCCGAGCAGTACTGGCGCGAGGCCGGCGAATTGGAACGCCGGCGCGAAAAAGAGGCTTACGAAGCCGGTGCCGCTATCCGCAAGGGCGAACTGACACTGGCCAACCTTGAAACCATCGTGCGCTGGAAGTCAGAGCGCGCGGTCAGTTACCTGATCGGCAACAGCGACGAGAGCATCCACGCGGCGCTGGCTGCGGCAACCGCCCCGGGCTGCACGACCGAAGCGGCCGTCGAGGCGCTGACCCGGCTGCGCGGCATCGACCTGGACATTGCCACGGCGGTGCTGGCGGCGATCTTCCCCGACCAGTACGCCGTGCTCGACTACCGCACGCTCGAAGCGCTCGGCCAATCGCGCCACAACGCGAAGTTCTACGCCGAGTACAACGCCTTCATCCGCCACCTGCTCGACAGCGGACTGGTGCACACGCAACCCGAGGCACCTGGATCGACGCCCCTGCACGCGCTTGAACACGCCCTGTGGCAGTGGGCACGCAGCCACGACAGCTAACCGTTTTTACCGGCCGGGTTCGCCACGAGCCCGGCCATGCTCTACAATTTGCACGTGAGCAACGCCTTTGAAATCGGACCTGTTCCTGTCGGCGACGGCAAGCTATTTTTGATCGCCGGCCCGTGCGTCATTGAAAGCGAGCGCCATGTGCGCACCATGGCCGACGCCCTTCAACGCATCACCAGCGACCTCGGCATCCCCTACATTTTCAAGGCCAGCTTCGACAAGGCGAACCGCACCAGCGTGAAGAGCTTTCGCGGCCCTGGGCTGAAGGAAGGTGTACGGATTCTGGGAGAGCTGGCGCGCGCCACCGGCCTGCCGATCCTGACCGACGTGCACGAGCCCGCGCAGTGCGCCCCTGTGGCCGAGGCCGCCGACGTGCTGCAGATTCCCGCCTTCCTCTGCCGTCAGACGGACCTGCTGGTGGCCGCCGGCAACACCGGGCGCGCCGTCAACATCAAGAAGGGCCAGTTCGTCGCACCCTGGGACATGACGCACCCGGTCGAGAAGGTGCGTTCGACCGGCAATGAGCGCGTCTTTTTGACCGAGCGCGGGGCCAGCTTCGGCTACAACACGCTGGTGGTCGACTTTCGCTCGCTGCCGGTCATGCGCGCCATGGCCCCGGTGGTCTTCGACGGCACGCACTCGGTGCAACAGCCCTCGGCGGCCGGCGGCGTCTCGGGCGGTCAGCCCGAATACATTCCCCTGCTGGTGCGCGCGGCGGTTGCGGCCGGACTCGACGGGCTTTTTCTTGAGGTCCACGATGACCCGGCGCATGCGCTGTCGGACGGCGCAAACGCACTCGACCTCAAGCTGCTGCGACCCCTGCTCGAACAGTTGCTCGCGATTCACGCCGCTGTGAGCAAGTAACTTTCCTCGCAATACAATGCTCGTCATCGCAGGATGTCGAGCATTTTTATTGCGTGCATCCCGCATCTTCATGCACATGATTGCCATCGAGCGCAAAACAGGTTGCGCCGAGCAGATCAATGCGCACCGTGCGCACATGCGCGGACTCCAGTGCGTCGAGCGTCTGCGGCGCGGGATGGCCATAGTGGTTGTGCAGGCCACAGGAGATGACCGCCCACTGCGGCCGAACCTTCGCGAGAAAGTCCCTGTGCGTTGAGGTCTTGCTGCCATGATGGCCGACCTTGAGCAAGGTACTCGCCACATCGGGCTCGACGGCAATCGCCGACTCAACCAGTGCCTCCGCATCGCCTTCAAACAAGGCCGAGGTCGCGCCGTAGGCCACGCGCAACACCAGCGAATCGTTGTTGGCGGGCTCGGCGCCCGGACGATAGTTCGGCAGTGGAGCCAGCACGCGCACCTGCGCCGCACCAAAGGCAAACGCATCGCCCGCATGGAAGGAACGCACACGCACCTGCAACTGCGCGGCCTGCTGCAAGAGCGCTTCATAGGCCGCTGCCGGAGGATTGCTGCCGACCCACAATTCCTCAGGATGAAAGTCGCGCAGAACGGCGGACATGCCCCCCATGTGGTCAGAGTGCGCGTGACTCAGCGCAACCACATCGAGGTGACGGATGCCGCGCGCCCACAGCGCGGGTGCAACTACCTCTTCGCCAATGTCGAACTCCTGCAAGGACGAGCGAGGACCACCGCCGAAGCCTCCGCTATCGATCAGCAGCGTCTTGCCGTCGGGCGTGATGACGAGCAGCGCGTCGCCCTGGCCCACATCAAGGGCTTCAACCAGCAGCGCATTCTGTGGATGCTGCATCGCACGCGGCGCAACGGCAATCACGGCCGCCGCGATCATCGCCGCACAGGCGAGCGTGCCCCATGGAATTTTTCTCTGCCACGCCATGCAACGTGCGCAAAGAATCGCGACGCCGAGCAACGCGTAAAACCACGCACTCTGCGCAACCGTCGGCATCGCCACGCGCACATCGCCCCACTCCATGGCGCCAAAGCCGCGCACCAGCAATACGCCGCCATGCAAAACCAGAGCCGTCGCCACCGCCGGCACGGGCGCAATCGCTGGCCACGTCACGAATGCCAGCAAGGTCACCAACGCCGCGGGCAGCAGGACAAACAACAGCGGCAGCACAAACAGATTCACCGGCAGCGCAAACAGCGTGACGCGATGAAAGTAGATCGCCATCGGCAACGCCATCGCCAGTTCCACCAACGCACAGACCACAACGGCCTCGACGGCGTGCAACACCGCGCGCACGCACCAGGGCAATGCGCGCCAGCCGGCCCAATGCGCCACCGCCTGTTGCAGAGCCCGCGCCCACATGCGCATCGCCACGCGAAACTGCGCCAGCGCCGGATCGAGCTTGGCATCGAGCGCGATCACAGAAAGCTGATTCATGGCCTGCGTGTACGGATGCACGCTGCGCTGCAACAGGGGCACGGCAACGCCAGCGATCGTCACCACGGCCAGCAGCGTCATCTGCAGACTCGCATCGAAGAGCGTGCGCGGACTATAGGCAAGCAGACACAGGGCCGCGAAGCCCACCGCGTTCAGAGGATTGCGATCACGATAGGCAATACGCCCAACCAGATAGAGCGTCACCATCCAGCAGGCGCGCGCCACCGGCAACGCGAAGCCCGTGAACAGAGCATAAACAAAGGATGCGGCGATGGTCAGCGCCGTTGCCGGCACGCGCGGCAGGCGCAGTTTTTTTGTCAGCCAGAAGATGCACGCCGAAACAATCGCCAGATGAAATCCGGCGACGACGAGCATGTGAAACGATCCGGTGCGCTCAAAGCCGATGCGGATCGAGCGCGTCAGATAGCTGCGATCACCGGCCACCATCGCCGCCAGCATGGCTGCGTCTTCGTTTGAAATGCGCAATAACGACGGCAGGCCTTGCATTGCCGCCGGCAGACGCTGCAGCCGCATCGCCGCGCCGTGCTGCCAGGCCGAGAGCCTGCACTTCCATGTGATTTGCTGCGCAGGCGCGCGCGATTCCACCTGAGCGATTTTTACAGAAGACGTCGCGCTCACGCCCTGACCGAGCAAAAACTCCTCGCGATTCCATGCGCCGGGATCGCGATACACCTGCGGATGCAGAAGGCGCACCACGGCACGCACGCGCTCGCCACAGTGAAAAATCTGCGCCGGCGCCTCCGCCGGCCAGCGCACCGTCAAGCGCGCACGGCCAGCAACCGGCGCTTCGCGATCCTCACGATCATCGACGATCTCGGCGCGGTCCAGATCGACATCGAGCCGTTGGCTCAGTTCTTCGGTCTGCGTTGCCTCGCTGGGGCCGTACTCCGATTCGTTGAGATTCTGCTCAACCTCACCACGCAGCGGACTCGCTTCGACGATGGTTCCTTCCACCGTGCGCAACAGGCCATCTGTCACTGCATCAAGCGAAGTGGAGCGCGCCGGTTGTGGCTCCATCCAGGCGCACCATGCGCCAAGCAACAGCCATAATGCCGCGACAGAAATCCAGGCCACACGCACAGCGAAGACCGCGGACAGCGCGGCAACCACCGCCAACGCGCAAACAGCGACGAGCACCATGCCGGGCGGAAGCCAAAGCCAGTGCGTCGCCGCAATGCCCAGCGCAAACAAACAGGCGGCATGGAAGAGCGGCACCATGCCTCGCTCTTCCACACCGCCCGTCGTGATCGACTGCCTGCTTCGCATCGCTCTTCCTGATGAAAGCTTCTTTGGCAGATCAGCTTATCAGGCGCGCCGCAATTGGACCACCGTTTCCAGATGTAATGTCTGCGGAAAAAGATCAGCCAGGGTAACCGCAGTGATCGCATAGCCGCTTTCGACAAGGGCTTTGAGGTCGCGCGCCAGCGTCGCCGGATCGCAGGAAACATACGTGATCGCCGGTGCGGCAATCTCGCCGAGAACCTTCGTCACGTCCGGACCAAGCCCGGCACGCGGCGGATCGACAACGATCCAGTCGGGCTTTTCGACGCGCTTGTTCTGGCGCAGAAAATCGAGCGTCGCAGCCTTCACCGCAGTGCCGCCGGTTCCCTCCAGATTCGCGCTGAGCGTCGCCGTTGCCGTGGGCGCAATCTCTACCGCGACCACGCGTTCAAACCTGGCCGCAAGCGGGCGCGAGAACAGGCCGACGCCCGCATACAGATCCCATGCAAGCGTGCCCTGCGCATCGCGCGTCACCTGCTCCACGAGCTGATCAACGAGCAGGCGATTGACCTGAAAGAAGGCTCCGTGCTCCACGCGATAGTCGAACTCCGCCGCGTGATACGCAAGCGCATTCTCGCCCCAGCAGGCCACGAAATGCGGCTCTGGCGCGGGTTTGCGGCCCACCGGCATCTCTTCAAAAAGAAGCTCGGCGCCGCTCAATTGCGGCACGCGTTCACGCAGTGCTTCGGCAAATTTCTCAAAGATGTAGGTCTTGCCGCTCTGCGCGTAGACGCTCATCGCCAACGTGCTTTCATCACCCGTCGTGAAGAAGGAGATCTCCGTCGGGCGCCACGTGGGTGTGGCCGCGCGCAATGCCTCTTGCGCAGCCAGAGCCGCCTTCACCAGAATTGGCGCGGCGATGGGGCACTCTTCGATGGGGATGATGGCGTGCGAACCACGGCCACGATAGCCGAGATTGCCCTGCGCATTGAAGGCCAGACGAATGCGATTCCGATAGCCCCACGGCTCGCCCGCAAGAATCTCGATCTTCTCCGGGACCTCGACGCCGGCACGCGAAAAAGTCTCGCGCAGAATCTGCTCTTTGAACTCAAGCTGCTGCGCGTAGCCTGCGTGCTGATAATCGCAGCCACCACAGGCGCCAAAGTGCTTGCAGCGCGGCGCGATGCGTTCGGGCGCGGGTGTGACGATCTCTTCCACCTCGGCGGTTGCATAACCACGCTTGGCCTCGGCCACACGCACACGCGCTTGTTCGCCGGGCAACACCAGCGGCACAAAGACCGCCTTGCCATCGGCGTGCGCCAGGAACTTGCCGCCATAAATCGGCTTTTCGATGCGCACCGTCGTCGACGCGCTCACTTCGGCCTGCGCCGACTTCTTCATTTCATTTTTCATGCTTGACTCATATAGAACAGACTCAGACGCGGCAACTGGTAACGCGCCAGCAATTGTTTCTGTGTGAACTGTCGCTCGACCTGACGACGCTGCACCGCGCCCATCCGCGCGCGGTACGGTGCCAGTTCGCGCTCAGCCTGCTGCTTCAACTCCACCAGCAGTTCTTCGGGCGCCGCCGCCGTCAACGCGGCCAGCAGTTTTTCTTCGAGCGTCAACAACACCTGCTCGAGCATTTCAACCTCAATGAATTTTGCCGCATGTGCATCTTCCGCCAGCGTGCGCAACCGCGCGGCAATGGTCTTGCACGCATCCGGCGCAATCGAGGCGGCGTCGAGAATGCGCGCCGCACGTTCCAGATGAGCCGCTACGGGAGCGGGCTCAAAACCTGACTCCCGCGACTCCACCGGTTGCGCAGGAGCCGTTCCGATCGCGGCCTCCTTCAACTCCTCACTGGCCTCAAGCACCGCCTGCGCGCACCACGCCAATCCGTTGATGCGCTGCGCGCGCCCGCGCTGCTTGCGCTCCTCATATTTGTCGAAGGCCGCGTCGATGCCGCGCAGTGCGGCCTCCAGCGGAATCCCCGCCTCGCGCCAGGTTTCAATCAGCGCCCAGTCGAGCGTCGACAACAGAAGAAGCGAGCCGCGCCGCTGCTGAAAGCGCTCTTCGATCTCCGTAAAATAGTTGAAGTAATTACGCACCAGAAAGACACCTGCAAGAAACGGAAGAATGCCGGTCCGCACGCAGTGGCGCGGACCCGGCGAAAAGATTAGTGGACGCGCGTGCGCGACCGCGGTGTGCGATTGCGCTCAAAGAGAATCCTCAGCCCGTCGAGTGTCAGCATTTCGTCGATCTCCTGAATGTAGCGCGAATCAGGAGCAATCAGGCGCGCCAGTCCGCCCGTAGCGATGATACGCGGATTCTCTGCATCAAACTCCTTCAAGATGCGTTCGAGAATCCCATCGACCAAACCGATGTATCCAAAGTAGAGACCGCCCTGCAAATGGCCCACCGTGTTGGTCGCGATCACCTTCGCCGGTCGCTTGATGTCGACGCGACTCAGCTTGGCCGCGCGCGAGAACAGCGCCTCGGCGCTCAGACCAAGCCCCGGCGCAATCGAGCCACCCAGGTATTCGCCCTTCGCCGAGATCACCTCGAACTTGGTCGCCGTGCCAAAGTCAACAACGATGCATGGGCCGCCGTAACGCTCGTAGGCCGCCAGGCAATCGCACAGCCGGTCCGCGCCCATCTCTGAAGGGTTATCGACCAGCAGGGGCATGCCCGTCTTGATGCCCGGTTCAACGAACATCGGCTCCAGCTTGAAGTACTCCTCGCAGACCTGCCGCAGCGTCGAATCCACGGGCGGCACCACCGAGGCGATGATGATGTGCGTCACCTGGCTCGGCGCCAGTCCGCGCGTCTCAAAGAGCTTCACAAAAAACACGCCGTACTCGTCGACGGTCTGCGTGCGGTGCGTCGTTAGGCGCCAATGCGCGACCAACTCGGGCTTGTCGGCCTCAAGGTTGAACAGCCCCACCACCGTATTCGTGTTTCCCACATCCAATGCAAGCAGCATCTGCCTACTCCATCTCCGCGGCGCGTATGCCGCCCGTTTGCACGGTGACGATTCCCGTCGCCGTCGCGACGCGCAGAAAACCGTACGCATCGAGTCCTGCCGTTATTCCCTGGCACGCCTGCGGTCCGTGCACGCGCACTCGGCGGCCGCGCAGCCACGTCGAAGACCGCTCCATGCGCGCCGGAATCGCATGCACGCGCGCCTCGTCGGCGAGCCCTTCGCTCTCTCGTTGCAGCGATTGTAGCAGGCAAACAAGCACGCTTTGCCTTGGAATCGTACGCCCCGCCGCACCATCAAGCGAGGTCACACTCTGCTGCAAATCCTCGGGAAAGGCGCGTTGATGCACGTTGATCCCGATGCCCGCGACGGCAAATTTTTCACCACGCTCGTCCATCCCTGCTTCCACCAGAATGCCGCAGAGCTTGTGGTCGGCGACGAGCACATCATTCGGCCAACGCAGATCGGGCACCACTCCGGCCACCGTCCGCATCGCCTCCATCGCCGCCAATCCCGTACACAGCGGCAACAGCGACCAACGATCCACAGAGGCCTGCGGGCGCAACACCACGCTCACATAAATGCCCTCGCCGTGCGCCGACTCCCAGCGATGATCGCTGCGACCACGGCCCGCGCTCTGCGCATCGGCAAAGTACACCGAGCCATGCGCGGCGCCCTTGCGCGCGGCCGCCATCGCGTCGTTGTTGGTCGAACCGGTCACCGCGGCAAAGTACAGCTTGCCCGCAAAGATCGTCTCCGCCAGCTCCGCTTCGAGCGCGGCAAGGTCATACATCGCGCTAATTCTCCGCTGTGATCCGCATGGAAATATCGGCCGCCGCCGCCGAATGCGTAAGCGCGCCGACGCTGATGAAGTCCACGCCCGCCTCGGCATAGGCACGAATCGTCTTCAACTGAATGCCGCCCGAGGCCTCGGCCGGAATCGGCTGCTTGCCCTCGCTCCAGGCGCGGATGCGCTTGACGGCGGCCTTCACCTGCTTCGGCGTCATGTTGTCGAGCAGCAACGATTCGGCGCCAAACTGCAGCGCGTCCTCAAGCTCTTCGGTGGTGCGCACTTCCACCTGCACGCGCTGGCCCGGCTTGCGATTTTTGAGCGCGCTCTTGAGCACCTTCTCCACGCCGCCACCAAGCGCAATGTGATTGTTCTTGACCAGAATTCCCGAGGCAAGATCCATGCGGTGATTCACGCCGCCGCCGCAGGAGACCGCGTATTTTTCGAGCATGCGCAGGCCGGGCACCGTCTTGCGCGTATCGAGCACGCGTGCGCCCGTGCCCTCGATGGCGTCCACATAGCGACGCGTCTCGGTGGCGATGCCGCTCAGGTGCTGCATCAGATTCAGAATCACGCGCTCGCAACTAAGCAACGTCCGCGCGTTGTGTTGCACCACGGCCAGCACCTGCCCGTCATGCACACGCACGCCGTCAAAGATCTCCGGATGGCTGACGACCTTGAAGCGCACCTGCGCCTGCGGTCGCTTGTCGAGCTTGGCGAAGATCTTCAGGAAGCGATCGATCACGCCGAGCCCGCAGACCACCATCTCCTGCCGCGCCAAAATCGATGCCGAGGCACGCAGCGCCGGGTCAATGGTCAGCGTCGTCGTCGCGTCGCGCGTGGCCATGTCCTCCACCAGCGCCTGCTCCAGCAAAGTATCGATGCGTGTCGTCTTCCAGTCCATGATTCTTCCTTTGAAAGGCCGCTCTTAGCTGTTAGCCATGAGCTTCTAGCTATTAGCTCCTAACTTCTACCTGCCAGCCGAAAGCTAGGAGCATCTGGCTCGTCACGTATTGAAAGGGCACGGCTTCAGCCGTGCCGAAAATCCCAGTAAAATCGAGGGCTTTAGCCTCTGAGGAAGTTACGCTCCATGCAATTCGTGCAACGTAGGACTTCCCCAGAAGCTAAAAGCTAGTTCTTCGGCAACGCCGCCAGCGCGGCCTTGGCCTTGTCGAGCAACTGCCCGGTCTCGGCCGCCTGCTTCTTGAGGCCTTCAACCACCGCCGCCGGAGCCTTGGCCAAAAACGCCTCGTTGCCCAACTGACGCGCCGCCGCCGCCATGCCCTTTTCGTACTTGGCAATGTCGCGCGTGAGGCGCTCGGTTTCAGCAGCGACGTCGATCTGCTTCTCGTAGACGACTGCCGCATCCAACTGCGCCGTCGAGTGCTTCGAAAGGCCCGCCGTGATCTCGCTGACAAACGCGATCTTTTCGACACGCGCCAACCGCTCGACGATGGCGGAGTTCGCCTCGATCAAAGCCTTGCCCGCCGCATCGATCCGCACCTCGGCAGGAACGGCTTCCTTCTCGGGAACGCCTGCTTCCTTGCGCACCGCGCGCAGCTCGACGATCAGGCTCTGCACCAATGCCATCGCATCAAGCGCGCTCTGGTCGAGATCGCCCTCGGCCTTGGGATACGTCGTCAGCGCAATCGACTTTGCCGGCGGATTGCCGTCGTAGACCGCGTGCCAAATCTCCTCGGTCAGGAAAGGCATGAAGGGCGAGAGCAGCCGCAAGGATGCCTCGAAGACCGAAAGCAGCGTGGTCAGCGCGGCCTGGGTCGCCGCCTTGTCCGCCGTCTCCGTGAAGTCGAGCCGCAGCTTGACGATCTCCAGATACCAATCGCAGAAGCTGCCCCAGAAGAACTGATAGATCGTGTTCGCCGCGTTGTCGTAGCGATAGTTTTCGAGTTCCTTGTTGACCGTCGCCGCCGTCTGCTGCAACTCGGCCACAATCCAGCGCGCTTCAAGCGGATCTTTTTCCTCGCTCTTCGGCATGGTGCCAAGGACAGAAGCATCAACCGCAATGCCAAGCTCCGCCGCGCGATCCACATTCATGAACAGGAAGCGGGCTGCGTTCCAGATCTTGTTGGCGAAGGCGCGATAGCCCTCGGTGCGCGCGACGTTGAAGGCGATGTCGGTGCCGGGCGAGGCCATCGAGGCCAGCGTAAAGCGCACCGCATCGGTGCCGTACTGGCCGACGATCTCAATCGGATCGACCACGTTGCCCTTGGTCTTCGACATTTTTTCGCGATTCGCGTCACGGACCAGCGCGTGAATGTACACGTCCTTGAACGGAACCGAATCCGCCAGCGAACGCTTGCTGCCATCGGGCATGGGCACGTCGGCGGCAAACCAGCAGCCGAGCATGATCATGCGCGCAACCCAGAAGAACAGAATGTCGAAGCCGGTGACCAGCAGGCTCGACGGATAAAACGCGTCGAAGTCGCCGCGATTTTCCGCAGTGATGTTCGGCCAGCCGAAGACCGAGACCGGCAGCAGGCCCGAGCTGAACCAGGTGTCGAGCACATCGGTTTCCTGCGTGATGTTTTTGGACCCGCAATGCGAGCAGGCCGTCGGATCGACCTTCGCCACCGTCATCTGATGGCAGTCGGCGCAGTGCCAGACCGGGATGCGATGGCCCCACCACAACTGACGCGAGATGCACCAGTCGTGAATGTTGTCCATCCACTCGAAGTAGGTCTTCTTGTAGTTCTCCGGCGTAAAGCGGATGTGGCCTTCGTTGACCGCCTGCTTGGCCTTGTCGGCCAGCGGCTGAATTTTGATGAACCACTGCGTCGAAAGCCGCGGCTCGACCGTCGTCTTGCACCGGTCGCAGTGGCCGACGGCGTGAACGTGATCCTTGATGCCGACCAGGAGCCCCTGCTCTTCGAGATCGGCGACGATCTTTTTGCGAGCGACATAGCGGTCGAGGCCCGCGTAGGCACCCTCGACGTTGACGTGACCGCTGTCGTCCATGATGTTGATCGAGGGCAGGTGATGCCGCTCGCCGAGCGCGAAATCGTTGGGATCGTGCGCCGGGGTCACCTTCACCGCGCCGGTGCCGAACTCGCGCGTCACCCACTCGTCGCAAACGATGGGAATCTCGCGGCCCACCAAGGGCAGCCGCAGCTTTTTGCCATGCAGATGCGTGTAGCGCTCGTCGTCGGGATGGATGGCCACGGCGACGTCGCCGAGCAGCGTCTCGGGCCGCGTCGTCGCAATCGTCAGGAACTCGCCGGTATCCTTGCCGTCCTCGCCGATGACCGGGTATTTGATCTCCCAGAGGTGGCCCTTCTGCTCCTCGTGAACCACTTCGAGGTCGCTGATGGCCGTCTGGCAGCGCGGACACCAGTTGACGATGTAGGCGCCGCGATAGATCAGTCCCTGCTCGTAGAGGCGCACGAAGGCCTCGCGCACGGCCACCGACAGACGCTCGTCCATGGTGAAGTATTCGCGGTCCCAGTCGACCGAGGCGCCGAGGCGCTTCATCTGGCCGAGAATCGCGCCGCCAAACTCCTTGCGCCAATCCCAGACGCGCTCGACGAAGGCCTCGCGGCCCAGATCCTGCCGCGTCTTGCCCTCGGCGGCCAGGCGGCGCTCAACCATCATCTGCGTGGCGATGCCGGCATGATCGGTGCCCGGCACCCACAGCGCCTTGCGGCCGCTCATTCTGCGCCAGCGGGTAAGAATGTCCATCTCCGTCTGGTTGAGCATGTGGCCCATGTGCAGACGGCCGGTAACATTCGGCGGCGGCAGCAGAATCGTAAAGGGGTGCTGGCCGCACGGGCGGCTGCTCGCTTCGCTCGCGGGCGTATCGCCAGCAACAGGAGCCTTGACGGCGAAAAGATTTTCGCGCACCCAGTACTCGGCCCAATGGTCTTCAATCGCGGTGGGATCGTATGCTTTCGGCAGATCGTGTGACATAGTCTTCTTGGGTAAAGCCCCTGGAATGTGGCCGGAAAGCAGCAAGAATCACGGGGTTTCCAGCAAGGGGGACCACCCTCCACTTTAGCAGATGGCGGCTCATTGCCCTGCGCCCACAATGCAGAAAGGCCGCACTCCTACTGGAATGCGGCCTTTTGCTTTTGCCTGGTTCTAGAGCAAAGTTTAGAAGGGATTCAGCTTGTTCAGGCCCTTCTTCTTCTTGGTCTTGCTCGACGACTCCTCGCTCTGGTCGACCTTCGGAGCCTTCTTCTTTTTCTTGCCGTTGTCCACCACAGCCGTATTCTCCTGGACGGAGCCCGGCTTGACCTCGTTGACCTGCAGCGGAGCCTCTTCCGGCTTTTCGATGGCCGGCAGCGCGGCGGCATTGCCCGAGCTGACGGGCTTCACCACGGCATTCGGATCGGCATTCGGCGCGCTGACCACCGTCACGCCCACGCCCGATCCACCGGTCGGCGCACCCATCTCCGGCGCTGCCGAAGGCTGGTCGCTGCGCGGCGGCTCGTTGACGCCGGTCGCCGTTGCAGGAGCTTCGGCCGCGGCCGGCTTGCCGGCGTTGATCGCCTCCTGGAACAGCTTCAGGTTCTGCTTGGTCACGTCAGGGGCCAGCGTGCGCTTGGGGTCGGCCAGCGTCGGCTCGCCCACATGCACTGCCTCCACCACCGTCGGCCCGCGCTTGATCAGCCCCAGCGTCTTGTCGGTAAAGTGCAAGGCCTGACGGCTGCGCTCCTCGGCATCGCTTTCGGCAATCGCCGTCTGGCTCGGCTCAGGGATGGTGCGGTTCATCGCCACCAGCCGGTCACGCGCGTCTTCCACGTGCGGAGCCATCGGATAGCGGGTAATCACCTTGCTGTAGGCCGCCGCCGCGCGATCCAGATACATCGCGTTCAACCGCTCCCGGATCGCCGCCGGAAGGTTCGGCGCAATCGAAACCATGTGCGCCTGGCCGGCATAGGCATCGCCGATACCGAGCAGCACCTGATCGCTCTTTGAATAGAGCGGATAGGTGTCGGCCACCGTCTGCAAACGGGCCACTGCGGCGTTGTAGTTGTTGCGGCTCTCGTAGTAGAGGCCGATCTGCGCCTCGCGCTCGGCCATCACTTCCTGCACATCGCGCAACCGCTGCTTGGCACGCGGCACCAGAGCCGAATCCGGGAACATGTTGATCATATCCCGGTAGTGCTTCTCGGCATTCTGCGCATTGTTGAAGTCGCGATCCGGCTTCTCCATCTGCTGGTAGTAGATGTCGGCCACCTTCATCTTGGCCTCGGCCGCCTCGGGCGCCTCGGGGAAGAAGGTGATGAAGTCCGAATACTCGGCCTCGGCCTGGGTCAGAGCCGCCGTGCCGCCCTCCTTGAACCAGGTATCGCCCACCGACAGCTTGGCGCGCATCCGGTATTCGGAGTCCGGGTAGGTATTCAGCAAGGTCTGCAGATCAAGGCGCGCCACGTCGAACCGGCCCTTCTTGAGAGCCTGCATCGCCTTGTCATAGAGCTCCTTATCCGGCTGCTTGGACTGTACATTGCCCAGCGGATTGGCGCTCAGATCCTCGTTCTTCTTGTGCTTATGCTGTTTGACGCGCTCGCGGGCCGACGCCATCGTCGAACCCATGACCAAGAACGCCAGCGCTGACACCGCGATCTTCTTCGACAACCGGTTCATACCACCTCGTTCGGGCCACGGCCTCCCGGCACAGTTTTCGCCCGTTCCATCTCTTTGACAAAATTCTATCCTGCCGGAGTCGCTATGCGCCCACGGCAGCGCGCGCCGCATCCAGAAGCTGCCGCGCGTCATGTTCGGGGCGTCCGGCGCCGAAGACCGCATTGCCGGCTACCAGAAGCTCCGCTCCTGCTTGGACGATGGAAGCCACCGTATCGTGAGCCACGCCGCCGTCCACCTCGATTTTATAGTTGAGCCCGAGCTCCGTGCGCATCTGTTTGAGCCGCCGCAGCCGATCGAGCGAAAAAGGAATGAATTTCTGGCCGCCAAAGCCCGGATTCACGCTCATGATCAGCACATGGTGCACCATGGGCAGAATCTCGCAGACCATTTCGAGCGGCGTCGCCGGGTTCAGCACCACGCCCGGCTTCATGCCGTGCGAGGCAATCAGCTCCAGCGAGCGATGCAGATGCGGACAGGTCTCTACGTGCACGCTGAGCCAATCGGCTCCGGCATCGGCAAAGGCCGCCACATAATCATTGGGATTCTCGATCATCAGATGGCAGTCGAGCGGCAGCTTCGTCACCTTGCGCAGGCTCTTGACCACCGGCGGACCCAGCGTAA
This sequence comes from Acidobacteriaceae bacterium UBA1307, assembly GCA_002307235.1. Classification (GTDB taxonomy): domain Bacteria; phylum Acidobacteriota; class Terriglobia; order Terriglobales; family Acidobacteriaceae; genus Telmatobacter. The sequence goes on from DBTV01000001.1 coordinate 15,167, forward strand.
TGTTGGGCACAAAATGCCCGTCCATCACGTCGACATGAATCACCGTGCCACCGCCGCGCTCGGCGGCGGCAACCTCCTCGGCCAGGTGCGCAAAATCAGCCGAAAGAATCGAGGGAAGCAGTTCCACCATAGGCTTTTACACCAACTCCTTGCCCGGTCAGTGTATCAGTCGCGCCCCCCTCTACGCCTGCCGGCACAGAGCCGCGAGCGCCGCGCGAACCGCCTCGACCACCGGAGCCCACTGCCCCGGCTCCTGCTGCCGGTAAAGCCGCACCGTCGGGTACCAGGGCGTATCAGAGCGATTGAGCAGCCAGCGCCAGTCGGCCGTGTAGGGCAAAAGCGCCCAGGTCGGCTTGCCCAGTGCCCCGGCCAGATGCAACACCGAGGTATCGACCGAGATGACCAGATCAAGCTGCTCGATCTGCGCCGCCGTATCGGCCATATCCTCCGTCACTTCAGAAAGATCCACGATTCTGCCGGTCGCCTGCGCCTGCCGCGCTGCCTCCTCGCCCAGTTGCAGCGAATAGAAATGGGCGCCCTCCACCTGCAACAGCGGCTCCAGCGCCGCAAGCCCCACCGTGCGAAAACGGTAGGCGTCGTGCAAAAACGTGGGATTGCCGGACCAGACCAGGCCGACCTTCACCCCCTCCCGCGCCCAGTCGATCGCGGCCGCCTTGCGCCGCGCCTCTTCTGGAACAACCAGATAGGGAACCTTGTCTGGAATCGTCTCGAGCGTCGTTCCCAGGGCCACCGGAAGACTCATCAGCGGCGCATGGACGTCGAACTCCGGCAGCGGCGCATTCTGGGCCACCACGGCGGCAACTCCGGGCAGGGCGCGGGCCATCTGCACCATGCGCGGCTGCATCTCAAGCACGACCGTGCCGCCCGCCTGTTGCACCAGCGGCAGATAGCGCAAAAACTGCAGGGTATCGCCGTAGCCCTGTTCGGCATGCAGCAGAATCCGCGCGCCGTTGAGCGGCTCGCCCTGCCATTGCGGCTGCGCAAAATCACGCTTTTGCATCGGCGCGCGCTCCCAGCGCCACTCGTAATCCTGCCAGCCGGAGCGGAAATCGCCGCGCGTCAGCGCGATCATGCCCAGATTCATCCGCACTTTGGAGATGTCGGGCTTCAATTCCTGCGCGCGCCGGTAGAACTGTTCTGCCTTATCCAGCTCATTCCGCGCGTGATAGACGACGCCGAGGTTGCACCAGGACTCGGCCAGATCTGCCCTGAGCGCCAGCGCCTCGCCAATGGCCGCCTCGGCCTCCGCATGCCGACCAAGCGACAGATATGCCAAGCCAAGATTGTTATAGGCTCCGGCATGCTCCGGTTTTCCCTTGGGAATCTGCTCGAACTCGGCCACGGCCTCGGCCGGCCGCTCGAGCGCCCGATAAAGAGAGCCCAGATTGTTGTGCGCCTCAACGAGCTTCGGGTTCAGCTCAAGCGCCATGCGGTACTGCTCGATGGCCTCTTCGCGCCGGTTCCGGGCCACCAGCAGGGTGGCCAGATTGTAATGCGCCTCGGCCGACCGCGGCCGCAGATGGAGTTCCGCCTTCCGGCAGGCCAACGCCTCTTCGAAACGCTCCTGCTTTTGCAACAGGTTGCCCAGATTGCCCCAGGCCTCGGCCAGCTCAGGCTTCAGCTTCAGCGCCTGCTGGTAGCCCTGCTCAGCCTCCTGGTCGCGCCCTTGCAGCTCGCAAAGATTGCCCAGGTTATAGTGCGTCTCGGCCAACTCCGGCTTCAGGCCCATCGCACGGCGAAAGTCCGCCTCGGCCTGCTCCAGTTGCCCCGATTGCTGGCGCAGATTGCCCAGATTGCTCCAGGCCTCGGCCAGCTCAGGCTTCAGTTGCGCGGCCGTTTGGTAGTTGTTGAGCGCCGCCGCGTTGTTGCCGCACATCTGCTGCAACAGGCCCAGATTCATCCGCACCTCGGCCATCAGCGGATCAATGTCAATCGCCTTTTCATAACAGACAACCGCCTTGGCCAACGCGCCATGCGCCTGAAAGATGGTGCCCAGATTCGAGTAGTAGCCAGCCCGGCCCGGCCCACCGGCCATGATCGCCCGGCCGATCAACTGCAGCGCCACCTCCGTCGCGCCGCGCTCGTGGGCCACCATGCCCAACATGTGCAGGCTGTCGGCATGATGGGGGTCGATCTTCAGAATCTCTTCATAGATCTGCGACGCCTCGCGCAGATGCTTGCCCTTCTGCAGACAGAGCGCGCCCTCATAGAGCGCCCGTACGGTATTTTCCTGTTCCCGATTCAGCATGGCGGCAGGCCTCTGAAAATGCTCCGGCCCAACCAGAGGAGGCAGCATCGCCGCCTCGGTATGTACAGCAGAGGAAGATTCCATAGGCCGAGCTTAGCCGCGGCTGGCGACGAAGTTTAGCAAAACTTTATCTTGAATTTGCCCGAGAAGAAGGGAAAAATCCCGATCCGAGGTTTTCCCGATTCAGGCAGTCGCAAAGGCCTTGGCCGCCACTCGTCCAATGCCGCGCAGAATCGCCTTCTCCGGCCACTGCCCGTCTTCGTTGAGGAAAAAGATCTCGCCCACGCGCCGCGCCTCGGGCCGGTAATACCAGCGTTTGAGCAGCGCCAGATGCCCCTGCCGCTCGACGGCAGTGGCCGCCTCCGCCGAGGTCAACGCGGCCAGCACAGCCTCCAGCCGTTCCACCAGCACATCCCGCGCTATTTTCTTCTCTGCCCGCAGGACGTTCGTCTCTAGCCCCTGGTCACCAGCCCCCAGCAGTCCCTGGTCCCTCGTCCCTGGTCCCTGGTCCCTCAGTCCCTGCTCCTCCGGCACTGGCACAATCGCCACCGGATGTACAAACAGCGAGGTGGAGCCGGACTGCTCATTCTGGATGCGCATGCCGAAGGTGGAAAAGCCGACCGGCCCACGCAGGCGGCCCTGATCGAAGAGGAAGACGGCGACCTCGCCCGGTGTGGCAGAGGCCTGCAAGACGACGGCGCGCAGCCGGTCCAAAGGTTGCACCAGCTCCGGTGCCAGCGCGCGGACGGCTTCGACCCGCTGCACCTGCTCATGCAACGCGGCGGCACGCTCAAACTCCAGATCTTCGCTGGCCGCCTCGCGTGCGGCGCGCAAGGGCACCAGTTGGCTTTCGCCGCGCGTCGACAAAAACTGCTCGACGGCCTGCGACTCCTCCGCATACCGCTCGTCGGTGCAGCCACCAAAGCAGGGCGCGAGGCATTTTTTCATCTCAGAGTAGACGCAGCCGGGGTGCTTTGGATCGGGCTCCAGCTCCTCCGTGCAGCGGCGCAGCAGAAACAGCTTCAGCGTCTCGTCAACGAAGCGTTCGGCACGGTCGCGACTCGCGAAGGGCCCGTAGAACCAGCCTGCCTCGCGCGCACCCGGCCGCGTAGTGAGGCTCACGCGCGGATAACGGTTCGAGCCCATGAAACGCACGAAGGTCGGCGCGCCCAAGTGCATCCGCTTGAGCGCCCGCTCCCCGCCGAAGACCTCGACCAAGAGAGAAAACTGCGCCAGCAGCGATTCGAACTCCGAGCCGGTCGCCAGCCACGCGATGCGGCGCACGCGCCCCGCCAGTTGCAGCCGTCGCGGATGCTTTGCCGAGGGCACCAGCAACCGCTCAAGCCGCGCGCGCAGATTCGGCGTGCGGCCCACATACGGCTCGTCCTTGGCCTCGGCTCCGTAGAGCGCGAAGACGGCGGGAACCACCGGCAACGCCGCCAGCGTCGCCCGTGCCTCATCGGGATGGAATGCGATCTCTTGCAATAGCAATGATTCCTCTAGGGGCTAGGTGCTAAGTGCTAGGTGCTAGGGGCTAAGAGCTAGAGGCTAGAGGCCAAAAGCTAATAAAGCACCAGCACCTAGAACCTCGTTCCAAGAACCTCGTTCCTACTCCCCGGCCACCGTCATGCCGTCGATGCGGATCGTCGGCGCGGCCACCGCGCCACGGAAGACCAGATCGTTGCCGACGGCGGTGATCTCCTTGAGCATCTCCTTGAGATTGCCCGCGATGGTGACCTGCTCGACGGCGTGGGTCAGCGCGCCTTTTTCGATCCACAGCCCGGTCGCGCCCTGCGAATAATCGCCGGTCACGGCGTTGACGCCGAAGCCCATCAGCCCCGTCACATACAGGCCCGCGTCGATGTCTTTGAGAATCTCCTCCGGGCTCAGCGTGCCCGGTTCAAGATAAAAATTGCCGAAGCCGACGCCGGGCGCGCCAGCGAGGCCGCGTGAGGCGTTGTGCGTCGAAACCATGCCGAGCTTGCGCGCCGTGTAGGTGTTCAACAGATAGCGCTTCAGCACGCCGTTTTCCACCACCACCGTGCGCTGCGAGGGCAGGCCTTCGCCGTCGAAGGCCGAGGTGCCGAAGCCGCCCACGCCAGTCGGCAGCATCATCAGATGATCGTCAATGATGGTGAGGTTCGGCGCGGCAATCTGCTCGCCGAGCTTGCCCGCCAAAAACGATGCGCCGCGCCAGATAGCGTCGCCCGAGGCCGCCTCGAAGACCGCGCCAATCAAGGACCGCGCCACCTCCGGCGCAAAGACCACCGGTGCCTGTTGCGTCTTCACGCGCCGCGCGCCGAGCTTGCGCAACGCACGCCGCGCAGCCTCTTCGCCGACCGACTCGGGCGATTCGAGATCACCGATCCGCCGCGCGCTCGACCACCAGCCATCGCGCTGCATCGCGCCATTTACATCCACAGCCAGCGGAGCCGCCGCCACCCCCGCGTAGCTCGACCGCGAGTGCCCACGGAAGCCGCGCGAGTTCACCAGAACCTTGCGCCCCGTCGCAGCCTCAAAGCTGCCGCCATCGGAGTTGGTAATGCGCGCATCAAAGGCCAGCGCTGCAGCCTCGGCCCGCCGCGCCCACTCGATCCGTTCCTTGCCTTCGAGCGAATAAACGTCGTCGTAATAGAGGTGCAAGTCGTCGGCAACCGCGCCGAACTCGCCGGCCTCGGCCAGCCCCGCGCAGGGGTCCTCTTCGGTGACCTTGGCCAGCGCCACGGCGCCTTCCACCAGCGTCTTCAACCCGTCAGCCGACAGATCGCTCGTCGAGGTCGAGGCCGAACGCTTGCCGAAGTAGACGCGCAGCCCCAGCGCGCGCGAGCCGGACTCCTTCAGCGTCTCCACCTCGCCCATGCGCACATTCACGCTGAACTCGTCACCCTCGCGGCCGACCGCCTCGGCGTCGGTGGCTCCCGCCTTCATCGCCTGCTCGACCGCCCCGGCCGCCAGCTCTTCCAGATGCTTCGCTTGCTCGTCCCGCTCAATTCCCATGCGTCCACACTACCAAACCGGGGGCATGACAGGCACAGCATGGACCGCGCCGCAGCCCCGTTATACTGTCGTCTTGTCCCAGTCAGCATTGGCGAGACCGGCTGAGGTCTCCACGATTCCTGCATCGCGCCGCGTGGCAGCAGGCCGACCAGCTAGGTCGGCAACGGCATCTGCCGCTGCATCGCGCCCCTGAAAAGAACTGGGATCACCTCGCCGCGGTCTACGCCATTCTCCGCACCTTCCCGAAGACGGCGGCCATCTTCGATGCCGGCGCGGAGCTTTATAGCAACGTGCTGCCAGCGCTGTTTGCCTGCGGCTATCGCAACCTCTACGGCATGAATCTCGCCTTCACCCGCGCGGCGCGGCGCGGTCCGATCCGCTACCTGCCCGGCGACATCACGCGCACCGGCTTTGCCGACGCCAGCTTCGACGCCATCACCTGCATGAGCGTCATCGAACACGGCGTGCCGCTCGAGCCCTACTTTCGCGAGAGCCTCCGCATCCTCAAGCCGGGCGGGCTACTGATCACCTCGACCGACTACTACCCGACGCCCATCGACACGGCGGGCAAGCTCGCCTATGGCGCGCCCATCAAAATTTTCACGCAAGAAGACGTGCAGGCGATGGTGGCCCTCGCCACCGCGATGGGCTTTGAGACCACCGGCCCCATCGACTTTGCCTGCGACGAGCCTTCGGTGCGCTGGGAAAACTATCGGCTCGACTTCAGCTTTCTGGTCTTTACACTGCGCAAGCCCGCGCGCGCATAAAGCGACTACTCGCTGACCGGCAGAAGGCCCGCCGCGCGGCTGGCCTTCACGTCGCGCATGGGCGGCTCGCCGAAGAAGCGACGATATTCGCGGCTGAACTGGCTGGCGCTTTCGTAGCCGACCTCGAAGGCGGCGCTGGCCGCGTCGAGCCCTTCGTGCAACATGCGTTCGCGCGCCACATGCAGCCGCAACTGCTTTTGATATTGCAGCGGACTCATCGCCGTCAGCGAGCGAAAGTGATGATGCAACGTCGAGACGCCCATCCGCGCCATCTCCGCCAGCTCTTCAACGCGCAGCGGCTTGGCATAGTTGGCGCGCAGCCATGTGACCACCTTCGCGGTGCGGTTGCTCTGCTCGCCGAGCGTGGCAATGGCGCGCAGATACTTGCCCTGCGGCGTATGCAACACGCGATAGAGAATCTCCTGCTGCAGAAGTCGCCCGAGGAAGTCCACTTCCCCAGGCGCATCGAGCAGGTCCACCAGACGCCCGCAGGCATCGAGCATCTCTGCCGTCGTTACGCCGACAGCCATGCCGCGCGCCTCCACCGGGTCCGAGGCTGTCGGCATCTCCTGCTCGCTCAGAATGCGGCGCACCTCGGCCAGATCAATGCGCAGCAGCAGACCCAGAATCGGTTCTTTTTTTGACGCGGAAACCACTTGACTAACGACCGGCACGTCGATTGTATTCAGCAAGAAGCTCGTGCCGTCGCAGAGATAGCTGAGCGTGCCAATATTAATTCTCTTCTTGCCCTGCACAAAGACGATCAGCCGAGGCTCATAAGCAGCGCTGACGCAAACCGTCGGATCCGTGCGCCGATAGAGCATTAGGCCGGGAACGCGCGTTTCTACTACGCCTTCCTCGTGCATGCGGTCGGTAATCTTCCGCACCAGAGCCGTTCGTAACGCCGCTGCCTTGGTCGGATATTTTGCTGCATTCGTCTGCGCCATTGCTCTGCTTCCTTTCAGGATGACGTTACCCCAGATCCGTGGAAGATCCAACAGAAAAGATCGGCGTGCGACAGAAACAGGCAATCAATCGGCAGAATCGGGATACCGTCGTGCTTGCATGCGGGCTTACGCTGAACAGGTAGAAAAGCGCGGAACGTTCCTCACTCTTGCGGCTTCCCTTCTGCGCTTGCACCCATAAGCGAGGCAGTTTTCGAAAGGATCAGAACAATGCAAAAACGCACACTCGGAAAAAGCACTCTCGAAGTCTCCGCGCTCGGCCTTGGCTGCATGGGCATGAGCTTCTCCTACGGAGCGCCGCACGATGAGGGCGAGATGGTTCGGCTCATCCACAAAGCCGTCGATCTGGGCGTCTCCCTCTTCGACACCGCCGAGGTCTACGGCCCGTTCACCAACGAGCGGCTGCTGGGCAAAGCACTCGCACCCCTGCGCAACAAGGTGAAGATCGCCACCAAATTCGGCTTCAACCTGAAGCCCGACGGCAGCCCCGGCTGGCAGGGTTTGAACAGCCGCCCCGAGCACATCAGGCAGGTCGCCGAGACCTCGCTCAAGCGCCTCAACACCGATCACATCGACCTGCTCTATCAGCATCGCGTCGACCCCGCAGTGCCCATTGAAGAGGTCGCCGGAGCGGTCAAGGATCTGATCGCCGAGGGCAAGGTTCTGCACTTCGGACTCTCCGAGGCCTCCGTCCGTACCATCCGCCGCGCACACGCCGTGCAGCCCGTCACGGCGCTGCAAAGCGAGTACTCGATCTGGTGGCGCGAGGTGGAAGCCGAGATTTTGCCTACGCTCGAAGAACTCGGCATCGGCCTGGTTCCCTACAGCCCACTTGGTCGCGGTTTTCTGACGGGAAAACTCTCCGCCGATACGCAATTCGCGAGCACCGACTTCCGCAGTTCCCTGCCGCGCTTCGCACCCGAGGCGCTCAAGGCGAATCAGGCGCTCATCGATCTGCTCAACGTCATCGCCAAAAAGAAAAACGCCACAACCGCGCAGATTGCGCTGGCATGGCTGCTGGCGCAGAAGCCATGGATCGTGCCGATTCCCGGCACCACCAAAGTCGAACGGCTCGAAGAAAATCTCGGCGCCATCGCGCTCGAGCTTTCCGCCGACGATGTGCGCGAGATCAACAATGCCGCGGACAAGATCGCCGTCAAGGGCGCGCGCTATCCCGAGCCGGTTGAAAAGCTGATCGACCGCTAAACACCGCGCCAGCTCATGCAGCAACAGAAAAACCCCGGCCGCATCCGGGGTTTTTCTGTTGCTCTTTCGTGCGACAAAAAGGCTACGCCAGCACCTCGGCCGCGGGCTTCCAGGCGCGCTGCTGGCTTTCGCCCACGCCCTTGTAGGTGATCGTGCCCTTCCAGGTGTTCAGACCCTCGGCAAGCCCCGCGTCTTGCAAAAGCGCCGCCTTTGCGCCGAGCTTGGCCAGCTTCAACACGTAGGGAATCGTCGCGTTGGTCAGCGCCAGCGTCGAGGTGTGCGCCACCGCGCCCGGCATATTCGTCACGCAGTAGTGCACCACGCCCTCGTCCGTGTAGCTCGGATGCGAGTGCGAGGTCGGCCGGGCCGTCTCAATGCAGCCACCCTGATCGATGGCCACATCGACAATCACCGCGCCGGGCTTCATCGCCGCAACCATCGCGCGCGTCACCAGCTTGGGCGCCGTCGTGCCCGGAATCAGCACGCTGCCAATCACCAGATCGGCCTCTTTGGTCGCCGCCGCGATGTTGTAGCTGTTCGAAGCGAGCGTGTAGAGCTTGCCACCAAACTGGTCGTCGAGCTCACGCAGGCGGTTCAGGTTCAGGTCAACGAGCGTCGTCTTTGCGCCCATGCCCACGGCGATGCGCGCCGCGTTGGTACCGACAATGCCGCCGCCGATCACCACCACATGCGCGGGCAGCACGCCCGGAACGCCGCCGAGCAAAATGCCACGGCCGCCATTCTGCTTTTCCAGATAGGTCGCACCCACCTGCACGGCCATGCGGCCGGCAATCTCGCTCATCGGCATCAACAGCGGCAAGTGGCCCGCCGCATCCTTCACCGTCTCGTAGGCAATACCGATCACTCCCGCGTCAAGCAGCTTGTCGGTCAGCGCCTTTACCGGGGCCAGATGCAGATAGGTGAACAGCACCAACCCCTCGCGGAAGAACTTGTACTCGCTCTCGATCGGCTCCTTGACCTTGACGACCATCTCGGCCTTGGCCCAGACGTTGTTCTCATTGTCGAGTTGAGCGCCCGCCGCCGCATACTCCGCATCGGCAAAGCCCGACGCCACACCCGCACTGGCCTCGACGAGCACCGTGTGCCCGGCATCCACCAGCGCCTTCGCGCCCGCCGGGGTCAAACCCACACGCGCTTCGTTGTCCTTCTTTTCCTTCGGAACGCCTACGATCATCGCCTTCTCCTTTTTTTGCGCGCAACGTGCATTACGCAGCTTTTTCTCGATTTTCTTTTCGATTTTTTCTTCCTCGAAAAACCGGTCCGCGTCACGCCGCGCATTGCTGCGGGAGGGGCCTTTCGGCGCTGTGCCGACCGTGGGTCTTGCTTGCACACATCCTACGCAGGAATCCGCGACCGATGTCTGCAAATTTCGTGATAAAACTCTGCTATGAGCACAAATCGTGACAAAAAAGACAAGAAACAGGGAGAAGTGCGCGATGTTTTTGATTTTCACGCACAGGAGCCAGAGGGCGCTCCGCTCGATGAGCTCGACGCCGCGATTCTGCGCCATTTGACGCGCCACGGCCGCGCCACCAACTACGAGGTGGGCGAGGCGGTGGGCTTGTCGGCCTCGGCGGCCTCGCGGCGGATTCAGGCGCTTGAGGCCTCGGGAGCGATTCGCGGCTACCGGGCGCGGATCGACGACCGTTTTCTGGGCAAGCGCCGCACGGCCTACATCCGCGTCACGCTGGAGCGGCAGTCGGCCACGGTGCTCGAGGCCTTCGAGACCGCCGTGCGCCGCTGCCCGGAGATCGTCCATTGCCACCTGATGGCCGGCCAATACGACTACATGCTGGTGGTCCGCGTCGCGGGCATTGACGACTATGGACGGCTGCACCAGACGGTGCTGTCGCGGTTGCCCGGCGTGACGCGGCTCGAAACCAGCTTTGCTCTGCGCGATGTGCTCAGTGAACGCGACGAGAGCCTTTGAAGACGCAACCCCGCGTTCTGCATCAGACACGCAGTTCTTCGGTGCATCTTCCAGGACTCCCCGTAGGCCAGGAGCATCTCTCCTGAAGATATAGAACGCGTTGATGCAGCTTCGTTGACGCGACCAACAGGGAGCGGCAACCTGACAGCACTCTCGCCACCGTACAGCATCAGGAGAGAGGCTCTAGGAGCCGATCATTGCCTGGTAGAAGACTCCTTCGGCGATACAAACGCCGCCCATCGGCTGCCAACCTTTGCGAATCTCATCCATGACGAGATCTTCCAAGTCTTTCCTGCTGCTTGCCTGCAGGATCTCATAGGCCATAACGACCATCATGCGGACCTCCTTCGGGGACTGAACGGATCGGATTCTAGCCCGAGGCGCGGTGCCGATGCCACAGTACAAAGGGCATCGGCGACCGATTCAGGGTCCATCGGGATCGATTCCGGGAATTTCCTGAAATCGACCGCAGGGCGCGCGTGGGCAACAAGGCCCCTCCGCCCCGTGTCCCATTTCAGAACACGGCAGGGTATCCGCCACGGAAAAAGCTTCCTGCTGTTTACCTTGCGGGCGCTTCCCCTCTTGACGTGGGACGGCTTCTTCGGCCCACCCCAGCCCGGGGCCGTACAATATTCATTGAGGTAGATTCGGTCGACCAATGTCATTGAACGGTTATCCTTCGCGCTCCTCGCGGTCGCATGGCTTGCGCTCACTCTTCAGCATGTTTTCGAGCGACCTGGCTATCGATCTCGGAACCGCCAACACCCTTGTCTACGCTGCCGGTAAAGGCATCGTGGTCAACGAGCCGTCGATTGTCGCCATCAACAAGAACACCGGCGAAGTCGAGGCCGTAGGCAAGGAAGCCAAAGAGATGCTGGGCCGCACTCCGGGCAACATTGTTGCCATCAAGCCTATGAAGGACGGCGTCATTGCCGACTTCAAGGTGACGGAGAAGATGCTCAACTACTTTATTCAGAAGGCACACAACCGCAAGATGCTCGTTCACCCGCGCATCGTCATCGGCGTGCCGAGCGAGATCACGCAGGTTGAAAAGCGCGCCGTCGAGGATTCGGCGTATCGCGCCAAGGCCAGCGAGGTCTATCTGGTCGAACAGGCCATGGTTGCCGCCATCGGCGCCGGTCTGCCGATCACCGAGCCTTCGGGCAACATGGTTGTGGATATCGGCGGCGGCACCACCGACATCGCGGTTATCTCGCTGAGCGGCATCGTCTACTCGCGCTCGGTTCGCATGGCCGGCAACCAGATGGACGAGGCGATCACCAACTATCTGAAGCGCAAGTACAACCTTCTGATTGGTGAACGCACCGCCGAACACATCAAGATGGAGATCGGCTCCGCCTTTCCGCTCGACAAACCGTTGTCGATGGAGATCAAGGGCCGCAACCTGATCGAAGGCGTTCCGAAGACGATCGCCATCGACGACTCGGAGATCCGCGAGGCTCTCGGCGAGTGCATTGCCGTCATCATGAACGCGATTCGCGTCGCCCTCGAGCGCACTCCGCCCGAGCTGTCGGCGGACATTTCGGATCGCGGCATCGTGCTGACCGGCGGTGGCGCTCTCATCAAAAATCTCGACAAGCGTATCCGCGAGGAGACCGGCCTGCCGGTTTCGGTTGCCGACGATCCGCTGGCGTCGGTGGTTCTCGGCACCGGAAAGATGCTTTCAGACTTCCGTTTGCTGCGTAAAATCAAGATCGACTAACAAAACAGGGACTCGGGACTAGGGACCAAGGAACACGAAGGACCAAGGTACGGCAAAGGGCTCTCACAAGCCTCGCACTGGCCGGTAGCGCGTCGCGTTCTGGCAGCCTGAGTCCCTCGCCCCTCGTCTCTGGTCCCTGTATTTTTCTTATGGATTCCTTCTTCGCCCGTTACCGGAACCTGATTGTTCTGCTCGTGCTCTTGCTCGCGCAGATCATCGGTCTGGCTGTTCAGGTGCACCGCACGGCCGGCGGCAGCACAGTTGAAGCCAAGGACGGCCCCGGTGTGCGCCTGATCCGCATTTGGGCCGAAGACCTGATCGCGCCCGCCGAGCGCGCCATCGAATTCTCCCGGCTGGGCATCTTCGGCCTTTGGCAGAACTACCTCGACCTGCGCAATGTTCGCCAGCAGAATCAGGACCTGCAGAGCACCATCGACCGGTTGCGCCTGGAACAGGCCTCGCTGCTTGAGGACGCCAAACAGGGCCAGCGACTGCAGGCCATGCTCGGCTTCCAGCACAGTTATCTTTACTCGACCGTCCTCGCACAGGCCATCGGATCGAGCGGCAGCGACCTGTCGCGTGTCTTCTACCTCGACAAGGGTTCGTCCGAAGGGCTCAAGCCCGACATGGCAGTGATCACTGCCGACGGCATCGTGGGCAAGGTCCGCGACGTGGGCCTGCACACCGCGCAGGTGCTGGCCATCAATGACCAGAATGCCGGCGCGGGCGTGATTCTTGAAAAGACGCGCATCCGCGGCATTCTGCGCGGCAACGCCAGCGGACAGTTGGTCATCGTCGGCATCATGAACGATGCCCGCATCCAGCCCGGCGAGCGCATTTTGACCGCCGGTGGCGACATGATCTATCCGCGCGGCCTGCAAGTCGGCTACGTCAAAAAGGTCATCAGCGACCCGGAGCGCGACTCCTTTATTCAGATCATCGTCACCCCCTCGGCGCAGTTGGACCGCATCGACGAGGTACTGGTCATCACCGCCATGCAGTCGCACTTCAACGATCAGCAGCAGCAGGACATCGCCGCCAGCCAGGCGCTCAAGAGCGCGGATCTGACCATTCTGCAGCAGCAGAAGAAGGCCTCGGAGATCATGGCCGAGCGGCTGCCGGGCCTGAATGATCCGAACCTGCCCGCGCCGCAGCCGGCCCCGGGCCAGCAACCGGCCAACGGCGGCACTCCGCCGGTGGTTCCGACGCTGCCGCAGGCGCCGCCCATGCGCACGCCCACGGCGATCCATCCGGACCGCTTCACGCCGCCAGCCAAGCCATCGGGCGACGCCAACGGGAGGAACCAGTAGCCATGTCCATCTCTGTCTTCGGTCCCGACTCCCCGCGCGACGTCGAAATCCGACATTTTCCGTTTCTGCTTTACGTGCTGCTGCCTCTGGTGGCGCTCGTTCTGCAAGCCTGGCTGCCCCGGCTGCTCGGCTCCTATACGTGGTTCGATCTGCCGCTGCTGGTGACGCTTTACTTTTCGATGGCCCGCCGCAGCCCCATTCAGGGCACGCTGACCGGCGTCGTCATGGGCCTGTTTGAAGACGCGCTCTCGCACCACGCACTCGGCATCAACGGCATCGCCAAGACCGTCGTCGGCTTTCTGGCCGCCTCGGTCGGCGTCCGCATCGATGTCGAAAACCACACCATTCGCCTGTTGCTGGTCTTCACGCTGTCACTGCTGTCGAGCGCGATCTATGTGCTCATCTACAGCGTGCTGCTCGGCCTCAATCTCGACTGGCGCTGGTTTGCCGAGCTGTTCCGCGCCATCGGCAACTCGGTGATCGCACTGTTCCTGTTCCCCATGCTTGATCGCTTCCAGTTGCACGACTAGACGCGCATCCAGCATCCATTGCGGCAAAAAAAGAACATTTTGAAGGCATAGGCATGAATTCGGGCATCGGCAATCGCGGCGAAAAAATCTCCGGCGTCAAAACCGCGACGGTACAGTACGGCATTCTGGTGATGATGCTGGTGCTGGCCTCGCAGTTGTGGCGGCTGCAGGTGCTCGACGCCGCCGACTTCCGCCAGCAGGCCGAGCAGAACCGCGTCCGCAAGGAACCGATCATGGCCGCCCGCGGCAAGCTCTTTGACCGCGACGGCCGTCTGCTGGTCGACAACTACCCGTCGGTCTCCTGCTTCCTGGTCCGCGAGCAGGCTCGCGACATTGACGCCGACCTGCCCATGATCGCCGAGGGCCTGCATCTGGACGTTGAGCAGTTGCGCGCCACCCTGCGCCGTTACAAGGGTCAGCCCGTCTATCAGCCGATCCCCATCAAGCAGGACATCTCCGCCGACGAGCAGGCCTTCGTCGAGGCGCATCGCGGCGAGCTGCCCGAGCTTGAAACCATCGATGAGGAACGCCGACTCTATCCGCGCGACGGCTTCGCCGCCCACCTGATCGGCTACGTCGGCGAGGTCAGCGACAACGATCTGAACAACCCGCGCTTTGCCTACTACGAGCCGGGCGACGTGGTCGGCAAGGCCGGCGTCGAGGAGTCCTACGACGAGCTGCTGCGCGGCCAGAACGGTTCGCGCGATGTCGTCGTCGACAGCCACGGCCGCATTCAGCGCTTTTTGCGCACCCAGCACGCCACCTCCGGCCAGGACCTTAAACTCACGCTCGACATTGACGTGCAACGGGCGGCCGAGCTGGCTCTCGGCGACTTTCCCGGCGCGGTCATCGCCATGGATCCACGCAATGGCGAGATTCTCGCTCTGGTTTCGCACCCCAGCTACGACCCCAACTCCTTTTCGGTCCGCATCGGCCGCGAGGAGTGGAACCAGCTCATCACCAACCCGAACCATCCCATGATGAACAAGGCCATTCAGGATCAGCTCGCCCCGGGATCGACCTTCAAGATCATCATGTCGGCCGCCGGGCTTGAGCAGGGCGTGGCCCAGGACATGCGCGTCAACTGCGTCGGCGGCGGCAGCTTCTACGGCCGCTTCTTCCACTGCGACAAGCATCACGGCGTCCTCGACATTCACAACGCCATCTCGCTTTCCTGCGATACCTTCTTCTACGCACTCGCCCAGCGGCTCGGCATCGACACCATCGCCCGCTACGCCACCAGCTTCGGACTGGCGTCAAAGACCGGCATCGACCTGCCCGGCGAGATGGTCGGCATCATGCCCTCGACCCAGTGGGAGATGAAGAACTATCACCAGAAGTACTACGCGGGCAACACGATTTCCGTCGGCATCGGTCAGGGCGAAACCCAGGTCACGCCGCTGCAGTTGCTGCGCGCATTGAGCGGCATCGCCTCCCAGGGCCACTTCGTTCGCCCGCATGTCGTCTTTCCCAATGAGCTGCCCGCGCAGTTTCGCAGCGCGATCACCGACTCCTACCCCGGCTCGGGCGACAAGAACGTGCCCCTCTCCGAGGCCACCTGGATGACGATCACCGACGCTATGGCCGCGGCCACCACCACCGGCACTGCCGCCGCCGCGCACATCGACGGCGTTGACTTCGCCGGCAAAACCGGCACCGCGCAGGTGACCGGATCGGGCGATACGCACGTCAAGGGCGGCTCGAAGACGCCGAATGCCTGGTTCGTCGGCATGGCGCCCCGCCGCAATCCCGAGTTCGCCATTGTGGTGCTGCAGGAGCACGGCGACTGGGGCGCGAGTTCGGCCCTGATCGCCCAGAAGGTCGTCAGCGCCTACATCGCCAAGCAGCGCAAGCTCGAGCATAATCTGCGCCAGGACCCGCCGCCCGCGCCCAAGCCCGTCGAGGTGGGTGCCCTCTGGAGCGACCCTCCGGCCAAAGGCGAGCATGGAAGCCCGGTCCATGGCGGCCACTTTTTCGTCAATCCGGCGCAGAGCGTCAGCAATGCTCCGGCCGCGCTGGCCACCAGCGTTGTCCGCAAGACCAGTTGGCTTTCCCTCTGGCAGCCGCTGCGCGCCCGGAAGGAGAACTAGATGCGCCGTTTTTTAAGTTTTCGCGACTTTGACTGGACTCTGCTCGGCGCTCTGCTGCTGCTCTGCTCGCTGTCGATTCTGGAGATCTACACGGCCACGATGCACACCAAGTACGTGGGCTTCCACTCCAAGCAGATCTGCTGGGTCACCGGCGGTCTGGTGGTGATGTTCATCTTTGCCAAGATCGACTATCACCGGCTGCTGGACTGGGCGCCGTGGGCGTACGGCATCTTCCTGTTCGCGCTCACCGCCGTGCTGGTGCCGCACATCGGCCACAAGGCCCTGGGCGCGCGGCGCTGGATCAAGCTCGGACCGATGTTGTTTCAACCCTCGGAGTGGATGAAATTCATTCTGATTCTGATGGTTGCGCGCTACTTCTCCAACCTGGGCGGGCGCAGCCTCTCCTGGCGCGAAATTGGCCGCGCCTTCCTGCTCGTCGGCATCCCGATGGCCCTGGTCATCAAGGAGCCCGATCTGGGAACCACGCTCACCTACATGCCGATTCTGGTGGCCGGACTGTTTCTGGGCGGCATCAACCTGCGCCAGGGCCTGATTCTGGGCCTGACCGGGCTGACGCTGGTGGCCGGTGTCTGGTCCAGCGGAAAACTTCTGAAACCCTATCAGAAACAACGGCTTTCGAGCTTTGTGAACCCTGACAGCGACCGCCACGGCGCCGGCTATCAGCTTTTGCAGTCGCGCATCGCCGTCGGTTCCGGCGGCATCTGGGGCAAGGGAACCGCCCAGGGCACCCAGACCCAGGGAGACTTTTTGCCCATTCCCCACGCCGATTTCATCTTTGCCGCCTTCAGCGAGGAGCATGGATTTGTCGGCGCGA
The DNA here is from genome assembly GCA_002307235.1 of Acidobacteriaceae bacterium UBA1307. Taxonomy (GTDB): domain Bacteria; phylum Acidobacteriota; class Terriglobia; order Terriglobales; family Acidobacteriaceae; genus Telmatobacter. Next base: position 31,810 of record DBTV01000001.1, read on the forward strand.
TCTTTATCCTGCTGCTATACTTCTTCATATTGATGCGTTTGATTCAGAACGCTCAAACAGCCGCCGACCTGCCCGGTTCTCTGATTATTATGGGTGCCGTGGCTGTATTGACCTTTCAAATCATGGTCAATGTGGGCATGGTCATTGGGTTTATGCCTGTCACCGGAATCCCTTTACCTTTGATGAGTTACGGTGGATCTTCGGTGCTGTTTACTTTCCTGGCGCTGGGTACGGCGATGAATGTCCGTATGCGCCGGTTTGTGAATTGAGTCCCAAGGGCGTACGCGTCCCGGACTCTCATGAGTTTTCGCCTCTGCCCGTTCCGGCCAAGCCGGACCAGCAAAGGTACATTTTCAATCACTTCGCCGGCAGTCCCCGGACAGGGGCCTCCGCCGGCAGGATCAGGGTTTATGAGCACGCAGAGACGGGGATGCCCCTGGCGGCTTTTACCTCGCATGGATTGCGTCGGAGCGCTTTGGCAGTTACTCTGCCTGGCACCCTACGTTTTGCTCGTCCATGCTGGCGCCGGAGAGCAAACGGCCCCGCCGGATCTTCCGGCCAGCTGGGCCACAAAATCTCTGCCCTTGGATCTCCGTTACTACAGACTTGTCCGGCCAGCCCCTTTGGGCTTTCGCCGCGGATCGCCGCCGGTTTCACCGCGTCGGCCCGCTACAGCCGCATGGTCTGCTCTTTTCGGTTTGATCCTTCCGCCCATACCCGTTCCTGCCGTCGCCGAGCCCCTGTTTCCCAGCCTGCCGTAGGCACCGACGCTTCAATGTGTCGGACGGAAAGGTAAGATGGCTAAAGAGATATGCATCTCAAGCACGCCGCATGAAACACGGCTTGCGATTCTTGAAGACGATCAACTCGCTGAAATCTACTACGAACGCGAGAATGAATACACACTGGCAGGATCGGTCTATAACGGCCGCGTCACGCGCGTTCTGCCCGGCATGCAGTCGGCCTTTGTCGACATCGGCCTCGAACGGGACGCATTTCTGTATGTCACAGACTTCATGGAGCTTGATGACAACGACGAGACCGACGAGCTTGAAAAGGCCGTCGCCACCGGCGCCAATCAGCCCCCGCGTGAGGTGCACCACACCGAGCAGCAGCCCGCAGCAGAACGGCCCACGCGCCGCGAAGGCCGCCGCGAACGCCGCGCCGAGCGCACCGTTGAAGCCCAGGCAGCGCCGAAGGCCGTCGAAATAGAAGCCGTTGCGGCTCCGGTTCCAACGCCTGCCCCCGTCGTCGCACCTGCGGAAGATTCTGAAGAACTGCTCGCCTCCGGTGGCCGCCGCTGGCGTGGTCGCCGCCGCCGCGGTCGTCGCGGCGTTGCTTCCCTTGAGCCGCGCCCGGCGGCACCCGCCGAGGCCGTGGAAGAAGCCGCCGTTCCCGCCCCTCGCGCCTTCGTCGAAGAGGTCGAGGAGCTTGATGAAGAAGAGTTCACCCCCACGATGCACGCCGCTGCCGTGGTGATCGACGACGAGCCTGAGCCCGTCGCCGCCGAACCCGCCCCGCGCGCACCCCGCTCCGAGCGCAAGCCGCGCCATGAGCGTGGAGGCCGTCGCGAGCGTGCCCCCCGCGCAGAACGCGAAGCCCGCAGCGAGCGCGAACCGCGCGGCGAACGCGAGCCCCGCTCCGAGCGCGCGCCCGAGCCCTTTGTTTTGCCCGGCGAGCAACTGACCAAGTACGGCGGCGCACCGGCAGAGATTGCCGCCAAGCCCGCCGCGGCCGCTCCAACCATGGGCCTGCCCGGCTTCAAGCCCGCCACGCTGATCGAATCACCAATCCAGTGGGACGGATCGGGAATTCTGCCCGGCGAATCGCTCTCGAAGCACCGCAAGAGCGCCGAAGAGCCCTCGGCCTCGCACAACATCGATCCGGTTCCTCCCTCCGGCTTCCGCCTCTTCGGCTTCGGCAAGAAGAAGGACGAGAAGCCCACCCCGGCCGAGGAAGAGCTGATCGAGGAAGAGTTCCAGGCCACGCCGCAGAGCCGTCGTCCGGCCAAGGCTGACAAGCGCAACGATTCCGAGTACGACTTTGAAGAACAGACGCTGCCCGTCCGCATGCGCGGCGAGCTTGGCGAACAGCTCAGCGATGCCCGCCAGGAGAGCCGTCGCAGCAACGACGACACCGACGAGGCAACGCCGGCAGCCGGCGGCCAGCGCCGCGAGCGTGGCGGCCGTGGCCGTCGTGGCCGCAGCAACAACGCGCAGCCCCAGTCCGGCAGCGGCCCGCGCCGTGGCCCCTCGCGCCGCTCCATGCAGACCACCGATCTTCCGGTGATCTCTGACCTGCTCAAGCCGGGCCAGGAGATTCTGGTCCAGATCGCCAAGGAACCGATCGCCAAGAAGGGCGCGCGCATCACCTCGCACATCGCCCTGCCCGGCCGCTTCCTGGTCTTCATGCCGACCGTTTCGCACGTCGGCGTCAGCCGCAAGATCGAGAGCGACGAAGAGCGTCACCGCCTCAAGAAGATTCTGGTGCACGAGCGTGGCGAGGCCACCGGAGGCTTCATCGTCCGCACCGCCGCCGAAGGCGCTTCGGAAGAGGAACTCCGCGCCGATCTCCGCTTCCTGATGAACCTGTGGAACGAGATCAAGCATCGCTCGGACAACTCGAAGTCGCCCGCGTTGATCTATCACGATCTGTCGCTGATCGAGCGCATTCTGCGCGATCAGGTCAGCTCGAACTTCGCCAACATCTGGGTCGACTCCGAGGCCAACTACGAGCGCATCGTGCGCTTCCTGAACCGCTTCTCGCCCGATCTGGTGCGCCGCGTCAAGCTCTACATCAAAGAGACGCCGATGTTCGAGCATTTCGGCATCGAGGATGAGATCTCGAAGGCTCTGCGCTCGAAGGTCTGGCTCAAGAGCGGCGGCTCGATCGTCATCAACCAGACCGAAGCGCTGGTGGCCATCGACATCAACACCGGCAAGTACGTCGGCAAGTCGGCCCGGCTCGAAGACACCATCGTCAAGACCAATCTTGACGCGGTGCCGGAGATCGTTCGCCAGATTCGCCTGCGCGACCTGGGCGGCATCATCATCATCGACTTCATCGACATGGACGAGCGCAAGAATCGCTTCCGCGTCATGGCCGCGCTTGAAGAGGCGCTCAAGAATGATCGCGCGCCCACCAAGGTTCTGCAGTTCAACGACTTTGGTCTGGTCGCCATCACGCGCAAGCGCGTCAAGCAGTCGCTCGAGCGCACGCTGTCGGTACCCTGCCCCACCTGCCAGGCCACCGGCATGGTCAAGAGCCCGACGACGGTCTGCAACGAGATCTACGTTGAGATGCGTAAGATGAAGAAGCACTTCGAGGCCGACGACATCATGCTGCGCGTGCATCCGGAGACCGTCAAGGTGCTCAAGAGCGGCACGGCCAACTGGCTCAGCGAGTTTGAAGAGCTGACCGGCAAGAACGTTCTGGTCAAGAGCGATGTGACGCTGCACCCGGAACAGTTCGACGTGCAGGGATAAGCGAACCACGCACCAACAGGAAAAGGCCGGAGCCATGCGCTCCGGCCTTTTTCGTGTTGCAAGCAACAAACTACGCGGCGTCGCCCTTGCGCACCAGCAACGCGGCCTGTTCGGCCTTCAGCGGATGGCTGTACAAATATCCCTGCGCCGCATCGCAGCCCAGATCGCTGATGCGCTGCGCCTGTTCGCGCGTTTCAACGCCCTCGGCCGAAATCGACAGATGCAGCGTGCGACCCAGTGCGGCGATGGTTTCAACAATAGCCGCAGCCTTGTGGTCGTGCTCGGACTCCTCGACAAACGAGCGATCGATCTTGACCTGATCGAAGGGAAATTTCCAGAGATATTTGAGGCTCGAGTAACCGGTGCCGAAGTCGTCGAGCACAATGGAGACGCCCAGTTTTTTCAACCGCGTCAACTGGTCGAGCACCGCATCGGTATTTTCGATCCACAGGCTTTCGGTGATCTCGAGCTCAAGCCGCCCGGCGGCAAGCCCTGAGAGCTTCAACGCATTCTGCACAATGCTGGCAATATCGCCCTGCCGAAACTGCACCGCGGAAAGATTGACGGCGATCCGCACCGGCCTGCTCCAGCTCGCCGCCTCCACGCAGGCCGTATGCAACACCCACGCACCCAGCTCCGGCATCAGGCCACACTCCTCGGCCACGGCGATAAACTCGCTTGGCTTGCGCTCGGGCCAACCCTCGGGCCAGCGCAACAAGGCCTCAAAGCCTGCAATCGAACCATCTTTGGTATGCACAATCGGCTGATACACCAGATGGAAGAGATGCTGTTCGATCGCTTTTTTCAGATCGAGTTCAATGCGCCGCCGTTCACGCAGTTTCTCTTCCATGCCTTTTTGGAAGTAACAGGCCTTCGCGCGACCGGCGGCCTTCGCGCGGTAGAGAGCCGCATCGGCACAGGAGAGCAGAGCATCCCACTCCTGTGCGTCGGCCGGCGCCATCGCCACGCCGATGCTCGACGCGCAGGTAATCTTGATGCCGCTGATCTCGTAGGGATCTTTCAACGCCTCCAGCAGCCGTTCCGTCAGAGCCTGCACACCCGCTGGCTGCGAGACGCCGACCTGCAACACGATAAATTCGTCTCCGCCCAGCCGCGCCACCATGTCCTCTTCGCGAATTGCCGAGCGAATCCGCTGCGCGAACTTCTTGAGCAGCTCATCGCCGGCCGCATGTCCGTAGTCGTCGTTGATGTTCTTGAAGTGATCAAGATCGAGCATCAGCACGGCCACCGAAGACTGGTTGCGCCGCGACAGAGCCAGCGCCGCAAGCGCCTGTTCGCGCAGCCGCGCGCGTGTCAACACTCCGGTCAGTGAATCGTGTCCGGCCAGATATTCCGCGCGCTCCTGCGCCGCCCGATGCGCCTGCATCTTGCGATAGACAAGAAAAACCGGAATGACGCCGGCCAGAAGAACCGTTACGCCAGCCACCACCTCACAGGCCAAGAAGGCACGTCCCAAGGTTTCCCGATGCCGGTTCAAATCGACATAGACCTCCATGACACCCGCGACCTTTCCCTGCGTTCTCACCGGCAAAAAGACACAGGCAAAGTAGCGCGGATCCGTCACCAGCATTGCGTTCTTGAGATGCGTGCATGGCTGACCTGCCAGAATATGCTGTGCACCCAGCGCACCACACTGATCGATCAACGTTTGCGGGTGATCGAGCCCTGGAGAGCGCTCGATAAAATAACTCTGCCGCTGCTGCAGATCCCAGAAACGAACCCGAAAGACACTGCCGCTATTGACCGCCTGCCACAGAAGTTTTTTGGTCTCTACCGATACCGAGGCTCCCTGGGCAATCGCGGCCAGCTCTGAGGCATTTTCGAGCAGATTTTCCTGCCAGGCCAGGGCGATGGCCTCCGCATCAAAGCGCAGGACCCTACTGAAGGCTACCCGATCCACCTCAATGCCCACCGAGGCAAACAGCAGCACGCTCACGGCCAAGGCCCCAATCTTGATCCAGTCCGTCGTGGCCCCAGAGAAGAAACGAATATTCAAGGCATCCTCACAGGCGCTTTTTTTAAAGCTCTGACAAGCGCCCCGGGTGTTTATCGGCCAGGGAAAGGGTTTATTTATCAGTTACCCCTACAAATTTACCCTTTGGGGTAGAAGCCCTCGCGCGATGCCCCCTGGTTGCGCAACCTTCGCTGAAAATCGGTGTCTAAGTGACTGTCGGGCGCCTTCGATGATGCCCGGCAATGTACAGAGAACAAAGATCGATTGAGGTATACGCCATGTTTACCACGCGTAGGAAGTCTTTTGTACGGTGTGCCAGTTTCGTTTTCGCGGCGGCGGTTGCAGTCACTTGCGCCTCCGCTCAGTCTGCCTCCGAGCCAGCTTCGACTGCCGAGTCAAGCTCCTCGCTCGTGGCCGATCTCGCCTATCCCTCGGCTCCCACGCCGATGGGCGCGGCCGACCCTGCGCCGAACTCCGCGCGGTCGAATCGCTATGCCACCCGGAACGGCTGGAAGCAGAAGATTGCCAGCAATTATGCTCTCGAGTTTGGTGGCGGCTTCAACGCGCCGACCAGCGACTCGACCCCCTACATCAGCTGGGGCGGCAACTTCACCGTGGGCGCCGGTTACAACTTCACGCCGCGGCTTGCCCTGATGGCCGAGTATCAGTTCATCGATGCGAAGCTGCCCGGGCACATCATTGCCGATGCCGGTGCCGACGGCGGCAACGCGCACATCTGGTCGTTCACGCTGAATCCGGTCGTCAGCCTCTTCCCCAAGGCCAAAAATGACGTCTACATCACCGGCGGCGGCGGCTTCTACCGCAAGATGACCAACTTCACGCTGCCCGAAGACGGCATCTACTGCGATTACTACTACGGCTGCTACAACTACACGAGCAACGTGGTTGCCGGCCACTTTTCCTCGAACCAGGGTGGCGTCAACATCGGCATGGGCTATCAGCGCCGTCTGGCTGGCGCCTATCGCGACAGCCGCATGAAGCTGTTTGCCGAAGCACGCTACCTGCACGTCTTTACCCCAGCGATGACGGTGCAACCGGCCGAGTACCTTTACCCGGTCAGCGTCGGTGAAGGCACCACCATCATCCCTGTCACCTTCGGTGTTCGCTGGTAATCCCTGCACAACGGCTCCGCGGCTTCCCCGCCCGGTCAAAAGAAAACCCCCTCGCGCAGAAATGCACGAGGGGTTTTCTTTTTGCGGAACGACACCGCTTCCGTCTATAAAATTCCCAGAACACGCAGCCGCAGCAAACCTCCGGCCAGCACACCGAGCGGCGTCACCACCACCAGCGCCAGCGCATAAGCGATGGGCAGTTTACCGCGCGCCTGCATCGCACTCACCGCGGCCAGCACCAGCACGATAACGCCCAGCGCCAGCACATGCTGCATGGGCGCGTGCGCCGCGATCCAGGCCGTCGTGTATCCACCCGCTGCCGCCGCCAGAAACGAGGCCGCGAGATTTACGAAGATCGCGTTGCCAACGAGCTTCTTCGCCTGATCGGACCACTCCGGCACCCGGCGCCGCAGCCATGCGTCAAGCAGCGCGATCAACGCCGCCGAGACCGCCAGCCCCGCCGCCAGAGCAAGAAAGGCGCGCAGCACTACCATGGCCGTGGCTCTTCAGTCGGCGTGCCCACCTCGCCGCGCTCGATGCGATCCAGAAAGGCGCGCGCCAGCTTGCGTTCGCCCGGGTGATACTCGCCGTGCATCGTGCACAGATCGAGAAACTCGTCGCAAAGCGCGAAGCGATCCTCATTCTGTGCAAAGACGCCTTGCAGAGCCCCTGCCAGCTCGCGCAACCGCTCGGCCGCCACCCACTCCGTCTCGCCCTCTTCAAGCTGCACCGGCGCGCTAAAGAGTCCGCGTCGGCCTTGCAGAGCCTCTTCGAGACAACCAACGAGTTGCGCGCGGAAGATTTCGGCCAGCGCCTCCATCTGACTCAGCGGATGTTTCTGTTCTTCGTCCATGCCGTACTCCTTTGGCGAACGAGCCACGCACACGCGCGGCCCGCCTGCCTGCACCACTTACTTCTTCATCGCCGCTTCAATCTCTTCGGCCGTATGCGGCAGGGCCGCGTCCAGATCGATCAGCTTGCCGTCTTCGCCCACCAGAAAGTCGCACTCCAAACGTACGCCGATCTTCTCCTCGGGGATATACACGCCCGGCTCGATGGTGAAGATCATTCCCGGCTTGAGCACGGCCGGGTAGCCCGACGGATCGTGAACATCAATGCCCATCATGTGGCCGAGACCGTGCAGCCAATATTTGCCGAGCGACGCGCCGTGCAGGTCTTTGCCGTGTGTGTTGATGTAGTTGTAGGCCGCCGTGTCGAGCGAGTTCTGATCCGTGCGGTCACGGTCGTTGATCGTCGACTTGCCCACGACGAAGGCTTCGATCGCCGCCCGCTGTGCGCCGAGCACGACGTTGTAGATCTCACGCTGCCGCGCGGTGAAGTGGCCATCGGCCGGGACCGTGCGCGTAATGTCAGCCGCGTACATCGAGTACTCGCAGGCCGCGTCCACCGTCACCAGATCGCCCGCGTCGATGGTCTTCGCGTTCTCGGCATAATGCAGAATCGTCGAGTTGATGCCCGAGCCAACAATGGGAGAATAGCTCGGCCGCTCGCAGCCATGCTCGGCCCAGACCGCGCCCATCTTTCCGGCCACGGCCAGTTCGGTCGCACCCGGCTTGACGGCACGCATCATCGCGCGTTGCGCGGCCATCGAGGCCTCGCTCGCCTTTTTCACCAGCTCCGCCTCGGCAGCATCTTTCACCACGCGCTGGGCCGCTACCGGAGCGGTCACATCGTGTGTGTGCGGCGCGGCATCCATCGCCAGCGTCGTCGCTACAAAACCCATCAGCGACTTGGCCTGCGGGGCCGAGGGCTGTGTCCAGACGCGCCACGTCAGGCCACGATCGGCCGCGATCAACTGATTCAGCACTACCGGCAACTCGGCCATCGAACGCACCTCGTCGAAGCCGGTCTTCGCCGCGACCTGCGGCGTTGCCTCGTCCATCTTTTCGCCGGTGTACTTTTCCATGCGCAGATTGCGCGTGGGCAAAAAGAGAATGTCGCGCGCCACGCGGCCGGTCTTGGCATCGGCCGCCACTTCAAGCAGCGCCGCACCCGGCTCCGTCCAGCCCGTCAGATAGAAGAAGTCCGAGTCCTGCCGGTAGGCCATGAAGTCGAGCAGCGGTTCCTCGGCCGCAAACAACACGGCCACGCCGCCATCAATCCTGGCAGCCAACGCTGCGCGGCGCGCGTGATAAACGCTGACAGGTTGCTTCTCAAAGGCTCGCGCAGCAGGCGCGGCCAGGGCGACAATCGACAGACAAGCGGCAACAATCCGGAAGAGTTTCATTCCGCTATTGTCCAGCCTCACCCGGCCCGGCGCAAAACAGGCCGCGCGCGCAATGCAGGATTATTTCACGCCCGAGCCCACCAGAAGCGATGCGTCCTCTTCCGTCTGCACCTTCGCCTCCGCGCACCAGGCACGCTCGGCACGCAGCTTCTCGAACTCCGCAAAAGGCTGCGGCCTACCAAACAACCAGCCCTGCCCAAGCACCGGAAGATCCGCGTCGGCAAAGTAGCTGGCCTGCTCCTGCGTTTCGACGCCCTCGGCAATCACATTCAGATGCAGCGCCTCGACGATCGAAAGAATCTGCGGAAGAATGCCGACCGTCACCGATCCAGTGCCGATGGCGCGCGTGAAACTCTGGTCGATCTTGATGGCGTCGACGGCAAGATCGTGCAGATACGACAGGCTCGAATACCCTGTGCCGAAGTCATCGAGGTGCACCTTGTGGCCCTGGGCGCGCAGCCTGCGAATCGCCTCGATGGCCATGCCGCGCCGCACCGTCGAGCCTTCGGTGATCTCGAGCGTGAGTCCGCCCGCCGGCACATCCTCTTTGCGCAGCAGATCCTCAAGCCAGACCGGAAACTGCGGATCTTCAAGGTCGTCGGCCGTCACATTCACGCTGACGCGAAAGCCCTCATCCCCGCGCAGAACGGGCGCAAAATCGCGCAGCACGCGACGAATCATCTGCCGCGTCAGCTCACCGATAAAGCCGCCCTTTCCCGCCAGCGGAATAAAAATGTCAGGGCCCACTGCGTGGCCGTCCTCGTCTTCCCAACGCGCCAGAGCCTCGGCACCCACCACGCGGCCGCTGTGCAGATCGACAATCGGCTGATAGGCCGCGCGCACCCGGCCCTTGCGCACCGCGCGCCGCAACTGCTGTTCGAGACTTTTATTGCGCCGATAGAGCAACGCCAGCACGCAGCCCAGCACCGCACCCGCCAGGCCGCACAGCAACACCGTTTCGCGATACTGCGCGCGATTCATCGCAATCGCATCGGGAATGGCGACAAAGCTCGTCACGCAATCGAAGAAGCGGATCGAGCAGCGCGTCGCATAGAGCGTGCCGTCCTGCTGCGCGAGGCCCTCGTTGCCAAGAATCTGCGCGGGGATCGCCGCCCCGTCGCCCAGCAGGCGGCCACGGCGCTGCGTCGGCGCATCCATCGCCGTTTCCACAAAACGCAGCGGCTCCGGCTCCACGTGCAGCCGCGTCATCGGCGTGTAGACCACAAAGGAGTCGCCGCGCTCAAGGGTGATCGTGCTCAGGCCGGTGCTCTGGTAAGGAACAAGATTGCGATAAATCGCGGTGCCGTCCTGCTGTGTAAACTCCGGCTCGCCCAGCGAAGACGTCTGCGCGGGCTTGCCCAGCGCCGCCGAGCACGCGATGGCGCCCGCGCGCATCCGGCCGGCATCCTTCAGCGATTGCGATTCAAAGATCAGCGCGCGCAGATAGGCAATCTCCGGCGCGGCGCAGTTCTTGTGTTCGGAGGCATCAATGGCTGCCAGCGCCGTGCGCAGTTCCAGATCAGCGGCCTCTTCGTCGGCCACGAGACGACCCGCATAGTTGTCCAGCCGCGCCTGCATCATGCGGATCGTGACAACACGCGCCACCCAAAGACCCAGCGCCACGCCCAGAATCCCGGCGCAGACCGTCACGATGAATGTGGTCAAAATTCTCTGTTTGAGTGTCGGCATAGTTGATCGCACACAACCACACGCCGTTCCGCGACGGGGAGCCGCAGGCCACGATGCAACATGGAAGTGTCGATCTGTTTATCGGAGACTGCGCGACCGAGTTGATAAACAGGCGATGAATTCCTTAGAAAGACTTCATCTTATAAGCGCGTTTGTCGCGTTTCCACGCAATCTCCGGTGCATTGTGCGCGCGATGACGCTGCCGACTTCGCCGCCGCGATCATCGCCGCCAGACTGCGCTCAACATCCTCGTCGCTCGTGGCCCAGGAACTGACGCTGATACGCATCGCCGTGTGCCCCTGCCAGACCGTCGAGCCGCACCAGCAGGTGCCGTCCTTCTGAATATTTTTGATAGTACGTAAAGTCTTTTCGGCGTCTCCAAAAGAAACCAGCACCTGATTGATGACGACCTCGTTGAGAATCTCGTAGCCAGCGGCCTGCAATCCTTCGGCAAAGCGCCGCGCATGCGCCGAGGTTCGCTCCACCAGTTGCGCCATACCGCTGCGGCCCAGCGATTTGAGCGTGGCCCACAGCTCGACGCCACGGGCCCGGCGCGAAAGCTCCGGGTTGTAGTCGGTCGGCTCGCGCCGCTCGCCCAGCAACAGATAGGCCGCGCGGATCGACATCGCCGCCCGCAACTGCGCAGGCTCCCGCACCAGCGCGATGCCGCAGTCGTAGCCCATGTTGGGCCACTTGTGCCCGTCGGTCGCCCAACTGTCAGCCAACTCGAAGCCTTCCACCAAAGGAGCAAGCGGCGGAGCCGTGCGCGCCCACAGGCCAAAGGCGCCATCGACATGGATCCAGGCGCCAGCCTTGCGGGCGAGGGGTGCAATCTCTGTCGCGGGATCGAAGGCGCCGGTGTTTACGTTGCCCGCCTGCAGGCAGAGGATGGTGCGATCGTCGAGCGCGGGCACGGCATCGGCACGCATCCGGCCCTGATCGTCCACCGGAACGCGGATCACGCGCTTGCGCCCAAGGCCGAGCAGCCCCAGAGCCTTGAGGACCGAGGCATGCACCTCGTCACCAACCACGACGCGAATCTCAGGCGCGCCATAAAGGCCGTCCTCTTCGACATTCCAGCCCTGACGGGCCAACAGCGCATGACGCGCGGCGGCCAGCGCCGTAAAGTTGGCCATCGTCGCGCCGGTGGTAATGGCGCCGCCGGTTCCCTCGGGAAGACGCAGCAGCTCCCGCACCCAGCCGAGCGCAACCTCTTCAAGGGTCACGGCCGCCGGAGATTGCACAAAAAACGATGCATTCTGATCCCAGGCATGCACCAGCCACGAGGCCACCAGCGCCGCCGGCAGGCAACCGCCATTCACAAAGCCGAAGTTCCGGCCAGCGGTCTTGCGGATCGTCGCCGGAGCGGCCACCGTGTCGAGCAGCGCAAGAATCGCCTCGGGGCTGGTGGGCAGCTCGGGCGCAGCCTCATGCAAGCGCGCAAGGGCGGCCACGGCATCGGCCGAGGGCTCGACCGGACGGTCGTTTTCCTCATCAAGATAGTCTGTCGCGGCACGGGCGGTCTGCTCGAGCAACGCACGGCGCGCGGCACGAAATTCGGGATCGGTGGTATCCAGGGCAAAGGGAAGAAACTTCGAAGATTCAGACATAACGGCTATCCAAAGTCTAGCATCCGGTCAAATTTGCGCCCGCAGACGGAATGGCCCGTGCGCTCGTTGGGAATGGGCCTGATTTTCAACGGGACAACACGCGATTTTTCTTTGCTTTCCTCCCATTTCGCGGTATTCTGACGATGCAGACGCGTTTGTCCGTCAGAAAGAGTCCGTGTGCGTACCGGCTGGCGGAGAGATGAGTGGGCTTAGAGCCCACTTTTTATTTGCAGCAACAAATGGGTGCGGGAGCCCGGAGAATCCGGAGCGCCGGAAAGACCGTAAACTCCTTCAGCATCAATCGTTTCACAAAGGATTTCGGCCGCGCTCCGTGCGCGGCGCAGCCACTATGGCCATCAAGATCGAGGAAATTCGCGAGGCTGCCCAGCGGGTTGCCGCCAGCCACGGGCTGGAGCTGGTCGACATCGAGTTCGCCGGCCCTGCCAAGGAACGTACGCTCAGGGTTTTTCTGGAAAAAGACGCCGAGGGCCGTGCGCAACTGAAAGCCGCCATTGAAGCCGGCGGCGAGGATCTTCCCGAGCGGCTCGTGCATGGCACGCTGAACGTCGAGCAGCTCTCCGGCGTTACCCATGAAGATTGTTCGGCTTTCAGCCGCGACTTTGGCGTGCTGCTGGACGTGGAAGACCTGATTCCGGGCGATGCCTACACGCTCGAAACCAGTTCCCCCGGTTTGGACCGGAAGCTGCGCGGCGCCGAGGATTTTACGCGGTTTATCGGGTCACTGGCGAAGATTCAGACCTTTGAACCGATCCGCAACAACCGGCACTGGCAGGGGCGCCTGATCGCGACCACGGCCGAAGGCTTGACGCTGGACCTGAACGCGGTCCGGCAGAACAGCAAGAGCCGCAAGGCCGGCGTCAGTCAGGTCGAGATCGCCTTCGCCAATGTCGAGAAGGCCAATCTGGTTCCGGAAATTTAATCTTTCCCTGCTTTTGCTAGATGTGGGGCAAGGAAACGGCGCGGGCGAGATCCGCGCGGGCAGTAGAAATTGACAGCCGGCACGCGGGCCGAACGCCCGAAGCCGCCAGCACAACGAGAGAGTCCCCAAGTATGTCCACCAGCGCTTTGTATCAGACCATCGAGCTGCTCAGCCAGGAAAAGAGCATAGACCCGGCCGTCATCGTCGGCGCCGTCGAGGAAGCGATTGCTTTGGCCACCCGCAAGTTCTACAAGACCCAGGAGAACATGCGCGGCGAACTCAACAAGGAAACCGGCGAGATCACGGCTTACATTTATAAAACCGTCGTCGCCGATGCCGATCAGGTCGAGGATTCGATCAACCAGATCACGCTCGAAGAGGCCGAGGAACTGGCTCCGGGCGTGGAAGTGGGCAGCGAAATTCGCATTTATAAAGACACCAGCCCGCTCGGCCGCATCGCCGCGCAGCTGGCCAAGCAGGTCATCTTCCAGAAGGTGCGCGAGGCCGAGCGCGACACGATCTTCCAGGAGTACGCGCATCGCGAAAAGGAAGTGCTGACGGCGACCGTCAAGCGGGTCGAGGGTCAGGACGTGGTCTTTGATCTGGGCAAGGCCGAGGCGCGCTGCCCCAAGCGCGAGCAGTCGCGTCTGGAGCAGTTCACGGTGGGCGAGCGCGTCCGCGTGGTGCTGATCAAGGTCGACCGCGCCGCCAAGGGACCGCAGGTGATCGTCAGCCGCGCCGCGCCGGAGCTGGTCATCAACCTGTTCCAGTCCGAGGTTCCCGAAATCTATGACAACACGGTGAGCATCCGGGCCATCGCGCGCGAAGCCGGCGAGCGGACCAAGATCGCCGTGCAATCCCGCGACAAGGATGTGGATCCGGTCGGTGCCTGCGTGGGCATGAAGGGTATGCGCGTGCAGTCGATCATCCGCGAGTTGCGCGGTGAAAAGATCGACATCATCGAGTATTCGGACGAGATTACGACCTTTGCCGAAAAGGCTTTGCAGCCGGCCAAGGTCAGCCGCGTCTCGATCACCGACCTGACCGACAAGCAGCTTGAGGTCATCGTCGATGACACGCAGCTTTCGCTGGCAATTGGCAAGAAGGGGCAGAATGTGCGCCTGGCGGCCAAGCTCCTCGGCTGGAAGATCGACATCAAGAGCGAAGAGGAGAAGCGTCAGGAGGTCGAGCAGCAGATGCAGGCGCTGTCCGGCGGCCCGACGACGCCGATCGAGCAGGTCACCGAGCTGGGCGAGACGATTCTTCAGAAGCTGGTGGCGGCCGGTATCACGACCGTCGAGGCTCTGGCGGACATGACCCCCGAGCAGCTTGAAGAGATTCCGGGCATCGGCGAAAAGACGCTCGAAAAGATTTCGGTCGCGGTACGCCACTACTTCGGACACTTCGAAGAGGGCGCCGAGGACGAAACGGCCGAGGGTGAAATGCCCGAAGCCGCGGAAGAAAACGGCGAAGAAGAGATTCCGGAAGCCGAGGCAGTGGTCGCGGGCGATGAGGCCGAGGCCGAGAACAATGCCGACGTTCTGGAAGAAGCCGAAGGCGTTGAAGCGATGGAAACCGGTGACGATTCCGAGAGCGCGGAAGAAACGGCTCTTGAGGATGCGCCTGTCGCTGAAGACGCACAGGAGATTGCTATGGAAAACCAGGAATCGGAGCAGAAGTCGGATGCGGAGCAGGGCGCGTAGCATGCGCCCCCTTCTACACCCATCACATGTTCAGTGTAATTTTTTACGGCGCCAATGCCATGAGGTAGCCATGAGCAACTAAGGGCTTTGGGCAGAAGTAGTGAAAAGAGGCGGATGAGTAAGGTTCGAATCAACGATCTCGCACGCGAGATGGAAGTCAAGAGCAAACAGATTCTTGACGTATTGGCAGATCTCGGTCTGGCGACCGGCAAGACCCACTCCAGTTCGATTGAGCTGGATGAGGCGGAGAAGGTTCGCGCACGTTTCAAAAATGGTGGCGCGCCCGCCCGTGGGCCACAGGAGATTACTCCCAAGATTGACCTCTCGCACATCTCCAAGCCCGGCGATGTGATGAAGGCCATTCTGGCGAAGAAGCAGGCACAGGAAGAGAGCGCCCATCCGGCCCCGGCGGCACCGAAGCCGGCCGTGGTGGTTGCGCCTCCGAGCCCTGAGAAGACCGCGGCCAAGCCGGCCGTCGTCGTAACGCCCGCGCCACGCAGAATTGTTCCGCAGCCACGGCCCGCGCCCGCTATTGTTCACGCGCCCGCCATCGCCTCCAAGCCTCCGGCCCATCCGGTTGTCGCCAAGCCCGCCGTTGCCACGCCTCCGGCCAAGCCCGTGGTGGTGGTAGCTCCGCCAGCCGCAGCCGCAAAACCCGCGGCAGAAAAGCCGGTTGTCGTGAATTCCGTCGCAGAACCGCCCCAGATCGAAGTCACCAAGCCCGTAATCCAGGCTCCTCCGCCCCCCGCGCCCGTTGCGGAAAAGCCTGTTTCGACCGTTGTTCCCACGCCCGTCGAAGCAGCCAAGCCCGCAGCAGCTCCGGCACCGGTGGAAACGCCCGTGGCGGCCAAGCCTGCTCCCGTGGCTCCGACGCCTGCTGCTCCGGCAGCAGCGGTTGCCGCGCCTGCGGCTGCTCCCGTGGCGGCAACAGCGACCACGCCCGCAGCCGTGCAGCCTGCCACGGCGAAGCCCGCAGCTCCGGCACCCGGCGTTCATCCGGTCGTGCATCACGCTGGCGTTACGCCCGCGCCGAAGCACTCGCTCATCTCCGGTGTCCCGGCTCCCAAGCCCGGCCGCCGCATGGTGATGCCGCAGACGGGTCCGCGCCCGGTCTACAAGGCGACGGTTCCGCCGCCGCCCCCGCCGCAACCGGTCAACAACAACAATTTCGGCCAGAACACCGGCCTGCAGCGCGGCCGTCCGATCTTTGACCGTCGCCCGGGTGGCGCTCCTGGCGGCTTCCAGCCTCGTCCAGGCGCACCGGGCCAGTTCCCGGGTGGACCGCGTCCGAAGCACCCGACCCGCGCCGGCTTCCCCGGCCAGGGTGGCCCTGGCGCACCAGGCGCACGTCCTGGCTTTGGCGCTCGCCCCGGCTTTGGCGCACCGCGTCCCGGCGGCTTTGGCGCTCGTCCCGGAGGCCCTGGTGGCGCACCGCCGACCGGCGATGCCGGCCGTCCGCAGCGCGCACCTTCGCGTGGCCGTGGCCGTGGCCAGCAGCAGTATCCGAAGACCAAGGAAGGCCCGATGAAGGGCTACGCGCCGCCACGCTATGGCAGCGCGCCGCAGTACAGCAACGAGCCTTTGCCGATCACCCGTGAGATCACCGTCACCGAAGGCATCAGCGTCAAGGATCTGGCCGAGAAGCTCGACATTCGCGCCAAGGATCTGATCGCGTTGTTGCTGATGCGTGGCATGATGGTCACCGTCAACCAGTCTCTCGATGCCGAGATGGTCAAGGACCTGTCGTCGCGTTTCGGCGCCAAGGCCAACGTCATCAGCTACGAGGAAGAGCTGGAGAACGAGGCGATCGAAGAGGTCCTCGACGCCGACAATACCGATGTCATCGAGGTTCCGCGCGCTCCTGTCGTTACCGTCATGGGCCACGTCGATCACGGTAAGACTTCGCTGCTCGACGCGATCCGCGAGACCGACGTCGTTTCGGGCGAGGCCGGCGGCATCACGCAGCACATCGGCGCCTACAAGGTGAAGTTCACCAAGGAAGGTTCTCCGGCTTCGGGCCGCGAGATCGTCTTCCTCGATACTCCTGGCCATGAGGCCTTCACCCGCATGCGTGCGCGCGGCGCCAAGGTCACCGACATTGTCGTGATCGTCGTCGCCGCCGATGACGGCGTGATGCCCCAGACCATTGAGGCCATCGACCACGCCAAGGCAGCCGACGTGCCGATCATCGTCGCCGTCAACAAGATCGACAAGCCCGAGGCGAATCCCGACCGGGTCAAGAAGCAGCTTGCCGACCGCGGCCTGATCCCCGAGGAGTGGGCCGGCGGTGGAGACAGTTCGACGGTCTTCGTCGAAGTCTCCGCGAAGAAGCACCTCAACCTTGATCTGTTGCTCGAGATGATCTGCCTGGTCTCGGACATCAAGGCTCCGAAGGCAACGCCGGCCCGCAAGGCCGTCGGTTCGGTCATCGAAGCCAAGCTCGATCGTGGTCGCGGCGCCGTGGCCAGCATCCTGGTTCAGGACGGCACTCTGCACCTGAATGACAGCTACATTGTCGGCAACACCTTCGGCAAGGTCCGCGCCATGTTTGATGACCGCGGCCGCGCCATTGAAGAAGCCGGACCTTCGACCCCGGTCGAAGTGCTCGGTCTCGAATCGATCCCGGATGCGGGCGATACCTTCCTGGTCGTTGCTGATCGCGACAAGGCCAAGGGCATTGCCACCTATCGCAAGATGAAGGAACGCGACGCACAGCTTTCGAAGAGCTCGCGTCTGTCGCTTGAGGGCCTGGCCGAACAGATTCGTCTGGCCGGTGTGAAGGATCTGGCCCTGATCATCAAGGGCGACGTTACCGGTTCGGTCGAAGTGCTGGCCGACTCGCTGGTCAACATGTCGACCGAGAAGGTGCGCATCAAGGTCATCCGCTCGGGCGTCGGAACGATCACCGAGAGCGATGTGCTGCTGGCCACCGCCTCCAACGCCATCGTCATCGGCTTCAACTCGCGCCCCGAGCGCAAGGCCGCGGAACTGGCGCAGCAGGAGAACGTGGAGATTCGTCAGCACTCGATCATCTACGAGTTGCAGGACGAGATCCGCAAGGCCATGTTCGGCATGCTCGAGCCGGTCTTCAAGGAAAACTACCTGGGCAAGGCACAAATCCTCAACATCTTCCACATCCCGAAGGTGGGCACCATCTCTGGTTGCAGCGTCAAGGACGGCGTCATTCGCCGCGATGCCGAGATCAAGGTGATGCGCGATGGCGTGGAAATGTTCAAGGGCAAGGTTGTCTCGCTCAAGCGCTTCAAGGACGACGTCAAGGAAGTCACCAATGGCATGGAGTGCGGTATCGGCATCTCCGGCTATGGCAACGAACTGAAGGCGGGCGACATTCTCGAGGCCTTTACGACCGAGAAGATCGCGGCCGACCTCGGCCAGCTCGCCACGGAGAAGGCCAAGGCCACGGCAGCCGCTGCTGCTGCCGCTGCCGCCGCCGCCGCCGAGCCCACCGAAGCGTAGTCTTCGAACAACCCCAAGGGCCCGCCGTTCCACTCCGGAGCGGCGGGCCTTTGCTTTTTCTCCCGCACCACTCTGCAAAGCGAATCTTCCGTACCTGAAAGAAACAGGCTCGCATCGCTTACAATTTTTATAGTTTCTTCCGTGGAGGCCTTTGCTTGTTCGTTGCGGCTGCAACCCGTTTTTGTTCTTATCTCTCGTCGGCACTGCCCGTCGACGCGCTCGCGGCCTGGCTCTTCGGACCGAACAATACCCTGAAGCACTACCTGAAGGCGCAGTACACCGATCGCACCTTCGATGGCCTCTACCAGTGGAACCTGTTCGACCTGACGCTGCTGATCCCCTACTGCTTCGTGATGGTCGCGCTGTCGATCTACGGCATTCATCGCTACACGATGTGCTATCGGTATTTCAAGTTCCGCAAGAATTACGATCCGAATCCGAAGGCACAGTTCGATGAGCTGCCGACGGTGCTGATCCAGTTGCCGATGTTCAACGAGCAGTATGTTGTTGACCGGCTGGTCGAGGCCGTCTGCGCCATGGAGTATCCGCGCGAGAAGCTGGAGATTCAGGTCCTCGACGACTCGACCGACGAAAGCCAGGATGTGGCGCGGCAGATCGTCGAGCGTTACGCGGCGCTCGGCAATCCGATCAAATATATTCATCGCACCAACCGCCACGGTTACAAGGCCGGCGCGCTCGACGAAGGACTGAAGCAGTCCACCGCCGAGTTCGTGGCCATCTTCGATGCCGACTTTGTGCCGCCGAAGGACTGGATCATGAACGTGATCCATCACTTCACCGAGCCGGACGTGGGCCTGGTGCAGACCCGCTGGGCGCACCTGAATCGCGACTACAGCATGCTCACCAAGATTGAAGCGATTCTGCTCGACGCGCACTTCATCATCGAGCACGGCTCGCGCGTGCGCACCGGCGAATACTTCAACTTCAACGGCACGGCCGGCATGTGGCGGCGCAAGGCCATTGAGGACGGCGGCGGCTGGCAGCACGACACGCTGACCGAAGACACCGACCTGAGCTATCGCTCGCAGATGGCCGGCTGGCGCTTCAAGTATCTGCCCCACGTCGCCTGCCCCTCCGAGCTGCCCATCGAGATGAACGCCTTCAAGACGCAGCAGGCGCGCTGGGCCAAGGGACTCATTCAGGTCTCCATCAAGCTGCTGCCGACCATCTTCAAGTCGGGCATGACGCGCAAGCGCAAGATCGAGTCGGTCTATCACCTGACGGCCAACATCAGCTATCCGCTGATGGTCATCATGACGGTGCTGATCGTGCCGGTGACCATCGTCAAGGCGCTGCAGGGCTGGTGGATCATGCTGCTGTTTGATCTACCCATCTTCGCCGCCTCCACGATTTCGATTGCCGTGTTTTATGTGCTCAGCCAGCGCGAGCTGTACCCGAACCGGTGGAAGCGCTCGATGCTCTACATCCCGATGCTGATGGCCGTCGGCGTCGGTCTGACGGTGACCAACACGAAGGCGGTCATGGAGGCGATCTTCGGCGTGCAAAGCTCATTTGTGCGCACGCCAAAATTCCGTGTCACCAACAAGGGCGACAAGTCGCAGGCCAAGAAGTATCTGAAGCGCCTCAAGCTGGCGCCCTATGTCGAGATTGTGCTTGGCTGCTTCTTCGCCGGAGCCATCGTCTACAGCATCATGAACGCCAACTACTTCACGCCGCCCTTCTTCCTGATTTTTGTGGTGGGCTACTGGTACACGGGCTTCATGAGCATCTTCCAGGGCCGGTTCGAGGGCTGGAAACGGCACGAAGACCCGGATGAGGGCAGCGCCAAGCCCTTCCCGGTGGGTGTATAACTGCTGTGAAATGACCTTCGAGCGGCTCAATGTCCTGCATTGGGCCGCTTTCCCGTTTTCCTCCGCTACAATAGTAGGAAGCCCTTGCCCCCGTCGGAGCTGACTCCAGCCGCAGGCAGGCGCACATCTTCCTATGCTTACCAAAGATCTGCCAGAAGCCCTCACCTTCGATGACGTGCTGTTGATCCCCTCCTACAGCGACGTCATTCCCACGCAAGTGAGCACGCAAACGCAGCTCACGCGTGAGATTACGCTGAATATACCCCTGCTGTCCTCGGCGATGGATACCGTGACCGAGTCGCGCATGGCCATTGCCATGGCGCAGCAGGGCGGTATCGGTATCGTCCATCGCAATCTTTCCATTGCCGATCAGGCCGGCGAAATCGACAAGGTCAAGCGCTCCGAGAGCGGCATGATCGTCGATCCCGTCACCATCGGCCCCGACCAGTTGATCGCCGACGCGCTTGAAGTCATGCGCCGGTACAAGATCTCCGGTGTCCCTGTCACGCGCGGCAAAAAGCTCGTCGGCATTCTCACCAACCGCGATCTTCGCTTTGAAACGCGCACCGATATTCCCATCGGCGACGTGATGACCAAGGAAAATCTGATCACCGTCCCCGTCGGCACCACGCTCGAAGAGGCGGAGCAGATTCTGCATCAGCACCGCGTCGAAAAGCTGCTGGTGGTCGATGATCAGTACAACCTCAAGGGTCTGATCACCGTCAAGGACATCCAGAAGAAGCTCAAGTATCCGAATGCCTGCAAAGACGACCAAGGCCGTCTGCGCGTAGGCGGCGCCATCGGCGCGACGGGCGACTACATGGAGCGCGCCGCCGAGCTGGTCAAGGCGCGCGTCGACGTGCTCGCCATCGATTCGGCGCACGGTCACTCCATCCGCGTGCTCGAAGCCGTTCGCGAGATCAAGGCAGCCTTCCCGCATGTCGGTCTTCTGGCCGGCAACGTGGCCACCTACGAGGGCGCGAAGGCGCTGATCGAAGCGGGCGCGGATGCCATCAAGATCGGCATCGGACCGGGTTCGATCTGCACCACGCGCATGGTCTCCGGTGCCGGTATGCCGCAGATTACCGCCATTGCCGAAGCCTCGCGCGCAGCACGCGAAGCGGGCGTTCCGGCCATTGCCGACGGCGGCATCAAGTACTCCGGCGAGCTCACCAAGGCCATTGCAGCCGGTGCCGATTCGGTGATGATCGGTTCGCTGTTTGCCGGCGTGGATGAGAGCCCGGGCGAGACGATTCTTTACCAGGGCCGCAGCTTCAAGACCTATCGCGGCATGGGATCGCTGACCGCCATGCGCGAGGGTTCGGGCGAGCGCTACTTCCAGTCGAAGTCCGATCTGGATTCGGCCGAGTGCGGAACCGAGTCGGTGGTGCAGCGCGAAAAGAGCGGCAACCGTCTGGCGAAATTCGTGCCCGAGGGTATCGAAGGCCGCGTGCCTTATCGCGGTGCGCTTGAGGCGATGACCTACCAGTTGGTGGGCGGCCTGCGCGCCGGCATGGGCTACGTTGGCTGCGGCACCATCAAGGACCTGAAGGAGAAGGCGCGGTTCGTGCGCATCTCCGGCGCAGGTCTGCGTGAAAGCCATGTGCATGACGTCATCATCACGCGCGAGGCGCCGAACTATCATGTCGAATAACCGGCGCCAGCCGGCTTCATGGATGAGTGCGTGGTGGCCAGTTCTCCTGGCCATCACCATCATCGTTCTCGAATCGACACAGATGATGGGCTCCAGCAACACCAGCGGTCCGCTGCGTCATCTTGTTGAATTCTTCTTTGGAAAAATCGCCGACAGCCACTGGGAAACGGTTCACTTCTACATTCGCAAGAGCGGTCACTTCTTCGGCTACGGCCTGATGGGGCTCGCCTGGCTGCGCGGATGGGCCATCAGCCGTCCACGGCTGACCATGCTCTCCTGTGCGCTTGCAGCCGTGGCCAGCACGGCCTTCATTGCAAGCTGCGACGAACTGCACCAGAGCACCCTCCCCAACCGCACCGGCACGCCGCACGATGTGCTGATCGATACGGCCGGAGCCCTGGTTCTGATCCTCGCCGTTCTTGCCGGAAAAAAGCTCTTCCGTCCCCTCTTCTTCCGCCGCATTGCACGGCGCGCGTAACCGCGGCTATTGCGGCTGAAGCACAGCCAGTCCCAGCAGTTGCCGCGCCTTTTCTTCGACCGCGTCCACGTGCACATGCATCTCTTTCGCGCAGGGGTACATCTGGTGATGCAGCCCGGCAACCTCCCAAAGAGCTCGATGCTGCTGCGGGTCAAAGAGCCGCGTCAAAAGCAGAATGGCGGGCCGGTCAAAGGCTGGCGCAACGTGCATCACAAAGCTGCCGTGGCATAAAACAAGATCTGCCGTCGCAATCAGCGCCATCGACTGACGAATCGTGGCCGTGCCACAGCGATTGCGCACATGCAGAACGCCTTTGGCAATCGCCTCGCCCATGGCCGCATCGCCGCACGAGCCCAGTACGCAGGCATTCACTTCGCCCTCCAGCCGCCGGGCCAGTTCGGCAAAGCGCTCAATGGGCCATTGCTTCTGTCGAAATCCCGCACCCGGCGCGTAGATGACGCGCGGCCGTCGCTTCCCTTCCCGCAGTTCGTACTCGCGCCAAAATCGCTCGGCCTCATCGCGCTCAGCCTGACGCAAAAACAGTTGCGGCTTCAGGGCAATGTCGAAGTCGGCTTCCGGCTGAAGCAGGCGCAGAAAATCGAGAGAACTTTTTGCCACCGAGGCCGAGGCATCGTAGTCGAGACAGGCCGTCGCGCCGCTGTGCCCGCCGGCCCAGCCCCTGCGCCCAAGCCGTATCGGAATCCCCATACGCAGCAGAAGCATCGAACCAAAGCCATTGCCGAACAGATCGATTCCGACATCGAATCGCTCGGCGGCAAGCCCCCTCGCCTCTCGCGAAAAAAAGATGTAGCGCAACGCCTGCCCCAGATTGTTTCTGCCAACCCTGTGGTTGCACCAGGGCGCATTGCAGGCGACGACCTCATCGAGGTAGGGGTTGGCCTCCAGAATGGCTCTGGAGCCGCTCAGAACGCCCGCCACGATGCGCGCTTCGGGGTAAGCGCGCCGCAATGCCTCAAACAGCGGCGTCATCACCACCACGTCGCCAAGATCGTTATTGCGCAGCACAAAGATTGACCGCACGGCCTGCCGCCTGCGCACGGGCCAGAGCCGTCGCATCGTCCATACCGCAGCCTCGAACAGGTCACTTCTGACACCCATCCCGACATACCTTTCGTGCTCGAAAGAATTTTCTGGATTGATGGATTCAGTGTAACGCGAAGGGCAGCGTTCGGCTTCTAGCCATTAGCCTCTAGCTATTCGAGGACGCCTCTAGCCCTTTGTGTATGCATTCTGCCAGCATACGCACAACCAGCTAGAAGCTGATAGCTAATGGCTAAAAGCTAGCGGCTATTCTGCCGTAACGCGCCGCAGCGTCTTGCCGACGCGCTGCTCCACGTCGCGCACCTTGCCGGTCAGTCGGTGCGTGGCGCCCTTGCGATCATCGATGGTGATGGTGGTCAGCACGCGCGGAGCAAGCTCCAGCAGGCGGCGATGGCACTGCATGATCGTCTCCATCACCTTGGCCTCGTCACCTTCCACGATGGTCTGCATCGGCCCCAGTTGGTAATCGAGCCCCGAGGCATCGACGATCTTCAACGACTCCGCCACCAGATGGCTGACGCTCTCGCCGGTGGTCATGGGAACAACGGAAAAACTGGCAAGCATAAAGACTCCTTCGCTCAACGGCCATAAGGCCGGAATCGAAACAGGAGTCGCTCACAGAGGTGGGCCTGAAAAAACTCCCCACGCCGGTATGATCCGGATCGGGTACGAGGGTATCATCTCAGCCACGCGCGCGCGGCACCCCTGTTTCTATGTTGATTGTAGCGCGCAGAGAGACGGCACAATCCCAAAAGAAAAACGGGCGCACCCTTGCGGATGCACCCGTCGATCTTGCGGAAGAAAAAAGCTACTTCGCTTCTTCCTTGGCTTCGGCCGCTTCCTGCTTCTGGGCCTCTGCCATGGCCTTCTCGAGCTCGGCGCGCTTCTTGGCCTTGACGTCGGCGCTCTTCTGGCGCTTGGCGTCGAGTTCCTTCTCGGCTCCGAGCAGTTCGATGAAGACCTTCTCGGCTCCGTCGCCCTTCTGGAAGCCAGTGCGAACGATGCGCAGATAGCCGCCCTGGCGATCACCGTAACGAGGCGCAACCGTCTCGAACAGACGGGTCACGGAATCGTCGGTCATCAGAAAGCTAAGCGCCTGACGGCGCGAGTGCAGATCGCCCTTTTTGCCGAGGGTGATCATCTTCTCAACGAGCGGACGCACCGCCTTGGCCTTGGCCACGGTCGTTTCCACACGATCTTCCACGATCACGGACGTCGTCAGGTTGCGCAGCAGAGCGCGGCGGTGACTGGTGTTGCGTCCGAGTTTGAATCCTGCATTGCGATGGCGCATGATAAAAATCTCTCCAAAAAGCTTCTAGCTTCTAGCTCCTAGCCTCTAGCTCCCACTCTCAGCCCGCCGTATGTCCGGGACGCATCCCTGACCCAAGACGAGCGAAGAGCTTGAAGCTAACAACTGGTAGCTGCCTTAAAAGTTCTCCGTCTCGGTCGGCAGTTGCAGATCGACGGAATCGAGTGGCTCGTCCTCATCCTCGAAGTGACTGTAACCAGCCGACAGCGCCGTCGCCGGAGGAATGCTGGTCGGCCCCGGAACCGCATTGCCCTGCTCGTCGATCTTCATCCCGAGCGACAAACCCATCTGCGCCAGGATTTCCTTGATCTCGTTCAGGCTCTTGCGGCCGAAGTTTTTGGTCTTCAGCATCTCCGCTTCGGTCTTCTGCACCAGCTCGCCGATGGTCTGGATATTGGCGTTCTTCAGGCAGTTGTAGCTGCGCACGGAGAGCTCCAGTTCCTCGACCGACCGGTTGAGGTTATCGTTGCGCAACAGCACATGGCTCTCATCGCCACGGGCCTCGGCCTCGATCTCCTCTTCGAAGTTGATGAAGATGTTCATGTGGTCCTTGAGCAGCTTGGCCGCCAGGCCTACCGCATCGGTCGGCAGAACGGCGCCATTGGTCCACACTTCCAGCGTCAACTTGTCGTAATCGGTGATCTGTCCCAGACGGGCCGCCTCAACGAGATAGTTCACGCGACGCACGGGCGAGTGAACCGAATCGATGGGAATAAAGCCCAGGCCAAGATCGGCATCAAAGTTCTTGTCGGCCGAGATATAGCCGCGCCCACGCTTCAGACGCATTTCCATATCCAGCTTGCCACCTTCGGAAACGGTTGCAATGTAGACGTTCTTGTCGAGGATCTCCACGTCGCCATCAGCCTCGATCATGCCCGAGGTCACAACACCCGGCTGATCGGCACGCAGATAAAGAGCCTTCGGACCATCGCCCTGGAGCTTGAACGGAACCTGCTTCAAGTTCAGGATGATGTCGGTGGCGTCTTCAACCACGCCGGTGATGGACTGGAACTCATGCAGCACACCCTCGATGCGGACCGCGGTCACTGCCGCGCCCTCGATCGAGCTGAGCAGCGTACGCCGCAAAGCGTTACCGATGGTCGTGCCAAATCCACGCTCAAACGGCTGAGCGCTGAACTTGCCGTAGGTATCCGTCAGCGTTTCGGCATCAACTGCCAACCGCTTCGGTTTTTGAAATCCTCTCCAAAGCATATCCGTCTCTCATTCCCCGCACGGCAGCGTCGCGATGCATTTTGCGACGGCCGCGCAAGTTCTCCTTCGATTTGAAATGCAGCTTCCGGATCTTCGCCCCCGGCCTTTCTTGCCTGCCGCGATACCCCGCGACAGACAAGAAAGAGCAAGAGGGGAACGCCAGAAGCTAAAGAGCTTACTTGCTGTACAATTCCACGATCAACTGCTCGTTGACGGGCAGGTTGACGTCGTCGCGACGCGGCAGGCTCAGGATGCGGCCCGACATGGTCTCGAAGTTCGCCTGCAGCCAGGCCGGAACCGGGTTCTGCGCGGCAGACTGTACGCCCTGCTCGATGATGATCAACTTCTTGGAAGCCTCGAGAACCGCGATCTCGTCGCCGACCTTCGTCTGGTAGGAGGGGATGTTCACCTTCTTGCCGTTGACGGTGATGTGGCCGTGACGAACGATCTGACGAGACTGGCGACGCGAAATCGCGAAACCAAGACGGAAAACCACGCTGTCCAGACGACGCTCAAGCTGCTGGATCAGAATCTCGCCGGTAACGCCGGTCGAACGGTTCGCCTTCTCGTAGTACTCGCGAAACTGGCCTTCGAGCGTGAAGTAAATACGCTTGGCCTTCTGCTTCTCATGCAACTGCAGACCATAGCCAACGATCTTGGCCTTGCGGTCCTTGCCATGCTGGCCCGGGGGGAAGTTGCGCTTCTCGAGCGGGCAACGCTCGCTGGTGCACTTGGTGCCCTTCAAGAAGAGCTTGGTCGCTTCGCGCCGGCAAAGACGGCAGACTGGTCCTGTGTAACGTGCCATTATTTCTCCTGACTTCGGATGACGGCCGGTTTAACCGCGGTGAGCGTTTCGTCCCGGCCCAATTTTTTTGTTCTGGTGCTAGGTTTTAGGTGCTAGCTAGGTGCTAGGTGATAGGTGCTAGGTTTTTGCACCTAGAACCTAGCCTCTAGCACCTGTTTGTTACACGCGGCGGCGCTTCGGCGGACGGCAGCCGTTGTGCGG
>DBTV01000001.1:58874-59030 GCA_002307235.1 Acidobacteriaceae bacterium UBA1307
GCGGACGGCAGCCGTTGTGCGGAACCGGAGTGACGTCGCGAATCGACTTCACTTCGATGCCAGCGGCAGCCAGTGCGCGGATGGCCGACTCGCGGCCCGAACCGGGACCGGCGACGCGGACATCGACCGAGCGGAGACCGTGATCGCGAGCCATGC
>DBTV01000047.1 GCA_002307235.1 Acidobacteriaceae bacterium UBA1307
CATGCAGTTGATCTGCGAGGCCTATGACCTGCTGCGCCGCGGGCTGGGGCTGACGCCCGACGAGCTGCACGACATTTTTGCCGAGTGGAACAAGGGCGAGCTGGACAGCTATCTGATCGAGATTTCGCGCGACATCTTCGCCAAAAAGGACGAGGACGGGACGCCCTTGGTCGACAAGATTCTGGACACGGCCGGACAGAAGGGCACCGGCAAGTGGACGGTGATCAGCGCGCTCGATACGGGCCAGCCGGTGACGCTGATCGGCGAGTCGGTGTTTGCGCGCTGCCTGTCGGCGCTGAAGGAAGAGCGCGTCGAGGCGGAGAAGATTCTTTCCGGACCGGCGGCGAAGAAGCTCGACGTGGACCGCGCGGAGTTTATCGAGAGCGTGCGCAGCGCGCTCTATTGCTCGAAGATCGTCAGCTATGCGCAGGGCTACATGCTGCTGCGCGCCGCAGCCCAAGAGAACGGCTGGAAGCTGAACATGGGCGGCATTGCGCTGATGTGGCGGGGCGGTTGCATCATCCGTTCGCAGTTCCTCGGCGACATCAAAAAGGCCTTCGACAAGAATCCGAAACTGGATAATCTGCTGCTGGACAGCTTCTTTTCGACGGCGGTGAACAAGTATCAGGCGGGCTGGCGCAAGGCGCTCGGCGCGGCGATTGAGCTGGGGATTCCGACGCCGGCCTTCTCGACGGCGCTGGCGTTCTTCGACGGCTACCGGACGGGCCGCTTGCCGCAGAACCTGCTGCAGGCCCAGCGCGACTACTTTGGCGCGCACACCTATGAGCGCGTCGACAAGCCGCGCGGTGAGTTCTTTCACACCAACTGGACCGGCCACGGCGGCCGCGTTTCTTCGACCACTTACACGGTGTAACACACGCCCCAGCAGGGAGCAGCGGCGTCTTCGCGAGGAAGACGCCGCTGTTTTCTTTTCTGGAAAGCACACGAAGCCCGCAACCAAAGCCGCACGCGCGCATTTTTCTGACAGCGGTTTCCTCTTCCAGCACTGTCTTGATTTGATACTCTGGCAACAGTTTTCATAGCGTCGTTGTCATAATTTCGACTGTTGCTGGCGTCCGTCCAAAAGAGGCAAGGAGTCCTCCGCATGTCTGTTACTGTTGTTGTTCATCTTCTTCCGCTCACGCGCTCGATTTCCTTTCGCCCTTATCTTGCCGAGGTGGATGGCCAGCCGATTCTGGCGCGGCTCGCGCGACAGTTTCTTGTGGACTCGGGCGCAAACCGGCTTCTTGTGCTTTCGCACTATGCCAGCGAATGGGGCGCGCTGACCGCGGCGCTGGCAGGCAGCGGGGCCGATCTGCGCCTGAGCAAGCAATACTCCGAGTTACAGGCCACGGCCGAATTTTTTCCCGAGATTGACACCGACCAGATCGCGTTTGCGCAAATTGGTTGCGCGCTGGCCCCGGCTGGACTGCTGGGCCGCATGGTGCGTCATCATCGCAAATATCAAAACAGCTTTACGCTGCTCGACGGCGCACCGATCCGTTGCGGACTCGCTGTAGTCGAAAAGGAAACTCTCAAGAATCTTTTGCAGATCTCCGATCAGTTCGGCTTCACCGACGTCGATGAGTCGCTGCGCCGCCTGCTTCTGCTCGGTGCGCGCGCGGCCGGAAAGATTCCCGTCGCGATGCGCTCCGAACCGTTCCATCTGGCCACCAGCTACGATCTGACGCCAGAGCAGTTGCCTGCCGAAGCCTTGATGGACCGGCCAGCCGAACGCGAGATTTTTGAGAAGGCTATTCAAGCGGCGCGCGCCGAGAAGGCCGAGGCCGACTCCGCCGCCGTTTTTTGCGCGCTCAAGCAACTGCAAACGGAGCGACAGGAGAAGTCACTCGTGCTTGGCCGCGAGCACACGTTTGCGCCCGCGCCGCGCGCGGAGGCAAAGAAGCGCGTGCTGATTGTCTCGCTGCCTTCGGCCTTCTCCGGCGCCGAGCAGGCACTGTGCTCGATGATTCGGTTTCTTGACCGCGAACGCTTCGAGCCGTATGCCATCACAGTGCATCAGGGTGTCTTCGCGGAAAAATTGCGCGAGGCCGGGGCCGAGGTCATCTGTCCGGACTGGGAGATTGCAAGCTCCTGCATTGAAAGTTTCGTCTATGCGCTCAAACTGTTTCGCCGCATTCAGCCGGATCTGATTCACCTGAACGGCAGCGCGACGGTACCGTTTCTTTCCGCCGCCGCGGTCTGCAACATTCCTCTGGTGCAGCATGTGCGCAACGCCGATCTGCACGGCTTTTACGACGGCATGGTGCAAGCCAAGGCCATCATCGCCATCACCGATTATCTGAAGCGCGAGGCGATGCACTTCCCCATTCACACCGACCGCATCCGGGTGATCTTCGATGAGGTGGACTCGGAGCGACTGAACCCGGCGCTGTTTTCAAAGCAGGAGTGCCGGCGCGAGCTTGGCCTCGACGAGAACGCGCGCATCGCGCTGATGATCGCACGCATCGCGCCGAACAAGCGCTACGATCTGATGCTCGACGCGGCGGCGCGCATCCGCACACAGGTTCCTGATTTTCAGCTTCTGCTCAAGGGCGATGTCTACGGCAATTCCCTGCTGATGCATGAGCTGCGCATGCAGGCCAAGCGGCTGGGCATTGACGACGTGATTCGCTGGATGGATTTTGTGCCCGATATTCGCACGCTGATGGCCGCCGCCGACGTGCAGGTTCTCTGCTCGGATCGCGAGGGGCTGGGCAGTTGCGTGGTGGAGGCGCTGTCGATGGCGCTGCCGGTGGTCGTCACCAACACGGGCGGCACGCATGAGGTGGTGGAGAGCGGCGTGAGCGGCGGCTACGTGATTCCGGGCAGCGATCCCGAGGCACTGGCCCAGCGCGTGACCAAGCTGCTCAACGATGAGCCGCTGCGCGCGCGGCTCGGCGCGGCGGGCCGCCGCTTTGCGCAGACAAAACTCGACGCACGCATCTCGGCCAAGGCCGTGATGGAGGTCTACGACGAGGTGCTTGCGCACGCGGGCCGATAACCTTGCATCGCAAACAGAAACGCCCCGGACTTCATTGTGAAGTTCGGGGCGTTTCTGTTGCAGTTTTTTGCAGGATTTTGCCGACTACTTGAGCGTGTTGAGCGGCGCCGGGTCCATGTCGCCGTAGTCCTGATTCTCGCCGCCCATGCCCCAGCAGAAGCTGTAGGCCTGAGTGCCGACGCCGGAGTGGATCGACCACATCGGCGAAACGGCGATCTCCTTGTCGGCGATGACGAGCGGACGAAGCTCGCTGGGCGCGCCCATCAGATGGAAGACGCGCGCGGTCTCGGGCAGGTTGAAGTACATGTAGATCTCTGAGCGGCGCACGTGGGTGTGAGCGGGCATGGTGTTCCAGTTGCTGCCCGGAGCCAGATGCGTGACCCCCATGACGAGCTGACAACTGCGCGCGCCCTGCAGATGAATGTACTTGCAGATGGTGCGCTTGTTGCAGGTCTCGAGGCTGCCGAGTTCGACCGGCGTCGACTCTTCCTTGCGGACGACGGCGACCGGATACTCGGTGTGCGCCGGGTAGCTGAGCAGATAGAAGACGGCCGGATTGGCCTTGTCCTTCGAGGCAAAGCTGACCTGCTTTGAACCACGAC
Source organism: Acidobacteriaceae bacterium UBA1307 (assembly GCA_002307235.1). Lineage (GTDB taxonomy): Bacteria > Acidobacteriota > Terriglobia > Terriglobales > Acidobacteriaceae > Telmatobacter. The sequence goes on from DBTV01000047.1 coordinate 3,607, forward strand.
CGATGTAGGCGACGTCGAGGTTGTTCAGCTCATAGCTCTTGCCATCGACAACGACGACGCCCGCGCCACCGATGTTCAACGCGCCCAGTTCGCGACGCTCGAGGAAGTACTCCGAACGAAGCTCGGGATAGGTCGGCAGCTCGATTGCGGAAGCGACCGGCGCGGCAAAGCCCACCACGGCGCGATCCAGCTCAACATAGGTCAGGTTCAATTTGCCCTGTTCATAGGGGCTCAACAAAAACGTCTCGCGCAGCTCGCTCGTGTTCATGCGAGGATAGCGAACCGGGTCAGCCAAAGTTACGATCTTCATGAATTCCTCCAACTGAATTGTGTCCGCCTGCGAGCGCCTTTGGCCTCATGCGAGCGGGGAAAACTGCTGCTTGTCCATTTTATCGCCCGGCAGTCTGGGTCGGGTCCCAGTTGTCGGTTCCGCGCAAAAATGCCTTGGTTTCGTACTGTTTGGCCTCATCGGCCGTGAGTTGATGCGCATGGGCATCTCTTTCTGTTGGATGCGCGCCGGGGCCGGTCGAACCAAACTCCGCGTAATAGGCCGTCTCGAGCGAATGCGTTTCGCCGGGATGCCACTCGCTCCAACCCGCTGGAGCAATGTGCGCGCCCATCTCACTATGCAGGAAGATGACGCGCGCGTAAGGCCGCCAGGGCCGGCCGAGATAGATGGGCGCAATGGCGTCCTTGTCGGCCGTGAGCGTGCAATGGTTGATGACGTAGCCGGAGTCCTGCTCAGGGTAGTGTTTGGACTGCGCGGTGAGATAGCCGCCGTTGTGCGCGGTCGAATGAATCTCGCAATCTTCAAAGACCGCCTTGCTGTCGCCAAAGATGAAGTCGACGTTGCCGGCGATATAGCAATGCGTGAAGTACTGGCGCGTCACCGGGCAATTGGGCTTGTCGGCACCGCAATGGCTGGTGCCGGCATAGACCGTGTCCTGATTGCCGAGCAGCCGCACGTTGCGGAAGACGCCACGATCCCCATTGATGAGCAAGGCCAGTGCCTGCGAGCCCTTGGGCAACTGCGGATGGGTGCGATTGAAGTCGTTCTCGAAGGTGATGTTTTCGGCGAGAAAATCGTCAGCGGTCACGTTGACCGTGGCCGAGTGGAAGGTGCCGCCATTCTCGCCCGCGTTGCGATCATTGACGACGATGGTCTTCGCAGGATCGCTGTTGTGGCTGCGGATGGTGATGTGCGGCTTGTTGACGGTGAGCACTTCGCGATAGACACCCGGAGCGACCATCACCGTCTGTCCCGGCCTGGCCACATCGAGCGCGCGCTGAATCGAATAGAAGTCGCCCGAGCCATCGGCCGCGACGTAGAGGTTCGGATCCTCTTCGGGCACCTGCCCCTTCAGCTCGGGCGCGGTGGGAATCGCCTCCATCGGTACGAAGCGCGCAGCGCAGTTGTACGGCTCGGCGGCTGTGACAGCGGCGGTCGGCGTCACCGTGACATCTTCACCGGTCAACTCCAAATTGCCCTTCTTCGGACCAATGCCGATCTCCGCGTCCTTTACATAAAAGAGCGAGTTCTTCTGATCGTCGACCGTCACGTTGTTCAGATGAATGTCGAGCTTGTGATCCTTGTCGAGTCCGAGAAAGGTGAAGGCGCCGGGCGTGGTCACATGCACGTTTTCAAGCGTGATGTCGCGATAGACCGGCAGCTTGTTGCCCTGAAAGGTGGTGTAGAGCGGCGTGAAGACCAGCGGGTTGCGCACGTTGCGGATGCAGACATTGCGATAGGTCACGTTCTGCACCAGACCGCCGCGACTGCGATCGCTCTTGATGCGCAGGCCGTTGTCAGCACCGTCAATCGTAAGATCATCGACCAGCAGATGATTGACGCCGCCATCGGTGCCCGAGCCAATCGACATGCCGTGGCCACCATAAAAATGACTGTGCAGCACCGACATGTTTTCGACGCCGCGCCCCGGTGCCGGTTTCAGGCAAACATCGTCATCGCCAGTATCGATGCTGACATGCGCGATGGTGATGTTGCGCGAGGAGCCGGGATCGATGGCGTCGGTATTGCGCGCCGTATGCGGCGTGCGAATCTTGACGCCCCACACCGTGAGCCCATCGGTCTGGTTGATCGCCACATGAAAATTCGGCGCATTGCGCAGCGTGATCTTGTACAGGATGAAGCCATCGGCGTGCGTGAGCGTAATGAGCTTGGGCACGCTCTGTTCGAGATCCTTCACCTTGGCCTCGTGCGAAAGATCCCACCAGGTCGCGTTCTGGCCAAGCAGCTTTGCGCCGCCACGGCCATCGACAGAGCCATCGCCCATCAGGCCCGCGCCTTCCACGTGATCGCCGCTAAGAAAGGGCTTGCAGCGGCCTCTGCGCGCGGCGACAATGCCGCAACCACCCGGCTCCACGTCATAGAGTCGCGGGTCGCGCGCGGCAGCCAGCACCGTGTGCGCATCAACGACCAGCGTCACGCCGGGGCGCATCGTCAGCGGTCCGGCGATGAAGACATACTTGGCGCCCCTGGCTCGCAGTTCCACGGCCTGCCCCTTCGCGCAACCATCCATCGCCTTCTGGATGCGCGCGGTGTCGAGCTTGCGCTCATCGCTTTCCGCAACCACGCCACCCGGCGCGGCAATCTGCGCATCGAGCACGACGCAGGAGGCAGGAATCTTCGGCTCGCTCACCTGCCGCGTGTCCTGCGCGCCGAGGCGCAGAGCACCAACGAAACTAAAAACGCAAAAAGCACCGACCGCCATTCGCTTAAAAAAATGCATACCAACCTCGCAGGCTCGCAGGCGCTTGCCGCACATGCAGTGGACTGACCACGAGCCATGTTCACTCTAACGGACCAGAGAAGAAACCCGCCAGACCATTTTGATGTTTTTTCACAAACACCGGCGATTTACCTCATCACGGCGCATCGTGCCCCTGCGCATTGCTGGTCTTACCTCTCGCGGACTACAATCTTCGTGCGCAATGAAAATGGATTTTTATCGGAGCCCTTGTATGAAGACACTTTCTCTGGTCACGGCCGCCCTTGCCTGCGGAATCAGTTGCCTTGCCTCGGCGCAGGTCACCACGCCCGCGCCTGCCAAACTCAAGATCGTGCTGGTGGGCGACTCGACGGTGAATGCGGGCGGCGGCTGGGGCGCTGGCTTTTGCCCGCTGCTCACGCCGAATGTTGCGTGCATCAATGATGCGCTCAACGGTCGCAGCTCGAAGAGTTTTTATGACGAAGGCGCGTGGAAGAAAGCGCTCGATGAACACGGCAATTACGTTCTGATCCAGTTCGGCCACAACGACCAGCCCGGCAAGGGAGCCAAGCGCGAGACCGATCCCGAGACGACCTACGCCGCGAATCTGCGCCGCTACATCAGCGAAGCGCGAGCCAACGGCGCGCGGCCGATTCTCGTCACCTCGCTTTCGCGCCGCACCTATAAAGACGGCAAGCTGGTTGAAGATGCGCTGGCAGGCTATGCCGCCGCCACACGGCGCGTCGGTGCCGAAGAGAAGGTGCCGGTCATTGATCTCTACGCCGCCAGCACGGCACTGCTGAAGACGGTGTCGCAGGAGGTCGCCGACGGATTCGATGCGTACACGCATCCCGACGCCACCGGCAAAGGCCCGGACCGCACGCATCTGAACCACGAAGGGCAGCTTTTGTTTGGCCGCATCGTGGCCGCCGATCTGGCCAGGCAGTTGCCCGAACTCGCACCCAATGTGCAGCTCAGCGCACCCGTCGCCAAGCAGTAAGCATGGAAGGGCGCTCGCTGCCACGGGCGCCCGCTTTTCATCCCCACCCGGTCCTCTGTCGCGCTATGCTCAAAGCAAGCCATGCGCGAAGCTCCCCACACATCTCCGGCGTCCGCCAGCGACGCGCTCTCCTGCTTTCATCCCGTCACTGCTGCATGGTTCCGCGCCACCTTTGCCGCGCCCACCGCACCACAGCAGTTGGGATGGCCCGCCATTGCGCGCGGCGACAGCACACTGATCCTCGCCCCCACCGGCACCGGCAAAACCCTCACCGCCTTTCTCTGGTGCCTTGATCAACTGATGCTGGGAACGCAACGGCAGGGACGAGGGACGAGGGACAAGGGACTCATCTCTGCCGGGCAAGCGAGTTTTTGGGACGAGGAAAAAACGCGTGGCTGCCGCGTGATTTATGTTTCGCCGCTCAAGGCGCTCGCCATTGATGTGGAGCGCAATCTGCGCGTGCCACTCGCGGGCATTGCGCAAACCGCGCGCCGCATGGGCGTCGACTTCTGCACGCCCGAGATCAGCGTGCGCACCGGCGACACGCCGCCGAGAGAACGCGCGCGCTTTCTGCGTCACCCGGCAGAGATCCTCATCACCACGCCCGAATCGCTCTATTTGATGCTCACCTCGCAGGTGGCTGAAAAACTGCGCACCGTCGAGACCATCATCATCGACGAGATTCATGCGCTCGTGCCGACCAAGCGCGGCGCGCACATGGCGCTCACGCTCGAACGGCTTGAAGTACTCACGGCAAAACCTCTGCAACGCATCGGGCTCTCGGCCACGCAGCGCCCGCTCGAAGAGGTTGCGCATTTTCTTGCCGGAGCGGAGACGCTGCAAACAAGAACCAGAGAACAAGGACCAGAGACTGCGCAGCGAGACGACGCTACTGCGGAAAATCTGCTCGAAGAACTTGGCGAGACTCGCATTCGCTTTCGCCCGGTGACCATCATCGACGCCAGCGCGCCCAAGCAACTCAAGCTGCGCATCGAGGTTCCCGTCGAAGACATGGCGCGGCTCGGCACGATGGCACACGTTCCGAGAGGGCCCGGAGCGCAGCCGCCAAAACGCACAACCATCTGGAATGCGATTCATCCGCGCCTGCTTGAGATCATCCGCGCGCACACCTCGACGATTGTCTTCGTCAACAGCCGTCAGGTCGCCGAGCGGCTCGCGGGCGCGCTCAATGAACTCGCAGGCGAAGAGATTGTGCGCGCGCATCACGGCTCGCTCGCCGCCGCGCAGCGCTCCATCGTCGAAGAGCAACTGAAGGCCGGCCAGCTCAAAGCCCTCTGCGCCACATCAACGCTCGAACTCGGCATCGATATGGGCGCGGTCGATCTTGTCGTGCAGATTGAAGCGCCGCCGTCGGTCGCCAGCGGCATGCAGCGCATTGGCCGCGCCGGGCACACCATCGGCGCGATCAGCGAGGGCGCGCTCTTTCCCAAGTATCGCGCCGATCTGGTTGCCTGCGCCGCCGTCACACGCGCCATGCACGAGGGCGCCATCGAGTCCACACGCTATCCGCGCAACCCTCTCGACGTGCTGGCGCAACAGCTCGTCGCCATCGTCGCGCATCCGCCCGCAGCAGCGCCGTACGCCTCCGACGCGCCGCCCAATGTACGTGTCGACGATCTCTTCACGCTCGTGCGCAGCGCCGCGCCCTTCGCCTCGCTCACGCGCGAAGGCTTCGAGGGCGTGCTCGATTTGTTGAGCGGCCGCTATCCCTCGGATGAGTTCGCCGAGCTGCGCCCGCGCCTCAACTGGGACCGCAACGCAAACACGCTCACCGCGCGGCAGGGCGCGGGCCGCATCGCCATTCTCAACGCCGGCACCATTCCCGATCGCGGTCTCTACGGCGTCTTCCTCGCCAATGACGAGGGTAAATCGGTGCGCGTCGGCGAGCTCGACGAGGAGATGATCTTCGAGAGCAAGCAGGGCGACAACTTCATCCTCGGCGCCTCCACCTGGCGCATTACAGAAATCACGCACGACCGCGTGCTCGTTGCGCCCGCGCCCGGCGAGCCCGGCAAGATGCCTTTCTGGAAGGGCGATGGCCCCGGCCGTCCGCTCGAGTTCGGCCGCCGCATCGGCGCGCTGGTGCGCACACTGCGAGAGCAGCCGCGTCGCGCCGCGCTCACGCGCCTCGTCGGCGAGCACGACCTCGACCCCAACGCGGCTGAAAATCTGCTCGACTTTCTCGACGATCAACAGGCTGCGACCGGCGCTCTGCCCGATGATCGCACCATCGTCATCGAGCGCTGCAAGGATGAACTCGGCGACTGGCGCGTCTGCGTGCTCACCCCCTTCGGCAGCCGCATTCACATTCCGTGGGCCATGGCCATCGCCGCGCGCATCCGCGCTGCCAATGGCCCTGAAGTGGAAACACTGTGGGGCGATGACGGTTTCGTAGTGCGCTTTCCTGACACCGTAACGCCGCCCGACTCCGACTGGTTTCTCGTCCAATCTTCTGAGGCGATGCAGCTCGTGTTGCGCCAGCTTGGTTCAACCGCGCTCTTCGCCGGACGTTTTCGCGAGGCCGCGGGCCGCGCCCTGCTGCTGCCGCGCCGTCGCGCCGGCCAACGTTCGCCGCTCTGGCAACTGCGCAAACGCGCCCACGATCTGCTCAGCGTCGCCGCGCACTATCCAAAATTTCCACTGCTGCTTGAGACCTATCGCGAGTGCCTGCGCGACGTCTTCGACATGCCTGCGCTGCTTGAAACCCTGCGCGCCATCGAGCAGCGACAGATTCGCGTGCACGTGGTTGATACGCCAAAGCCCTCGCCCTTCGCCGCATCGCTGCTGTTCAGCTACGTCGGCAATTACATCTACGAAAGCGATGCGCCTCTCGCCGAGCGACGCGCGCAGGCGCTCACCATCGATCAGGATCAGTTGCGCACGCTGATGGGCGAGGCCGATCTGCGCGCGTTGCTTGATGCCGAGGCCATTGCCGAGGTCGAAGAATCCGCACAACGGATTGCGGAAAATCTGCGCGCCCGTTCGCTCGATGACGTACACGATCTGCTGGTGCGTCTCGGCGATCTAACCCGCGACGAACTCGCGCGGCGCGTTGTTGCACCCGCATTACTCACGCAAGTCGATGCACTCATCCGCGCGCATCGCGTGCTTGAATTGCAGATTGCTGGCGAGCCGCGCCTGATCGCCGCCGAAGACGCAGCGCGCTATCGCGATGCACTCGGCATTGCGCTGCCACCGGGACTCGCACCTGCTTTTCTTGAACCGGTCGCCGATCCCGTGCTCGAACTCGTACGCCGTTTCGCACGCACGCATGGGCCTTTCACCACACGCGAGGTTGCCACGCGATTCGCGCTGGATGCAACGCGGATCGAAGAGACACTACACCAGCTTCTGCGCGATGGCCGCGTGCTCGAAGGTGGATTCCGCCCCACGGGCATTCATCGCGAATGGTGCGATGCCGAGATTCTGCGAAAGATTCGCCGCAAGTCGCTTGCCCGCCTGCGCCGCGAGGTGGAGCCCGTCGAGCAGAAAACCCTGGCGCGATTTGCCTCGCACTGGCAAGGCGTGCGCACGCCGCGCATCGCCGGTCGCAGCCCGCTCGATCTCGTGCTCGACACTGTTGAAAGTCTGCAAGGCGCTCCGCTCGCGGCCTCGCTCATTGAAACATCGATCTTGCCTGCGCGCATCGCCGACTACGATCCATCGAGTCTCGACACGCTCATCGCCGCCGGTGAAATTGCGTGGATGGGCCTTGAGCCGCTCGGCGAACACGATGGCCGCATCGCGCTCTTCCTCGCTGATCAATTGCCTCTGCTCCAACGCGCAACGAATCAGGCCAACGCCGCGCCGCTGACCGAACGCGAAGAGAAGATTCTCGCCGTGCTCGCCAACGCCGGTGCGATTTTTTTCGATGCACTGCATGAGGCAGCGGGCGCGGGCTATCCGGGGGAGACCATCGATGCGCTCTGGTCGCTGGTCTGGCGCGGCCTCGTAACGAACGATGCACTGCACGCTCTGCGCGCCTACATCGCGCGGCCCGAGACCACGCGCGCGCCGCGTCGCCAACACACGGGGCAGGTCTTTCGCTCGCGCCGCACCACGCCGCCCACCGCGCAGGGCCGCTGGTCGCTCGTCGTCGCCGCTGCGACAAACCCGACCGAAGTCCGTCATGCGCTCGCGCTGCAACTGCTCCATCGCTACGGAGTGCTGCTGCGCGAACACGCTGCGGCGGAAAACATTCCCGGCGGATTTTCAGCAATCTACGACGTGCTCAAGGCTCTTGAAGAAGGCGGAAAGATTCGTCGCGGCTACTTTGTCGCGGGCCTCGGGGCTACACAGTTCGCGCTGCCCGCCGCTGTCGATCTGCTGCGGCAATTGCGTACGCCGCCTGCCGAAGAGGAGCCCGAGTTCGTGCAACTGGCCGCGACCGATCCGGCCAATCCCTACGGCTCAGTGCTGCGTTGGCCCGAGTTTGCCGTCGCCGACTCCGATTCCGAGAGTGCGCCGCGCATGATCACGCGCGCGGCCAACGCAGAAATCATTTTGCGCAATGGAGCACTCGTTGCCTGGATGCGGCACGGCAATCCGAATATTCTTGTTTTTCTTCCCGAAGAAGAGCCCGAGCGCATGCGCGCTGCCGAAGGCCTCGCGCACTTTCTCGCCGAGCGCGGCCAGCAACGCTTGCAGCAGCACGACCGTCAGGCCGCGCTCATCACCACGATCAACGGCCAGCCTGTTGCCGCGCATCCTCTCGCTCCGTTTTTGCTCAGGGCAGGTTTCCATGCAAGCCCGCTCGGCATGAATCTGCACCGCACATCGACCTTCTCTTCGCAACAAGAGCAGGACAGCACGTCGTAACCCAAAAAAAGAAGAGCCGCCATCGGCGACTCTTCTTTTTTTATTCCGCATTTTTAGTGCGGCGAGGTTCCGCTGCTGTTGCCACTTCCACCGCCGCCTCCGCCAAAAATCTTCTGTAGAAGACCTCCATGCTGCTGCGGTTGCGTTGCCGTCGCCGGCTGCGCTGGTTGAGCTTCAATCGGTGGATGATTGCCGCAAGCCATGGTCGGTGCGGTGCCCGCGAGGAACGACAGGTTGTAACCATCCGGGCAACTGTCGTCGCTCAACAGGTTCGTGTTCGGATCGATCTTCACCTCTTCGACGCCATCCGGTGCCGAGAAGCCATTCGTATCCGAATACTGCGGCAGTTGCACGGCGCGCTTCATGAATTCGGCCCAGATGGGAGCCGCCGCATGTGCGCCTTCAATCTTGACGTCGGTGTAATCGTCGTTACCCACCCACACAATACAGAGCAGGTTCGAGGTGTAACCGGCGAACCACGCATCGTGGCTGGTGCCGGTTTTACCCGCGGCAGGAGCAGTGAAGCCCATGGCGCGCACACCCGCGGCGGTGCCACCGTTGATGACGTCCTGCATCATGCGCGTCGTCAGATAGGCCGCGCGCGCGTCGAGCACCTGCTTGGTCGTCGGCGTGTAATCGCTGATCACGTCGCCATTGGTCGAGCGCACGCTCGCCAGCAACCACGGATCAATGTGCAATCCATGATTGGCAAAGACCGTGTAGGCGCCCGCCATATCGAGCGGTGAGGCGTCATAGGCTCCGATAGCAACGGTCGGCGTTCCGCGCGCATTCTTGATGCCCGCATCGCGCGCCAGTGCCGCCACGCGGTCAAAGCCCACCATCGAGGCAAGCCCGATGGTCGCGTTGTTCAGCGAACGCATCAACGCATAGCGCGCCGTCACCTGATCGTGATACTCGCCCTCGAAGTTATGCGCGGTATAACTCTGCCCGCCCACATCATAGGTCGTCTGCTCATCGGAAAGCATCGTCAGCGGCGTAAACGGTCCGCTCTGCCCCGGCAGCGTTGTGCCTTCAATCGCGGTGGCAAAGGCCGCCGCGTACACGAACGGCTTGAAGATGGAGCCCGTCGGCCGCTTCGACACCGCATGGTTCAACTGCGAGGCACCATAGTTGCGGCCGCCCACCATCGCCAGCACCTGGCCGGTGTGCGGATTGAGCGCCACCAGCGCCATCTGCGGATAGCTGTAACTCTGCCCGGCTGCCTTCTGCTTCGCGTGTAACCTGTCCACCTGCGCGTCAATCGCGTGCTGGCTCACATCGACCGCGGCCGATGCGGCCTTTTGCAGATCAGGATCAAGCGAGGTGTAGATGCGCAGCCCTTCGCGGTTGTAATCGCGCTCGCCGAGCTTCTGCTGCAACTGCTCCTGCACCAGATCGACAAAGTACGGAGCCTCACTCGCATCCATGCTGCCCGGAACCAGGTGCAGCGGCTCGGCCTTCGCGCGTTCCGCTTCATCCTTTGTCACCGCGCCTGTTTCCACCATCGAATCCAGCACGATGTTGCGCCGGTCAAGCGCGCGATCCGGATGCCGGAAGGGATTCAGGCGGCTCGGGCTTTGAATGATGCCCGCCAGCAATGCGTCTTCCGACAGCGAAAGCTGGCTGACATTTTTGCCAAAGTAGGACTGCGCCGCTTCACCAAAGCCGTTGATCGAGAAGCTGCCGCGCTGGCCCAGCGGCACCTGATTCGCGTAGCTCTCGAAGATCTGCTGCTTGGTAAAGTGATGCTCCAGCATGTATGCCACCATCACCTGCTGCAGCTTGTAGCGGAAGGTGCCGTTGTCGGCCACGAACAGTTGCTTGGCCAGTTGCATGGTCACCGTCGATGCGCCGCCGCGATGCTTGCGGTCGCCGATCAGGTCATGCCAAGCCCAGCCCACCATGCTGATGTAGTTCACGCCGCCATGCTCAAAAAAGCGGCGGTCTTCAATGGCCAGCACGGCCTGCACAAGATTTTGCGGAATCTCGTCGTAGGTGAGCAGGCGGCGCTTGATGCGGCCCGCGTCCTCGCTCAGTCCGGTGATCAGCTGCGGCTCCAGCTCGTAGCTGGAAAGCTGCTGGCCCTTCTCGTCGGTAATCGAGCTGACCACGCCGTTGCTCACGTGGATCACCGCCGCATCGGGCGCATGATAGGACTGCGGCCCCGGACGCACCGTGATCGACGAACCATTCTCCGAGTAGGTGCCCAACTGCGACGCACCGCCCTCGCTCGCGTATCCAGCCGAACGCAGTTCTTCGGCGATCAGATGCACTGGCAGCTTCTGGCCCGGACGCACCTCGCGCGGCGCGGCGTAAATCTTCGCCGTCGATGCAAACAGCGGCTGCTTCAACCGCTCGTCCACCGCACCCCGATACTTGAAGTAATAAAAAGCAGTGACGAGAAACAACACACCCGCCAGCGAGCCCGCCGCGATCAGGCCAATGCGCAACCACTTCTGCGCCCGCGGACTCATTTCCGACGGCTTTCGCCATCTGATCTTCAACGCCATCGAGAAGACTCCTTCAAGGGTTCGGCTCTAGAACATTTTCAAAAAAATTCTTCAGAAAATGCGCGCGGCCGTTTCAAAAAAAGATGCGGGCGACGGCCATGCTGCACCGCCGCCCCGCGATTGCGCCCGTCTAGACGCTTTCTTCCAGCAACTGCTCTTCGGCGATGCGCGTCTTGAGCAACGGCAGCAGGTCTTCGAACTTCACATCGACACTGGACGTGGTCGCGCGCGTGGCCAGCTCCACCACACCCTCGGCCGCCTTTTTGCCCACCGTCACGCGATAAGGAATGCCGATCAGATCCGCATCCTTGAACTTCACACCGGCGCGCTCCTTGCGGTCGTCGAGCAGCACATCGAGGCCCGCCGCTTCGAGCTCCGCCGCCAGCTTTTCGCCCGCCGCCACCAACTGCTCGTCGCGCATGTCGGTGAGTGCAACCACCACGGCAAAGGGAGCGATCGAAGCGGGCAACCAGAAGCCATTCGCGTCATTCGACTGCTCAATGGCCGAGGTCAGAATCCGCTCGATGCCGATGCCGTAGCAGCCCATCAGCGGTGTCACTTCCTTGCCGTTGACGTCGAGCACGCGCGCGCCCATGGACTTGGTGTACTTGTCGCCGAGCTTGAAGATGTGACCAATCTCGACGGCCTTGCCCACCACCAGCTTGCCCGCGCAACCCGCCTTCGGGCAGCCTTCACCAGCATTCACCGTGCGAATGTCGGCGGCAATCGTCCAGGTGAAATCCTTGCCTGGCGTCACGTTGCGCAGGTGATAGTCGAGCTTGTTGGCGCCGCAGACCATGTTGGTGCGGCCTTCGAGCGCCTTGTCGACGACGACCGTCAGCTCTTCGGTAAAGAGCTTTTCGGAAGGCTTCAGGCCCACCGGCCCGAGGTAACCCGCCGGTCCGTGCAGATACTGTTCGAGCTCCTCGGCCACCATCGGTCGAAGCTCCGCGCCGCCGATAACGCCGAGCAGCTTGGTCTCGTTCACCTGATGATCGCCACGCAGGAAGGCCACCACGGGAAGCCACTGATCCTGCTCTTCGGCGGCACCGCGCTTCAGGCCCATGTAGGCCACGCACTTGATGTCGTTGGCGGGCTGCATCTTGAGGAAGGCAGAGATGTCGGCAATCGCGCCCATGCCCGGCGTGTGAATCTCTTCGGGCTTGTCCGACGTAGCTTCAAGCTCAGCAATCGGTTCAAGCAACGAGGTCGCTTTTTCCGTGTTGGCCGCATAGCCGCAGACCGGACACGATGCGATCAGATCTTCGCCCGCGTCGGTGTAGACCATAAACTCCTGCGACTGCGAGCCGCCCATCGAGCCGGAATCGGCCTCGACGGCGACAAACTTCAGTCCGCACAGGGAGAAGATTTTGCGATAGACGCGATCATGCAGATCGAAGCTGTTGTCGAGGCTCTCGCGATCGATATCGTAGGAGTAGGCATCCTTCATGGTGAACTGGCGCACGCGCAGCAGGCCCGACTTGGGGCGGGGTTCGTCGCGGAACTTGGTCTGAATCTGGTACCAGATCTGCGGCAACTGCTTGTAGCTGCGCAGCTCGCTGCGGGCGATGGTGGTCATGATCTCTTCATGCGTCATGCCCAGGCACATTTCGGTGCCCTTGCGATCCTTGAAGCGGAACATGTTGTCGCCCATGCCCGTCCAGCGGCCGCTCTGCTCCCATGGCTCCTTCGGCAGGATGGCGGGCAGGTAGAACTCCTGACCGATCTGATCCATCTCGCTGCGCACAATCGCAATGATCTTGTTGATCGTCCGCTGCCCGAGGAACAGGTAGTTGTAGATGCCGGCACCCAACTGGCGAATGTAACCGGCGCGCACCAGAAACTTGTGACTGGCCACTTCGGCATCCGCCGGGGCCTCGCGAAGAGTCGGAATGAAGAGTTTGGACCAACGATGCATAGGCTTGTCGTTTCTTAGAAAAAAGTTCTGACTCTTATGATTTTACCCTTTGAGGCAAAATTTTCCGGCCGCGGCGTACCCGACAACCCCTTTGGAACATGCCCTGCATGATTTTTCAGGAAAATAGTCAAAAGGTTTTCGGCCAGCTTCGGCGGCCATGCAGGATCGAGACAATGCGAAGCTCGTCTTCCATCACGGTATAGACGGCAATGTAGGCAGTTCCTGCAATCACCCACTCGCGCGTCCCCGACACCCGGCCGACCCGCCCAGCTACGGGAAAATCGAGCAGCCGCTCAATGGACGTGCGAATGGATCGCGCCACTTTCTGCGATGCAACGAGATGCTCTTCCGCAATGTAGGCACGGATCGCTTCGAGATCCGCCAGAGCCGTTGGCGACCAGATCAACTTCATTTGGGTACGGGAAGTTCGCTGTCCGTGCCCCAACTATCGAGCCAGGCAGCAACTTGTTCATGAGGAACGCCTTTGCCCGCCTCCAACTCCGCCAATCCGGCATGAATGTGGCGGTGCTCCCAGCTCTCAGGAGCCAGATAGGAGGCCAGAACCTCGGCGGCCAGATCTTCCACGGGCTGCTGTCGCGCTTCTGCCAGCGCCGTCAGTCGCGTCTGCGCTTCGGTATCGAGATGAACGATAATCGGTGCGTCAGCCATAGCTTCTCCACGTTCATTATCGCCCGATTCCAGAAAAAATTGCCAGAGATTTAGATCAGTTCCACGCCCCACAGGTCATGCAGGTGCAGCACGCCTTCGACCGTGCCCGCCTTGTCGACTACCACCAGCGAGGTGATCTTTTTTGCCTCGAGAATCGCCAAGGCCTTGGCCGCCAGCTCCTTCGCGCCAATGGTGCGCGGATCGACGTGCATCACCTCGGCCGCCGTCTTGGTCAGCGCCGCGCCGCCCTCGCGCTCAAGCAGGCGCCGCAGGTCGCCATCGGAGATCACGCCGCACAGCCGCCCCTCGCACTCGACCGTCGTCATCCCGAGCGCCTTCGAGGACATCTCGTAGATCACTTCCGTCATCAGCGTCGTCGGCGCCACACGCGGCACACGGTCGCCGACGTGCATCAGGTCGCCGACCTTCGCCAGCCGCTTGCCCAGCTTGCCGCCCGGATGCAGTTCGGCAAAATCCTCGGCGCGGAAGCCCTTGCGCATGCTCACCGCAATCGCCAGCGCATCGCCCAAAGCCAGCATCGTGGTCGTCGAGGCCGTCGGCGCCAGATTCATCTGGCAGGCCTCGCGCTCCACGCTGCAATCAAGCGCCACGTCGGCCGCCTCGGCCAGAGTCGAGTTCATATTGCAGCAGAGCGCAATGAGCGCGTCGCCCTTGCGCTGGAGCGTGGCCAGCAGGCGCAGAATCTCCTCGGTCTCGCCCGAGGCTGACAGCGCCACCACCACGTCGCCGACCATCAACACGCCCAGGTCACCATGCACGGCCTCGGCCGGATGCAAAAACAGAGCGGGCGAGCCGGTCGAGCTGAGCGTCGCCGCAATCTTCTGCGCGATGATACCGCTTTTACCCATGCCGGTCACGACGATGCGCCCGTTGGTTTCGCCGCAGTGCAGCAGCAGTTCCACCGCGCGCTCAAAGGGGGCGCCCATGCCGTTTTCAAGCCGGTCGGCCAGCGCCGCCAGCGCCGCAGCCTCAATGCGCACCAGCGCGGCGGGGGTATTTTTTGCTTTTTCCAGATCTTCCATCGGCTCTGATCCTAGCAGTTTTCGCCCTCCTTCTGCGCAGGGCAACGACCGCGCAACGGTGCGGCTCAGGGCTGCGAATCGGTTTCGTAAAGATTGACGGCCAGGGCAGGCGCGGTGACCAGAGGCAGCTCGACGGGGGCGAGGCCGATCGGCCGGTAATCTGTCGCGGCGGTCGGCAAAAGGTTCCGGCGGCGTCGTTCACGATCTTCGCGGTGCGACAAGAATCATCCCTCGGCGAGCGGCTCCAGTTGCGCGGTGTAATGGCGTAGCAAGGGTGCCTCGTGCACCAGCCTCATGCCGCCGATCGAGGTGCGACGCTGCCAGACGCTGAGGATGGTCTCGATCACGTAATCGATATGGCCCATGGTGTAGACGCGGCGCGGAATCGCCAACCGGACCAGTTCCACCGACGATGAAAAGCCGCGCATCAGAGAGCCTATCTCGATGGAGCGGATGCCGCCTTCAAGATACAACTCGGCCGAAAGCGCCACGCCGGGAAACTGCTCGGGCGGCACATGCGGCAGAAAGGCCTTGGCATCGATGTAGACCGCGTGGCCTCCGGGCGGCTCGACGATGGGCACGCCCTCGCGCGCGATGCGATTGCCGAGATAGGCGGTCGAGGCGATGCGATAGCGCAGATAGTCCTCATTGAGAACCTCATGCAGGCCGATGGCGATGGCCTCGAGGTCGCGACCGGCCAGCCCGCCGTAGACGGGATTGCCTTCGGCGAGGATCGTGCCCGAAGCATCCTTGCTCTCCTGCAGGTTGTCATTCGAGCACAAAAATCCACCGATGTTCGCCATGCCGTCTTTCTGCGCCGACATGGTGCAGCCATCACCGAGCGCAAAGATCTGCCGGGCAATCTCCTTGGGACTCGTGTCGCTGTAGCCCTCTTCGCGCTCCTTGATAAACCAGGCATTTTCCGCAAAGCGGCAGGCGTCGAAATAGAGCGGAATGCCGTGCCGGCGGCAGAGGGCCGAGACCGCGCGCGCATTTTCAAGAGAGACGGGCTGGCCGCCGCAAGAGGTGTTGGTGATGGTGAGCATCACCAGCGGAATCCGCTCGCGGCCGACGCGGGCGATCAGCGCCTCAAGCGCCTCCACGTGCATGTTGCCCTTGAAAGGCATGCGGGCCTGAGGATCGCGCGCGTAGGGCATCAACAGATCGACGGCTTCGGCACCAACGACTTCTACATTGGCGCGCGTCGTATCAAAATGCGTGTTGTTGGGAACGACGTCGCCTTTTTTGCATAACAGGCCGAAGAGAAGCCGCTCGGCATCGCGGCCGCGATGGGTGGGAATGACGTGCTGATAGCCGAAGATCGACTGCACGGATTGCTTGAAGCGCACATAGCTGGCGCTGCCGGCATAGCTCTCGTCGCCTTCAACGACGGCGGCCCACTGGCGGGTGGACATGGCTCCGGTGCCGGCGTCGGTGAGCAGATCAATTAGAACATCGCGCGCATCGAGCAGGAAGAGGTTGTAGTGCGCGGCCTTGAGCGCCTGCAGACGCTCCTCGCGTGTGGTCCAGCGAATCGGTTCGACACTTTTGATGCGAAACGGCTCGATGATCGTCGAAGGCATGCATGGTCCTTTCGCGATGCCGCCGGTGGCTCGCCGTTTCAACTCTCCACCGGGCAGTGCGACGCAGGGATTCCGTCGCTGGGCGGAACCATTATCGCCGAAATCGCGCGGCAATGAACCGAATATTCGCATGCACCCGGTCTCTTTTGTCTCGAATGCGCAAAAACGAAACCGCCCTGCGCGGAAGCGGCACGGCGGTTTCGTTTCTTTCCTTCAATGCAAATTTATCGTAAAGCAACGCCGCGCGGCAGAGACGGATCGGCGATGATGGAACGGTCGATCTCTGCCATGCGGTTCAAAGGGGGCCGGCTCAGACGCCTAAAAACTGGGGTCAGCAAGACGTCTGAACCGGCCGGGGAGCGGGCCATGCCCCCCGGCTTAGTCCACGGTCAATGTCAGTGTCGCCGTGGAATAGATGCTGGAACTCGCGCTGTCGACGCCTTCCACCGTAAGGGTGTAGCTGGTCGACGTAGTGGTTCCAGACGAAGTGGATGAGGTGCTTGATCCGCAACCGGACAGGGCCATGCCCAGCGCAACAAGCGCCAGCAGACTCATGCAGCCGCGTACGCGCCGGAAGCGCCAGCCGATGAGACCCGCGAAGAGAACGCCGAAGCCGCCCAGAGCTGCCATGCGCACCGACGCGTCGGAGCCACCCCTGGAAGCCGATGAGGATGAGGCCAGCTTGAAGGCATGCACGCCCGCGCCCGACACCGAGGTGGTGTTCTTGCAGTAGGACGAGCCGTAGTAGAGCGTCAATGTGGAGGTCACCGCGCTGGTGCCGGTCACCTTTGCGCTCGACAGCGAATAGCACGCGTTGTTCTGCAGCGTGCTGCTCGAGGTGGAAAGCGAAAAATTCACCGTGCCGGTGTAGCTATTGGCCGGGGTCACCGTCACCGTCGAGGTGGATGAGCCGCCCGAGGAACTGATGGTCATCGACGAGGGATTCAGGGCCACCGTAAAGGTGCCGCTCGACGACGAGGTGGACGAACTGGCGATGGTCACCACGACCGAGGCGGTAGATGCCGCATAGGTGGCATCGCCCGAGTAAGTCGCCGTAATGGTGTGCGCGCCGGTGGTCGTCGACGAGAAGCTGTAGGTGGCCGCACCGCTGGTAAGCGCAAGCGCACTGGCCTTTTCCGTGCCGTCGACATAAATTGCCAGCGTGCCGGTGGGCGTGCTCGTCACCGAAGAGGAACCGGAGGCGACGGTGATGGTGATGGCATCGCTGGCACCGGAGCTGGGCGAGGTAGTGGCCGCCGACAGCGTGGTGGTCGAGCTGGTCAGCGAAGCCGAGGTCGAACTCGTCGGCCAGGCGTTCAGCAGGTTATTGAAGTCGACCGAGCCAAGGCCGGTGGCCTCGTCATAGCCGGTCGTCGCCGTGTAATAGGTCGAGTACGTGCTGTTGCAGGTGCTGACGCCGGTGCAGGCATTGTTGCCGCTGGTGATGTCGTGGAAGGCCGAGGCGTAGGTGGTCGCATTCGATGCCAGCGAATAGAGCGTCGCGTTGATCAGCCCCTGCCCGGTCGAGTTCAGCTTCTGATTAAGAATCGCCACCATGCCGGCGAAGATGGGCGCGGCAAAGCTGGTGCCGCCGGCCACCGTCAGATATTTGCTGTTGGTATCGCGGAAGCCATTCGAGCAACTGCCGGTAATCCCCGTCGAGGTCGAATCGCTCGAACAATAAACGTAGCCGGTGTAGCTTGGCGAAGAGGCCAGCGAGACGTCGGGCAACATTCGATAGCCCTTCGAATAATCGGTCGCCGTGCTGATGCCGGTCACGCCCGTCTGCCAACTGGGCCGGGTGGCAAAAACGCTGGTGCCACCGCCGCCCGCAGAGAGTCCGCTCGATGAGCTGTCATTCCAGACAACCTCGGGAATGTAGCTTTTGGCCGAGCTGATCACATCGCTGCTGCTGGCGGAACTCCAATACGTTGACGAGGTCGAGTTTGTCGAAGAAAACTCGGTGCCGCCGACCGCCGTCACATACGCGCTCGAGGCCGGATAGCTGGTCGAAATTTTTCCGGCATAACTCGAATAGGTGCTGCCGTAATTCTCGTAGAGGTAGTAGCAGCCGTTCGAGCCGTTGTCACCCGAAGAGGCGATGATGCTCTGCCCCTGCGCGGCCCCCTGCGCCATGATGGCCTCATACGAGTTGAAGTCGCTCTGGCTCCACACCGCCTCGCAGGAGCCGTAGCTGACGCTGATGACCGAACCGAGCCGGTTGTCGACCGCGTATTCGATCGAGTCGAAGACGCCGTTGTTGTTCGAGCTGTTGCCGGTGTAGACGAAGTAGATCGTCGCGCCCTTGGCGATGGTGCTCGTGTATTCGAGATCAAGATCCGACTCGCCCTCGTCGCCGGTGACAATCGTCGAGGTGCCGGTATTGGGCACCAACACCGTGGTCGGCAGCTTGTAGCTGGTCCAACCGAGCGCGCTCTGAAACTTCTGAACATCCGCGGTGTCCACCGCCGACTGGCCAACGACGACAATCGTCTGGCCCGAGCCGGTGTAGCCATTGTTATAGGCCGCGTTGACGTCGTAGATGGTCGCCGCATCGAGCGGCGTCATGAAGTGCGATCCGGTGGTCGCCGAGGTAAAGTTCGGACTCGCCTTCCGGTGTGGCTGCGGACGAAAATCGCTGATGTTGCTCAGTGAGCTGACGACGCCGTTGAGCGCGGCGGGGAGCTTCAACTCCGCGGCATTGGCAAAGTGACGGGTGCCACCGACGGTGTAGTAGTGCATCTCGGCACCAAAGGCCGACTCCACCTGACGCACCGTGCCGGAAAAATTGATGCTCATGCGGCTGTTGCCAACGCGATTGACGGTGAACCCCTGCTGCTCGAGCCAGCTCTTCACCTGCTCAAGATCGGTCTCGCTGAGGCCAAAGCGCGCGGCAAACTGTGTGGGCGTAAGCCACTGATGATAGTAGGGTGAACCGACCGTCTGCTGCGCCACAAGCAGGGCATCCAGCTCGGTTTTCTGCGCATCGGTCAGGGCAAAGTGCAGCGTCATGCCCTCTAAACGCGCCTGCGAAGACATGCGGCCCGCATCGTTCTTCGCCATGGCCAGCGGATGTGCCGAACCCTTCAGCTCCACCACCGAACTCGTTGCAATCCCCCCGGCCAAGCGATTGACCGTCTGCGCGAAACCTGTCGAAGCTCCCGCAACAAGAAGGAGAGCAGTTACACAAAGAAACTGCTTGACCCCCATCGACACCCTCCTGTCCGTATAAGACGAGGGTCTTGCCAAGAACTATTCACCTTTGCCGGTTTAATTTGTAACAATTTGTAACAGGAGTTTTTAAAAGACTTCGCTGCCTCAGAACGCACAAACGGCGACCCGTGGGCCGCCGTTTGTGCGTTGGGTGCATCGTGCGCTTATTGCATCGCTGCCGGCTGTTCGCCTGCCGGGGTGGCGTTGCTCGGTTGCGCGTTGGGGTCGGCGGCGGGCTCCGGTGCCGGTGCTGCGGCCGGGGCCGGCGCGGGCGCTGCGGTTGCTGGCG
>DBTV01000045.1 GCA_002307235.1 Acidobacteriaceae bacterium UBA1307
GTCTCCTCATCGTTCATCGCCATGCGGGCAAAGGTCTCGCGGATATCGCGGGCCGAGGCCAGAGGGTCGGGGTTGCCGTTGGGCCCCTCCGGGTTGACGTAGATCAGCCCCATTTGCACGGCGGCCAGCGGCTTGGCCAGCTTGCGCTCGCCAGAGTAGCGCTCATCGCCCAGCCAGGTGCTCTCCGGTCCCCAGTCGGTGTCCAACTCCGGCTCCCAGATGTCCTCGCGTCCGCCACCGAAGCCAAAGGTCTTGAGTCCCATGGATTCGAGCGCCACGGTGCCGGTCAGAACCAGAAGGTCGGCCCAGGAGATCTTGTTGCCGTACTTCTGCTTGATGGGCCAAAGCAACCGACGGGCCTTGTCGAGGTTCACATTGTCGGGCCAGCTGTTGAGCGGAGCAAAGCGCTGCGCGCCGCGACTTGCGCCGCCGCGCCCATCGGCGATGCGATAGGTGCCCGCCGAATGCCAGGCCATGCGGATAAACAGCGGTCCATAGTGGCCGAAATCGGCCGGCCACCAATCCTGCGAATCGGTCATGAGCTTGCGCAGATCCGCGATGAGGGCGTCGAGATTGAGCGAGTTGAATTCCTTGGCGTAATCGAAGTCCTTGCCTAGCGGATTGGACTTGGACGATTGCTGGTGCAGAATGGCAAGATTCAGTTGCTGCGGCCACCAGGCCGCGTTGCCCTTTGTGCCAGAGGCCGTGTGAGGGTTGAGCCATCCGGAAAACGGGCATTTGGATTCTTGCGACATGTTCTCTCCTTATTCAGTCCGGTCGTGCGTCTGGACAGCGTAATGTAGAGATGAAAATTCTGGACCGAGGATAGTTTATTTTTGCGAATGCGGAGAAGAAAATTAGAGTGCTTTTCTCTGGAATCGGCCAATGTTGCTAGAATCGTGGAGATGGCACTGACTCGGGAACAGGCTCTCGACTTCTTCCGCTCACCGGATCTGATTGGCCTCGGCTTTGAGGCCGACGCGGTGCGCCGCCGGCTGCACCCGGAGGGCGTGGTTACCTACATCATTGATCGCAACATCAACTACACCAACTTCTGCACGGAGTACTGCTCGTTCTGCGCCTTCTATAAGCCGCTCAAGGGGCCGAAGTCCGAAGAGGGCTACATTCTCGAGTTCGACAAGATCTACGAGAAGATCGCCGAGACGGTGGAGATGGGCGGCACGGGCGTGCTGATGCAGGGCGGCATTCACCCGGACCTGAAGATTGACTGGTTCGAACGGCTCTTCCGTGGCATCAAGGAGCGGTTTCCGCAGATCTGGCTGCACTGTCTGTCGGCCTCGGAGATTCTGGCGATTGCCGAGTATTCGGAGCTGAGCCTGCGCGATACCTTGCTACGGCTGCGCGATGCCGGACTCGCTTCGATTCCGGGCGGTGGCGCGGAGATTTTGGACGACGATGTGCGGCGCAAGGTGGCCCGGCTGAAGTGTTCGACGGCGGATTGGGTCAGCGTCCACCGGACCGCGCACGAGATCGGCATGCGGACCACGGCGACGATGATGTTTGGCGTGGGAGAAACCATTGAGCAGCGCATCAATCACTTCGAGGTGGTGCGCCGTTTGCAGGAAGAAACAGGCGGATTCACGGCCTTTATTCCCTGGAGCTTCCAGCCGAAGCATACGGCGCTCGGCGGTCGCGGCTGGGATGAGGCGACCAGCGTCGAATACCTGAAAACACTGGCGATTGCACGGCTCTACTTGGACAACATCGAGAACGTGCAGGCGAGCTGGGTGACGCAGGGGCTGAAGGTGCTGGAGCTTGGGCTGCACTTTGGCGGCAACGACGTGGGCTCGGTCATGCTCGAGGAGAACGTGGTCAAGGCGGCAGGAACCTCGAATTGCACGACGGAAGAGGAACTGCGCCGGATCATTCGCGACGCGGGCTTCAAGCCGGTGCAGCGCGACACTCTCTACCGGACGCTGTTCCTGAACTAAAACGCAAAAGACAGAGCAGGCAGACTCAATTTGGTCTGCCTGTTTTTTAGTTTCATACGAATTTGAAAATGGTATGATCTTGGCAGGCTGGCGCTGGACGAAAGCGGGCCTGGCCGCCATTTTTTCTCCGTGGGAGCGCCGGGTGCGCCATCTTTTCAATGACAAGGCGGAGCATGTGAAGAGCAAGGTGGTGGGCATCTATGGCCTGCTGCTGGTCTTCAATGTCGGCGCATGGTTGTGGGCCTTTATCGCTTTTCGCAATTATCCGCTGCTGCTCGGCACGGCCTTTCTGGCCTACAGTTTTGGGTTGCGGCACGCGGTCGACGCCGACCACATTGCCGCCATCGACAACGTGACGCGCAAGCTGATGCAGGAAGGCAAGCGGCCGGTTGCGGTGGGGTTTCTGTTCTCGCTCGGGCACTCGACGGTGGTGGTTGTCGGCTCGGTGGCGATGGCCGCGGTGGCGATGGCGTTATCGCACCGGGTCGACGGGCTGCGCGAGGTGGGCGGGCTGGTCGGTACGCTGGTATCGGCGGCCTTTTTGATCGGCATCGGGTTGGCGAATCTGGCGGTTCTGCGCTCGGTCTACGGCGTTTTTCGGCGGGTGCGCGCCGGTGAGCCCTATGTCGAAGAGGATCTGAACACGTTGCTGGCGGGCCAGGGCCTTCTGGCGCGCATCTTTCGGCCGATGTTTGCTCTGATCCGGCGGAGCTGGCACATGTATCCGCTGGGGCTGCTCTTTGGACTGGGCTTTGATACGGCGACGGAGATTGGACTGCTGGGCATTTCCGCGGCCGAGGCCTCGAAGGGGCTGCCGATCTGGTCGATTCTGGTTTTTCCGGCGCTGTTTACGGCGGGCATGTCGCTGATCGATACGACCGACAATATTCTGATGCTTGGCGCGTACGGCTGGGCCTTCGTGAAGCCGATCCGCAAGCTCTATTACAACCTGACGATCACCTTTGTCTCGGTGGTGGTGGCGCTGGTGGTGGGCGGCATTGAGGCGCTGGGACTGTTGGCCGAGCACTTTGCGCTGGGCGGCTTCTTTTGGGACGCGGTGCGGCGGATGAATGAGAACTTTGGCTCGTTGGGCTACTTGATCGTCGGGCTCTTCGCCGTGAGTTGGGTCGGCTCGATCGCCTTCTACAAGTGGCGCAAGATCGAGGACTTCGAACAGGTGCAGTAGCTAGGGTGTATCGCCATAGAGCAGCTAAGTTGATATATGTCGATACCCCCTAGGGGAAACGAAGAAGGGCGGCCATGGTGGCCGCCCTTCTTCGTTTGGTGTGGCGTTCGATTACGGGATGAGTTGGATGGGCGCGGACCAGAAGCTCGCATGCTGACCGGCTGCGTCAAGCACGGTGACCTGGCATTGGTAGAGGCCTTCGGGCAGCTTGCTCGCGTCGAGTTCGAAGCGGAAGTGCGCGGTGGCGAGCCGGTTGCCAGCGACGGCGGTGGCTGCGAGAGGCGTCGATTCGTAGACCTTTTTGCCGTCGCGGTAGAGCGTGACATAAGAGACGATCGGCGTCGCGGGCGCGGCTGCCGTCGCAGGTGTGGCTGGCGTTGTCGCCGACTGCGTCTCCGTGTAGCTCTGGAAGTAGACGTAGAGAGGACGCGCCGCGTGGAAGACGCGCGTGACGCTCGGGATCATCTTTTTGCCGTCGTAGACCAGAGGATTGACGGCGTCGGTTTTGGCGCGCTCCTTGGCCTTGACGGCGTCGTAGATGGAGTCCTTGACGTCTTTGCGTTCGCTGCTGAGCACGACGGTGCTCATGGGCACGCTCACGGTTTCCTTGTTGAGGTTGGGAATGGTGAAGCTGGTCTGGTAGGTGCCGATGCGGCCGGTTTCATCATCGCGCGCCAAAAACTTGATCGAGTAGCGGCCGGGCAGAAGCGTGAATCCGGCCTCGTATTCGATGGGGCGATGGATGAGGTCGGCGGCGGTCGCATCACTCAGCTTGATGTTGACGAAGTCGCGAATGTTGGAGACGGCGTAGCCGCTGACCTCGTCCTTGACCTCGCAGATGAAATCGATGAGCGTGTGCTCGGCGCCGGAGTGCTTGGCGAGCGCGAGTTCGCGGCCGGGGATCTTGACCATGATGGGCACGTAGTACTCGGCGCGATTGAGTTGGAAGTGATCGATCTCCATCGAGATGGTGAGGTCGGTGATGGGGTCTTCAAGCATGAGCGCGTCTTCAAGCTGGCGCTCCTTGTCGGCGGTGTTGAACTTGGCGAAGACCTTGCCTGCGTAGTAGCCCTGACGATAGCTGAGCTTGGCTTCGGTGGGCGGAGCAAGCTCGATCTTGACCTTGCGGAAGCGGCCGTTCTGCTCGGCGTTGGTGGTGTAGTAGCCGATGATGTAGTAGTCGCTGATGGCCTGCTGCGCCTGAACAATGCCGCGCGCGAGGTCGTTGGTATCGAGCAGGGCCTTGCCGCCGGTGTCGGCCGCGAGCGAATAGAGAGTGTCTTGCGATTGCTGGAAGCGGTCGGTGGTGGCCTGCATCGCCGTGCCGTTGTACATGCTGATGTTGCCCTGCGAGCCTTGCGAGGCATCGCCGAGCGGCGCGTCGGCAACCAGTCCGCGCGCGTCGATGGGCCAGAAGGAGACACCAGCGCGCACGGCCTCATCCACGGTGGCGTGCAACTGCGCCATGTTATCGACGCCGTTCAGATGCAGGCCGCTGGCAAAGTAGAGCAGCGATTTTTTCTCGCTCATGCGCGCCAGCATTTTGGCCGTGGTTTGCAGGGCCGAGAGCTGGCGGTCGGTGGTGAAGAGGTTGAACTCGCTGTCGTCCTGGCCGAAGGCCGCGCCGGTATCGACTTTCGAGGAGTCTTCTGCTGTGCCGTCGTTGCCCTGGCCCTCGCCGACGATCAGAGTTTCAAGAATGCTGAGCAGGCGATTGCGGTCGGCGGTGAACTCCTGCAGCACATCGACCGCGCCGCCGTTGAAGCGCAGGATCGAGATCAGATCGGTGGCGCTCATCTGGGTGCGGACAAATTTTTCGGCGGCGCCGAGCGCGCGCATCTGATCCATCGGTCCCATGGCGCTCATGTCGAAGTAGAAGGCGAGCAGGCGATGGTCTTTATACTGGCTGGCATCGGTGCGTTCGGCGGCGAGTTGAGTGCGTGAGAGACGTTTGTAGATGGTGACGTTTTCGTCTTCGCGCTTGAGCGCAGGCAGTGGCTCGGAGGCCGATAGATGCTGGCGTTCGCAGATGCGCACGGTTTGTGGCGCGCCGTCTTCGGTTACCTTGAAGTCTTTCGCGGTGAGGCCGTCGATGAAGTTGCCTTTTTTGTCGCGGGCCTCGACGGTTTCAACCACGAGTTGCGAGTTGATGGTGAGCTTGATGCCGGAGTCCTCTTCGGCGCGAACGTTGGTTCCAACCTGCTGGGCGTGCGCGCCGGCGGCAAGAGCCAAAAGGAGCGTGAATGCAGTGGCAGTGCGCATGGCTAGAAGCGGAACCTCCCTGTGATTTTGATGCTGCGCATGGCGTCGGCGCTCGAAGGCAGGCCGAAGGTGGAGCTGTTGGTGGTCGTATTCCATGCGCTGTAGACGGCATGATTGAGCAGATTGCTGGCGTCAGCGCGCACATCGAGGCTGTAGTCGTGACGCAGGCGGAAGGTGCGCGCGAGCGAGCCGTCAAGCGAGAACTGCGCCGGGCCGGTGATGGAGTTGCGACCGGCTGTTCCCCAGGTGCCGGTGGTCGGCGCGGAGTATGCGGCGGAGTTCAGGTGCGCGCTTCCACTTGTGGTGTAGAGCGAGGCGCCGGTCAGGTTTGGGCGGAGCGAGCCGCTCATCGCCGTGCCCGGCACGGTGGCCGAGTAGCGCGGCGTCTCAGGCAGTCCGCTGCCATTCTTGATCTGTATGTTGGCGGTCCACTCCTTGAGAATGCGACCGCTCCAGCCGCTCATCAGCGTGCGGCCCATGCCCATGCCGGTGGTGTACTCGACGCTGGCGTTGATCAAATGCCGCTGATCGAAGCTCGACAGACTGCGTTCGGCGCGCGGATCGCGCCAGTTCTGCGCGGTGAGGGATGAACTCGTGCTGCTCGATCCGGAGGAGCCGAGTTGTGCTGCGTCATCGATCGACTTTGACCATGTGTAGTTGAAGCTGGCAGTGAGGCCGGCGCGCAGGCGGCGGCGCAGTTGCAACTGGCCGGCATTGCGCGAAGAGTTGCCGCCCGAGCTGCGATACACATAGCCAGAGGTGCAACTGGAGCAGGGATTCGTTGCGCCGAGGGGATAACTGTTGGGCAAAACCTCTTGCATGCCATGCGTGCCCTTGGTGCCGAGATAGGAGCCCGTGAGCACAAGGGCGAAGGGCAGATCGCGCTGCACAACAAGCTGCCAGTTTTGCGCGTAGCCAACGCGCAGATGCGGATCGACGGCAAAGGTGTCGCCGGTCGCGGTGGCGCATGAGGTTGGGAATCCGCTAGCCAAGGTGAGTGGGCAATGGGTGGAGTTGACGATGCTGAGGCTGGTGGATAGCGGTGCCTGCTGGCTCATGTTCTGTGCCACGCCGAGATAGACCGAGGTGTCGTAATAGATGCCGTAGCCGCCGCGAATCACCAATGTTGACGCGGGGATGGGCCGCCATGCGAATCCGAAGCGTGGTTCAATACCGCGCCGGTCCGGCTCGACGAGCGAGTTCGAGTAATGCGCGCCCGACAGCGATCCCGTGGGGCTTGAGGCGAGCACGGCAGTGGCCGCTGTGAAGCCGGAACCGATGTCGAGATTGACGAGCCGGTTCTTGCGCTCGGTGACAGGCGCTTCATAGTCCCAACGCAGACCGAGGTTGATGGTCAGGTCAGGGCGTATGCGCCAGTCATCTTTGACGAAGAGACTCATGACCGATTGGCGAAAGTATTTGTCGGCGTTGCCGTAGGCGATGGAACTGGTGTCGGGGATGCCGAGGAGGAAGTCGGCAAAGTCCGAGCCGCTGCCGCTGCCCGCCGTCGCCGCGCCGGTGAACGAGAAGCTGCCGCGCGGATTTGACTGGCTGTTGACGTTGTACTGCTGACGACGAAACTCGCCGCCGAGGTCGATCTCGTGGCGGCGGTGCCAGGTGTTGATGTTGCCGGAGACGGCCTGCGTCTGATTGCGATTGAAGCTGCTGTTGGCGTCGCTCAGGCTGGCGATGCCGCTCGAAAATCCGAGCGCGGGCGGGCCCCAGTTGGCGGCGTCCTGATTGTTGCCGGTGATCGAGGCCAGCTTGGAGACGTTTTCTCGATAAGCAAACTCGGGCGTAACCTGCGTACGCTGCCGTGAATAGTTGTAGCCGAGGCTGAGATAGTAGCGATTGCCGATGCGATGCGACCAGTGCGCGTTGCCGTTCACGCCGAGCATATCGGTGGTATCGACGAAGCCGAAGAGATTTTTGCTGTTGGAACGCACGCTGTTGAGGGCGAAGCCTCCATAGAGGTAGTCGCCGCGATGACCAATGGACTTGTTGATGCGCGATTGCAGCGAGTCGGAGTGCGAGCCGTTGAGCACGGCCGTCTGATAGTTGTAATTCGAACTGTTGGCGAGATTGGCCGTTGGGTAAAGATTGAGCAGCGCCGCCGCTTGCGTGCTGATGGGGATCAGGCCGGTAAAGGGAAGACCTGTGGCCGGATTGTAGATGGTGCCGGAAAGATTTCCCTTGCGCGCGTCGTCCGTGGGAACCAGCTCGGAGAGCGTGCTGGCCGTGCTGTTGCGCGTCCACTGGTAGGCGAGGAAAAAGTTCGGCGCATGGTAGCCGGTAAACAGATGCGGAATGCGCAAAGGGCCGCCAATGGCGGCGACCAGCGTGGTCTGGTTGTAGTCGTCCTTGGGCGTGTTGAGGCCGGTGAGCGAGTAGGGCCGCGCGTTGAAGACGGAGTTGCCGCTGATAACGCCGAGGCTGCCGTTGTAGAGTGCATGCGAGTTTGAGCGGCGATTGCCGAAGGCCGCATCGAGCGCAAACGGCGTGGTGGCGGCGTTGTTCTGGCTGCCCTTGATCAGAAAGCCGTCCGAGGCCTTGTCGGAATTTTCATCGTGCGCGGGTGGAGGTTCATTTGCGGCGCGCTCGGTGCTTTTTTCCTTTGGCTTCGGTGCCTCTTCCGCAACGGGCGCGGGCTTGGCTGCTTCTTCCGCGGCGGTTTTAGCATCGGCCAGAATCTTTTCGAGGCCGAGCATGGTCAGATCCCAGTGGCCCTGCGGCGCGCTTGGGGCGATGGTGATCGGAGCCGTGACCGGCTCAAAGCCGCGCAGTTCAATGCGAATCTGCGATGCGCCTTCGCCAATATCGGCGAACCGGTAGAGGCCCTGGCGGTCCGTGACGGCGCTGAAGGTTTTTCCGTTCTGCGTGAGTGTGACGATGGCGCCGGGCACGGGAAGGCCGTGATAGAAGACCTGCCCGTGTGTTTCAGCGGCGTGTGCAAGAGAAGAAAAAAGTAGACAGAATAAAAATAAAAAAATCCCCGGACGAGGTCTCATCCATTCGCTCCAACGGTTGGGATTGTGCTGTTTGATTCCATTCTAATTCTCCGAAGGCTTGGTAACGCCATCAATGAATAAAACTTCGACAGGAGCCTTGCGCGAGGCGAGTTTGAGGCCGAGCTGCTCTTCGACGGCGGTGGGCAGCGTGGGTTTGTTGGCGGTGGCTGTGTCGCCGTTGTCCGGATCCCATTCAAACGTGAAATCGTAGGGGCCGGTGAGTCCGGTCTGGTCCTGCACGAGCTGATGCAGTTGTTGCGTGAGGAAGGATGCGAATCCTTCCAGGGTGACGCGCGTGGCGATGAGTTTGCCATTATCGGCGTTCATGCTGGATCCGGCCGGATGCGTGCCCGGCTCGGTCGAGGCTGGCAGCGTGGGCGAGGCATGCAGTTTCGTGCCGTTTTTGGCGACTTCAAGTGCGATGACGGGTCTCTGCTCGGTGATCCAGTGCGTCTTGAGCGCGAATCGGTCGGCGAGCAGAGATTGCAGCATCTTCCGCCGGACGAACTTTTGCGCGGCGGTATCGAGCACGGCGATCTGTTTGCCGAGTGCTTCGTCAGGCTTGGCGGCAATGGTAAAACGGTCTTCGGTGAGCCATGCCGGGCCGCCCTGAATGCGCGACTCATCGATGCCCCAGGCGAGTGAGAGCAGCAGGCGCGCGGTAACGCCCGAGGCGGTGAAGTCTCCATTGCGGTCACTGTGAATGCTGATCGAGACGTGATGCGGATCGTTGTCCTTGAGGGGATGAATCGAGGCAACATCATAGACTGCCTTGCGCATCAGTTCCTGTGCGGCGGGACTGAGTGGCTTGTCGGCGCTTTGCTGGGCCGAGGTCAGGGAGCCGGTCATCGCAGCACCAGCCGCTGCGCCGGCCGATTGTTGCGCCGTGGCGGTGAGAGTCGAGGCGAGCAGAAGTGCGGTGCAACTTGCAGGGATGAAGAAACGCGTCATGGAATCTCCCTCTGGGGTCTACGCAATTTCGTGTGTGTTAGTTCTCGGATGGCATCTGTGCCTGATCGATGACCAGAGTTTCGACTGTGCCTTTGCGCGGGACGAGCTTGAGCCCGAGTTGCTCTTCGAGTGCCGTGTAGAGCGAGGGCGCGTTGGCGTCGTCGCTGCTGGCCGCGTCGGCGGCGGTGTCGGGCCTCCAGTTCAAGTCGATGTCGTAGAGGTTTTTATCGCCGGTCTGGTTCTGCACCGTCTTCTGAAGAGGGAAGGTCAACAAGGAGGCCAGAGCGTCGAGCGAAGTGCCATGCGCTTTGAGCTTGCTGTCACTGATAATCGTCATACCGCCGGACTGTGCTTTCGTGGAATCAAGGGGCTTCAGCTTGATGCCGTCCTTGGCGATCTCGAGAGCAAGAATGTTTTTCTCTTCGCTTGCACGATGGGCCTTGAGTCCGAAACGCTCGGCAAGCAGAGCCTGCAACATGTGCTGGCTCACGAGTTTCTTCGTCTTTTTGTCCAACGCGGCGTAGGTGGCGGCGAACTCCTCGCTGGGCTTGGCTGTGATATTGAATCGCTGCGATTTGAGCCATGCCGGACCACCGTGCAACTGCGAGTTATCGCGCAGATTCCAGGCAGTGCAGAGGAGGGTTTCAAGCGTCATGGAGGTCACCGTGAGGGTGCCGTGATCGTTGAACTCGAAGCGCGATGTGATCTTTTGGCCGGGTAGGGGATTGAGATCCTTGTCCACCTGGATGATGTTTTCCGAAGCGTTTTTGACCGGATGAATGGCGACGACCTCGTAGACGGCCGAGCGGAGCAGAGCGTCGTTGCTGGTTACGGCCGATTGCGCGTGGGCGAAGGGCGCGGCGAGAAGCAATGTGGCCAGCAGAAATGTGCTCGCACGAGGTCCATGAGGAAAAAACATCGCAGAACTCCTTGAATAAATAGATTGAGGCAGAATCCGTGTAGCGCGCGTCTTGCCGTATCTATGCGTGAGAGAAGATTCTGTTGGGTGACTTACTAGTCTAGACGCAGAGGCATGGCTTTTGTGAGGGGAAAAAGCGAAAAATAACCTGCAGAATCGAGTGTCCGAATTCGCACAGCAAATGCATTCGATTGCGGACAGTGCGAAAAAATTGGGCCGCGGGAAGAGCGCGGCCCGTTGGATCTAGTTGGCTGAGGGCCTCTCGATCTTGTCGAGCACGAGAACATCAACTTCAGTTTTGGTGGCCTCAAGCTTGAGGCCGATCTGTTCCTGAATGGCGGTGAACAGTGGCGGCGGCGCATCGGCGGCATCGGTTGGTGGTGGAACCTTGACGCCCATGGCGCTGAACTGCGATTCGTCGGGTGTCCACTTCAGCAGAAAATTCCAACGGCCTGCGAGCTTGGTCTGGTCGACGACCGGCCGGTCGAGCACTGCCGACTGGAAAAGTTCAGCCAGATCCTGCATCGTGGCGCTGCGCACCGTGAGCACGCCGAGCTTGGTGAAGAACAGAGCGGGCAGGGCATCGGGAGCGGCGTTGCTTTGGCTCATCTTGGGGCCGTCCTTGGAAGTGGTGATTACATAGGCTGCAAGCGTGCGTGGCTCTTTGTGGAAGGTGAGTCCAAAGCGCTCGGTGAGCAGCTTGCGCAGCATGGCGCGCAGTTGCTTGGTGCTGGGCGTGCCGGGTACATCGGGCTGGCCTTCAATGTCGAACTTGTCGCTCTCGATCCATGAGGGACCACCTACGATTTGCTTTGAATGCACGCCGTAGGCAAAGGTGATGAGATCGTTGACCGTGGTGTTGATGGTGATGACCTTGGTTCCGCGTACGGTGAACAGCTTGCCGGGGGTATTGGGTCGGCTGGGCTTCACGGTGGCAACCTCGAAGCTTGGGTCGGCCTTGGGGTCCATCGGAGGAAGTTTTTTGGGCGGCTCGGGAATCGTCCATAGCGTGGCGGGCGTGGTGCGTTCCAGCAGCAGCGGCAGCGTGTTGTCACTCTGCTTCCAGGTGCCGGAGAGCGACTTGCCGTCGGAGGAGAGTTTGGCTTCGTAATTGCCGTCGATCATATCGATCTTGATGGCGAGTGCGCCATCGGCAAAGGCTGTGGAAGTGGCTGGCAGGGTTCCACCCTGATCAATGCTGTAGAAGGTCGATTTGAGTCCGTGTGCGGGATCTTTTTCGATCTTGAGCACCAGACGAAGATCCTTGCCGACTTGCGGAATGTGGAGCGTGCCCTGCCAGGTATCGGCTACGTCGTGGGGGCCTGTCTGTGCCAGCGCCAATATGGGCGTGAGCACAATCGCGGCGGAAAGTGTGCAGAGACGTTCGATGCGAAGCATGAAAACTTCCTTTCCGTGTGATGCGTGTGCTGGGAAATATCCCAGCCGAAAAATTCGCCATGAAACAATAGCTACGGAACGTTGCCTTGCATTGTTGCAGATTGGCGTCGGGGATTTCCCGGTTTTTTAAAGAAAATGCGTGAGACAAAGACAAAAGCCTTACGCAAGAAGCGAAGGTTTTCCTCGAACGGCAAATGGCCACGCCCGCTATGATGAACAACAACGCTTTTATTGATGGGCTGGCCATGGGAACGGAAGAACGATGACACAGAAAAGAATCATTGAATTATTCGATACAAGTTTGCGCGACGGGTTGCAGCAGCCGAATCTGGAAATCTCCGTGCCCAATGCGGTGCTGTTGTTGCGTCGCATGGCAGGCTTCGGTGTGGGCATGGCCGAGATCGGCTTTGCCGGTGCGAACCAGTTTGTCGCTGATCTTGCCGCCGCGCTGGCGCATGTGGATACCGGCACGATGAAGCTGGCCTTGTTCGGGCGCACGCGGGGCAGGGGCGCGCGCGTTGCCGACTGGGCCGATGCGCGATTCATGATCGAGCACAAGGCGCGCATTCCGGTCGCGGTCATCGTCCTCAAGTCGCGTCTGCTCGATGTGGAGCGTTCGCTTGAAACCGCGCCCGAAGAGAATCTGCGCATGGCAGCCGAAACGATTGCCTATCTGCAAGACGCGGGGCTCGAGGTGGTCGTCGATCTTGAACATGCGCTCGATGCACACAGGGGGCGTCGCGAATGCGGCGTTGCCTGCGAGGAGGATTTTGCCGCGCGCAGCCGTGAGTATTTCGCGCAGGTGATCGATCAATGCGTGGTGCAGAAGGTGAGTCGCATCGCTCTTTGCGACACCAATGGCGGATCAAATCCTGAGGATGTTTTTGCGCTGTTCTCCGAATTGACAACAAAATATCCGCAGGCAAAGTTTGGTTTTCATGGGCACACCGATCGGGGTCTGGGCATTGCCAATAGTCGCGCGGCGATTTTGGCAGGTGCGGCGCAGGTGCAGGGCACGCTGATCGGCACCGGCGAGCGCTGCGGCAATGTGAACTTGACCACGCTGGTGGGCGCGATGCAGTTGCGCGGCGAGGCGGAGTTTGTTCCTGAAGAAAATCTTGAGAAGCTGACCGAGTTAGCGCAATCGAGTTATGCGGCCTTTGGTCTGGAGACGCCGCACAGTGCGCCGATGGTGGGTGCGGGGGCCTTTGGCACCTGGGCCGGCATGCACGGGTCGAGCGAGCGCAAGAATCCGGGCGCCTATCTGTGGTGTGATCCGGCGCGCATCGGTGCCAGTCCGGTGATTGGCGTCAATGCGCAGTCGGGTCGCGCCAACGTTCTTCTGCTCTCCAAAACGCTAGGCCTTGAACTGACCTCCGAGCAGGCGCAGACGTTGATCGATACGAATCAGGCGCTGATCGACGGCGGTGCTTTTACGGTGAGCGAGGTCAGCTTCCGATTGGCCTGCATGCGCGTGCTGGGCCGCTTGCGCGAGCGTTTCGCGGTCAAGAGCTGGCGCGTGATCGACGAGTCGGATGAGACTGGCGACCGCTACGTGCAGGCCTCGGTGTTGCTGACGCACGAAGATGGCGCGGTGGTGACGACGCGGGCCGAGGGCGCGGGCCCGGTCGACGCGCTGACGCGCGCTCTGCGGCAGGAGTTGGTCAAGCACTCGCCCGAGATTGCGCACATGCGCCTTGGCACCTTCACCGTTGCCGCCATCGATGTCTCCGCGCAGGATACGGCCGCGCACGTACGCGTCACGGTCAGCTTCAAGGCCGATGGGCACGAGCCATGGGTGACGGCGGGTGTGAGCAGCGATTTGAACCAGGCGGCGATGCTGGCGATTATCGACGGCTTCCACTATTGGTTGCTTGAGGCTCAGCGAAGTTAGTTGAATAGTTATGCCGACTTACTCACTCAATCCGTCAAAAAGAAGAGCGGTTGCCCACCCGTGGCGACCGCTCTTCTTCTTTTTGTGACGGTTTTATGCGAAGCGCAGCAAGGCATTGCCGACGCGCGTAAAGCCGATCTCAACGCTTTGACCGGCGGTGGCAAAGGTATTGCCGGTCCAACTGCCGGTGGTGACCCAGCTTCCTTTTTCAAGGCCGCCGGTGCGGGTCGCGCCCTCGTTGGCGAGGTAGACGAGCATGCGCAGCAGATCGGTTCCGGCGCTGTTCGAAGCGGTGCGACGCACCTGCTCGACGCCGTCGATGGCGAGTGTCACCGTCTCTTGCGCAAAGTCGATGGATTGCCAGTTGGCGACGGCCGGTCCGTAGATGAAGCCGCCATGCACGCCGAGGTCGGCCATGGAGGCGAGCTTGGGTGCCTCGGCCGGAACCGGAAAGGCCGACTCCAGTTCT
The DNA here is from genome assembly GCA_002307235.1 of Acidobacteriaceae bacterium UBA1307. GTDB lineage: Bacteria > Acidobacteriota > Terriglobia > Terriglobales > Acidobacteriaceae > Telmatobacter. Next base: position 14,040 of record DBTV01000045.1, read on the forward strand.
TCAATCGCCGGGTGGCAGCTTTCAATGGCGTCGATCACCTCTTCGCGCGTGTAGGGCGTCGGGCGCGGCGGCAGAGGCTTGCCGAAAAGAAAGGCAACCTCGGCCTCGAGGCCACGCAAACGGTGACGCGGTTCGCCAAGGCGAGCGCCGCTCGGCGCGATCCATGCGGCGATCATGGGGCCAAAACCCGGCGTCGCATCGGGCGCGGGGGCGCCGATCTTCCAGGCTCGTGCGGGCACGCTGCCCTTCGGCTCCAGCGTGGCGGCCATCGCGTCCTGCACAAAGACGGCCTCTTCAGCCGAGGATGGCGTCAGATTCTCGGCAAGCGCGGTGAGTGGCGTAGCGGTGCGACGGGCTTCGAGAAAAAGCTCGGCGATGCGGCGAAGTTCGGCGATGCGATGTGGAGCAATCATAGCTTCCAGTGTGACGCATCGTGCATGACTTTGTCTCGTGTTCGGGCGCATGCGGCTCGGGATACGAAAGATTTTCTGGAGTGACGCGCGTCACAGCCTGTGCCGTTGCCAGGGGCAAAAATAACGCGGGTTCCGGGCTCTGCTTCTCCCCGTGGACGGGGCTGTGTGCAGAGCAGAAAGGGCACGCTGCGGTTCATGGAAAGCCACGAGAAAAGAGATCGAGGCCAGGTGCGGATCGACGAGAACGAGTGCAAGGGGTGCGGGCTGTGCGTCGAGGCTTGCCCCACGCATTTGCTCGCGATGGGCGAAGGGTTGAATCACTATGGCTACCGCACGGCGCAATTTGCTGGCTCTGGTTGCACGGCCTGCGGACTTTGCTACGCGGCCTGCCCGGAGCCGGGCGCAATCACCGTCTACCGGTGCGTGGTCGCCGAAGGAGTGCTATGCGCAAGCAACGGATGAAAGGCAACGAGGCCATCGTCAAGGCTGCGATTCTGGCCGGTTGCCGCGCCTTTTATGGCTACCCGATCACCCCGGCCAGCGAGATTGCCGAATCGGCCGCCGAACTGTTTCCGCGTACCGGTGGCGTCTTTGTGCAGGCGGAGAGCGAGGTGGCCGCAATCAACATGATCTATGGCGCGGCCTCGACCGGCGTGCGCGCCATGACGGCCTCGAGCGGTCCGGGGATCAGTCTGATGCAGGAAGGCATCAGCTATCTGGCCGGAGCCGAGCTGCCCTGCGTCATCGCCGACATTACGCGCGGCGGTCCGGGCCTTGGCAACATCGGTGCCGAGCAGGGCGACTATCACCAGGTGGTGAAGGGCGGTGGCCATGGCAACTATCGTACGCTGGTGCTCGCGCCCGATTCGGTGCAGGAGATGGCGGACCTGACCACGCTGGCCTTCGATCTGGCCGACCGCTATCGCAATCCGGTCTTCGTGCTGGCCGATGGATTCATCGGGCAGATGATGGAGCCGGTCGCCTTTGCGCAGAAAGCGAGATTGCCCGAGCCACCCGCATGGGCTGTGCAGGGAACGGCAGCCACGCGCGGCAATGTGACCAACTCGCTGCAACTTGATTTTGAAAAGATGGAAGCCTTCCAGCACCATCTTGAGGCCAAGTATCGCAGGGCCGAGCAGGAGGAGACGCGATTTGAAGAGGTGGCGCTCGACGATGCGGAACTGGTGCTTGTCGGTTACGGCATTCTCGGCCGCATTCTCAAGGCGGTGGTCGCCGAGGCGCGCACAGAAGGGATCAAGGTTGGCCTGCTGCGGCCCATCACGCTCTATCCTTTTCCGACGCGACGGCTCGAAGCGTTGGCGCGGCAGGCGCATCGCTTTGCCGTAGTCGAGATGAGCAACGGGCAGTTGCGCGATGACGTGCGGCTGGCCGTCAATGGTGCGCGGCCGGTCGAGTTTCTGAGCCGCGTTGGCGGCAATGTGCCCTCGCACCACGAGGTGCTGGCGTTTGTGAAGAGCCTCATGCATGCAAAGGAGCTGGCTCATGTCTAGCGCGACGATGCCCGGCTATGAGATTGCGCACGCGCGGCCACGGTCGATCTTTACGCGTTTCGAGCGCAAGCAGGAGCTTCAGCACACGACGCACTTTTGCCCCGGCTGCGGTCACGGCATTCTGCACAAGATGGTGGGCCGCGCCATCGACGAGCTGGGCATTCAGGACCGCACCATCATGGTGGGCCCGGTCGGCTGCTCGGTCTTTACCTATCACTACTTCGACGTGGGCCACGTGATGTCCGCGCATGGCCGTGCGCCGGCGGTGGCCACCGGCGTTCGTCGCAGCCGGCCCCAGAGCATTGTCCTCAGCTATCAGGGCGATGGCGATCTGTCGGCCATCGGCCTGGCCGAGATTGTCCATGCCGCCAATCGCGGTGAAAACGTCACCGTCATCTTCGTCAACAACGCGGTCTATTCGATGACGGGCGGGCAGGCGGCGCCAACGACGCTGCTCGGCATGAAGACGGCAACCACGCCTCTGGGGCGCTCGGCGGCGAAGGAAGGCTATCCGCTGCGCATGAGCGAGTTGCTGGCCACGCTCGAGGCACCGGTCTACATCGAGCGGGTCGGCCTTGGCGACAATCGCTCGATCGTGCAGGCGCAGAGGGCTGTGCGTCGTGCCATCGAAAATCAGGTCAAGGGCCTTGGTTTTTCGTTGGTCGAGGTGCTTGCGCCCTGTCCGACGATCTGGAAAAAGTCACCGGTCGAGGCCCAGCGCTGGGTCCGCTCGGCGATGGAAAAGAGCTTTCCTCTCGGCGTTTTTCGGGATCGGTCGAAGGATGCTGCGCCATGGCCTGCCGATGAGGCTGCGCCCGATCTTGAAAAAATCCCGGAGATTCTGGGCGTGGCCGGGGCTGAGCTGCCCGAGAGCCCTGTGTTAGCATTGGCGGCCGACGTCCCGGTCGATCTTGAGGTGCGCGTGGCCGGTTTCGGTGGCCAGGGCGTGCTGTTGCTCGGCGAGGTGCTGGCCGAGGCGGGCCTTGAGGCGGGTCTTGAGGTGAGCTGGTTGCCGAGCTATGGCCCAGAGATGCGCTCGGGAACCTCGAACTGCCATGTACGGATCGCCCGCGAGCCGATCGACACGCCTCTGGTGGCCGCCCCGCACCTGCTGGTGGCGATGAACGAGCCCGCGTTGCGCAAGTTTGCCGCGCAGGTCGCTCAGGGCGGCACGATTCTCTACAACGGCGCGGCGTTCCCGGAGCAGTTGCAGCGGCCGGATCTGCGCGTGATCGCCCGTCCCTTTGCCGAAATCGCCCTTGAGCTGGGTAATCCGCGGGCCATGAACATGGTCATGCTGGGGGCTCTGCTGGAACTCGTCGGCGTCTTGCCCGCCGCCTGCGTGCGGGCCGCCCTGGCCCAGCTGGTCCCGAACCCCAAGTGGCAGGAGTTAGACCTGCGGGCCATAGCGCGGGGCCGGGCAATGGCCGTATGAGCGACTGTGAGCCCCAAAAAAAATGACAAAAACGCCCCGGAGTTCCATCTGTACCGGGGCTTTTTTGCGCAGCGGAGAGAGGGAATCGAGACGAGTGCAATTCCTGTTGCAGCACTTGCCGTTCCACATTCTGGCCATTGTCGTAGTTTTCCCGTTGAATGGTTCATAAAGTGAGATGAACGGAGAGAAAATGGATCCGAAATGCTTTTGGATTCATCAACTCCGTAGCTGGCGAAGATTGAAAACTGGTAGTTTGGGTAAGAAGGGTTTTTAGGTCTGAAATGATGACAAATCCGTATTTTGCTTTGGCGATTTTATTTTTGGCGGCGCTTGGTTTCGGGTTGGGCCCGCTGGGGCTTGCCTGGCTGTGGGCGCGGTGTTTTTCTCCCGCCAAGCCGAACGCGGTCAAAAACGCCATTTACGAGTGTGGCCTGGAGTCGAGGGGCGATGCCTGGGTGCAGTTCCGCTCGGCCTACTACCTGTATGCGATCATCTTTCTGATCTTTGATGTCGAAACGGTCTTCCTGCTGCCCTTTGCCGTGGCTTTTACCGGCCTGGGTGCGGCGGCTTGCCTGGCCATGCTGGTCTTTGTCCTGATGCTGGTCGAGGGTCTGGCCTGGGCTTGGGCCAAGGGAATCCTGACCTGGGCGTAAGCGCGGCTTCCCCCGCAAAGCGCAAGGTGCTTGTGTGGCGTCAGGGGTGCCGCATTGGCTGAGATTGTGAACTGTTTACTGCGAACTGGAGCGTAGCGACGACCATGGCTGTCGACGAAAAACTGAAAAAGGAGCTGGCCGGGCAGGGCATCGTGGTGACGAGCCTGCAGGAGCTCTACAACTGGGGGCGGCGCAATTCCATCTGGCCGTTGCAATTCGGTCTGGCCTGTTGTGCCATCGAGATGATTGCCACCACCATGGCTCGTTACGATATGGCCCGCTTCGGCGCCGAGGTCTTTCGGCCCTCGCCCCGTCAGGCCGATCTGATGATCATCTCGGGCACGGTGACCAAGAAGATGGCTCCGCAGGTGGTCCGGCTTTATAACCAGATGGCCGAGCCGCGTTATGTGATTGCCATGGGCGCCTGCGCCATCTCGGGAGGCCCTTTCAAGCAGGGCTACAACGTGCTCAAGGGCATTGACCGCTACATCCCCGTCGACGTACACATCCCCGGCTGCCCGCCGCGGCCTGAGGCGCTGCTGCAGGCCTTCATGACGTTGCAGAAGAAGATCGGCGCGCAGGATCTGACCGGCGCGGATCGCCCGCGTCACCTCAATGCCGAGGCGATGGGCGAGTTCCCGGTACCGGAGTTTGGCGCCCATGATCTTGTGCCGAGCTCGAACGCGCTGGTCTGGCCGCTTCCGGCCCCGAAGACCGAGGAGGCCAAGGGATGAAGTCGCTCGAAGAGATCAAGGCACTGCTCGAGGTCGCCGTCCCCGGCGTCCAACTCGAGATCGTTCCCAATCCCAGCCCCTCCGCGCAGCACTCGCTGGTCGTCGATCAAGCGCATGCCGTGGCTGTTGGCACGTATCTGCGTGATGCCGAGGAGCTGCAGTTCGACTACTGCTCGAATGTGACCGGCGTAGACTGGCTCGACCGGGAGATGGTCGTCGAGGGCGAGAAGCGCGCCGTCCCCGGCCATCTTGAGGTCGTTTATCATCTCTACTCGATGGCTCTCGGCCACGGTCCGCTGGTGTTGCGTCAACGCACGGCGAATCGTTCCGATCAGGTCACGGTGGCCTCGTTGACGCCCATCTGGCGTTCGGCCGAGTTTCAGGAGCGCGAGGTCTTCGATCTGTTCGGCGTGGTCTTCGAGGGCCACCCGGACCTGCGCCGGATTCTGATGTGGGATGAGTTCACCGATCACCCGATGCGCCGCGATTATGTGGAGCCGGATGACTTCGAGTACGAACCGACCGCGCACGACGAGGTACTGAAGCGTGCCGAAGAACATCGTGCCGGGCTGGCCACCGGGGAAGGAGCGGCACAATGACCGCAGTTGCAGAAAAACATGTGCCGGGCTGGAACCGTCCGCCCGTGATTGCGACCGACGATGAGGCCGAGCTGCTTGAGGTCGCGATGGGGCCGCATCACCCGTCGACGCACGGCGTCTTTCGGATGGATGTGGTGCTCGACGGCGAGATCGTCGTCAAGCTGAAGCCGGTCTTCGGCTACCTGCATCGCAATCACGAGAAGATTGGCGAGAGCGCCAGTTATCTGGGCATGATGCCCTATACCGACCGGCTCGACTACTTCTGCTCGATTACCAACAACTGGGCCTATGCGCTGGCCGTTGAAAAGCTGGCCGGCATCACGGTTCCCGAGCGGGCCGAGTATCTGCGCGTGATTTTGTCGGAGTTCACCCGCATTCAGAACCATGCCGCTTCGATCGGCTTTCTGATGCAGGAGATGGGCTGCAGCGGTACGCCGCTCATGTATGCCTTCAAGGCGCGCGAGAAGATTCTTGATCTGTTTGAGCGGCTGACCGGCGCGCGCATGATGTGCAACTACATGCGCTTTGGCGGCTGTCGTGTGGATATGAGCGCGGAGCTTCTGGCCGAGGCCAGCACCATCGTTGCCGGATTGCCGGGCTTTATCGATGAGTTCGAGGCGCTGCTCGGCTCGAATGAGATTCTGATGGCGCGCAGCCAGGGCACGGGCATCATCAAGCCGGAGCTGGCCGTCAATGCCGGTCTGACCGGACCGATGCTGCGCTGCACCGGCGTCAACTATGACGTGCGCAAGGTCGATCACTACGGCATCTATGACCGTTTTGATTTCCGCGTGCCGCTCGGCGAGCATGGCGACGTCTATGACCGCTACATGGTGCGTGTGCTTGAGATGCGCGAGTCGATCCGCATCATCGAACAGGCACTGGCGCAGATTCCTGCCGGGCCCATCGTTGACCCGAAGACCAAAAGCCGTGGCTTCAAACCGAAGCCGGGTGAGGCTTACGGGCGCATCGAAGCCCCCAAGGGCGAGCTTGGTTTTTATCTGATCAGCGACGGAACGGCTTCCCCGTACCGGTTCCGCGTCCGGCCACCGAGCCTCATCAATCTGACTCTGCTTGAGAATATGTGCCTGGGGCATAACGTGGCCGATGTGATTTTGACCTTTGGCTCGGTCGATATCGTCCTCGGCGAAGTGGATCGGTAACCGTCGTTCGCTATGAGCTTCTAGCTTTTAGCTTTTTTGCTGCAACGCCGTGTTGTGATCTGGTGGCCGGCCATGGAGTCGGCGAGGAAAAGCGAACAGCTGAAGGCTAGAAGCTAAAAGCTGTTCTTGGAGGTTTCATTGTTCGGCGAAGGAATTTTGAAGGGCATGGCGGAGACGGCCAGGAACTTCTTCGGCAGCTATGTGTCGAAGGAGCGGCTGACGACCGTTCAGTATCCGGAGCAGAGAGTGGCTCCGATCGAGGCCTCGCGCACCTTTCCCTTTCTGGTCTATGACGAGGGGATGAAGGCCGAGGGCAGGGAAGACTGGCAGGCTGGTCTGCGTTGCACCAGTTGCCAGATCTGCGAAAAGGAATGCCCGCCGAAGTGCATCTACATCGAGAAATCGAAGGACAAGAAGGCGGACTTCTTCGGCAAGCAGCAGTTTTATCCGACCCGCTTCGAGATCGACTACGCGGTTTGCATGGGGTGCCAGATCTGTGTCGAGGTCTGTCCCTTCGACTCGATCAAGATGGATAACGTTTTTGAGCTGGCCACCGATGACCGCTTCGGCGGACTTGTGCTTCCTGTTGAGCAACTGGCGCGGCCCGATAGCTATTATCACGCGGTACACCCGACCGAGGCCGCCGAGGTGGACGCCGAACGCGTCAAGACCAAGACGATGCTCGAGGCCAAAGCCAAGGCTGCGGCAGAGGCCGCTGCGGCCAAGGCCGCCGAGGCGGCAAAGGTTGCCGCAGAGGCCGCCAAGCCCGCCGGAGAGGGAGCCTAAGTTTATGTTCGCAACTCTCGATCAAATCTTTTTGTTATTGCGCGACGGTATCGCCGGATTTCTGCCGGTCTTCTGGCGTCCACTGGTCGGCATTCTGCTCGGCGTCGTCGGCATTATCTCGGTCTTCCCGGCGATCTTCGCGATCACCACGGTCTTCGAGCGCAAGGGCCTCGGCCGCATGCAGAACCGGCTCGGGCCGAACCGCGTCGGGCCCTTCGGGCTTTTGCAGCCTTTGGCTGACGGCGTCAAGTCGCTCACCAAGGAAGACATCGTGCCGAAGACGGCCGATGAACTGGTGCACTTTCTTGCGCCGCTGGTGCTGGTCGTGGCCACCTTCATGGGATTCGCGGTGCTGCCGATGGGCCGCAACATGGTGCTCGTCGAGCTCGACTGCGCCCTGCTGTTCTACTTCGCGATGGGAGCCTCGAGCGAGGTCGCGGTCTTCATGGCAGGCTGGTCGAGCCGCAACAAGTATTCGCTGCTCGGCGCCATGCGCGCCATCGCGCAGATGATCAGCTATGAGGTCGTGCTGCTGCTTTCAGCCGTCGCCGTGGTCATGATCACCGGTTCGCTTTCGCTGACGAAAATCGTCGAGGCGCAGAATCAGTACACGGGCATCTTTCCGCACTGGTACATCTTCACGCCCTGGGGCCTAGCCGGCTTTCTCATGTATGCCATTGCAGGCACGGCCGAGACCAACCGCTCGCCCTTTGATCTTCCCGAGGGCGAATCGGAGCTGATCGCCGGCTACCACACCGAATACTCGGGCTTTAAGTTCGCCCTGTTTTTTCTCGGCGAATATCTCGGCATGTTGTCGATCTCGGGCCTCGGTGCGACGCTGTTTCTCGGCGGCTGGTCGGCACCGTTCTCCTTCCTGACCTGGATTCCCTCCTGGATCTGGTTCTTTGCGAAGGTGCTCACCTCGATCTTCGTCTTCATCTGGATGCGTGGCACATTGCCGCGCCTGCGTCAGGATCAGTTGATGAACTTCGCCTGGAAGTTCGTGCTGCCCTTCACGCTCTTTAATCTGCTGGTGACCGCGCTGTGGCGGTTCATGGGCGACGGGTGGCTGCGCTGGGTGGTTTGCTCGGTGCTGGTCGCCGCGGTCTACGCGCTGATGGCGCGCTTCGGCATGCGGCGCGAACAGTTCGTCGCAAGGAGCTATCGTTATGCAAAGTAATCATTCGATCCGTCGGTTCGCCGGGCCGGGACAGGAGGCGGCGCAATGAGCATTGTCTTCTGGCTTCTTGCCGCGATCACTCTCGGCAGCGGCTTTGCCGCCGTGGCTCTTAAAAACACCGTGCACTGCGCACTGGCCGTTACCGGCGCCTTTGCCGGGCTGGCGCTGCTGTTCCTCGGCCTTGACGCGCAGTTTGCGGGCTTTGCGGAGATTCTGGTCTACATCGGCGCGGTCGCCATTCTGGTGGTCTTCGCGATCCTTTTGACGCGGGGCTCGGAGACGCCGGTCGGCTCCGTCTTCAGCCGCCACTGGTTTTGGGGTCTTGTTGCCGCCGCCGCCGTCTTTGCCCTCTTCGGCTGGGCCATCGTGGCCAGCGTGCCCGCGTTGCCCAACGTGCAGGCCGTGCCTGATACCAACGTCAAGGCCATCGGCTACGCGCTGGTCGGCCGCTACGTGCTGCCGCTGGAGATTCTCGCCGTGTTGCTGACGGCGGCCACCATTGGCGCGGTCATCGTCGCGCTGCATGAGAAGGAGGCGCAATGACGCCGCTTGCCGCTCATCTTCTGGTTGCAGCGCTGTTGTTCGCCATCGGTCTGGCGGGCGCGCTTGTGCGCCGCAACGCCATTCTGGTGCTGATCGGCATCGAGCTGATGCTCAACGCCGCGAACCTGAACTTTATCGCCTTCTGGCGCTATTCCCCGCACCCCGAGGCTCTTACCGGCATGATGTTTGCCATCTTTTCGATTGCAGTGGCCGCGGCCGAGGCCGCCGTTGGACTGGGACTGGTCATCGCCATCCATCGCCAACTGCGCACCACCGACCTTGACCAGATGAACAGGATGAGGGGGTAATCGATGATCGAAACCGTTGCTCCCTATCCCCAGACCATGAGCGCCTTTCTCTGCTGGGCGGTGCGCTACCTGTGGCTGATTCCTGTCGCGCCCATAGTCGCCGCGGGCATCATCGCACTGCTGCGCCAGCCGCGCCGCAAAACCGCGCAGGCTCTCGCCATCGGCTCGATGGCCTTCTCGCTGATCCTCGCCCTGATCGCCTTCGCGCAGGTCGCCACCGACTGGATCGACGGCATCAGTACCCGCGAGGTTGTCAACTTCAGTTGGCTCGAGTTCGGTTCGACGCAGGTGCAGCTTGGCTGGATCCTCGATCCGCTGGCCGCGGTGATGCTGGTCATGGTCACCTTCGTCGGTCTGCTGATCTTCATCTACTCGACCGGCTACATGGCCCACGACGAGAATGCAACGCGTTTTTTCTGCTTTCTGGCGCTGTTTGCCGGCTCGATGCTGACCGTCGTTCTCTCAAACTCGATTCTGCTGCTCTACATTGGTTGGGAGCTGATGGGACTCACCTCCTATCTGCTGATCGGCTTCTGGTATCAGCGGCCCTCGGCGGCCGCCGCCGCGAAGAAGGCCTTCCTGACGACGCGCGTCGGCGATGTCTTCTTCCTGCTCGGCATCGTCTGGCTCTTCGCGCAGACGGGCACGCTGCTGTTCTATAACCACGGCGCGGGTTCGATTGAATCCTCGTCGCTCGCAGCGCTGCTTACCCAGCACGCCGCCTTCGGTCTTACCGCCGCCACGGCCATTGCGTTGCTGTTGTTTGCCGGCGCGGTAGGCAAGAGCGGCCAGCTTCCTCTGCACGTCTGGCTGCCCGATGCCATGGAAGGCCCGACGCCGGTCTCGGCGCTGATTCACGCGGCCACCATGGTCGCCGCCGGTGTGTACCTGATCGCCCGCGTCTATCCGCTGATGTCGGCCGGAGCGCCCGAGGGCGGAACCACCATCGCTCTGACCGTCGTTGCCTGGGTTGGCGCGGCCACGGCTCTGTTTGCCGCGCTCGTCGCCGTCGCGCAGAACGACATCAAGCGCATCCTGGCCTATTCGACCGTCTCGCAGCTTGGTTACATGATGGCCGGTCTCGCCATGGGCGGCGTGGCCGTGGGCATGTTCCATCTGATCACCCACGCCTTCTTCAAGGCGCTGCTGTTCATGGGCGCAGGTTCGGTGATTCACGGCTGCCACGAGGAGCAGGACATCCGCAAGATGGGTGGCCTTCGCTCCGACATGCCGCTGACCTTTATGACCTACACCATCGGCATGCTGGCCTTGTCGGGCTTCCCCATCTTCTTCTCCGGCTTCTGGTCGAAGGACGCGATCCTTGAAGCGGCCCAGCATTGGACGGCGGCACGCGCGCCCTTCTACATGCTGGTGGCCGGCGCACTGCTGACGGCCTTCTACATGACCCGTCAGGTCAGCTACGTTTTCTTCGGAAGCTGGCGTGGGCACAAGACGGCGCACGAGAGCCCGTCGGTGATGACCACGCCGCTGGCGATTCTGGCCTTCTTCGCCATCGCGCTCGGCGCGCTTGGCACGCCGGCCTGGCCCTGGTTCCGCGCCTTCGTGCAGGGCCACGCGGCGCCCTTCGGCTTCTCTGGCTTTGCCGAGCCGGGTCTGTTCGCGCTCATGCTAACCTCATCCGCGGTCGTTTTTCTCGGCCTTGGTCTGGGGTGGAAGCTCTATGGCGGTCACTCGCCCGATCCGGCCGCGCCGGACGCCCTCGAGGCAAAGCTGCCGCTGGTCTGGAAGGCTCTGTCGAACCGTCTCTACTTCGACGAGTTCTACGGCGTGACGGTGATTGCAGCCTACAGGATTCTGGCGCGGGTGGCCGACATTGTCGACCGCTTCGTCTGGGGTGGCGTGGTCTGGCTGGTGGCCAAGTTCTTCGCCGCGCTCGCCACGCTCAACCGCTTTGTGGATACCGCTTTTGTCAATGGCGGATTTGATAAAACCTGCGAGGGACTCGACGTCTCCGGTGGCCTGCTTGCCAGCCTGCAGTCGGGCCGCGTGCAAGGCTATCTGCGGATTCTGGCCGCGGCCGTTGTTCTTCTCGCCCTGCTACTTGTCTGGAGCGTTCGGCCATGAGTGGAGTTCCTCTTTTGACGTTGTTGACGGTGCTGCCGCTGGTCGGGGCGCTCATCGCCCTGTTCTCCGGCCACCGGGCGCGCGCCGTGGCGCTGGTTACCGGGCTTGTCTCGCTTGCGGTCGCGCTTCGTGCCTGGACCCTGATTCCGGCCAATGGTTCGATCGGTCTGGTCGAGCGGCTGGCCTGGGTGCCCTCGCTGGGCATTGAATATTACCTCGGCATCGACGGCCTTGGCGCCCTGATGCTGGTACTGGCGGCCATCGTTTCATTGATGGCGGTGATGGCCAGCTTCCGCGTTCATCATCAGCCGGGGCTCTACTTCGCCCTGGTGCTTGCCCTCGAGTCCGGGCTCTTCGGAGCCTTCACCGCGCTGAACTTCTACCACTGGTTCTTGTTCTGGGAGATGAGCCTGATTCCGGCCTTCTTCCTGATCAAGCTCTGGGGCGGGCCGCAGCGCGGACCGGCGGCGACCCAGTTCTTCGTCTACACCATGGCCGGTTCGGCCTTCCTGCTTATCTGCTTTTTGGCCGTCTTCTATGCGACCGGTTCGATGGACTTCATCCATCTCGGTCTGCTGGCCTCAAGCGGAGAACTGGAGCCGATGATCACCGCGCATCTGGGCCCGGTCGGCTTCTGGCTGGCGATCGGATGCCTGGCGGGCTTTGCCGTCAAGGTGCCGCTGGCGCCCTTCCATACCTGGCTTCCGGCGGCCTACTCCGAGGCGCCTTCGCCGGTGACGATGCTTCTGACCGGTGCGATGTCGAAGATGGGCCTCTACGGCCTGCTGCGCATCGTGGTGCCGATCTTCGGTGTCGAACTGGCGCGGTTGCGCACGCCGCTGCTGGTGCTCGCCGTCCTCACCGTGGTGATGGGCGCCTGGGCCGCGGCCGCGCAGAAGGATCTCAAGCGCGTCTTCGCCTACTCGTCGGTCAACCACCTCGGCTACTGCCTGCTGGCGATCTTCGCTCTGGCGCTGCCTGCCGTCGATGCCGGCACGCGGGCCTCGCAGTCCGCTGCCCTTAATGGCGTTTTGTTGCAGATGTTCAACCACGGCCTGACCGCCGCCGCGCTCTTCTGGTTCATCGCCCTGCTGCAAGCCCGCAGCCAGGGCGAGCGTTCGATCGATGCCTTTGGCGGTCTGCGCAAGCCCGCGCCGATCTTTGCAGGGTTGATGGGCATTGCCATCTTCTCCTCGCTCGGCCTGCCCGGGCTGAATGGGTTTGTCGGCGAGTTCCTGATCTTCCGCGGCGTTTTTTCCTTGTCCTGGATCAGCGCATCGGTCAGCATTCTTGGCCTGCTGGTGACGGCGACCTTCCTGCTCACCGTGATTCAGAAGGTCTTTGCCGGACCGACGCCCGAGCGCTGGTCGAGCTTTCCCGATCTTCATCCGGGCGAGTGGCTTGCTCTGGCGCCGGTGATCGTTCTCATGTTCCTGCTGGGTGTTGCGCCCCGGCTCATCGTGGATAGCGTCAATCCCACGGTCGAATTTCTTCTGGCGCACTGGAGATTTTAGATGTTGGCCTGGACGATCTATCTCTCGTTTGCCGGAGCCCTCATTGAGGCTCTACTGCCGCGCTCGAGCGCACGGCTGGCGCGCTGGTTTGCTCTGGCCGTCGCCGTGGCGGCTCTGGCCGTGGCCGCCGTGGGCTTCTTCTCCGCCGCTGGCGCAGGTCGCGAGGTTCTCGTGGACCTGCCCTGGGTTCCCGCGCTCGGCATTCATTATCTGCTCGCCGCCGACGGCATCAGCCGCATGCTGGTGCTGCTCACCGGCCTTGCCGCCGTCTCCGGCACGCTCTTCAGTTGGAATATCGAGGAGCGCACCAACCAGTTCTTCGCCTTCTTCCTCGCCCTGATCGGCGGCGTCTACGGCGTCTTCCTCAGCTTCGATCTCTTTCTGCTCTTCGTCTTCTATGAGATCGCGATTGTGCCCAAGTACTTCCTGGTGGCTATCTGGGGCTCGACCCGCCGCGAATACGGCGCGATGAAGCTGGTGCTCTACTCCTTCGTCGGTTCCTCGCTGGTGCTCATCGGCCTGTTGGCCGCCTACGCCAGCTCCGGCGCGCATTCCACCGGTCTTGTTGCGCTGGCGCATGCGAACCTGCCCGTTTGGCAACAGATGTGGTTGTTCCCGGTGGTCTTCATCGGCTTTGCGGTTCTCGCCGGCATGTGGCCCTTCCACACCTGGGCACCGACCGGCCACGTTGCCGCTCCCACCGGCGCTTCCATGCTGCTGGCCGGCGTCATCATGAAGCTCGGCGCCTACGGCTGCCTGCGCGTGGCCATGACCCTGTTTCCGCATGGCATGGACCCCTGGGGCTGCGCCTTCCTTGGCCTCGGCTCCTGGCGCGATGTCTTTGCGCTGCTGGCCGTCATCGGCATCGTCTACGGCGCGCTGGTCGCACTCGTCCAGACCGACTTCAAGTTCGTCATCGGCTATTCGAGCGTCAGCCACATGGGCTTTGTGCTGCTCGGCCTGATGACCCTCAACCAGATCGGCATCGATGGCGCGGTTCTGCAGATGTTCTCGCATGGCATCATCGCAGGCCTGCTCTTCGGCGTGGTCGGTCGCATCGTTTACTCACGCACCCACACGCGCGAACTCGACAAGCTCGAGGCCATGCACCTCGGTCGCCGCCTGCCCTTTGCCGCTGCCGCCTTCGTTATTGCGGGCGTGGCTTCAATGGGGCTGCCGGGCTTCTCGGGCTTCATTGCCGAGCTGCAGATTCTCGTCGGCTCCTGGCACTACAACCCCGTCTGGACCATTGCCACCGCCGTCGGCATCGTGATCGGCGTGGCCTATACCTGGCGCGCGATGCAGAAGGCCTTCTTCGCCGACCGGGCTCCGACCCCTGACGAGCATCCCAAGACCGGCTGGCCCGATCTTGGCGCCATCACCTGGCCTGAATACGCAGGCGTGGCTCTGTTGGTGCTTTCGAGCCTCGCCGTCGGTCTCTATCCGCGCATCCTGCTTGATTCCGTCGAACCCGCCGTAAAGGCTCTGCTTGCCGGAGGAATTCAATGAACTTCGCCGACCTCTTCCGTGTCACGCTGCCCGAGACGGCGCTGGAAATCGCCGCTCTGCTCGTTCTCTTTGTTGACCTCGCCTTTTTGAAGAAGGCGAAGCTGGCGACGCGCGTCGCCGTGGCCTCATTGCTCGGCATTGCCGGTTGCCTTGCCTCTCTTGTGCTGCTGGCTGGCGCGGGCTCCACGGGCGTTTCTTTCCACGGAGAACTGCTGCTGGCCTCGGGTGGCTTTGCCGCCGTGGCCGAGGCTGCGATTCTGGTTCTCACCCTTCTGACGCTGCTTCTGTTCATCGGCTCCACCTTCACCCGTCATGCGGGCGAATATGTTGCCGTGGTGCTGATGGCCGCCGCCGGTGGCTTGGTCATCTCTGCTGCGCGCGATCTTCTGATCATCTTCGTCGGACTCGAACTGCTTTCGCTGGCGCTCTACATCCTGACCGCCTTCGACAAGCACTCGGAGAAGAGCTCCGAGTCGGCGCTCAAGTACTACCTCTTCGGTGGTATGGCGGCGGCCTTCCTGCTCTTCGGCTTCAGCTATCTCTACGGCCTCTCTGGTTCCACCCAGCTTTCGGTCGTGATGGAGCGCGCTCTGTTCGCGACCTCGCATGGGGGCTCGCCGCTGGTCTACGTCGCGCTGGTGCTCGTCGTTGCCGGACTCGGCTTCAAGGTGGCCGCCGCGCCATTCCATCTGTGGGCGCCCGATGCCTATGAGGGCGCGCCTGCACCGGCTGCGGCCTTCATCGCCTCCGCTTCCAAGGTGGCCAGCTTCGCTCTCTTCGCGAGCGTTGGCGTTGCCGTCGTGCAGCTTCCCGGCGCCCTTGCGCTCTCGACGCCCTGGACGCAGGTGCTTTCGGTGGTGGCCGCGCTCTCGCTGGTCATCGGCAATCTGGCGGCGCTCGCGCAGTCGAATGTCCGCCGCTTGCTGGCCTACTCGGCGGTGGCCCACGCCGGTTATATGCTGCTCGGTATCGCCTTCCTCGGCGTTTCCTCGCGCAGTGTTGCCGCCGTGCTCTACTACGTAATCACCTACGGCCTCACGACCATTGGAGCCTTCGGTGCCATCGCGGTCGTCGAGCGCGCTACCGGCTCAAGCTCGCTTGAGGCCTTCTCGGGGCTCTACAAGCGCAATCCGCTGCTCTCGGCCGTGCTTCTGGTCTACTTCCTCTCGCTCGCCGGCATTCCGCCGCTGGTCGGCTTCTGGGCCAAGTTCAACCTCTTTGCCGCCGTGCTCAGTGTTGGCGCGGGTCCGGTGCCCTTCGCCCTGGTGGTGCTGGCCATCGGCATGAGCGCCGTTTCGCTCTACTACTACCTGCGCGTGCTCAAGCGCGTCTTCGTCGTCGATGCCATCGATGCTGCGCCGCTCACCCTGCATCCCGTTACACTGCTGACGCTGGTGGCGATTGCTCTGGCGGTTGTCCTCTGTGGCTGCTTCCCGGCGATTTTGCAAAACTGGATCGGCAGCGCCTTCTAAAGGGTTAGGAGATCCCCCG
>DBTV01000014.1:0-1754 GCA_002307235.1 Acidobacteriaceae bacterium UBA1307
AGAATGGCGTGGCCGGTCAGCCGTCCGCCCTCGGCATGGAGCGTCGTCAGACGGCAGTCGACGTAGTAGTCGCTCTTGGCCCCGGAGGCCAGCGTGAAATCGCCGAGCTTGAAGCTCAGGCGCGAGAGAAGCGAGAGAAGCTGCTGTGCGTAAGTACTCATCGATTTCTATTGTAGTGGACGAGGGACAGGAGTAGGGACCAGGGACCAGGGATCAGGGAACAGCAGTGAGCCGTCGATGGTGAACAGTGAACAGCAAAGAGTGAACAGAAGAGAGGGGAAAGGGAAAAGGCCAGAAACTTCCTGGTCTGCTCTCTATCCCCTCTTCACTGCCCACTGTTTTACAGCTTTTCCAGGTGTCGGAAGCCGGCGGTGCCGATCAGCATTAGCGCGAAGAGCAGGAAGTTGTAGACGGCGTGGACCAGCACGCTGGCGGCGAGCGATCGGGTGCGCAGCCGGACGATGCATAGAATCAGGCTGACCATCAGCAGCAGCGTGAGCGGCCCCCAGGCGAAGTTGGTTTGCACGGCGTGAATGGCGGCAAAGGGCAGGCTGGTGAAGATGGCGCCGAGCACCAGAGCCATGCGCGACCATTGCGGGTGGCCATGCTCGGCGAGGGGCAGCGGGGCAAGCCCTTCGATTTTTTCGCGGACCCAGTCGACGGTGGTGCACAGCGCCGGCAGCAGAAAGCCGCGGAAGATGATCTCTTCGCAGACCGGCGCGATGGTGGTGCCGAAGGCGAACAGCATCCAGGCCGCACCCGGCGTGCGGAAGATCTTGTCGATGGGTGCGTCCTTGGGGCCATTCATCCACAGGCTCGAAAGCATGGCCAGTACAAAGCAGGCGGCCGCGCAGGTCAGCAGCTTGGGGCGTAGCCGCCACGCCGTCGCGCCATTCCATTGCAGACCGGCGAAAAAACTCTTGCCCCAGAGCAGAGGAAAAAAGAAAAATGCAGAGGCGAAGGTGACCAGATACAAAATGCCCTGGCTGCCGAGGGTGTAATTAATATTGAGTGCCGCCTGTTGCACGGTGTCGACGCCGAACAGGTGCGCGTGCAGAGCCAGACGCGTGAGCAGCGCCGCAATCAGCAGGCCCAGCAAGGCCATTGCGCCCAGCAGAGCCAGATGGCCGAAGTGGGGAATGCGCGCTGGACGGGGCGCCGGGGTCTGCTCCCAGTGCTCGAACAGTGGCGGCTCGCCTGCCGATTGCGGGCTGAGCGCGACAGGCTGCTGCTCGGCCGCAGACGACGGGGCAAGTTCGGTGGGCGTGTTCTCTGATGCCAACGCCGAGGTCTGTGATTGCGCGTCGCGGTTCTGCGGATCGAGCGGGGTGTTCATGCGATGCCTGTCTTCTTCTTTCTTGGCGCGCGCGGGCCGGCGTCTTTTATCGCGGCAGTTTTTTTGCTGCGCGATTTCGCCTCCCGTGGTTGTCCGCTTGATTCTACAGGAGCCGCGCTTTTGCCCGTGGCCAGCGCGTCGAGTTCGGCGGCCAGTTCTGCCGCGGCGTTCCCGATCTGGTCTGGGGTGAAATAGCGGCGCAGAAAATCACCCGTATAGGAGCCTTTGACGGCGGCCACATTCGCGGGCCGGCCTTCGGCGATGAGCCGTCCGCCTCCCTCGCCACCCTCGGGGCCAAGGTCGAGAACCCAGTCGGCATTGCGGATCACGTCGAGATTGTGCTCGATGATGACGATGGAGTTGCCCAGATCGGCGAGCCGGTGCAGCACCTCAAGCAGCTTGCGCACGTCGTCGAAGT
>DBTV01000014.1:2028-2398 GCA_002307235.1 Acidobacteriaceae bacterium UBA1307
GGCCGGTGGTCGGCTCGTCGAGCATGTAGAGCGTGTGTCCGGTCTGGCGTTTCGACAGTTCGCGGGCGAGCTTCATGCGTTGCGCCTCGCCGCCGGAGAGCGTCGTCGAGCTTTGCCCGAGTCGCACGTAACCGAGGCCCACATCGACGAGCGTTTGCAGCTTTTGGCGCACCTGCGGCACGTCTTCAAGCACGGTGAGCGCATCTTCAATGGTGAGGCCGAGAATGTCGGCGATGGAGTGGTCGTGGAATTTTACGGCCAGTGTCTCCTGGTTATAGCGCTTGCCGCCGCAGACCTCGCACTCGACGTAGACGTCGGGCAGAAAGTTCATTTCGATGCGGCGCTGGCCGTCGCCCTGGCAGGCCTCGCA
>DBTV01000014.1:2646-3029 GCA_002307235.1 Acidobacteriaceae bacterium UBA1307
CCGTCGCCCTGGCAGGCCTCGCAGCGGCCACCGGCAACGTTGAAGCTGAAGCGGCCAGCCTTGTAACCGCGTTCGCGCGACTCGGGCAGCATGGAGAACAGGTCGCGGATTGGCGAGAATACCTGCGTGTAGGTGGCAGGGTTCGAGCGCGGCGTGCGGCCAATCGGCGACTGATCGATGCGCACGACCTTATCGATCTGTTCGGCGCCGATGAGCGTGTCGTGCGCGCCCGGTTCATCGTGCGAGCCGTAAACATGCTGCGGCAGCGAGCGGTGAAGAATGTCGTTGGTCAGCGTGCTTTTGCCGCTGGTGGTGGCGGCGGTGGTGGCGGTGGTGGCGGCGGGCGGGGTGTTGGCGGTGTGGGTGTGGAGGTTGTGTTCGGT
>DBTV01000039.1 GCA_002307235.1 Acidobacteriaceae bacterium UBA1307
TTGGCCGTGTCGTGGAAGCCGTTGACGAACTCGAAGCCGAGAGCAATCAGCAACGCCACGGCCAGCATCAGATAGGCCCACATGCCGGTGCCCGAAACCTGATGCAGGTCGCGCATGACGTGAACACCGATGTAGAGAATGCCCGCCAGCACGGCTCCGGCAAAGGCCAGAATGCCCGCGCGGCTCGGCGACGTCTTCATCTTGCTCTCAAGCTGGGAGCTGGTTTGCGGTAGCGCGTGCACCGCCGTGACTAGATCAGCCATGAGAGCTCACCCTCGCGCGCAGCGCAATTCCACGGTTGGCCAAAGCTCTGGCAACAACAGGAAACAACTGAATTTAGAAAATAGAAAGGGGAGGAACTCGGAGAGTACTTTGAAGAGCCGTTATCAGAGGCGTCCATAAAACCCCGACAATCGCCTTTGGCGGCGATTGCGAACCCAGTTCCGCGGGGCAACCCGCAGACCGTATTTACTTGAATTTTACACTGGAAGCCGTAAAAAAGGCCGGAATTTCGTGGGACGTCCCACTCTGGGACAGTTACTGATCGCCGACAAGCCGTGCAAACACCTCGCCGTAGCGCACCATCTCCCGACCAGCCGTAGCGCGCATGGCAAGGAAACAAATTGCAACACCAGTACGGTGCCCTACAATGGATGAGTTTTGTTTTCTGCCACTTGCCATCTCGGCACGGAAGGTTATTTCCAGTCGTCCTGCATGGTCAGACCTTCGTTGACGACCGACTCAAAGCCGGTGTTCTTCTTGATGAAGATCTCGCCGAAGACGCGCTCCTGGCGGAGAACAATCGCCTGCAAACGCACTAACTCCAGCAATGCCAGGAAGGTAGCGATCAACGAGCGCTCTGACTTGCTCGAGGCCAGCAACCGGTGCAAGGCCACGGGCTTGTCCTCCATCGTGAGCCGGCGGGTCAGATACTGGATCATCTGGCCGACCGTAACCGAATCGTCCACGATGTCGATGACCGGGCGGTTGCGCAGGCGGTCGAGAATCTCGCGGAAGATGCGGACCAGATCGGTGGTATCGGCGGCAACCTCCTGGTCGGCAGCCTGATCCTGCTTGAACTCGCGGATGCCGGGGTTGGTCCAACTGGCCGACTCCAGCATCTGCTTTTCCTGCAACATTTGCGCGGCGTTCTTGAAGCGCTCGTGCTCGAGCAGCCGCTCGACCAGCTCGCGGCGAGGATCCTCGACCGCGTCCTCGGGGCCCTTCGGCATGCGCGGCAGCAGCATCTTGCTCTTGATGTGGATCAGCAGCGAGGCCATGTAGATGAACTCGCCGGCCGTGTCCACGTCGGTGGCCTTGAGCTGGTTCACGTAGGCCAGAAACTGCGCCGTGATCTTGGCGATGGGAATGTCGTAGATGTCGATGTCCTGCTTGCGGATCAGGTCCAGCAGCAGGTCGAGCGGGCCTTCGTAGACCTTGTTGACCAGAATGGCGAAGGGATCATCGTCGGTGATGGTGCGGGTGATCATCGCCTTTTCTTCTTTTTTCGCGGGCTCGGCGGCAGAAGCGGCAGTGGGCGCGGAGGCTTCGGCAGACGCGACCGGCGGCGCGGCGGCGCCTTCAGCAACCGGCGCGGTCACGGCTTCAACAGCCGGATTTTCTTGGGGCTCGGACACAGACTGTTCCTCGTTTCACCGATTTCGTTGGCCAAGCGCGGCCGATCCACTGGCACCGGGTGCGCCTGCCCGCCGGAAACAGCATCCCGGCGGAGGCACACACCAGTTTAGAACCGTTTCTTGTTGCTGAGCGGCATTTGCATGGCCTCGTGCACCTGCGCCATGGTTTCCTGGGCGCGGGCGCGGGCCTTGCGCGAGCCCTCGATGAGCAGCTCTTCGACGCGCTCGGGCGTATAGCTGGCGCGGCGCTCCTGCAACGGGTTCAGCACCTGCACCAGGCCGTCGGCGGCCCAGCCCTTGCACTCGATGCAGCCAATGGTCGCGTTGGTGCAGCCGTCGTGGACCTTGGCCTGCGTCTCGGCCGAGCAGAAGAGCTTGTGCAGGTCGCCGACCGGGCACTTGGCCGGGTCGCCCTTGTCGGTGCGGCGGACGCGGGCCGGGTCGGTCACCATGGTCTTGAGCTTCTTGCGGACCTCGGCCTCCGGCTCGGTGAGCTGGATGGTGTTGCCGTAGCTCTTCGACATCTTGCGGCCATCGGTGCCGGGCAGCTTGGGCGCAGGGGTCAAAAGGACTTTGGGCTCGGGCAGCACCTCGCGGTCGCCGAGCTTATAGAACTGGTTAAAGCGCCGTGCGACCTCTCGGGTCAGCTCGACGTGCGCCGTCTGGTCCTGGCCGACGGGCACAAAGTCCGGCTGATAGAGCAGGATGTCGGCCGACATCAGCAGCGGATAGCCGAGGAAGCCGTAGGTCGACAGATCCTTGCCGGTCAGGTTCTCCTGCTGCTCCTTGTAGGTGGGCACGCGTTCGAGCCAGCCGAGCGGCGTGGCCATGCCGAGCAGAAGCGAAAGCTCCGCATGCTCAAGGACATGGCTCTGCAGAAAGATGGTACAGCGTTCCGGGTCGAGACCCGCGCCGAGGTAGTCGAGCATCACGTCGTGGATGTTCTGGTTGACCCGCGACGGGTCGGCGTAATCGGTCGTCAGCGCGTGCCAGTCGGCGATAAAGAAGTAGCTCTCATACTGGTCCTGGAGCTTGATCCAGTTGGCCAGCGCTCCCATGTAGTTGCCCAGGTGGAGCTTGCCGGTGGGACGCATGCCGCTTAAAACGCGCGGCCGGGACGAGGATTGTGCCATTTCTGCCATGTGCCTGCGATTCTTTTTGAAAAAGATTCTCCCGCGCATCGAGCCGTTGGACCGAGGGGGAGAGAAAACTGTTTTTATTGTAGCGGCAGCTACTGAATCATGGTCGCGCCGATGCCATTCATGTGCAACAGAATCGAGTAGATCGCGTTGAGCGCCGGGGTCATGAACAGGCGCAGAACAAAGCCGCCGCAGAGGATCATCAGCAACATGCCGACCCAGCCACCGACCCGGTCATAGGCCTGCATTGCATTGTAGGGCAAAAGGTTGCGCACCACGCGGCTGCCGTCGAGCGGCGGAATCGGCATCAGGTTGAAGATGAACAGCGAAAGATTGATGACGATGGCGAGGCTGGCCAAAAGCGCCACCGGGTGCGCGGCCGACATCGCCGAGGGCTGGAAGGCCGACAGGAACGAGGCCAGCACGATCATCGGGCCATCGGGCAGGGTCTTGGCCATGACAACCAGCACGATGACCGAGATAAGCACCAGCAGCAGATTCGAAAGCGGACCGGCGAGGGTGACCAGATTGTCGTCGCGCACAATCTTTCTGAAGTTGCGCGTGATCACCGGCGTCGGCTTGGCCCAGCCGATCAGCATGAAGGGCAGACCGAAGCCAAACAGCGGCCCGAAGATGACCAGGGCCGGAAACAGCAGCGTACCCACCGGATCAACGTGCACCATGGGGTTCAGCGTGACGCGGCCCTGCAGCCGGGCCGTCTGATCGCCAAGCAGCGAGGCCACCCAGGCGTGAGCGCACTCATGAAAGCTCAGCGAAAAGATGAGCAGAACGAATTCAAAGACGGCAACAACAAAGACGGCTGATTGCAATGGACGCTCCCAAGGGTACGAAAGGCCAGAGTAACAGGGAGCAGGGACGAGGGGCTAGGAACTTAGGGGCTAGGGGCTAGGAACCGACGGAGGACTGAGGGAAGAGTAACCGCAGATCCCTCGACTCACTCTCCCCCTGGCTTCTGAAGAAAACGCCGGAGGCCCCGTTCGCTCAAGATGACGGCTGTGGGTCGTGGGACAGTAGACTGCTTACTTACTGTTCACTGCCCCCTAGTCCCTACGTCCCTAGTCCCTTGGTCCTGCCTTTATCACTTCGCTCCGACCAGAAAGACCTCAAGGCCCTGCTCGGGCCAGTGGAAGAGCGGCGTATAGGGCCGACCTTCGAGGTACTGTTCGATGGCGGTGTCGGTGTTCAGATCCTTGCCGCCGCGGCCGGTCATCCGCGCCACCAGCACGTGCTGGCCGACGGGCACGCCGTCCTGCTCATAGTTGGCAACGGCATGGTTGCGATAAAACGAGAGGCCGTACTCAACATCGCGGCGCACGCGGAAGACGGCGACGGTATTGGTTGCCGGAGCCAGCGCCTCAATGCGCTCGGCCAGCGGACGGGCCGAATACGAGCGGTCGAGCAGGTGAATCACGCGCTTGGTCTCGGGCACGCCACCGACACCGAAGACCGGGCCGACACCGTAGAGAAAGACAATCAGCACGACCAGCACCGCGCAGGTGGCCAGCCGCAGCTTTTCAACGCCGTAGCGCTTGGTCACGATCAGAATCAGCAGCGTGGAGCCGAAGGCGGCCAGCCCAGCAGCCACCAGAGCCTCGGACGGCGGCAGCGTCGCGCCATGGGCCACAAACCAGGGCAGCAACAGCACGGCAACGGTAATGACGCCGCATTGCAGTGCGTGGCCAAAAAGAATCCAGCGGTTCAGCCCAAGGCCGCGACGGCGGAAGAGATAATCGCCGGTAAGAATCGCGATGGGCGGCACCGAAGGCAGAATGTAGCCGGGCAGCTTCGATTGCGAGAGGCTGAAGAACAGGATTGGCAGCAGCGCCCAGAGAACGAGGAACTCCGGGAAGGCGTCGCCGGGGCGCGTCGAGCAGGGCTTGTGGGCCTTCGAGTAGCGCTGCCGCCACTCGGAGACCGAGGTCAGCCCGCCGTCGATCAGCGCGCGGATGGCGACCACCGTCCAGGGCATCATGGCCAGCACGACAACGGCCAGATAGTACCAGACGGGCTGGTGATGCTGATAGCGATCCGTCGCAAACCGTTGCAGATTGTGCTCGAGAAAGAACTCGCGGAAGAAGGTCGGGTTCTGGTGCTGCACGGCGATGAACCAGGGCAGAACCATGGCCAGATAAAGCACCGCGCCCGGCCACCAGAACGACCGGCGGATGATGCTCCAGTCGCGGCGCAGGCAGGCAAAGGCCGAGATGATCACCAGCGCCAGAAAGGGCGCAACCGGGCCCTTGGCCAGCGTCGCCAGACCGGTGAAGAAGTAGATGTCGTAGAGCCAGAACTTGGAGTCCGTCTCGTACCAGGCGTACCAACCGAGCAGGCCAATGGCCAACGGCGCCGCCAGTTGCATGTCGGTCGAGGCCCCGCGCGAAAAGCCGATCACGCCGACGCAGGCCACGGTGATCAGCGCCGCATCCAGATGGCCGCCCGGACGGAAGCGGCGCATGTGCAGGTAGATCAGCCCGACCATGATGAAGGCGAAGGAGGTCGAGGGCAGCCGGGCGCTCCAGTCATGAACGCCAAAGTCTTTATAGACGAACATGGCGCGCCAATAATAGAGCGCGGGCTTTTCGAGCCATGGGTGGCCGTAGAGAAAGGGCGTGACGCAGGCCGAGAGCCGTTCCTTGATGGTGTGCGCGGCGTCGAACCGGCCCAGCATCTCATGGGCGATCTGCGCATAGCGCGGCTCGTCGGCACCCACCAGGCCAAGGCCATCGCCACCGAGGTACGGCGTCAGGCCATAGAAAAGAAAAAAGACCGTAAAGAAGAGAAAGACCGCCGCCTCGCGCGTGGTCGGTCCATCCGGCCAATGCATACGCCAGCGCTTGGAAGGCTCGGCTTCTGTCGGTTCCACGTTCATGGACACTTTCAGCACGTCTCCAACAGTGTATCTTTTTCGAGCGACACGGCATCGAGTGGCCCGCTCGATGAGACCAGCTCCATCTGGCGATTGCTCCCCCGGGGCCGGAATATTCGCTCGTCAGGGTCAAGGCTAACAGATACGGGGAAGATGCGCGTCAACAGGCAAGCATTGCCGGTCGCAACACAGACAGAACCCGGTCACGGGCCTGCACGAAAGGACCGGCCAGCGTGCCGCCGGAGGCGGTTTGGTGACCGCCGCCGCCCAGTTGCTCGGCCAGCGCGGCCACGTTGACCTGCCCCTTGCTGCGCAGACTCAACCGAAGGCCGCCCTCGGGCAACTCACGCAAAAAGGCCGCCACCTCAATGCCGGCAATCGCCAGAATCATCTGCACAATGCCCTCGCAGTCCTCTTCGAGCGCCTGCGCCCGCCGAACGTCTTCGTCGTAGATCCAGGACCAAGCCAGCGCACCCTCGCACTGCAGGTTCATGAACGCACGATTCGTCAGCTTCATCCTGGCCATGGGAATCGAAAAGTAAACCTGCTTGGCAATGGCCACCGGGTCGGCTCCAGCGGCCACCAGCTCGCCGGCCAGAAAGAAGGTCGCGGCCGTCACCGATCCCCAGCGAAAGCCGCCGGTATCGGTAAGCAGGGTCGTATAGAGACAGGTGGCCAGCGCAGGCGTCAGCGCGACGCCGGCCGCCTTGATCAGCCGGTAGACCAGTTCGCCAACGCTGGCCGCGTGGCGATCAATCCAGTTGACATGGCCAAAGCCTCGGCCAGAAAGATGATGATCAATATTGATGAGGAACTGGCCTTCAAGCCCCTCGAGCCGGGTACGTTCGAGGCTGTCGCACTCGAGCAGGATCACGGCGTCGTAACGGTCAAAGCCGCTCTGCTGCACGCGAATCCGGTCCGCGCCGGGCAGGCCCAGATAGGTTGCCGGCACGCCGTCGGCGCTCACCAGATCTGCCTGTTTGCCAATGGCTTCCAGCAGTTGGCCCATGGCCAGCATGCTGCCCACCGCGTCGCCGTCGGGCCGCGTGTGCGCGCTGACCAGAAAGCGCCGGCCCTCGCGCAGAACTTCGAGGATGGGGCCGATGGGAGCCTCAGCCAGACGCTCCTCCGTGCTCTCGGGCGCAAGACCCGAAAGTGCGGAGGAGTTCGGATTCAAGAGGGGAGCATCGCTCATCGTCATTAGACCGCACGACCCCACTGTGTGACTTGTAGACCGTGGCTACTCCGCAGTCGCAGTCTGCGCGGCGGCCTTCTGCCGCTTGCGGGACCGTTCGATCAGCTCGGTGATGCGCGCCTGGAATCGCTTGGAACGATCCGCTTCAAAGAGCAGCTCGGGAATGTAGCGCACCCCCAGCCGTTCCTTCAACTCGATGCGGATGTAGCCTTTGGCGGCTTCGAGTCCGGCGATGGTGTTCTTCTCCGCCTGATCGATGTCCTTGTCCTTCTGCGAATCGTCGACGGCAACATAGACGCGCGCCGCCTTGCCGCCGGGATTCAGCACAACCTCGGTCACCGTACAAAAATCGATGCGAGGGTCCGACAGCTCACCCTCGATCATGGTTTCAATCTCTTCCCGGAGCGCTTCGGCTATCCGGTCCTGATGATGTTTCCTCGCTCGGTTTTCCGGCATGGCCACCCTCCTGCATAACGCAAGTATTCAGAATAGCAAAAATCAGGCCAATTCCAGCCAGGTTGCGCGCGCGGCCCAGGTGCCAGAGATTGACCTTGCAGAATACAGGAGCCTTAGCCCCGGCGAAAATCTTTTTTCCTGGAAACAACGCCGGGGCTACTGCGACTCCAGCAAAACGGGAGAAGAGCCGTGCACCGTACACAGCCCTCGTTCCTTACACCGGCAGCGGGTTGCGCTCGGTGAACTGGCGCTGATGCCAATAGGGATAGGGGGGTGCGACAGCGCTGGCCGCGTCGAGTGTGGCCACCTGCTCGGCGGTCAGGTTCCAGCCCGCTGCGCCAAGGTTCTGCCGAAGCTGTTCCTCGGTGCGCGCGCCGACGATCACCGTCGAAACCGTAGGTCGCTGCAATAGCCAGTTGAGCGCC
Organism: Acidobacteriaceae bacterium UBA1307; assembly: GCA_002307235.1. Taxonomy (GTDB): domain Bacteria; phylum Acidobacteriota; class Terriglobia; order Terriglobales; family Acidobacteriaceae; genus Telmatobacter. The sequence continues at coordinate 7,740 of DBTV01000039.1, forward strand.
ACCTGCGGCACGGTCTTGCCCACCTCATGCCCCACGGCCTCAAGCGCATCCACCACGGTATACAGGTGTTCGAGCGGAACCTGCGGGCCTGCATCGACGGCGGTCTTTGACTTGAGTCGGCTCTCGTCGGGCAGCGGCGCGCCACGGCGAATCTTGCCCGTCAGCCGTCCCCAGCCAAGCGGGCTCCAGATCATGGCGCCAACCTTCTGGTCGAGCCCGAGCGGCATCAGCTCCCACTCGTAATCGCGGCCCACCAGCGAGTAGTAGACCTGCTGCGAAACAAAACGCGGCCAGCCATTGCGGTCGGCCACGGCCAGCGACTTCATCAGGTGCCAGCCGGAGAAGTTGGAGCAGGCCGTATAGCGGACCTTGCCCTCGCGCACGAAGCTGTCGAGGGTCTGCTGCACCTCCTCGATGGGGGTCAGCGCGTCGAAGCCGTGCAGATGGTAGATGTCAACGTAATCGGTGCCGAGCCGACGGAGGCTGGCCTCGAGCGCCCGCCGCAGCCGGTAACGCGAGTTGCCCACGTCATTCGGCCCCTCGCCCAGCCGGAAGGTCGTCTTGGTGGAAAGCAACACCTGGTCGCGGCGGCCTTCAAGAGCCTTGCCGAGCACCTGCTCCGAGCTACCGTCGGAATAAACATCTGCCGTATCAAAGAGATTCACGCCAGCTTCGAGACAGATGTCGACCATCTTCCGGGCGTGCGCGGCGTTATCCGACGCTCCCCAACCATCGAAGAAAGCACTACCGGCGCCGAGCGTGGCCGCGCCGAAACTGAGTACGGGAACCTTGAGGCCGGAGCCCCCCAACAGACGATATTCCATGGCTGCTTGGATGTTTTTTCGCGGCGGCAGGTGCGGAAAGAATCGATAGCCGTCATAAAATGTCATAAAATGACGTCATGGCGATGACATCTCTTAACATTTCGCTGCCAGACCCGCTCAAGAGCTACATCGAAGAGCGCGTGGCCTCTGGCGACTACGGTACGCCAAGCGAGTTTGTCCGCAGCCTGATCCGGCAGGACAAGGAACAGCGACGCGGCAGGCTTGAGGCAGAGTTGCTTGAGGCGCTGGCGGGCCGCGAGATCACGGTTACGCCCGAGGAACTCCATGGGCGTTCTCTGGTCTCGGTGCTACGCGGTAAACTTGGCAAACCGTGATCGCCCTGCATCTGACCGAAGCCGCCGCGCACGCCATCGTCGCACAGGCGGAGTTCTACCAACAGCAGGCCAGCGCAGCACTGGCAAAACGCTGGGAGACCGCTGTCGATGAGGCAGCCCGCTCCCTGTTGCGGATGCCGGAACGCGGTGCCCCCTGCCGCTTCTCCGCGCCCGCTCTCGCCGACACGCGCTGGATTCCGATCCCCGGCTTTCCCAGACAAATGATCTTTTACCGCTACGATGCGGAACACGCGATTGTGCTTGTCCTTCAGGTTTTGCATGGCGCGCAAAATTTTGCCGCACTCTTCGACGAAGAACAATAGCGAGGCGATTCGTCGCGACTGGTAGTGTCCATCTTTTTTCGCACT
>DBTV01000034.1:0-7246 GCA_002307235.1 Acidobacteriaceae bacterium UBA1307
GGTTGCCGCCCTGGAACTGGTTCTGCGGCTGGCCGCCACTGAAGCCGCCACGATTGCCGCCGCCCTGCATCTGCTGCTGCTGCATGTGCGACTGAGGCTGGTTGCCCTGCTGCTGGAACTGCTGCGCACCGCCGTGGTTGCCACCCTGGAACTGGTTCTGCGGCTGGCCACCGCTGAAGCCGCCACGATTGCCGCCGCCACCGTTATTACCACCGTTGAAGCCGATGGGCCGGACCACGGCCGCCGTCGCCGGGCGTCCGCCATTGAAGCGGGCAAAGTTGTTGCGGTCGCCCATCGCCGCTGCCTGATGGTTGGCCTGGAAGCTGGTCGGTGCCATGTGCTGCTCGTGCATGGCCATGCGCTCTTCGGCACCCGGCATGTGGTTGACGCCGCCCGGTCCGCCGCTGAAGGACACGCGGTTGTTCACCACCGTGTGATTCACGATCACCGTGTTGTTGATGTAGGTGTTGTGAATCGACGGGCCAACGTGCATCACAGCCCTGTTGTAGGCAAAGTCATGCCCATGCCACTCGCCGCCCACGAAGCCGATGCCGAGATAGCCGCCGCCGTAGTTCACGCCGCCGTAGTAGCCGATATGGCGGCCCCAGTAGCCCGGGTGCCACAGATACACGCCCTCGCCCCAGCCCCAGTAGCCGGGCGTCCACAACGCGCCTTCATAGGGGGCCGGAACCCACGAGCCGGGGACCCAATAGTAGCCGTCGCCACCATAGGACCAGTAACCGGGCGTCCACATCCAACCCGGCTCCGGGCAGGGCGGAACCTCGTAGACCGGCAGGGCTGGCGGCGCAAAACCTACGCTGATAAAGACCCCCGCAAAGGATGAGGCGGGAACCACAGAGAGAGCCAACGCCAGAAGCGCCAGGCGAATGGAGCGGAATTTCGACATACTTGCCTCCTAGAAATCATGTGCGCCAGCCCCAGGAATCCTGCCGCAACGCGTTTCAGTCTACTTGCTCAGAACCCTGCCCCCAACAAGAAGTTGTTCAAAAAAGATGAAAACAGGCATGACGCCCGGCAGGCTGTCTGTTCGGTTCCGATCACTCTCCGGGCAAAGAACGCCGTTTTTTCGCCACCGCGCACGCGAAGGCCCCGCACGGAAATCCCGACCCGGAAAAAGAAAATGCAGTAGACTGAAGGCCATGCCGCACGGTGTTTTCATCACGTTTGAAGGGCTCGACGGATCGGGCAAAACCACCCAGATTCGCAAGCTCGCCGCCTGGCTGTCGAAGCGCGGCATTGAGCCGGTTGTGACCCGCCAGCCCGGCGGCACGGCCACCGGCGACCAGATTCGCGCCCTTCTGCTCGACGCCCGCACCACGGCGCTCGCCCCCATGGCCGAAATGGCTCTGATGTTCGCCGACCGCGCCCAGGCCATCGCCGAGGTGATTCGTCCGGCGCTTGCGGCGGGCAAAATCGTGCTCTGCGACCGCTTCACCGACTCCACCGAGGCCTACCAGGGCGGCGGCCGGGCGCTCGGCTCCGAGCCCGTGCTCGCCCTGCACCGCACCGTCTGCGGCAACCTTGACCCCGACCTGACGATTCTGCTGCTTCCCTCGCTGGCGGCCTCGCTGGCCCGCGCCCGCCGCCGCAACCAGAAGACCGAGGCCGACACCGGCACCAATGAGGACCGCTTTGAGCAGGAGGCCGATTCCTTCCACCAGAAGGTCTGGGAAGGCTATAAAACAATCGCCGACCGCGAACCGGGCCGCGTGGTGCGCATCGATGGCGATCTCGGCATCGACGAGGTCCATGAACAGGTCGTCGAGGCCGTCGTCGAACGGCTTCTGCTCGCCGGCTGGAAGCACGCGGGCTAGGGTCCAGTTTCTGCCGACTTTTCCTCAGCCTCCCGCTTGCCACGCGAATCGCCTACACTTTTCCTGTGGGCTTTCGATCTTTTCTTGGCAATTCGGCGACGGTCACGCATCTGCGTGAGGCAGTGCGGGCTGAACGCTTTCCGCATTCGATGATTCTGGCCGGGCCGCGCGGCGCGGGCAAGTACACGCTGGCGCTGATGCTGACCCAGACGGTCAACTGCCTGGAACCGACCGAAACCGACGGGCTGCCCGACTTCTGCGGCCACTGCCGCAACTGCACCCGCATCGCCGAGGCCGCTGACCTTGAGGCCCGCGTCGCCGAGGCCGTCGAGGCTCGTGAGGCTCTGCGCGACGTGGACAAGCGCGAGACCCGCATCCTCATCCAGCCCCACCCCGACGTGATCATCGTGCCCCCCGACCCGCCGCAGCTTTTGATCAAGCTCGGCCAGGTTCGTCAGGCCATCCACGCGGCCTATTACCGGCCGCCGAACGAGGCTCGCCGGGCCTTCACCATCTTCACCAGCTCGGCCTTCATGAAAGAGGCGGAAAATAGCCTTTTGAAGCTGCTCGAAGAGCCGCCCGAGCACACCTCGCTGATTCTGCTTACCGAGAACCCGCAGGAGCTGCTGCCGACCATCCGCTCGCGGGCCAGCATCCACCGGCTCGGAGCCCTTGCGCCCGAGGAGCTTGAAACGCTGCTGGCCGAGCGTCGCCCGGAGCTGAAGCCCCGCGACCGTGCGCTGGTCGCCCGCCTGTCAGAAGGGGCCGTGGGCCGCGCCGTCGGCTTCGACCTTGAGGCCTATCTCAACAGCCGCCAGGACGCGCTGACGATTCTGCACACGGCGCTGCGCGAGCCGGACTACACGCGCCTGTTCCACGCCACCGAGGCCTATCGCGCCGGGGCCGAGGGGCAGGAGAAGACCGTAGCCCTGCTGCGCACGCTCTCAAGCCTGCTCGAAGACCTGCTGCTGCTTTCGGCCGGTACGCCGGAGCTGGTCCGCAACCTCGATCTGGCACAAGAACTCGACCGGATGAGCCGCGGGCTTTCGATCGACTGGATCGACGGCGCGGCGCGCGCGCTCGGCAAAGTGCAGCAGGGGATGCGCCGTAACCTCTTGCGCTCTCTCTCGCTGGACGCGATGGCCGTTTCGCTCGCCCGGGACTGATTCCCGTTCTCGCAAGGGTTTTCACAAAAGAAGCAACCCCGCGCCTGAAATCCGCATCACTCTAAGCAGACACTACCGCATAGTAGAGCTGTAGGAGATCACGAAAATGGACTATCGTGTCCGTTTCCGCGCTCTGGCTGTCGCTGATCTCAACGCGCTGACCGTCTAACGCAGTAGTTTTCGTCCGAGCCTCAGACACGCAATGCAGAATCCCCAGAAGATTCGCACCGGCTCGCGACGCACTTCATTTGTCTTTTTGGAAGGAGTTTTTCCCCATGAACGAAACTGTTGCCAAGTCCCCCGGCGGCGAAGAGAGCCTGAACAGACCACGCCGGCGCATGATCCGCACCCGCCCCGAACCGCTAACCTCGCACGCCTCCATGCTCCCCAGCGAAGAGGTCCCCCAGCATCAGGCCGAACTCTTCTACATGCAGAAGCAGATCCAGGCGCAGACGCAGATGGTCATCGTCCTGGAAGATGGCGAAAAGGTGGAGGGCTGCATCGAGTGGTATGACCGCAATGTGCTGAAGGTGCGCGGCAAAACCCGCACCATGGTCTACAAAAGCTCCATCAAATACATGCACAAGCTCGGCGAAAACGACTAAGACATCCCGATCTTCGCATCGTTTTGACCAGAACCAGAGGGAACCGTTGTCTACTGTTCCCTCTGGTTCTGGTCCCTTCTCCCTGCTCCCTTCAGTCCCTATGTCCTGGTCCCTGACTTTCCACGTCCCAGTCTTTTTCACTTCGTCCTTGCCGCTTTGCCCAACCGGTCGGCGATGGCCGCGCCAATGCCGTCGGCGGCGGGCAGCGGGCACAGAATCACCGTGCAACCGCGGTCGTCGAGCGCGCGCAGACCAGCATAGAGGCCGTGCGCCAGTTCGGCGGGCTCGGCCCAGCGGCCCCAGGCGAAGAGCTCCGCGCCTGCAAGTTCTTCAGGAACAGCCAGTTCCGTCGGCTTCATCCAGCCGATCCGCTCCCCCGTATTTTTCTTGCTTTCCTCGACTAGCCGGGCAGAAAGCGCCTCGAAGCGGTCCTCGATCAGGATCAGCCGGGCCTTGGGCGCGTAGTGGCGAATGCCGACGCCGGGCGAGGGCAGAGCCTCGTGCGGCGTCTCCTCGATTTTTTCCTTTTTTTCCTTGAGATGAAAAAACTCCGCCGGTCCCGCCACGGCGCGAATCTGCTCAAGCGTCACGGCACCCGGCCGGTAGACGACGATCGGGCTCTGCGTGGGGTCAAGCACTGTGGATTCAACACCGTGCCGCGCCTCCCCGGCATCGACGATGGCATCGATGCGGCCGTCGAGATCGGCCAGAACGTGTGCCGCCGTCGTCGGGCTGGTATGGCTGAAGAGGTTTGCCGAGGGCGCGGCCACCGGCACGCCGGCACGGCGAATCAGCTCGAGCGCGACCGGATGCGCCGGCATACGGATGCCCACCAGCGACCGGCCTGAAGTAACGGCGTCGGAGATCGCCCGGCTGCGCGGCAACAGCAGCGTCATCGGCCCGGGCCAGTAGGCCGCCATCAGCGTGCGGGCAGAGGCGGGAACGGAGTCCACCAACCCATCAAGCTGTTCAAGATCAGAGATATGCACAATCACCGGATCCCAGCTCGGCCGCTGCTTGGCGGCAAAGATGCGGGCCACGGCCTCGGCGTCGAGCGCGTTCGCACCCAACCCGTAGACGGTTTCGGTGGGCAGGGCGACGAGGCCGCCCGCGCGCAGAATCTCCGCCGCGCGCTCCAGGGCGGCGGCGGCTTCGGCCGTATTCAACTGGCCGGGATCGACGGACAAACGCAAAGTCTTCACTCTTTTATTTTCGCCCCTCGCCGCGCCGTGCGCCACCCGGCCCCGTCGCGTATACTCGGCTTTTACCATGGCCATTGAAACCGAGATTAAATTTGTCGTGGCGGATGTCGCTGAGCTGAACCAGCGGCTGGAGGCGGCCGGATTCCGGCTTCAGACCCCGCGTTCGTTTGAAAGCAATGTTCTGTACGACACCCCGGAGCGCCGCCTGCGCGCCCACACCGAGATTCTGCGCATTCGCGACTACGCCGGCCACTGGACGGTGACCCACAAGCGGCTGCCCGACGTCGGCCCAGGCGAGGACCGGCACAAACACCGCATCGAGACCGAGACCACCGTGGACGATGGCACCGTGCTCGCCGAGCTCTTCCGCTCCCTGGGGCTGACCGAGGCCTTCCGCTACGAGAAGTGGCGCACGGAGTGGCGCGAGGGCGCAGGCCACTGCGTCATCGACGAAACGCCCATCGGCAACTACGCCGAACTCGAGGGCGAGCCGGAGTGGATCGACCAGATGGCAGCGCGCATCGGCATCACGCCCGCCGACTACATCACGCTCAGCTACGGGCGACTGTTCGAGCAATGGCGCGAACGCAACGGCTCCAAGGCCACCGATTTGACCTTCGCGGCAGTGGCGGAAACGGCTGAAAGAATCTAATCTCTGTCCACCGAAGAGCCTTAAAAATCTCAAAGGTGGACAAAATCAGCCTCGCCGACGTACGAACCAGCAAACGTAAAGCGAACAAAAACACTTGCCTGGGTACTTTAGTAAGAAAAACCAAACTTTTGTTCATGAAGTCTTGCAAATGGTCGATGAGTAATTTAGAGCGGTTCAATGCTCTGGAGGAAAAGGACCTATGGACAGGATTCGAGTTTGGGGACGTCCGAGCGTACGGCGCGTGGGGACGTTATTGTTGCAGGCTGCCGCGCTGGCTCTCGTCGTCGTGCTGGCCATTCCGGCCAAGGCTGCCGATGAGCGCGCGGTCAAACAGCGTGTTCCGGTTGTGTACCCGGAGATTGCCAAGCGCATGAAGATTGGCGGCGAAGTTCGCGTGCAGGCCACCGTCGATGCCGCTGGCAAGGTAACGGCCGTCAAGGCTGTGAGCGGCAATCACATGCTCACGGTTGCGGCAGAAGACGCCGTGAAGAAGTGGAAGTTTGAATCAGGCGCAGGCGACGCAACGGTCACCGTGGCCATCAACTTCAGCGCACAATAAGCGTTTTGATTTTTCGATTCATACCCAGCAATTTCAACGGTTCCCAAACCAGGATCTGATGCGTTTGGAGGCACGTGGCCGGGCAAAGTTTAGTCCTCAATGCAACGGCGATGTCTTTGTTCGCGGAGGGAGTGCAGTGAACCAACTGCTCCTTCCGCGTTCTTTCGCGTTGCGGGATTTTTTGAAATCGCACAGAGTACCGCACAACCAAGGCTGAAAAAGCCGTTTTTTACACGCCACGGACCCAGAGAAAAATTCAGATCCGGTCGGACGTGCGATGCGGATGCAATGCGAACGGGCGGCAGATTCGATTCTGCCGCCCGCTGTGTTTTTAGAACGCTGGAGATCGTCTACAGACCCGCTCCGTGGCACTTTTTATACTTCTTGCCCGAGCCGCAAGGGCAGGGATCGTTGCGTCCAATCTTGTCACCGGTGCGGTGCTGCGAGGGTTGGCTGTCGTCGCCGCCGCCGGAGTGGGTCGCGGCCTCCAGTTCGCGCTGCTTCTTGCGCTGGAAGTCACGCTCGATGGCGTCGATGGTCGTCTCCGGTTGCCGTGTGGGCAAAGCAATCGGCTGCGAGGGCGCTTCAAGCTCTTCCACCGGAGTGGCTGCCGAGGCAACGGGAGGCGCGGCCGGAACCGAACGCGTCACGCGCGGCATCTCGATCGGCTGCCCGTCGGGCCCGAAGATCTGCATGCGGAAGAGGAACCGTGCGGTGTCTTCCTGGAACTTGGCCAGCATCGCCTCGAACATGTCGTAGGATTCGCGCTTGTAGGCCACCAGCGGGTCCTGCTGCGCGTAACCACGCAGACCGATCCCCTCCTTGAGGTGGTCCATCGAAAGCAGGTGATCCTTCCACAGTCCGTCGATGACGTTGAGCATGACCATCCGCTCGTGATAGCGCATCGTCGGCGCGGTGAGCAGCTTCTCCTTGGCCTCGTACTCCAGCTTGAGCTGCTCGAAGATGGCGTCGCCCAACTCGTGGCGCGACAGCTCCTCGGCCTTGATGCCCGCCTTGGCCAGATCGAGTCCAAAGTGATCCATGAGCCTGGTCGACAGGCCCTTGAAATCCCACTGATCGGGGCGCGTCTTCTCGTCGAGATACTCATCGAGCAGCCCTGAAAGAATACCGCCAACATAATCGTCGAGGATCAGCTCGCGCTGTTCGACGCCCTCCAGCAGCTGGCGGCGGACGCCATAGACGGCCTCGCGCTGCTTGTTCATCACG
>DBTV01000034.1:7502-8032 GCA_002307235.1 Acidobacteriaceae bacterium UBA1307
TTGTTCATCACGTCGTCGTACTCGATCAGGTGCTTGCGCGATTCGAAGTTCTGCGACTCGACGGCCTTCTGCGCGCCCTCGATGCGCTTGGAAATCATGCGCGACTCAATCGGCACGCCCTCTTCCATGCCCAACCGCTCCAGCAGCGTCGAAACCCACTGCTTGGCGAAGATGCGCATGAGGTCGTCTTCGAGCGAGAGATAGAAGCGCGAGGCGCCCGGGTCGCCCTGACGGCCGGCGCGACCGCGCAACTGATTGTCGATGCGGCGCGACTCGTGACGCTCGGTGCCGAGGATGAACAGGCCGCCGGCCTCGATGACCTTGGCGTGCTCTTCCCTGACGGCCGCATCGTGCACGGCGAAGGTCGCCTGCCAGTCCTCGTCGGCGACCTCGAACTCCTGGCCCTGATAGTAGAAGCGCTGGAAGCCGTCGGGGGCCGAGGGATTGATGGCGCCTTCGGCGGCGCTGATGGCGCGGGCACGACCGCCCTTGACCAACTCCATGCGCGCCATGAACTCGGCGTTGCCGCC
>DBTV01000034.1:8328-9329 GCA_002307235.1 Acidobacteriaceae bacterium UBA1307
GCCATGTTGGTGGCGATGGTGACCATGCCCAGGCGACCGGCCTGCGCAACAATCTCCGCCTCGCGCTCGTGGAACTTGGCGTTCAGCACCACGTGGCGAATGCCCTTGCGCTGCAGAATCGCCGACAGCCGCTCGGATTTTTCAATCGAGGTGGTGCCGACCAGCACCGGCTGCAGCGTTTCATGCAGCTTGGCAATGTCGTCAGCCACCGCGTTGTACTTTTCCTTTTCCGTGCGGAAAACAACGTCGGGGTTCTCGATGCGCAGCATCGGCTTGTTGGTCGGAATGACGACGATTTCGAGCTTGTAGATCTTCTCGAATTCGGCGGCCTCGGTCTCGGCCGTACCGGTCATGCCGCTGAGTTTTTTGTAGAGCCGGAAGTAGTTCTGGAAGGTGATCGTCGCCAGGGTCTGATCTTCCTTGCGAACCTTCACGCCTTCCTTGGCTTCGATGGACTGATGCAGTCCGTCGGACCAGCGGCGACCCGGCATCAGGCGGCCGGTAAAGGTGTCGACGATGATCACCTCGCCATCCTTCACGACATAATCAACGTCGCGCTTGTAGATGGCGTGGGCCTTGATGCCCGTTTCGACATAGTGCTTCAGATCCCAGTTTTCAGCGTCGGCAATGTTGTCGATGCCGAGCAGCTTTTCGATCGTCTCCCAGCCGGAGTCGGTCACGCCGATGGTGCGCTGCTTTTCGTCGACGAAGTAATCGCCTGAAAAATAGCGCTCGCCCTCGGCAAGCTGAATGCCCAGCTCCTGCTGGCGATGCGTGTCGCTCCACTCAACCTCTTCACCCTTGACGAGCTGAGGAATGATCTTGGTCACGCGCTCATAGCTGTCGGTGGTCTGGTCGGTGGGACCGCTGATGATCAGCGGCGTGCGGGCCTCATCGATCAGGATCGAATCGACCTCATCGACGATGGCGAAGTACTGGCCCCGCTGCACGCAATCCTTGAGCTCGAACTTCATGTTATCGCGCAGATAATCGAAGCCGAA
>DBTV01000034.1:9610-15701 GCA_002307235.1 Acidobacteriaceae bacterium UBA1307
GTGCCGTAGGTGATGTCGGAGGCGTAGGCGGCGCGGCGCTCCTCGTCGGAAAGATCGTGGACGATGACGCCAACGGTCAGCCCGAGGAACTCGTAGATCTTGCCCATCCACTCCGCATCGCGCTTGGCCAAATAGTCATTGACCGTGACGACGTGGACGCCGTGACCGGCGAGCGCGTTCAGGTAGCAAGGCAGAGTCGCCACCAGCGTCTTTCCTTCGCCGGTGCGCATCTCGGAGATCTTGCCCTGATGCAGGACCATGCCGCCGATCATCTGCACGTCGAAGTGACGCATTTTGACGGCACGCCAGCCCGCCTCGCGGACAACCGCGAAGGCCTCGGGCAGCAGTTCCTCGAGCGCCAGCCTTTCGGCCGCGTAACGCTCGTCCTTGTCGGTGATGCCTTCAAGCCGTGCCGCAATGCGGGCGCGGAACTCGACGGTCTTGGCGCGCAACTGTTCGTTGCTGAGCGGCTTGATCTGCGGCTCAAACTCGTTGATGGCAGCCACAATGGGCTGCAAACGCTTGATCAGCCGCTCGTTAGCGGTGCCAAAGATGCTGGTAAGGATTTTATCGAACGACACGATACACTCCGAGTATCAGTGTAAATGCAAGGGGGCGGACCAAGCGCGCATTGTGCCGCTCACTCCTGCCTTATGCCGCACATTCTGGATTTTTTATCCGCAATCAGGCGGCAATGGTTTTTCGGCGACAACCGCCGTGCACACCATTGCGACGCGCCGCAGCAGCCTTGGCGGCGCTGGTGGACTTGCCACCCCCGGCTCCCCGTTCCCCGCCTGCAACGCGCGCAGCTTCCTACAAGGAAGAATCCCGGCATTGCGTCTTAGGCCCCGAAACATCGAATGGATGAGTCGTAAATGGATTAAAAAACAGGTCAAGCATAGGACGAGATTGTTTTTAATTTTGATTACAACCTCTATACTGTTCCCACATGAAATCCAGACATTTATTCGCCCTTATTCTTATAGGACTCAGTGTGTCCGGTATTCTCTCTGGCTGTGGCGGCTCCGGCAGCAGTAGCAGCAATACCAACACGCCCACCGCGGCTCCCAGCGTCACCTCGATCAGTCCGACGACGGTTGCCGCGGGAGCCAGCGCACTCACCCTGACCGTGAATGGAACTGGATTTCAGTCGACGACGACGATTCAGGTCAACAGCGCCGCAGTGCCCAGCACCTACGTCAGCAGCACGCAGATGACGGCGACAGTGCCGGCCACGCAACTGGCCAGCGGCGGCACGCTCAGCGTTGTCGCCCTGAACGGCACCGCGGGCAGCAGCACCAGCACCTCCCCGAGCCTGCAGGTCACCAACCCCGTGCCGACACTCAGTTCGGCCGAACCAACCGCCGTCTATCTCGGCACCGCCTCAACGGTCACCGTAACCGGCACGGGATTTGTGCCAACAACCACGGTACAGATCAATGGCAGCGCCCGCACCACGACCTATGTGAGTGCGACCCAGGTCACCGTGACGCTGAACGCTGCCGATGTCGCATCCACCGGCAGCCTCGCGCTGACCGTGGTCAATGCCGCGCCGGGCGGTGGCACCTCGTCCTCCACCTCCCTCGCCGTCATCAACCCCGTGCCCGTCATCAGCGCGATCACGCCAAGGACCACCGAAATCAGCCTGCCCGCCGCGACGCTCACCATCACCGGCAGCAACTTCGTGCCGGGCTCCTCGGTCTCGATCAACGGAACGGCGGCAACGACGACCTACGCAAGCGCGACGCAGTTGAGCTTTTCGCTTCCGACGCAATCCACGGCGCAGGCGCTTTCAATCAAGGTCACCAACCCGACACCGGGCGGCGGCAGCTCGAACAACTACACGATCTACGCCGTTGCTCCGGCCGGCACGCCAACGCTCTCCTCGGTTTCGCCGACAAAGATCTTCACCGGCGCCAGCGATACAACGATTCAGATCATCGGCACAAACTTCATGCAGATGGTCAACTCCATCTACGTTCCTACCACGACGGTCTACTGGAACAGCACGGCGCTGACGACAACCTCCTACGGCTACTACTACAGCGGTCAGCAGGTTCTCTACGCCAAGGTTCCTGCCAGCCTACTCGCCACCGCGGGCACGGCCAGCATCACGGTGCAGAGCACGGCTGCCTCGGCGGCATCGAACGCCCTCAGCGTCACCATCGCCGATCCGCCAGCGCCGACGCTGACCTCGGTCTCGCCCAGCAGCGCGCCGGTCAACGCGACGACGGCGATCACCCTGTCGGGCTCCAACTTCACCGCGCGCTCCACCGTGGCGCTCAACGGAACCACCATCGCCTCCACCTATGTCAGCTCATCTCAAATCACGGCGACGATTCCGGCAGCAACCAAGCTGGGCAACTCGACCCTGACGGTCACGACGCCTGCTCCGGGCGGCGGCACCTCATCGGCGCTGAACTTCACAACCTATCTGGGCCAGGTCAACAACGACATGGTCTATCGCAGCACGGATGGCTATCTGTACGTGTCGGCGCCAGCCTCGGCCGGCAGCGCGACCGGAAACTCGATTCTGGTCATCGATCCGGTGACGGGCAACATCATCCGCACCATCCCGGTCGGCAGCAATCCGAACAAGCTGGCGCTGTCGAGCGATGGCACCAAGCTCTTCGTTGGACTCGACGGCGCAGGCGCGCTGGCCGAGATCGATCTGGGCACGAATCAGGTCACGAGCCAGTTCTCGCTCGGCGGCGGCAGTGGCATATATAACCCGATCAACACCGCGAAATACCTGGCTGCCGTGCCAGGAGCGGCCGACTCGATTGCCGTGATCAATTCAAGCAGCACGGGCGTCAAAATCTATGACGCCGGCGTGGCGCGCACCAAAACCGTGAGCGACTACTCTTGCAGCGGCACCGGCCCGATCAGCTTCGGCAGCTCGGCCTCGGTGCTCTACTATGACAACGGCTCGTACCTGTGCCAACTGAGCGTCGACTCCACCGGCGTCTCCACGCAAGCCAAATACGCGCTGAGCACCTACTACGTGACGACCCTGCAATACGACAACGGACGCATCTACCTGGGCAACGGACAGGTCTTCGACGCCAGTGCGGGAACCCTTCTGGGCACCTTCTACGCAGACACGTCGACAGCGGCCAGCGGCCCGCTCGTCTCCGACGCCACGCTGGGGCTGGCCTTCTTCGCCGAAGGAGGAAATTACTCCGGCAGCACGCCGCAGATTCAGGTCTTCAATGAGAGCAGCTTTGTGCCCACGGGCACCATTCCGGCAGCGGCTTTCGCCTCGAACTCGCCCATCAAAATTGTGCGCTGGGGCCAGAACGGTCTCGCGGTCAGCACCAGTGCGCAGATCTACATCTTCCGAAGTGCGCTGGTCAAGGATCTGAGCTCATCGCCCGCCGACCTGGGCGTGACCCTGAGCGCGCCGGCTTCGGCAACGACGGGCACGGCCTACGATGTGGTGGCGACGATCACCAACCATGGCGCGAACGCGGCGCAGTCGGCAACGCTCGCACTCACACTCGACTCTTCGCTGATCGTCAACAGCATCACGGCCAGCACCGGAAGCTGCGGCTCCGGTTCGAGCGTCCAGTGCAACCTCGGCAACCTGGCCGCGAATGCCACCGCCACGGTGACGGCACATGTAACGCCGACGACGGCTGCAACCGCAACCAGTTCGGCAGCGCTGTCGTCGATCAGCTACGACCCGACCGCAAGCAATGACACGGCAACGGCCAGCACGACGATCTCCGGCAGCCTCTACGGCATGACGCCGGTGCTCACCGCCCTCTCTCCCGCACTGGTGCAGGCCGGCACAACCGGCGTCACGCTGACGGTCACCGGCAGCGGCTTCAACTCCGGCTCGACGGTCTACATCAACAGCACGGCAGCCACCACAACCTACGTGAGCGCGACGGAGCTGACGGCCAGCGTCAGCGATGCCACCATCGCCAACTTCGGCTGGGTTCCAGTGACGGTCTCAAATCCCACCCCCGGCGGCGGCAACGCGCAGACGCTGCCACTGACCATCTACGCCCAGGTCGCCGTCACCGCCAACGGCATTCTCTACGACCCGTACACGCGGAAGCTCTACGCCACGGTGCCAAGCTCCTCGACCGACGTAACGGGCAACACGGTGGTGGCCATTGATCCGGCCACGGCCTCGGTCGGCACCCCCGTCTCCATCGGCAGCGAACCCAACGTGATGGCCGAAACCAGCGATGGCAACTATCTGTGGATCGGCCTCAAGGGAGCCAGCAGTCTGGCCAAGTTCGACCTGCTGCAGCAATCGCTTGTGTCGACGGTTCCGCTGACAAGCGGCTCCGGCAGCTCTGCCGTCAGCATCGCCCCAGCCTATATGGCAACGATGCCCGGCAGCGACACAACGCTGGCCGTCAATGCCAGCAGCACCTGGGGCAACTGGGGCATCTTCGACGTCAGCGGCACCACGGGCAGCTTCCGCACCAATCTCTCGGGCATTTATGACGGCGTCAATCCGGTCTTTGCCGATGCCACGCACGTCTACGCCTACGACAGCCAGACAAGCGGGGCGGAGTTCTATCGCTACACCGTCGACGCCAATGGCCTGACGCAGGTGGATGGATACACCATGAGCGGTATGGGCGGATTCTATGGCGGCCTGGAGCTTGCCAACGGCCTGGTCTACGGCACCGCCGGCGGCATCGTCGACCCGACCGGAACCACGCCGAAACAGGTGGCCACACTCTCGCTCGTCAATGCCTTCGGCACCGGGAGCTCATACGCGGCAAGCAGCGCGGCCGTGGCCCCCGACCCCTCCCTGCAAAAGGCTTTCCTGTTGCTCGAAGACTACACCTCCAACAACAACAGCACCTTCAGCCTGACGCGCTACAACCTGAACAACTATCTGGCCGAGAGCTATCTCGATCTGCCAGCCAGCGCAACTTCCAGCTACACATGGTCCATGCGGCGCTGGGGCAAAGACGGCATGGCGCTGCTCGGCACCAGAACCAACGGCAGTTCCACCACAACGCCCTCCATACTGCTGTTGCTGCGCGGCCCCTTCGTGCTGCCGCAACAGCTCGGCACCAACGCAACCGCCACGCTCTCGGCCAGTTCGTCAGGCACTATCGCGCATGGCGCGGGCAATACCCTGCTGACGCTCACCGGCACCGGATTTGCCCCCGGCATCTCCGTCACCTGGAACGGCAGCGAGCGCACCACCCACTGGCTGAGCACGACCAGCGCCACCGTCGCCATTTCCGCCTCGGACCTGGCCAGCACCGGCAGCGGCGCTCTGGTCGCAACCAACCCCGGCGCCTCGGCCTCGAACACGCTGACCGTCCCCATCAACTAAAACCGCACAACGCACAAACAGGATCGGCTCTTCCCGAGGGAAGAGCCGATCCTGTTTTGTGCCTCTGGCAGGCGCTACGGGTTATGCGCTATAGAGCAGCACGCCCGCGGCCTTTTCTTCGCTGGCAGCCTCTTCTTCGCGAATGGAGCGATAGAAGAGCTGGTTCTCGTTGAGGTAGACCTCGAGGAAGGCCGGCCGGTCAGTGATCTGCCCGGCAATCAGCGCCTCCGACAGCGGATCTTCCACGTAGCGCTGCAAGGCGCGACGCAGAGGCCGCGCGCCGTAGCTGCGGTCGCTGACCGTCTTGGCGAGAATCCACTTCTTGGCCTCGTCGGTCACCGAAATCGTGATCGCCTTCTGCACCAGATTGGCGTTGAGCTGCTGCACCAGCATCTCGACGATCTGGATCAGATCGGCCTCGTCGAGCGAACGGAAGAGAATCACCTCGTCCAGACGGTTGAGGAACTCGGGGTTGAAGGTCTTCTTGACCTCCTGCTTGACGAGCTCTTCGACCTTGTCTGAGACCAGATCCTCGCGATCACTCTGGAAGCCCAGCCCCTGCTTCTTCTGCAGGTGCCGCGCGCCGATGTTCGAGGTCATGATGAGAATCGTGTTCTTGAAGTCGATCGTGTTGCCGAGTCCGTCGGTCAACTGACCATCCTCAAAAACCTGCAACAGGATGTTGAAAACATCCGGGTGCGCCTTCTCGATCTCATCAAGCAGGACCACCGAGTAGGGCGAACGCTTGACGCGCTCGGTGAGCTGGCCGCCCTCCTC
>DBTV01000034.1:15966-17120 GCA_002307235.1 Acidobacteriaceae bacterium UBA1307
CCGCCCTCCTCGTAGCCCACGTACCCCGGAGGCGAACCGATCAGCTTCGAGACGCTGTGCTTTTCCATGTACTCCGACATATCGAAGCGGATCAGCGCCTTGTCGGAGCCGAAGAGGAACTGCGCCAGGCTGCGCGCCATCTCCGTTTTGCCCACGCCGGTCGGGCCCAGGAACAGGAACGAACCGATGGGACGGCTGGGATTCTTGAGCCCGGCACGCGAGCGGCGAATGGCGCGGGCGAGAGCCGAGATGGCCTTCTCCTGCGAAATCACCCGCTTGTGCAGCTCCTGCTCAATGCGGAGCAGCTTCTGCGTCTCCTCTTCCTTGATGCTCGTCACCGGCACGCCGGTCCAGCGCGAAACCACATCCTCAATGTCCTCGCGGCCCACAATGCCCGAGGCCGAGTCGTCGAGGTGATACTTTTCGCGCAACGAGCGTAGTGCCTCGCGCTCCTTGCGCTCCTCGTCGGAATAGAAGCGCGCCTTTTCGAACTCATGGTTGGCAATCGCCGAATCCATCCGGTGGACGATGAACTTGATCCGCTTCTGCACCTCGGTGATCTCATCGGGCAACGAGGTCTGGCGGAGCTTGACGCGCGCGCCGGCCTCATCGATGATGTCGATGGCCTTGTCGGGCAGAAAACGATCCGGGATGTAGCGGTTCGAGTGCGAAACGGCGAACTCGATCGCGTCATCGGTGTAGCTGACCGCGTGAAACTTCTCATAGCGATCCTTGACGCCCATGATGATCTTGATGGCGTCGGCCTCATTCGGCGGCGGCACCTTGACGGCCTGGAAACGACGTTCGAGCGAGCGATCCTTTTCGATCGACTTGCGGAACTCGCCCGGCGTGGTTGCGCCAATGCACTGCACCTCGCCGCGCGACAGGGCCGGTTTGAGGATGTTGGCCGCATCGAGCGAACCTTCGGCAGAACCGGCGCCCACCAGCGTATGCAGCTCATCGATGAAGACGATGGAGTTCTGGTTTTCCATCAACTCCTTCATGATCGACTTGAGCCGCTCCTCGAACTGACCGCGATATTTGGTTCCGGCCACGATCAGCGAAAGGTCGAGACCGAGAATGCGCTTGTCGGCCAAAAAGCTCGGCACCTCGCCATCGGCGATGCGCTGGGCCAGGCCTTCGACGATGGCGGT
>DBTV01000034.1:17415-48176 GCA_002307235.1 Acidobacteriaceae bacterium UBA1307
AGCACCGGATTGTTCTTGGTGCGGCGGCAAAGAATCTGAATCACGCGTTCGAGCTCGCCGTCGCGGCCGACGAGCGGGTCCAGTTGGCCATCCATGGCGGCCTGTGTCAGATCGCGTGAAAACTCGGCGAGAAGGCTCGACTCGCGCTGACGCTGCGGTTGTTGCTGGGGCTGAGGCTTATCCTGTGCCACGTGCGCTAACTCCTCGCGAATCTGCGCGAGTTTAAGGCCACGCTCCAGCAAGATCTCAGCGGCGAAGCACTTTTCCTCGCGCAACAGGCCGAGCAACAAGTGCTCGGTGCCAATGTGTTTGTGGCCGAGCCGCTCAGCCTCCTCGGCCGCGTACGCCAATACGCGCTTACATTCGTTCGAAAGCGGGAGGTCGACCGAAGTCGATACCTTTTCGCGGATGGTGGTGTGCGCCTCGATCTGCTTCCGAATCGATTCGATCGAAGCGTGCGAGCGCAAGAAGCGGTTGGTCAACGCTTTGTCTTCGCGCAAAAGGCCGAGCAGCAGGTGTTCGGTCTCGATATAAGGCGAGCCGAACTGACTGGCCTCATAACGGGCGAAGAAGATCACACGTCGCGCCTTCTCCGTATAGCGTTCGAACATGCTTTTCTCCCCTGTCAGGGCTATCGGCCGAAGTCGCCGTCCGGTTCAGTTCCCGGCCTCGGTTCCTCGGGCGCGTGCCCTTGTTTTGACTACGCCGCCGGAGCACCGTGCAAAAACGAATCCTGCTCCGAACAGCCCGTTGCGGGATGAGTCGGCTCTGGGAGGGCCGACCGCCGTCCGGCGCAGTAGCCGCCGGAAGACACTCATCCTACCAATTCAGCCTGCAATGAACAAATTCTCACAGGCCACGCACTTATAAGACTCAAAGAATACCGCGTACGCTGCTTTTTCTCTGCAAAATTCCCGAATTTTTGCTTAGGCCATCCCACGGGACGACAAAGGCACCAGACGACCGGACTCCAGGCGCAGGGCGCGGGTACAACGGTGGGCCAGTTCCATATTGTGCGTCACCATGACCGAAGTAAGGCCGTGGCTGCGATGCAACCGCTCAATCAATGCAAAGACGTGTTCGCTGGTGGTCTCGTCCAGATCGCCCGTCGGCTCGTCGGCCAACAAAAGGCGCGGCTGGTTGACCAGAGCGCGGGCCAGAGCCACGCGCTGCTGTTCGCCGCCCGAAAGCTCGCCGGGCCGGTGCGCGCCGCGATCCGCTAACCCAACCTCTTGCAGCCACTTGTCGGCCTCGGCCAGAGCCGCATTGCGGCCCATGCCCCGCGCCAACAGCGGCATGGCGACGTTTTCCTGCGCCGTGAACTCCGGCAGAAGATAGTGAAACTGCCAGACATAGCCGAGCTTCTGGTTGCGGAAGGCCGCCGCCTGACGGGCATTGAGCCGCGTCACGTCCACGCCAACGCAGGCGACGGAGCCCGCCGTCGGCGCGTCGAGCGCACCCAGCATGTGCAACAGCGTGCTTTTGCCCGCTCCCGACTGGCCCACAATCGCCACCAGCTCGCCCTGCTCGACCACCAGGTCGAGATCGCGGAACAGCGTCAGCGCGCCACGGGCGGTATGGTACGTCTTTTCAAGTTGTTGCACCTGAATCACGGGCTCGCGCAAAGCGCGAGGCCCGGCTGCGGCGAGAGTGGAAGAGGATTCCATCGTTGGCACCATTGTAGCGGACGAAGGAGAAAGACTGGGACCAAGGAACGGAGGGAACACGGGCAATCCAGGGGGGAGTGTCTTCCGGCAATGATCGAGCAAGCTCCAAGCCGCCCCATGGAGGGAGCAGGGGCATTCATGCCCCTGCTCCCTCCTCATCCAAACCATGATCCCTGCATTGCCACTTCACAGTCGCTCAGTCCCTACTTCCCTGCTTCGACCAATCGCGCGATGCGCCCGTGCGGTCCGACGACGAAGGGAAGCCCGAGCGCATTCCAGTTGCCGTCATCGATCCGCTGCCAGTTGCGGCCATCGTCGCGGGAAAGGTCCGAGCCGTTGGTGCCGACCGTAATCCAGAGCTTTTCCTTCTCCCACCACTGCACGGAGGAGCGGTAGCCGTGGGGATTTTTCGCCGAGGCCTTCCAGTGCAGGCCACCATCGCTCGTATAGGCCGCCGTGCCCGCTGCTTCATTGGGCTTCAAGTAGTCGCCGCCGACGGCGATCCATCGACGCCCGTCACGAGCATGGATCGAGAAAATTCCAGCGGCTTTCCCTTTGGGGAACTCAGACAAAGTCACAGAGTGCCACATCGCTTTCGTGTTGCACGGATCGCACTCCAGAAAAATACGCGTTCCAGACGGACTACCGGTGCCGAAGGCAGAAACGCCATCGCCCCACAAAGCGAACAACGATGAATTGCTTGCCGCGAATGCACCTTCCGACTCATTGCTTTGGAGCCCGGCATCCTGCTCTTTTTTCCAGTGGATTCCACCGTCTGCGGTATCGAAGATGACGAACTTTCCATCGACCGGATCGCCGAAGATCCTGATGTTCTTCCGGTCCGCAATGCTCACCGCATCCCAGAACCCGTCTTTGTCAGGGTTCGCGAAGACCAGCGTCCACGAGGCACAGCCGTCGGTGGTTTTGTAGAGGCGCGATTTGTCGCTGGGGCCGCTCGCCATCGCGATGGCCGTTTTCTCGTCCCATGCCTGTACGCCGCGAAAATCGAGGCTCGCGCCGTCTTGGGCAGCGTCCGGCGTGGCGCAGCGCCTCCAGTGCTGGCCGCCGTCGAGGGTGCGCAGAACCGTGCCCTCGGTGCCGCTGGCCCAGGCCATGCTGTCATCGACGGCAACAATCCCGCGAAGGCTCGCGGTCGAGCCCGAGTCCTGCATCTGCCAAACGGGCGCGGTTTGCGCGGCAAGCGCGGCGGGCAACAGAGAGGCTGCGAGCAAGAGCAGAAGGCGTGCGGTCATGGCACGAGTATAGAGAAGACAGTGCCGAGTGAACAGACTCTCCCCTCACGGGAATTGCATTGCCTTCCATGGCTGACTTTTTCTGGCTTTGGTCAGGAGGGAGCAGGGGCATTCATGCTCCTGAAACAGGCGACGAAAATCCGAGCCTTCAGGCGCGGGCATCTCTTCGTTGGCTAGAAAAAGCCCGCGGCCAAAGTCCTCGTTGACTGCCCACGGCGTTTGGCACAACTAAAATCGTGCCCTTTCAATGCGGCAGTTTTTCTCTGGCTCTCAGTACTCGATCTTGCCGACCGAGTCGAGCCATGCGGCAAAGCTGGCCCAGGCCTCGTCGCCGAGCAACTGCGTGGCAGGCAGCCGGCGCTGGGATTTGTCTTTGGCCAGCTCTTCATAAAAGAGCGCGTCATCAAAGCCGGCGCGGGCAGCATCGGCGGCCGATGCGCCGTAATAAATGGTCTCGATCCGCGCCCAATAGGCCGCAGCCAGACACATCGGACAGGGTTCGCAACTAGTGTAGAGCTGGCAACCGGCCAGCGAGAAGTTGCCGAGTGCGCGCGCGGCAGCGCGAATGGCGTTGACCTCGGCATGCGCCGTCGGATCGCAGGATGCGGTGACGGTGTTGACGCCGGCGCCGACAATGCGTCCATCGCGCACGATCACGGCACCAAAAGGGCCACCGGCGCCGGCAGCGGCGTTCTCTGTGGCAAGTTGAATGGCACGACGTAAAAACTCAGCGTTTGGAGTCTGCAGCACAGTCGATCAAAATCTCCCATCCCGGCATACGACCCGGGCAAAGATCAGTATGGCACAGGCTCGGCCGCGCCAACGGTGGGAAACGCCCCGGCGCCAGCGCCCGCTCTCGCGATGGAATTTTTGCAGAATCGGGACCCGGGCAACCGTGACGCATCCGCGTCGCGCACGCCGTAAAATCAAACCATGGCCCGCGCACAATCGCTCTCGGAGTTGAACCGTAACATCATCGCCTGCACGCGGTGCGAGCGGCTGCGCAGCTACTGCGCCGAGGTGGCACGGGTAAAGCGCCGCGCCTTTGTCGACTGCCAATATTGGGGCAAACCGGTTCCCTCCTTCGGCGACGAGCGGGCGCGCGTGCTGGCGCTCGGGCTGGCTCCGGGCGCGCATGGATCAAACCGCACCGGGCGGCCATTTACCGGCGACGGCTCGGGTGGTTTTCTTTTCCCGACGCTCCACGACGCAGGCTTCGCCTCGCAACCCGAGGCCACCGGCCGCGACGACGGCATGACGCTCACCGGGCTCTGGATCAGCTCCGTGGGCCGCTGCGCGCCGCCAGCCAACAAGCCCACACGCGAAGAACTCACCGCCTGCGCACCCTGGCTCGACGAGGAGATCGCGCTGCTCACCGAGTTGCGCGTCGTCGTCTGCCTCGGCAAAATCGCCTTCGACGGACTGGTGGCCTACGGGCAGCGCGCTGCGATTCTGCCCAAGGGCAAGCGGCCCCTCTTCGCGCACGCGACCGAATACCGTTTCAGCAATGGACTTGCGGCGATCGCCAGCTATCACCCGTCGCTGCAAAACACCAATACCGGCAAGCTGACGCGGCCCATGTTCCTGGCCATCTTTGAGCGCGCACGCACACTGGCCGGGCTTTCAACGAGCTTGCGCGCCGTGGTTTCGACGCGCTCCAATCAGACACACGCAGAGGAGCAACGATGGATTTGAGCAAAGAGATTTTAAAGGACGTTTCACTCGACGAGATCGCGCCGAAGGCCAAGGCCCCCGAGCCTGCCTCGCAGCGCTGGACGCCGCCGGTGCTGGCCGAGCGACTGGCTTATCTGGCAAAGATGGCCAAGCTCGACAAGGGCGAGGCCAGCGAGACGATGCGCAGCTTCCCCGGCCATAAGGCCGTGCTGGTCTATCGCAATCGCGATGGCAAGGCGGAGATCCACCAGCGACATACGGATCTGTTCTTTGTGCAGTCCGGCTCGGCCACGCTGGTCTCGGGCGGCACCATCGTCGATGCGCAGACCACCAAGCCGAATGAGATTCGCGGCAAGGCCATCGAGGGCGGCACCGAACAGCCGATGCGTCCGGGCGATGTGCTGCACATTCCCGCCGGCGTTCCCCACCAGATGAAGGTCTCGAGCGAAGAAGGCGTCAGTTGCTTCCTGATGAAGATCGAAGAGCCCGTCGAAGAGAAGTAGGCACGGGTGTGCACCGAACGGCCGCGCGGCAGAGTGCAGCGCGGCCGTTGTGCGTTTTGCTCTATTTTGCCGACGTCAGCTTGGCCTGCGCATCGCTGGTGAGCTTGTCTCTTATCTGCTCTTCGAATTTGTCGTGCAGCGCCTGTTGCTGCTGCGGCGTCATGGCGTTGTAGTCGGACTGGCTGATGTCCTGACTTTGCAGCCAGTTGTCGAACATGCGCTGCTCCGGCGTCTCGCTGGCATAGCGTTTGAACTCGTCGAGCGAGGCTTGCCCGGCGGCGGCATGCTTCGCCTCGCGGCTTCCCGTCACCGAGGCCGCTTCAAAGGCATCGGCAAAGGACGTGCTGTCCGTTTTTGACGTGCTCGACGAACTTCCCAAAATCGACCCTAGTACAGACAGTGCACCTGCAATCGTAGACATTGGCCTTTCCCCCCTCCATTTTTGTGCAAGAGATGGACAACTCCACGGGGTTTCAGGCACGCATGCCCCCAAAGGCAGGGCGAAGAGATTGGATCTTTTTTAAAATGCGCAAGTGCTTTTCCTGCCAATGGATACTGGAAGCAAGAGCGCACAACGGAAGCGATAACCCGTAAAGCCAGCCCCGCAACAAACTGCAGTTAACGCTCATACAAACTTTGCGTTAATGGTATACCATTAACATACGAAAACATTCAGGCATCCACAGGCAACGGAACAACCGCCCTGCGAAACCTGCTCTCTCTACATGCGACACAATCGCATATAGAGGAAAGAAAAACGATTTTCGACAACAGCCGCGTGAACGGACTCACGACTCGTTCCGGCAATGGATTGCAGAACTTTTTTGATAGGGGTGCACGATGGAGAGGATGACAGACGGAGTGCTGCGCAATCCGTCACGAAAACCGGCACGAGTACTTGCGCAAGCCTCTGCAGCAGCGGAGTCTTCGCGGCTGCAGGTTGCGCCGGGCAGCCTCGCGTTCTACGCACTGAAACCGTCGCGCCATCTTTACGGCAACCTGCGCGAAGACGGGATGACCGCCGCGTGGCACAACTCTTCTTTGAACAACCTGGAGCAGAGTCCGGCGGAGGTTGCGCGACATGCGTGCAGCCTTTTTCTATGTCTCAATCTCTCCGGCCACGGTTCGCTGCCAAGCGAAGACAGAGGCCTGGCCTTTGCGCCGAACGATGCCTTTCTCTATGAAGCAGTGCCGGACCGGATGCCCTTGCGCCGCTGCGAGCAGCAACACAGTTATGTGCTGATAGAGTTTTCCGCCTGCTTTTTGCGCGAGCAGTTGGGCGTCTGCGCGCAGGCTCTGCATCCCGGCGTCCGAGCCTTTCTTGACGCCAACCCATCGTGGTCCGAGCTTTATCCGCCTACCCCGCTGGGGGACGAGCATCAGCACCTGCTCCGGCAACTGCTGCACGCCGCCGAAGAGGGCGAGCAGGGACAACTGCGCAGCAAGGGGATTCTGCTGCAGTTGATGGCCGATTTTCTGCTCCGGCCCTGTTGCAAGCAGCGGGAGGAGTGGAGCAGGAAAAAGTCTCTGGCCTCGGAACGGACACAGAAGGTGGTTGCCATTCTGCAACGCGATCTGGCCGATCCACCAACGCTCGAAGCG
The DNA here is from genome assembly GCA_002307235.1 of Acidobacteriaceae bacterium UBA1307. Taxonomy (GTDB): domain Bacteria; phylum Acidobacteriota; class Terriglobia; order Terriglobales; family Acidobacteriaceae; genus Telmatobacter. Next base: position 24,115 of record DBTV01000034.1, read on the forward strand.
CTGGGCCGGGAGGTGGGTTGCAGTCCGTACTATCTGAGCCGCACCTTTTCTCGCGAGATGGGCGTGACGATGCAGCAGTACATGCGCACGCTGCGCATCTGCCATGCGGCGGCCTTGCTGAAGCAGGGCCGGTGCAACGTGACCGAGGCGGCCATGGCCACCGGCTATTCCAGCCTGAGCCATTTCAGTCAGGCATTTTTTCAGACCATGGGCTGTTGCCCGACCGACTACGCGCTGGAGCCGCGGATTTCTGAAGAGAAGGCCCGCGCCTCGACTCTGCTCAGGACGTTGTTGCTGCCAGGCGGCGCAGAACGGCTTGTCTCCCTGGCCCCGATGGGCAGCGAAACAGCCGCATGAAAACCCGTCAAAAGCACTTTTAGCAATCTTCCGACAATCATTGGCAACCCACCGTTAGCGCGACGTGCACGGTTCTTCTATTGATGGAGATATGAAGAGAACAACCTGCACGAAGTCTTTCCTGTTGACCGAAGGCCGACGGCGGATCAAGCGACTGGCCTGCTGCCTTGGCGTTGCCAGTTTTGCCCTGTTGTGCGCCGGTGACCTGCACGCTTCGCCGCCACCGAAGATCAACGCCTCAAGCGCCGACAACACGGGCATCCACGGCTGTTCGCTGCTGACCGGCGTCAAGCGTCGCAGCAATGGCCTGGGCGATCTGTGCGGCCTGCGCGAGTGGCTGAACAGCTATGGCGGTTCGCTGTCGCTGGCCGAAACCAGCGAAGTGCTGGGCAATGCCACCGGCGGCGCCGCGCAAGGTGCCGAGTACGACGGCCTGACGACGGCCACCTTCCAGTTGGATACCCAGCGCGCCTTTCACTGGTATGGCGGCACCTTCAACGTCAGCGCGCTGCAGGTGCATGGACAGAATCTGAGCGAGGACAATCTGCTGAGCCTGCAGACCTCGAGCGGCATCGAGTCCGATCGCGCGATCCGGCTCTGGGAACTATGGTACGACCAGAAGTTCGACAAGGAAGGCCAGTACGACATCAAGATCGGCCAGCAGAGTCTCGACCAGGAGTACATGGTTTCGCAGAACGGCCTGCTCTATCTGAACACGATGTTCGGCTGGGCGATGCTGCCTTCGGCGGATATGCCGGGCGGCGGTCCGGCCTATCCACTGTCGGCGCCGGGCATTCGCCTGCATGCGCGTCCGGGCAATGCGTGGACGCTGCTCGCCGGAGCGTACACGGGCAATGCGGGCCAGCAAAATTCCTCGGGAACGGCCTTTCCGACCGATGGCTTTCTGGGCATCGCCGAGTTGCAATACGCTTATCCGTCACTGGGCCTGACGGTGCGCTCGGACAACAGAACGCCGCTCGGTCGCATTTACAAGATCGGTGCCTGGTATGACAACGTCAAGTTCGACGATCAGCGCATGGACCACAACGGACTGTCGCTGGCCGATCCGGACAGCGATGGCGTGGCCCGCACCCATCATGGCGACTATGCGATTTATGCCGTGGCCGACCAGATGCTCTGGGTCGATTCGCACGAGAACGATCGCTCGATCAGCGTCTTTGTCCGCCCCATGGGAACCCCGCTGTCTGACCGGAATCTGGTTGACTTCAGCATGAATGCCGGACTGAACTTCAACGAGCCGATCATGCATCGCGATGACGACACCTTCGGCCTCGGCATGGGATACACGCATGTCAGCAGCCGCGCGGCCGATCTTGATCGCGACCAGAAGCGCTATACGAACAATCTGCATTACCCGATCCGCGCGGGCGAAACCTATCTTGAGGCGACCTACCAGTATCAGTTCACCGCATGGTGTCAGTTGCAGCCGGACTTTCAGTACATCATTCATCCGGGCGCGGGCATCCTCAATCCCAATTCCACCACCGGCCAGAAGGTGAAAAACGAAGCGGTTCTCGGCTTCCGCATGAACCTTGCGCTCTAAAGGATGCACGTCATGAAAACTATCGATGCAAAGATCTGGATCGCACTCGTTGCCCTGCTTGCCACCGTCGCACCGACTCTGCGCGCGGAAAAACAGAAGACCTATCTGGAAACCATTCACCACCATCGCACGCTGATCTCTACGCTGCCCTCGAACGGCGACATGAACCCCTACGCGGTCGTGGTTGCGCCTGCCACTGCGGGCCGCATTCAGCGCGGCGATGTGCTGATCTCCAACTTCAACGGCCTGACCAATCTTCAGGGAACAGGCACGACCATTGTCGATTACAACCCCACCACCAAGAAGCTGACGACCTTTGCCTCGCTGCCGCAACGTCTGCCACAGTGCCCGGGCGGCGTCGGACTGACCACGGCGATGGTCATGCTCAAGAGCGGATGGGTCATCGTGGGCAGCGCGCCCAGCACCGATGGCACCACGCGCACCCTCGGCGCCGGTTGCCTGCTGGTCTTCGACTCCAATGGCAAGCTGGCCACCACCTGGGCCAATGACAAGATTCGCTGCCCGTGGGGCAACATGGCCTGGATCGACAAGGGCGACAGGGCCACGCTGTTTGTGAGCATGGCCGGCTTCGATGTTCCGCCGCTCCAGGTACGCGATCCGAAGACAGGCTATCCGGTCACGGTGAACAAGGGCACGGTGTTGCGCATGCAGTTGAGCATCGCCGAGGGCCAGCCGCCGGTGGTTGACGATCAGACGGTGATCGCCGATGGCTTTGGGCAGCGTGCCGACCGCGATGTGTTTCTGATCGGCCCGACGGGGCTGGTGTTGGCCGAGGACGGCACCACGCTCTACGCCTCAAATGCACTGGCCAATCAGATCGTGTCTATTGCCGACGCCACGACGCGCACCACCAGCGCCGGGCTGGGCAAGCCGGCCGCCCAGGATGGCTTCCTGCGCCGGCCGCTGGCCATGGTCATGGCTCCCAACGGAAACCTGCTCGTGCTCAACGCCAAAAACGGTCAGGTGGTCGAGCTGAATCCGAAAACCGGCGAACAGTTTGGCGCGCAATGGATCGACAACAACCCGGCGCAGACGCCGCCCGGCAATGGCGATCTCTTCGGCCTGGCGATGAAGCCGGATGGCAGCGGCTTCTATTACGTGCAGGACGATATGAACACGCTCGTGGAGGCAGTGCAGTGAGAAGCATCCAAACAACCATGGCAAGCATGCTGGCCTGCATGCTCCTGATGCCCTCGGTGGCCGGCTTTGCCCAGCAAGGAGCAAAGCCGGTGACCGCCGACTGGGGCAAGACGGTCGATCCCGAGCAGGCCGAGCCTTTCCGGGGCGAGCATCAGGCGGGCATTGTCACCAAGCCGCAGCACTTTCTCTACTTCGCGGCATTCGACCTGACGACCAGCCGACGCGAAGATCTGGTCCGGCTGCTCAAGGCCTGGACCGCGGCCGCAGAAAGAATGTCTGCCGGAGAAACCGCGCAACCGATGGAGAACGGCCTGCAACTGGCCGTGCCGCCGGTTGCCGCAAAGACCGGCGACGAGAGTGAAGCTACCGATGCTGCCAGCCGCACCGCCGATACCGGCGAGGTGCTGGGCATGCCACCGGCACGACTCACCATCACCTTCGGCTTTGGACCGACGCTGTTCAACAAGGATGGCGTGGATCGCTTCGGCGTGGCGCGACTGCGTCCCGAGGCACTCATCGACATGCCAAACTTCGGAGCCATCGACCAGATGGCGCCGGAGCGCACCGGTGGCGACATTGCCCTGCAGATCTGCGCCGAAGATCCGCAGGTGGCCTTTCACGCCGCGCGCCAGTTGGCGCGGATTGCCGAAGGCGTGGCCACGATGCACTGGGTGCAGACCGGCTACAGGCCCATCGTCGGCGATCGCCACCTGCTGGGCTTTTCTGCCGAAGAAAAGGTGCCGGGCATGAATTCGCCCGAGGCCACGGCCATCTGGTCTGGCAAGGAAGGTCCGGCCTGGATGCGCGGCGGCAGCTATCTGGTCGCGCGGCGCATCCGCTTCGCCATCGAACACTGGGACCAGATGCCGCAGATCTATCAGGAACAGGCCATCGGTGCCATGAAACATGCGCACGGAGCGGCCGCCCAGAACAGCCAGAAGAGTGCCGACGCCGACTTTGTCGACGAGGGCGGATCACCGGCGCATCTGGCGCTCGTCAGCCAGGGACGCGATGCCATGCTGCGTCGTTCCTACTCCTACAATGACGGGATCAACTTCATCTCCGAACGCTGGCCACCCTGGCGGCAGGGGCTTGAATACGATGCCGGCATGTTTTTTGTCTGCTATCAACGCGACCCACGCAACGGATTCGTTCCGGTCTTTCGCCAGATGGCCAATCGCGACTACCGGCTCAACCAGTTTTGGACGCATGTGGGCGGAGGCTTGTACGCCGTTCCACGCGGCGCCAAGCCGGGCGAGTACATCGGACAGGAACTTTTTGAAACAAAATAACCACCAGGCCCCGGGAGCGATCTCGGGGCCATGAACGTTTTTGCCCTCGGGCAATGAGGAACCTGTATGGACATTTCCAGAAAAAATCAGAACGGCTCCAGCGAAGTGCTCTGTAGCAGCAACCAGGCGCACGCGCGCTTTGTGACTGTGCGCCGTGAAACAGCCGACGATCTCGCCATCTTTGACCACGCGGCAAACGGGCAGGACACCATCGTCGCGCAACTGGTTTTTGGCGGTTGCAATTTTGAACCCGCGGCCCGCGCGCGCATGCAGGCCGCCGCATGGCCGCTGCTCTGGGTGCAGGGCGATGGTTGCCAGGGCGATCATCTTTCCGGGACGCAAACCTTCGTGCTGAAGGGCCGCGCTGTCGAACGCATCGTGCTCGAGGGCAACGTTGTCGGCAGCCGCTGGTCCGACGATCATGCCGACTACTGCCTGCTGGCCGGCATCGTTCCGACGGATCTTGCACAGAGCCGTGGCGAACAAACAGCCGCCTGCCTGCGTCGCATCGCGTTGGCGCTCGAACAGGCGGGGATGGATTTTTCGCATGTGGCGCGAACCTGGTTTTATCTCGACCATCTGCTCGACTGGTACGACGAGTTCAACGCCGCACGTACCGCCTTTTTTGAGCAGAAGGGCGTGATGAACGGGCTGATTCCGGCCAGCACCGGCATCGGTGGCGGCAATCCGCAGGGCGCGGCACTCGCCGCCGGAGCGCTGGCGATTCGTTCGCGCGACGGGCAACCGCGCATCCTCTCTGTACCTTCTCCTCTGCAGTGTCAGGCCACCGAATATCGCAGCTCCTTCAGCCGCGCCGTTGAGGTAGCTTGGCCCGATCGCAGATTCCTGACCATCTCCGGCACCGCCAGCATTGCTCCGGGCGGCGCTTCGCTGTTTGCCGACGACGTCAAAAAGCAGATTCACCTGACGCTCGATGTGGTCGAAGCCATTCTGCAATCGCGCGGCATGAACTGGGAAAATACAGTGCGCGCCGTCGGCTACTTCCGCAATATTGAGGATCTTCCGGTCTTCGATGCCTGCTGCAAGGAACGCGGCATCGCGCCGCTCCCTCTGACGCCCGCACATGCCGTCGTCTGCCGCGACGATCTTCTCTTCGAGATGGAGTTGGACGCGCTTTCCACCGCGCAGCTCTAAAGCCGATGCTGCACGCACCACTTCCGAGCTGGTGACGAATCAGCTCGGATACAGCTTCGACGTCAACCACAATGTCGACACGCCGTCCGCGGTTTCAAAACGTCCGATCGCCGTCAACAGGCTCAAAAACTCGCTCTAGGCTGTTCCAATGAAATTCACTGTTCTGGTGGATTCTGTAATTAACTGATTTTATTGGAGCGGGAGACCGGGATCGAACCGGCGACATTCAGCTTGGGAAGCTGACGTTCTACCACTGAACTACTCCCGCAACCTGCTTATTCTACGATACCGCAATCGTCCTGCACAAAAATATGTCTGTGCCCGGCACCGCCTGTTTTCCGGCAACAAGCCAGGGACTGGTTCTTATCGTACGATGGCGGGCAAAAAAGGTAAACAAAAACTCCGCGTTTCACCTTCGGCCCGCCGCACGCTGCTGAAAAAGTCCGATAACGCGCACGCGGGATACAGCACTTTTCGCAAGCGAAAAGCGCGAGACTCAAATTGAAAGGCGTACCGGCTAACCGACGAGCGCTTCTCTGATCTGCGTGACGTCGTTCTCGCATGGCAGATGCTTGGCTAGGTCTGAGACCTTAGCACCGCGCAGAACCTCTGCCATGGCCTCTTGTGCGCGCTGCCAGACAGGATGCGCGGGGCACCACTGCTTGCGCGAGCACTCGCCGGCCTGCATCAGGCAGACGTTGAGGCGAATCGGCCCGTCGATGGCTTCAACCACCTCGAGCACCGAGGCCGCACGGCCTTGCGGAAGAATCTCAAAGCCACCCAGTTGGCCGCGACGCGACGAAACCAGACCAGCCCGGGTAAGCGCTTGCAGAACCTTCGAAAGAAAGCTCGGCGGAGCACTGGCTGCCTCGGCAAGCACAGGCAAAAGCACCCGCTCGTTTTCCGGCAGCGATGAAAGGTACATCATGATGCGCACGGCATAGTCTGCGCCGCGCGTCAATTGTATGGAAGAAGCAGGTGTATTCATGGCGCGAAAGTGATCATCCTTCCAGCTTTTCTCGGCACATGGATCAATCGGACCGGCCACCAAAAACAGACCAGGCTCAAACAATCGACAGTGCTCTACAAATAGCCGGTGAGTGTAGAAACATTATATGTTCTGGAACCCACCCCGGAATACGAACGTTTGCACAGGAGAGATTAAATCGGTACGAGATTCCACATAACGGGCCACGGCAGAGAGGGCAAGGCCCGCATCTCGACGAGAATAGTAGCGCTAATCTATTCATAATAAGATAATTACTCATGAAGTCTCCGCACACAATCAAAGAAGATCCTGTACTGGCAATCTTGGGTCACGACACCGTACTTTGGTCACAATTGCACAGGATATCCTCTTGAAGACGTTTTCACGAGGGTAAGGTCCGTCAGAAAACCTGCGGTACAAAACCAGCAGGAGTCAGGTTCCAAGTGCCGCATTTGGAATCCAAGCCGAGTCTGTGTTATAGTTTTCTTAACGCGGTGAGGTGATCGCCGCGGACTGCAAGAGACTGATCTCATGCAGTTTGTCCACGGAGATGGACGCGTAGCTCAACTGGCAGAGCATTCGGCTCTTAACCGACAGGTTGAAGGTTCGATTCCTTCCGCGTCCACCATCTTCTCCAGACAGAATCCAAGAAAAGACTCCTACCGGACCCGGTAGGTTTTTTATTTTGCGTCAAATATTTTCCGAAAAAATTTTAGAGATGAAAATGGCGTAACCCCCTCTATTTCTGCACATGGAAGGCTACGCCGCTTTGATTCGACACTCAAAGATGTGTCGCGAAGTTTATGAAAAGCGCGTCCGCTTCCACAGCAACGAGCCACTGACCAGAAGAAAGCCCAGAGTCGCCACCAGAAGAACGACGGTCCAGCCGAGGTGAATCGCGGCCTGTGGCCGCTCGGCAAAGCTCGCCAGCCAGCCCAGAACCGCCAGCGCACTGAGCGGAATCAGAGCCTCCCACCAACGGCGACGCGAGCCCTGGCGCGCCTCGGCATTGTCACCGTGCACCACCGAGGCCACGCGGGCGCGGTCAAGCCCGTAGCGGTCACATTCGCGATCAACGGCGCGCTGCCAGGAGTCCTGTTCGGAGGCCGGAGCCGAGGCCGTGCCGATCAGCACGACGCCGACGATCATCACGAAGGAACCGGCCAGCACCAGCAGCCGGGCACGGGCGTCGAGCGCCGTCAGTTCGCCAAAGACCAGGGCGCCCCAGGCCAAGCCCCAAAGCTGGTTGGTGTTGGCCAGCGGCATGCCGCGACCGATGCCAACGTATTTGGCCGCGTATTGCTGAAACAGATCGCCGAAGACCCAGCAGATGCCGCCCAGAAACAGCCAGAACATGTAGGGCTTGGCAGCCACGACCTGATGGCCGAGCGAGCCGAGTCCGCCGGCAAAGGCCGCACCCAGCACCAGCGTCGAAACCAGTTCGCTGAAGGCGATCACGGTGACGAAGGAGAGCGGATTGATGCCGCTCAGATAGGCCTTGCGATAGCAGATGTACTGCGTGCCCCAGAGCGCGCCAGCCCCGAGAGCGGCCATCACGCCGAGCCCGGGATGGCCCGCTGCTCCGGCTGCATGATTGGTCGTGGCCCAGGCCAGCACCGTGGCACCCGCGACCAGCGCCAGAGCGCCGCCCGCGACGCGCGACCAGCAACGCGCCCCGGCGCCGCGCAGTTCGCCAAAGAGCAGCCAGCCCCAGAGGAGCCCGACGAGGCTGTTCATGTTCCATAGCGGAAAGGCGATGGAGAGGCCCACATTTTTGATAGCGAAGACGGTGAGCGTGTTGGCGACGACCCAGAGCGCACCGGCCAAAAGAGCCCAGACCATCAGGTGCGCATGGGTGCGCAGATCGTTGAGGACAAAGCCCGCGCCCTTGAGCATCACCGGCAGCGTCCAGCGCGCCAGAAAGACGCCGAGCACCATGCCGAGGGTGACGATGAACGGCGGCACGTCTGCTGCGGCAAGTTTGACGGGAGCCTCGGCCGTGCCCAGCCAGGCCGCCGCGGCCAGGCCACAGACGACACCAACCCAGTGCAGGGAGAGCAGAGTTTTTTCAGCTTTCGCTTCGTTTTCTTCCACGACGTTCACTTGGTTTACCTCAACGCAATCAGCAAGCAGACGCCGCCCGCGAGCACACCGACCGGAATCCAGAAATGTGCGTCGCTCAAGATGGCAGTGATTGTTTTTTTCATAGGATTTTTCAGGGTCGAAGCCGACGGACGCAATCACGATGCAAACCGCGCACGCCTGCAAGCGATGCGCTTTTCGCAGGCCCGCAGTTTCTCCCTGTTTTCACCGTACATGGCGCACGAAGATTCGTCGATAGGCAGAGGGGCTCTGCTGAAAATGCAAACGTGTAAATGATCTTTTTTATTCTTTTTGGTGACGCAATGCGCGGATTACGCGCGGACGGGGCCGGTCGAGGCGCGCACGATTCTTTCGGCCTGAATGCGCATCTGCGGCACCGACTCGTCGCCGTTGATCAGCTTAGAGAGAATCTCCATGGCGAACTGGCCCATGCGGCGCATGGGCTGGCGCATGGTGGTCAAAGGCGGCTCGGTGTAGGCGGACAGGAAAAGATCGTCGAAGCCGGTAACGGAGATGTCCTCAGGCACGCGCAGGCCTTTGGCGTGAATGGCGCGCAGAGCGCCGAGAGCCGACATGTCGTTGTAGCAGCAGACGGCGGTGGGCGGATCGGCGAGCGCAAGCAGAGCGTCCATGGCGCGCAGGGCCGCTTCGGGCTTGCCGTCGCCGCGCACCACATACTCGTCGCGCAGCGGAATGGCCGCTGCATCAAGCGCATGATTGTAGCCCGCGAAGCGCTCCGTGTCGGACTGGTAGCCGAAGCGGTCGCCGATGTAGGCGATGCGCCGGTGACCGAGGCTGATCAGATGCTCGGCGAGCGAGCGCATGCCCGATTCGTTATCGATGAGCACGGCGTGCGCAACGACGCCCGGATGCTGGTCATTGACGAGCACGACGGGCACCATCATCTCGGCCAGCAAGGGCAGGTGCAGCGCGCCGACACGCGAAGAGGTGACGATGATACCGTCCACGCGCTGCTCGGCAAAGGCCTGCACCACTTTTTTCTCTCGCTCGGGATCGGCGCCCGAGTCAGCAAAGTAGACGCTGTAGCCAAGGTCGCGCGCGGCCTGCTCAATGCCCGAGGCAACCTCGCTGGTGAACGGATCGGCGATGGTGGTGGCGGCCAGGCCAATGGTGCGCGTGTGCCGGGTGACGAGCCCGCGCGCGACGGCACTGGGGCGATAGCCTTCTTCTCGGGCGATCTGGCGAATTTTTTCGGCGGTCCTGGGGCTGACGAGCGGGCTGTTTTGCAGGGCGCGCGAAACCGTGGGATGCGAGACGTGCGCCAGCCGCGCGATGTCTTTGATTGAAGGCTGGCGATGAGGCTTGCGCGCAGCGCTTACCGGCGGTTTTCCGTTCTGATCGAGTGGGTCCATGAGGGCAACTTGTATTGTAGCGACCCACCGCGCCGATTGGCGAAAGAGAAAAATTCCTTTGCAGGACCAGCAGCTTTATCGTCCACAAAAAACGCGCGCATCGGCTGCTTAAAAAAGCCGATGCGCGCGCTGGGAAGAACGGCTCTAGTAGATGACCTTGAGGCCAAACTGAATGATGCGCGGCTGGAAGGTGCTGGTGATCTGCCCGCCGGTGGTGGGCACACTGCCCTGCGTGCCGCTGATGGTGCTGGGCAGGTAGAGATTGGTGTGGTTGGTGAGGTTATACGCCTCGGCGCGAAACTCGATCTTGGCATCGTGCAGGTGTGTGTTGAACTTCTTCACCATGTCGAAGTCGAGGTTGTAATAGGCCGGCGTCCGGCCCGGATTGCGCGAGGCATTGCCGAAGGGGCTGAGCACATTACCCGACGCGTCCTTGATGGACGGCAGCACGAAGGCGTTGTAGTTGATGTAATTCACATAGCCGGTGCCCGTCGCACGCGAGGAGCGGCCCCGCGTCACCTTTTGGCCAGCGACGCGATTCGGACGATACTCGTTGGCTCCGCGATAGGTGGCGGAAATCTGCGGAGAAACCGCCTGCGCCGAGTTCGGCGAGTAGGTGATGTTGAACGGCGTTCCGGCCTGCATGGTATTGATCGCGCTGATCTGCCAATCGCCGAGCAGCGTGTTCACCACGCCATTCGCATTCGCCAGGAAGCGGCGACCGTGGCCGAGGGGCAGCTCATAGACGAGGCTGGTGACGTTGGCCAGCGGCAGATTGTAGTCGGACTGGCCGTAATCGGCCTTGATGTTGTTGGCGTCCTGCGGCGAAGGCGTGTTGCCCTCGAGCGAGGCCGAGGCATTGTCGAGCGCGTGTTCCCAGGTGAAGGAGTTGAGCAGCGTAAGCCCGGCAACGAAGCGCTGCTCGTACTTGACCTGCAGGGCGTTGAAGTTGGAGTAGAACTCGTTGAGCGCCTCGGTGATGTCGCTCGGCCAGTTGCCGTAGGGGCGCGCGAAGCTGTTCGAAGGATTCTTCTGGTTGCCGTTGACGAAGCCTTCGAGCTTGAGACCGTGATTGAAGATGTAGGCCACGTCGAGGATGGTGTTCTTGCCCAGCTCGCGCTGCACGCTCAGGAAGGCATTTTCAACGTAGCTGTCGCGCTTGTCCTTGTTGATCCAGGTGATGTTGTCGGTGGCGGAGTTGAAGCTGGTTACCAGCCCTGACGGGAAGCCCTGATCGGAGGTGGCATAGCAGCTCGGCGTGGTGCTGCCGGTGGCGATGATCTGCGCGGGCAACGTCGAGCAATGATTCGAGGTGGTCGGCTTGATCTGCGTGACCGCGGCAAACTGTGCCTGCGGGGCGTTGATGGCGAGAATGTCGCCCGAGCCAGCGCGCGTGTAGTGGATGTAGCTGGTGCCGAAGCCGCCACGCAGAACCGTCTTGTCGTCCATCGCCCAAGCAAAGCCGATGCGCGGCGCAAAGTCGTTGAGATCGGGATTGATGAGCGTCTTGCCGTAGACGCCACCAGTTGAGATCGGCGTGATGCCGTTGCCCGCGGTCGCGCCGGGCGCCGTGGTCAATACGGTCTGCGTGGTGGGATCAAAGTTTGAAATATTGTTGTGCTGTTCGGAATAGGGCGAGCCGTACTCCCAGCGCAGACCAAGGTTCAAGGTCAGCCGGGGAGTTACCTTCCAGTCGTCCTGCACATAGGCGCTGTCGAGGCTCTGGCGCAGATGCGCGACGAAGTAGTTGGCCAACTGATAAGTGCTGGTTGTACCGAAGAGAAAATCGGCCCAATAGTTATCCGCCACCGCCGTCGTCGCCGTGCAGGCAGAAGAGAGGGCCGAGGTGCACAGCGAGTAGCCGCCGGTATAACCAAAGCCGCCGTAGAGCGGGTTGTTATCGTTGACCGCCATCCAGACGTGCTCGTACTCGTAGCCGAACTTGAACGAGTGCTTGCCGCGCACCCAGGTAAAGTTCACCTTCGGGTCGAGCAGCGCCGGATTCTGCCACTGCGGGTTGGTCGACTGCCGACCGAAACCGCTGAAGCCGCCATTGAGCGCGATCGTCGGCAGGCCACCGGCCACCACCGGGTTGCTGGGCAGGCCGGGAATGGTGAAGGCATTGTCGCCAATCGACAGTGTGTACTTGCCCGCCTTGGTGCGCGATAGCCCCAGACGCGCATCGAGAATCTTGTTCTGGCCGAACAGACGGGTGTAGCCGAGAGCGATCTGCTGGTCGAGCACGCGAATGGTGCCGTTGCTCTGGCTATCGAGCGGCAGAGGAATGACGGGATTGTTGACGCCGGTCTCCTTGCGGTCGCTGATGCGCAGGAACCAGGAGTTGCTGTCGTTCTGGTGATAATCGAGGCGAAGGTCGCCCTTGTCGAACTTGTCGGTGAAAGGAACCTCTTTGGCGTAATCGTTCGAGGACAACCCTGTCGTCGCAAGGCCCGAGGTCGGCAACTGGCTGGAGAAGGTCTTGAAGTAGCTAACGATTTGCGAGGAGAGCGAATTGATTGCCGAGCTCGGAATCGCCGTGCCTGCCGGATAGACGGTGCCCGTCAGCGGATTGCGCACGGTGGCGACCAGGATGCCGTTCAACTCGTTCTGCGTCGGCAGAGTCATCGTATACAGCGGGCTGAGGGTCGAGCGCAGGCCTTCGTAATCGACAAAGTAAAACAGCTTGTCCTTCACGATGGGGCCGCCAAAGTTCACGCCGTACTGGTTGCGATGCACAGCAGGCTTTTGGAAGGGGATGGTGCCCGTGCTGCTGCTGAGCGTCGGCTTGAAGAAGCCGGCCGCATTCAGATCGGTGTTACGCAAAAATTCGTAGAGCGTGGTGTGAAAGCGATTGGTGCCGCTCAGCGAGGCCACGTTCACCATGGCGCCCGAGGAGCGGCCGTACTCGGCGCTCTCGTTGTTGGTCACCACATTCCACTGCGCCACTGAGTCGGGCGGCACCGAGATGATCTGGTTATCGAAGCCCTGATTGCTTTCGCCGTAGGCGTTGTTGTCAATGCCGTCGAGCAGGAAGTTATTGAACATGCTGCGCTGGCCGTTGACGTTGTACGCACCCTGACGAACCAGACTGCTGACCGCGCTGGTCGTGGCCGCGGAAGGCGCCTGACGCGCGCCGACGACGAGTCCGAGCAGATCGGCATAGTTGCGGCCGACGAGCGGAAAGGCCGCCGTCTGATAGCCGGTGACCGTTTCACCGCGCTCGCTCGATTCCGTCTCAAGCTGCAGCGCAACGTCGGTCACCTCGACCGTGGTGGCGTTGGCCTGACCAATCTGCAAGGTCAGATCGATGCGATGACGCACGCCGACCGAGATCGTAATGTTATCGGCAACCGCAGTCGAAAAACCATCGCGCGTCGCCGTGATCTTGTAAAGGCCGGTGCGCAGAGAGCTTACTTCATACTGGCCCGCACTCGCCGTCTTCGCCGTAGAGCTTGCACCGGTATTCTTGTTGACCACGGTCACTGTAACGCCCGGCAAGACCGCGCCCGTGGCATCATGAATCTCGCCGAGCACGCTGCCTGTGTCATATTGCGCATAGAGTTTTTGCGATGAAAACTGTAATAAAGCGATGAACGCTGCAACAGTCCAGCAAAGGAGCGCCAACGTGCCGCGCGATTTCGATATTCCGCTCATGGAGCCTCCCACCGCGTCTATTTCTAATTTCTGCGTGTGAATGCTCCGTCAATGCATCGCAACTCGTCGTGCAACCCCATTCGCGCTAAAGCACCAATGCACCGCACGCAATGCGCGAGACGCACAGCGCCTTTCTATGGTTTTCGATAGGATGTAATGCCAACATTGGGCCGATTATCAGGAGGGTGTCCTTCCTTCGCACCATCTATGATTTTTAAAAGCGAGCAATCCTTTGTTCCATATTTTTATAACTCAAAAATGTAACTTACCTTTCTTGCTCTATTCATGCTGTCTTTACTTATCCTTTGCGAAATGAACATCGAATTTTTTTATTCTATTCACAGATTGGCTTGTCGTTTTTTGCGATGGGTTGCTCGTCGTGCGCAAAAACAACGCGGCCGAAGGCAGAGCGCCTCCGGCCGCATACGGGTTCGAGTTTCGCCTACCGCAGCAATGCGGAGACGGTCCAGAGAATCGGTGCCTGACCATGGAAGTCGCCCGTGCGGCGGCCACGCATGTAGTAGTAGTTTTCGTCGTTCTTCTTGCCGGTGCCCTCGCAGACATTGGTCAGATCGCCATTCTGGTCGATGTAGCCCGCAACGGCAATCCATGCCTTGCGCGCCGCCGGCCCATAGGTCGGAGCATCGAGCCAGCCATTTTTGACGCCGGTCACCATGGCAAAGGTGAACATGGCCGAGGCCGAGGTCTCCGGCCACGCATCGTCCCTGTCGATCAGCTGATGCCACATGCCGTCCTTGGCCTGATTCTTGAGCAGCGCGGCCATCATCAGCTTGTAGCCCTTCAGAATGCGGGCGCGATCAGGATGATCGGCGGGCAACGTGCGCAACATTTCGGCCATGCCCACGGCCACCCAGCCATCGCCACGGCCCCAGAAGAAGGGCACGTCCTGCGCATGGAAGAACAGGCCGTTCGGCTGCTGCAGCTTGTCGAGATACGAGACCATTTCCTTGGCGTCGCGGTCCAGATACTTGCGATCGCCGGTGGCGCGATAGGCCTCGAGCTGCAAGATCGTCAACATATACATGTCGTCGATCCAGTAGCGGGTCTCGCCGGAGAGACCATCGGGCTGCGGGTTTTCCCACTGCCGGTCGGCCCAGCTCTTGCCCACGGCCAGATACTTTTCGTCCTTGGTCTGGATGGCGATCTCGAGTGGCACGGCGCCGAAGATTGAATCATCGACGTGATGGCGCACCGGCACGCGACCCGGATCAGATCCGCCCGGCATCATCGGCTCAAACTTCTTGATCAACTCGGTGCGCAGCGCATCGTCATGCGTCAGTTGCGCAAAGGTCAGCGCGCCATACCAGGTACAGACCTCAGCGTAGTGCAGGGTCGGTGTGTACTGGTGCGGGCTCGAAACAAAATGCTCCGCCAGTCGCTTGCCGATCTTCTCCGGCGAGCGGTTGGACGGCCAGTTGGAAAAATAATCCTGCTGCGCCGCAAGAAACGAGGCGGAGCCAGCAAGCACGGCGAGAACAGCCAGACGAGAAAACCAGTTTTTCTTGAGCATCGTCAAAAATCCTTTCAAAACGGACAGGACAACCGTTGATCCAGAGTGGAGGCCGGGCGGTTCAACAGAGAAACAATTTCCCATCTGCCGATTTCACCCTACGCCCTGCCACGTTACGTCATTCCGCCGCACAATGTCTACAGTTTTGGCTAAGGTGTTTAGATTGTAAGCTGAGACCCATACTATCGTCTTTTCCCGCCTTGCGTCCCCACGGGTCCGCTCAGTATCGTTTGGAAAGCGCCCGTAACCGTGCGCGGACTCTCTATGCAAGCACTCAAACAACTTTTCGAGCAGCATTTCAAGACTCCGGCCGAGGACGTTCGCCCCTTGCAGGGCCAACTCGGCGCATCGGGCCGCACGATTGTGCGCCTCCGTGGCGGCGGCCACACAGCCATCGGCATCCTCTACTCCGTGCGCGAAGAAAACATCGCCTTCCTTGCGTTTTCGCGGCACTTCCGCAAGCTCGGGCTGCCGGTGCCGGAGATCTACGCCGAAGATCTGGATCAGGGTGCCTACATTGAGCAGGATCTGGGCGACACGACGCTGTTCGAGCTGCTCGGCGCGCATCGCCAGGGGGCCGAACTCGACGCCGTTGCCCTTGAGGCTTACCGCAAGACCGTCGCCGCGCTGCCGCGCTTTCAGGTTGAGGCCGGACGCGATCTCGACTACTCGGTCTGCTATCCGCGCGCCAGCTTTGACCGCCAGTCGATTGCCTGGGATCTGAACTACTTCAAGTATTATTTTTTGCGGCTGGCTGGCATCGCCTTCAACGAGCAGTTGCTTGAGGACGACTTCACCCGCCTGACCGACTTTCTGCTGTCGGCCCCGAACGACTACTTTCTCTATCGCGATTTCCAGTCGCGCAATGTGATGATGGTCGCCGGCGAGCCGTACTTCCTCGACTATCAGGGTGGCCGCAAGGGCGCGCTGCAATATGACATCGCCTCGCTGCTCTACGACAACAAGGCCGACCTGTCGCCGGCCGTGCGCCAGCAACTGCTCGATCACTATCTCGACAGCCTCGCCCGGCACATTGACTTCGACCGCGCACGGTTCCTTGAGCACTACTACGCCTACGTCTACGTGCGCATCATGCAGGCGATGGGCGCCTACGGCTTCCGCGGCTTCTACGAGCGCAAGACGCATTTTTTGCAGAGCGTTCCCTACGCGCTCGACAACCTGCGCTGGCTCGACGAAAACGTAAAGCTGCCGGTCGCGTTGCCGACGCTGATGGAGGCTCTGCGCACCATCGCATCGTCAGAAAAGCTGCGCGCACTGGCCGCACCCGCCCCCACGCTCACCGTCAAGATCGCCAGCTTCAGCTACAAGCAGGAGCACCCGGTCGACGATACGGGCAATGGCGGCGGCTTTGTCTTCGACGTGCGCTGCCTGCCGAACCCCGGCCGCGAAGAGCGCTTCAAACAACTCACCGGCATGGACGCGCCGGTGATCGAATATCTGGAGCATCAGGAGAGCGTGCACCAATACTTCGCCAGCGTGCGCTCGCTTGTCGACATGGCGGTGAGCAATTATCTGCGCCGCGGCTTCGCCAGCCTCACCGTCAGCTTCGGCTGCACCGGCGGCCAGCATCGCTCGGTCTACCTGGCCGAGCAGCTCGCAAAGCACTTGCGCGTCAGCGGCGTCCAGGTGACGCTGCGGCACATTGCGCAAGAGAAGAAGGCGCAGCAATGAGGGCCATGGTTCTGGCCGCGGGCATGGGTTCGCGGCTGCGTCCGCTCACGCTGCATCGGCCCAAGGCGCTGGTTGAAGTTGGCGGCCACACGATGCTTGAAATCACGCTGCGGCGGCTGGCCAACTTCGGCATCCGCGAGATCGTCGTCAACGCACACCACCATGCGGAGATGATCGTCGACTACCTGGCCGAGAATGATTTTTTCGGACTTTCGATCGAGGTTTCGATTGAGCCGGAGTTGCTCGACACCGGCGGCGGACTGCAAAAGGCCGCGCCCATGCTGCTTGCCGGCGGCTACGACGGTCCGATTCTGGTCCACAACGTCGACATTTTGAGCAACGTGGACTTTGAGGCGATGCGCGCCGCGCATGAGCGCTCGGGCGCATGGGCCACCGTCGCCGTCAAGCCGCGCCCAAGCAAGCGCCAGTTGCTCTTTGACGCGCAGGACGCGCTCTGCGGCTGGCAGCAGGCCGACGGCAGTGTGCAGTGGGCGCGGCAAGCGGAGGCCACCACACCGCTGGCCTTCTGCGGCCTGCACATCGTCGCGCCACAACTGATCGCCTCGCTCACCGAGCAGAATGCCTTTTCGATTATCCCGGCCTATCTCAAGCTGGCAAGCGAGGGCAAGCAGGTGATGGCATATCGCGCCGATGCATCCTACTGGCGCGACCTCGGCAAGCCGGAGAGCGTGGCCGCCGCCGCACAGGATCTGGCAACGGTCCCCGGACTTTCACCCTTCGCGGAATAACGATTCGGACTCCCCGCCCTCGGCGCGCAGCCCGTGCTTTTCCATCCGGTAGATGAAGGTCTTGCGGCTGATGTCGAGATAGCGGGCGGCCTTGGTCTGATTGCCGCCCGCCTTCTCCAGCGCACTCAGCAGCAGCTCGCGCTCAATCGCATCCAGATTGATGCCCTCGTCGGGAATCTCCAGTTGCAGCGCGGGTTTCGGCGACAGCGCCGAGGCCGCGCGCAGTTCGGCGGGCAGATCGTCTTCGTTGATCAGCTCGCCGTTCGAAAGCACGATCATGCGTTCGACAATGTTCTCAAGCTCGCGAATGTTGCCCGGCCAGCGATACGCCGAAAGCCGCGCGATTACCGACGGAGCCACGCGCAGGCTCTGCATGCCGTGCTTCTCCTTGGCCTTTAAAAACAGATGCTCGGCCAACTCCGGGATGTCGCCCTTGCGTTCGCGCAGCGGCGGCAGGTCGAGCGGCACCACGGCCAGCCGATAGAACAGATCTTCGCGAAAGGTTCCATCTTCAGCCATCGCGGCCAGGTTGCGATTGGTGGCGGCCACAATGCGCACATCGATGGTGCGCGCACTTCCCGCGCCGAGCCGCTCCACCTCACCCTGCTGAATCAGGCGCAGCAACTTGACCTGCGACTCAAGCGGCAACTCGCCGATCTCGTCGAGAAACAGCGTGCCGTGGTCAGCCAGCTCCACCTTGCCCGGCTTGTTGGCCACCGCGCCGGTAAAGGCTCCGCGCATGTAACCGAAGAGCTCGGCCTCAATCAGATTTTCGGGGATCGCGCCGCAGTTGATGGTCACAAAGGGACGATTGCGACGGCGGCTGTTGGCGTGAATGGCGCGCGCCAGCAGTTCCTTGCCCGTGCCCGTCTCGCCGTGAATGAGCACCGTGCTGTCGTGTTGCGCCACGCGCGCGGCCATCTCGAGCACGCGCAGCAATGGCTTGGCGTGGCCGATGATGCTCTCGAATCCATACCGGCGGTCGAGGGCGGAACGCAGCGTGCGCACCTCATCGAGCAGGCTCTGCCGCTCCAGCGCGCGATGCACGGCGGCCAGCAAGGCATCGTAGTCGATGGGCTTGGTGATGTAGTCGTAGGCGCCCAGGCGCATGGCCTGCACGGCGGTTTCGATGGAGCCGAAGGCCGTGACCAGAATCACCGTCGCATGCACTTCTTCTTCGCAGATGCGGCGCAGCAACTCGATGCCATCCAGGTCAGGCATCTTCAGATCGGTGATGACCAACTGCGGATGCGTCTCGGCAAGAATGCGCAAGGCCTCGCCACCCGAGGCGGCCTGTTGCACCTCATACCCTGCCTCGGACAACTGCATCTGCAAAACCCGGCGCACGCTGCTATCGTCGTCCACCACTAGAATCGCATCATTCGGCATGCGTGGCCTCCTTCTGCGCGGGCAACTCGACACGAAAGGTCGTGCCTCCACGCATGTTTCTGTCGAACGATAGCCTGCCGCCATGCTGGGCAACAATCATCGAAGAGATGGCAAGGCCGAGTCCGGTTCCCTTGGGCTTCGTCGTAAAAAACGGATCAAAGATGCGCTCGGCAGCCTCGCCGTGAATGCCCGCGCCGGCATCGTCCACCTCGATGGCCGCGCCATGCGGCAAGGCGATGGCCCGAATCAAAATCTCGGAATCCTCCGGCGAGGCATCGACGGCATTCAACAAAAGATTGAGCAGCACCTGCTTGAGCTGCTCGGGATCGCAGGCCACCTCAACACTTTCGCCCGCCTGATCCTGCGTAAAACGAACCCGGCGATCAAGCGCCGCATGCATCGCGAGCGACAGCACCGAGAGTAGCAGTTCATTCAGATCCGTGTTCTGCAACCGCGGCACGCGTGGCTTGGCAAAGTTCAAAAAATTAGTCAGCAGTTTGTTGAGCCGCTGCGATTCCTTTTGCAGAATGTCGAGACTCTCCTGCAGATATTCGGGCGGCGCCGAGCCGCGCTGCAAAATGCCCGCCGCCCCCGAGATGCTCGCCAGCGGATTGCGAATCTCATGCGCCAGACTGGCCGCCAGTTGGCCCGCCGCCGAAAGTCGCTCGGCCTTCTTCATCTGCTCGATGCTTGCGCGCAATTCCAGATAGACATTTTCGAGTTCCTGCCGCGTTTTTTCGAGCTTCGTCCGTTGCGCGCGTTCGCGATCAGAGAGAAAGCCGGCGATCAGGCCAGCGATGCTGAAGATGGAAAGCTCGAGGATCTGATCCTTGGCATCCATCGGCCACTCTACCCAATGGCGCGCCACCACCGGCGCATTGATGGCGGCGGCAAACAATGCGGACCAGGCCGCGCCGCGCGCACCGAAGATCATTCCGGAGAACATCAGCGGCAAGAAGTTCAGGTGATGCAGAATGTTGTGCGCGGTCACATACGACGATGGCACCATCACCGTCAGCACCACCAGAAAGATCTGAAACAGCGCGATCAGCACCGCTCCCACCTGACGGACGCGCCTGCGCATAAAGTTCTGTTCATCCATAGCAACAGAATAGCCGGAGAGCACTCTTCCTACGGCGGCAAATTGTTTTGCGGAGGATTCCTCGGGACTGAACACATTGTTCATTCCAGCAACTCAAGGGCCAATCGCGCGCGCATCGAGCTCACTGAATCTACGAATGCGGCCAGAAACAGGCGCGGTTCCGGTTGCCTCAAATGGGGCATCCATCGCGTCATGAGTGACTGAAATCGGGCACCCTTCTCTGTCAACCCCTATAAAAATCAGGGATTCGCATTGGTACGCCGCGTGCACTTGTATCCTGCGTGCGAATTCCTTTTATGTTTCTCTGGTTGTTGCCACTGTACCTTGCCAACCCATCCGCCGCTTCCCCGGCGCAGGTGGGCGGCAGAACAACGCCGCCCGCGACCGAAACGACAGCACTGAGGCCATTGCAGCTCGATGAGGCTCTGGCTCTGGCGGAAAAGAACAGTCCTCAGCTCAGCGAGGCCGATGCTGCCGTCAACCGCGCGCAGGCCGGCGTACAAACCGCGCGCACCTACACCAATCCGAGCGTTGAATTCATGGGTGGCCATCAGGCGGCCAAGCCCATCACAACGCCCGGCGTTCCCGGCGGCACCTGGCGCTATGCGGCCAGCCAGACCGTCGAGATTCCCCGCGAACGCAGAACGCGCTTGAAGACTGCGCAACTGGATCTGATCGGCAACGGCTTTCGTCGTTCCGGAGTGCAGCTTTCGGTCGAAGCCGACGTCAAGCACGCCTTCTTCGACGTAATCCGTCGCAAGCAGCAACTGGCCCATGCCAAGGACAATCTCGCGCTGGTCGAAGACCTGCGCCGACGCGTGCGGCTCGAAGTTGAAGTCGGCGAAAAGGGCAAGCTGGAGCTGACGCGTGCCGAGGCCGAAATGGCCCGCGCGCAGGCAGCGGTCCGCAACGCCGATGTGCAACTGGCCAACGCCCGCGCCCTTCTGAAGGTTGCCATCGGCGTCTCTTCCGATGATCTCTTCGACGCCCAAGGCACGCTGAGCAGCGCCGTCACCATTGCTCCGCTCAGCGAACTTCGCCCGCTGGTGTTGCTCCATCATCCGGCGCTCTCCGAGGCGCAGACGATGACCGCGCGCTCCACCGCCGTCGTTGAAAACGAGCATGCCAAGCGCATTCCCGCGCCAACCTTTTCTGCCGAGTACGAGCGTCAGCCCGACATCACCTACTACCGCTTTGGCGTGAATATTCCTCTGCCGCTGTGGGACAAGCGCAAGGGACAGATTGCCGAGGCACAGGCCGAGGTCAACCGCAGTCAGGCGCTGGCCCGTCAGCGGCAGCTTGAAATCACCTCGGCGCTCGAACGCGCTTACGACCAATACGAGATCAGCAATCAGCAGGTGGAAGGCCTTGAAGCAGGATCGTTGCGCGAGGCCGAAGCCGCGGTCGAAGCTGCACGCAACGCCTACAAATTTGGCGAGCGCGGCATTGTGGAAGTGCTCGATGCGCAGCGCGTGTTGCAGGGTGTGCGCAGCGATCTGCTCGACGCCATGTTCGCCCGCCAGTCTGCACTGATTGATCTTGAAGAGCTTGGAGTGAAACACCAGTGAGGATACAGAAAATGAAGCTGAGCGTTTTGGGATTGACATCGGCCTTCGCGGCAATCGCACTGGTGGGCACACTCGGTTGCAAGCACGCCGACAAGGAAGCCGCAAAAACTGCGGCCAACACGGACCCGCTCAAGGTCAGTGTCACGCCGCAACTGCAACAGAACATCACCGTGGGCCTGCCACAACTGCTCGAGGTCACGACCAAACAAACGGTCTCGGCTCGCGTTGAAACCGACGCATCGCACGTGGCGCGCATTGGTTCGCCCGTAGAAGGCCGCATCACCAAGGTGCTGGTCTTCGAGGGGCAGCATGTGCGCAGCGGGCAGGTGCTGGCCATGCTGCACAGCAACTCGCTCTCGGATACGCAGTTCGCTTTTGTAAAGGCCTGCTCGCAGGAAAAACTTGCCGAGCAGTCGGCTGACCGCGCCCGCCAACTGGTGCAGGCCGATGTCATCGGCAAGGCGGAGTTGCAGAAGCGCGAGGCCGAGGTGCTGCAAAATACCACGGAAGTCTCTGCCCTGCGCGCGCAGTTGCACGGACTCGGCATGTCCGAGGCCGCGATTCATCGGCTCGAAGCCACACGCAAGCTCACCTCGGAGTACCCCATCATCGCATCGATCTCCGGCACCGTCACCGAACGCGACGTCACCGTGGGGCAGGTTGTGCAGCCCGCCGATCAGGCATTTCAGATTGCCGATCTGTCGAATCTATGGTTCGCCGCCGAGGTTCCCGAAGAACAGTCGCGCTCGCTCGCGCTCGGCAAAACCGTGGTCGCCACCATTCCCGCGCAGCCGGGAGAAAGCGTCACCGGCAAGCTCTCCTTCGTCAGCCCCATCGTCAATCCCGAGACCCGCACCGTGCAGGCGCGCATGAATCTGAGCAATCCCAAGGGACTGTTCAAGCCCGACATGCTGGCCTCGATGACCTTCGAGAGCAATCCCGAACAGCGGCTGACGATTCCTTCGACCGCCGTGGTGCGCGAAGACAACAAAGATCATGTCTTCCTGCAGATTTCGCCGACGGACTATCTGCTGCGCGAGGTCGAACTCGGCGTCGAAAGCAATGATCGTCGCGTGGTGGTGCGCGGGCTCACGGCAAAGGACAAGATCGTGCTCAACGGTGCCTTCCATCTGAACAACAAGCGCAAGCAGGACATGATCAAGGGAGGCGAGTGATGCGCAAGCTGATTGCCGGCGTTCTTCACCAACGCCTTGTCATCGTCGTTGTTGCCGCGATTGGTCTGTTCTTCGGCATCAATGCCGCGCGTCATCTCTCCGTCGATGCCTTCCCTGACGTAACCAACGTGCAGGTGCAGATCGCCACCGAAGCGCCGGGCAAGTCACCCGAAGAGGTGGAGCGCTTTGTCACCGTGCCGATTGAAATTGGCATGACCGGCCTGCCCGGCCTCACCGACATGCGCTCGCTGAACAAGCCAGGGCTGTCGCTGATCACGCTGGTTTTTGAAGACGGCAAGAGCGTCTACTTCGAGCGGCAGCTCGTGAGCGAGCGGCTCTCGGAACTGCGCGACCACATGCCGGTGGGCGTAACGCCCGTGCTTGGCCCCGTCTCGAATGCGCTCGGCGAGGTCTTCCAGTACACGCTTGAAAATCCTGACGACGGCAAGCGCGCGCTCACGCACGATGAACTCGTTGAACGCCGCACAGTGCAGGACTGGATCGTGCGCCCCATGCTGCGCTCGATTCCCGGCGTGGCCGAGATCAACTCAACCGGCGGCTACGTCAAGCAGTACGAGACGCTCGTCGATCCGCAAAAGCTGCGCTACTTCGGCCTGTCCATCGCCGATGTTTACAACGCCCTCAAGCAAAACAACGACAACGCCGGCGGCGGCATCTTGCCGCAGCACGCCGAGCAATACTTGATCCGCAGCGTCGGCCTGATCCACGGCGTCGACGACATTCGCAACATCGTGCTCAAGGAAAACGCGGGCACGCCCGTCTACATCCGCGACGTGGCCGAGGTACGCATCGGCGAAGAGGTTCGCTACGGCGCGATGGTCAAGGGCGGCTACACCGAGTCGGTCGGCGGCGTCGTCATGATGACCGCCGGAGGCAACGCCAAAGAGATCGTCAGCCGCATCAAGACCAAGGTCGACGAGATCAACAACCACAACCGCATCCCCGGTGGGCTGCGCATCGCGCCCTATTATGACCGCTCGAAGTTGGTCGACTCGGCCATCGGCACCGTGCGCGAGGTGTTGGGCGAAGGCATCGTACTGGTCGTCGTCGTGCTCTTTCTATATCTCGGCGATCTTCGTTCGAGCCTCATCGTCAGCGCCAATTTATTGCTGACGCCGCTGCTCACTTTTCTGGTGATGAATCGCATCGGGCTGTCGGCGAACCTGATGTCGCTCGGCGGCCTGGCCA
>DBTV01000034.1:48407-53759 GCA_002307235.1 Acidobacteriaceae bacterium UBA1307
CTGATGTCGCTCGGCGGCCTGGCCATTGCCATCGGCCTCATGGTCGACGGATCGGTGGTCGTGGTCGAAAACATCTTCGCGCGGCTCAGTCACGGAGAAAAGCACGCACGCAGCCGCCTGCATCTGGTGCGCGATGCCGTGGTCGAAGTGGCCACGCCGGTCATCTTCGGCGTCACCATCATCGTGCTGGTCTTTTTGCCGCTGATGACGCTCGAAGGCACCGAGGGCAAGATGTTCGCGCCGCTCGCCTACACCATCGCCATCGCGCTGCTGATCTCGCTGGCGCTCTCGCTCACCCTGTCGCCCGCACTGTCGATGTTCTGGCTCAAGGGCGGCAGCGAAGACGACACCTTTCTGGTGCGCTGGCTGCGTCGGCCTTACCAAAAAGTCCTCGACTTCGCGATGGGCAACAAGCGCAAGAGCGTGCTGGCCGTCGTGGCGCTGTTCATCGTCTCGCTCTGCCTGTTCCCGCTGCTCGGCACCGCCTTCATCCCCGAGATGCAAGAGGGCACGCTCGGCCCCAATGCCGACCGCGTCCCCAATATTTCGCTCGATGAATCGATCCGCATGGAACTGCAGATGCAGAAGCTGATGGCGGGTATTCCCGGCGTCGAAAAGGTGGTCTCGCGACTGGGCCGTGGCGAATCGCCTGCCGACCCGGCCGGTCCCAATGAGGCCGACGTCATCGCCAGCCTCACGCCGGTCGAAGAGCGCCCGCACGATCTGACGCAGCAGAAGATCGCCGACCAGATGCGCGACCGGCTGGCGCAGATTCCCGGCATCAACCTCGTCATGTCGCAGCCCATCTCCGACCGCGTTGATGAGATGGTCACCGGCGTGCGCGCCGACGTGGCCGTCAAGGTCTTCGGCGACGATCTCGACACGCTCATCGCCAAGGCGCAGGAGATCGCCAAGGTGGCCTCGACGATTCGCGGCACCGAAGACACGCGCGTCGACCGCGTCGGCGGCCAGCAGTATCTGGTCATCGACATTGACCGCTCCACCATTGCCCGCTACGGCCTCAACGCCGCCGACGTCAACAACACCATCGAGATGGCCATCGCCGGAAAATCGGCGACCGACATCTACGAGGGAGAGCGCCGCTTCCAGGCCATCGTCCGCCTGCCTGCCTACTACCGCAACAAGATCGACGACATCAAGCAGATCATGGTCTCGTCGCCGAGCGGGCCTTCGATTCCGCTCGAAGATCTGGCCGCGATTCGCGTCGTCGAAGGCCCGGCGCAGATCAACCGCGACATGGGCAAGCGCCGCATCGTGGTCGGCATCAACGTGCAGGGCCGCGATCTGGGCGGCTACGTCGCCGAGTTGCAAAAAACGGTGAACGCGCAGGTGCCGTTGCCCACCGGCTACTCGCTCGAATGGGGTGGCCAGTTCCAGAACATGCAGCGGGCCATGAAGCACCTGGCCATCATCGTGCCCATCACCATCGGCGCCATCTTCTTCCTGCTCTTTTTGCTCTTCCACTCAGTGCGTTTTGCCGGGTTGATCATCACCGTGCTGCCACTGGCTTCGATCGGCGGCGTCATCGCGCTGTTTCTTACCGGCGAATATCTGTCGGTGCCTGCCTCGGTCGGCTTCATCGCGCTGTGGGGCATCGCGGTGCTCAACGCCGTCGTGCTGGTCTCCTACATCCGCAAGCTGCGCGATGAGGGCATGTCGCAACTTCAGGCCATTCGCGAAGGCACCCGCCTGCGCTTCCGCCCGGTCATGATGACGGCCACCGTCGCCGCGCTCGGCCTGGTTCCCTTCCTGTTCGCACGCGGACCGGGTTCGGAGATTCAGCGCCCGCTGGCCATCGTGGTCATCGGCGGCCTGGTCACCTCGACGATTCTCACTCTGGTCATCGTGCCCAGCCTCTATACCTTCTTCGAGGGCAAGGAGCAGGACATTGAGGACAAGGAGATGGAGCGCCACATCGTCAGTTAACGAGTTTGCACCCTGAACCACTTGGCGATGCGTTCTCAACTACGCATCGCCGATTTTTTGTCTTGTTGCAAGGGGTACGACAGACAGCAACCGTGCGCGATCAGCCCTGCTGGCCGGAGGCGGCAACCAGCTTGGCCATCAACTCCAGCAAAATCTCCCGCTCGCCGAGGCTCAGCGGCTCGAGCATCTTCTGCACCAGTTGGCGCTGGCAACTTTCAAAGTGCGCGCCGAAGCGGTGACCAAGTTCGCTCAACTCAACCTGCACCACACGACGATCCGACTCCTGCCGCACCCGCTCGATCAGCCCTTTTTTATGCAGCCGGTCCACCACGCGGGTCAGCGTGCTCAGCGGCGTCGCCATCCGCGCCGCCAGTTCGCTCATCGTCTGCCCGCCACGCCGGTGAATCAGGTCGAGAATATGCACCTCGCGGTGCGACAGTTCCAGTTCAGGAAAAGCCTCGGGCTCGGGCGGCTTGGCAAGCAGCTCCGAAAACAGAGCATAAAGCCGACTGGTCTGTTCTTTCAAGCGGGCTTTTGGCTCAGCATCCATGGCTTCCTTTTGCGTCAAACACTTGCATCATGCAACAGTTTCAAACCCTGAGTCAACCTAAAATTCTTCAAATCATGGCTAGATTTCGGTCATTTCCTCTTTAATTGTCCAGCGTTCTTCCATTTTCTTCTTTTTTTCTCCCGCACCTTGAAATATTTCCATAATGAAAATACTATACAAGGTATCGCATACCGGAAACACGCTCTAGGCGACGACAAGAGTACAACGTCTCATGCGAACCATCTTTCCGGTCGATAACGGTGTCATTCTTTTGTAACAAAAGAGTATTTTCTGACGCGCAGACTCTGATTGCGAAAAAATGCTGCGACGATAAGGCAAATATTCGCGTCCTCTAGTGTGTTAGCAAAAAAGTTTTTTGCGCCGTCTCGGAATTTGCGCTGCGAGTGAACCCCGTGCCGGTTCATTGGGCTCCATGCCCTGGATGGAACAAAGGAGATATATCGCGTGAACCTCTCTGGATCAACCATGCGTTGGGCCGCCTCAGCCGGTCTGCTCAGTGTCTGTGCCATGTTGCCTGGCTGCAAGCACCCTGCAGCGCCTCCGCCGATGGGCCCTCTTGAAGTCTCGGTCCTCACTCTGCAACCCCAGACGCTGGCCTTGAACACGGAGTTGCCCGGCCGCATTGCCGCCAACCTCACCGCAGAGATTCGCCCTCAGGTCAATGGCATCGTCAAGGCCCGCCTCTTTGAAGAAGGCGCGATGGTGCATCAGGGACAGATCCTTTACAAGATCGATCCGGCGCCCTATCAGGCCAGTTTGGCGCAGGCCCGCGCCAATTTGTCCATGGCCGAGGCCAATCTTCCTTCGCTCGAGGCCAAGGTCAACCGCTACCACGATCTGGTCGCCATTCACGCCGTTGGCCAGCAGGACTATGACGACGCCCTGTCTGCCCTGCAGCAGGCGCGCGCCACCGTGGCCGCCGACAAGGCCGCCCTGTCCAGCGCTCAGATCAACCTTTCCTACACGCCGGTTCGCTCGCCGATCACCGGCCGTATTGGCAAGTCCTCGGTGACCGTCGGCGGCCTGGTCAGCTCCTATCAGACCACGGTGTTGGCCACGGTGCAGAAGATCGATCCGGTCTATGTGGATGTGGTGCAGTCCAATGCCGATCTGCTGCGGCTGCGCGCGCGTCTTGAGAGCGGCCAGATCAACGCCGACAAGGCGCAGGCCAGCAAGGTCAAGCTCTACCTGGAAGATGGTTCGACCTATCCGGTCGAAGGCAAACTCCAGTTCCGCGACGTTACCGTGGACGCCACCACCGGCTCGGTCACCTTGCGCATGAGCTTTACCAACCCCAAGCAGGTGCTGCTCCCCGGCATGTACGTCCGCGCTCGTGTTGAGGAAGGCGTCAAGAAGGGCGCCATTCTCGCGCCGCAGCAGGCCGTTCTGCGCGACCCCAAGGGCAATCCTTATTCATGGGTCGTCGGCAAGGACGGTCACATTGTCCGCCGCGCCCTGGTGATTGACCGCGCGCTCGGCAACCAGTGGCTGATCTCGGACGGCCTCATGGCCGGCGATCAGCTCGTCATGGAAGGCACCGACCGCGTCAAGGAAGGCATGCCCGTGCGCACCACCGTCTTCAAGGACACGACGCCCAGCCAGCCCGCCACGGCAGGAAGCAGGTAAGCATTCATGTCGAAATTCTTCCTCGCACGCCCGGTCTTTGCCTGGGTCATCGCGATTGGCATCATGGTGCTGGGCTGTTTGGCCATTTACACCCTGCCTGTCGCGCAGTATCCGCCCATTGCGCCGCCGTCGATCGCCATCACGGCGACCTATCCCGGCGCCACGGCTGAAACCGTCGAAAACACCGTCACCCAGATCATCGAACAGAAGATGACGGGCTTCGACACGCTGCTCTATATGTCGGCCACCAGCGATTCCACCGGCCAGGCCCGCATCGAGCTCACCTTCAGCCCGGGCACCGATCCTGATCTGGCCTGGGCCCAGGTGCAGAACAAACTGCAGTTGGCCACCGCCAGCCTGCCCGATACCGTGCAGAAGTACGGCATCCAGGTCAGCAAATCCACGCGCAACTACCTGATCTTCGTCGGCCTCATCTCGGAAGATCACAGCATGGACGGCTATGACCTGCGCGACTACGCGCAGTCGAATCTGGAGCAGGTGCTTTCGCGCGTGCCCGGCGTCGGCGAGGTCACGACCTTCGGTAGCCAGTACTCGATGCGCGTCTGGCTCAACCCCGACAAGCTCAACCAGTACAAGCTGACCATCTCCGACGTCACCGCGGCGCTCAACGCCTATAACGTGCAGGTCTCCGCCGGCCAGCTTGGCGGTACGCCCTCGGTTTCAGGCCAACGGCTCAACGCGGCCATCATCGTACAGAACCTGCTCAAGACGCCGGAGGAGTTTGCTGCCATTCCGGTCCGCACCAGTGCCGATGGCTCCATCGTGCGTCTGCGCGACGTTGCCCGCGTCGAGATGGGCACCGAGTCCTACGACATCGATGCGTCCTATGACGGCCTGCCCGCCGCAGGACTCGCCATCCGTCAGGTCTCCGGGGCCAACGCACTCGATACCGTACGCGGCATTCGCGCCAAGATGGAGGAGATGAGCCGCTACTTCCCGCACGGGATGAAGGTCGTCTACCCCTACGACACGACGCCGTTCACCCGCGTGGCCATTCATGAAGTGGTCAAGACGCTGATCGAAGCCATCGTGCTGGTCTTCCTGATCATGTGGTTGTTCATGGGCAACATCCGAGCCACATTGATTCCGACCATCGCCGTGCCGGTCGTGCTGCTGGGCACCTTCAGCGTGCTGCTGTTCTTCGGCTACTCCATCAACATGCTCACCATGTTCGCCATGGTGCTGGC
>DBTV01000034.1:54028-55813 GCA_002307235.1 Acidobacteriaceae bacterium UBA1307
GTTCGCCATGGTGCTGGCCATCGGACTGCTGGTCGATGACGCCATCGTGGTCGTCGAAAACGTCGAACGCGTCATGACCGAAGAAGGCCTGTCGCCGCGCGAAGCCACCGCCAAGTCGATGGAGCAGATCACCAGCGCGCTGGTCGGTGTCGCCCTGGTGCTGTCGGCCGTCTTCGGCCCGATGGCCTTCTTCTCCGGCTCCACCGGCATCATCTATCGCCAGTTCTCGGTCACCATCATCGCCTCGATGTTGCTGTCGGTGCTCGTCGCCTTGATTCTGACCCCGGTGCTGTGCGCCACCTTCCTCAAGCCCATCGAAAAGGGCGGAGAGCTCAACACCCGCCGCTTCGCAATCTTCCACCACTTCCTCGACTGGTTCAATGGCGTCTTCGACATCATCCGCAACCTTTATCTGCGCCTCGTCGAGCACTCGCTGCGCCGCAAGACGATCTACATCCTCTTCTACGCGTTTATCCTGGGCACCGTCGCCTACCTGTTCCATCGTCTGCCAACCGGCTTCTTGCCCGATGAAGATCAAGGCATCGTCATCTCCTGGGTGCGTCTGCCGATCGGCTCCACCAAGGAGCAGACGCAGGTTATCGTCGATCAGGTCGACAAGTACATCGACGAACATGAGGGCAAATGCGTCGAAAGCCGCATGGGCATCACCGGCATGGGCATGGGCGGCAACGCGCAGAACCAGGCCATGTTCTTCATCAAGATGAAGGACTGGGATGAGCGCCGCGATAAAAGCCTTACGGCACAGGCTCTGTCGATGCGCATCATCATGCACTTCATCGGAGAGCGCAATGCCAGCGTACTGGCCTTTGTGCCGCCACCCATCATCGAACTCGGCACCGCAACCGGCTTTGACGCCGAGTTGGTCGACTTCGGCAACATCGGCCACAAGCAATTGATGGCCGCGCGCGATCAACTGCTCGCCATGGCCGCCAAGGATCCGCGCCTGGTCCGCGTCCGTCACAACGGACTCGACGATCAGCCGCAGTTCCGCGTCGATGTGGATTGGGACAAGGCCGGCGCACTCAGCCTGCCCATCTCCGACATTCACGATACGATTTCGACGGCCTTCGGCAGCTCCTACGTCAACAACTTCGTCAAAAACAGCCGCGTCAAGCGCGTCTACGTGCAAAACGACGCGCCTTACCGCATGCTTCCCGAAGACCTCAACCGCCTCTACGTCCGCAACAGCGCCGAAGAGATGGTCCCCTTCACCGCCTTCGCCAGCACCCACTGGGAATATTCTTCGCCACGCCTGGAACGGTTCAACGGCTTCCCGTCGCTGAACATCACCGGCGAACCTGCTCCGGGCCAGAGTTCGGGCGAGGCCATGCAGGCACTGCAGGATCTGGTCGACAAGCTCCCCTACAAGGGCCTGCGCCTCGACTGGAACGCGCTCTCCTATCAGGAACGTCTCGCCACCAGCCAGGGACCGATTCTCTACGTCTTCTCGATCCTGGTCATCTTCCTGTGCGTCGCGGCGCTCTATGAAAGCTGGACGATTCCCATCGTCAACCTGCTCATGCTGCCGCTCGGCGTGCTCGGCGCCCTGGTGGCCACCACCCTGCGCGACATGCCGAACGATGTCTACTTCCAGATCGGCTTCCTGACCACGCTCGGCCTGTCGACCAAAAATGCCATCCTGATCATCCAGTTCATCAAATCGCAACTGGAGCAGGGTGACTCGCTGATCGAGGCGACCCTGGCCGCCGTTAAGATCCGCTTCCGGCCGGTCATCATGACCTCGCTGGCCTTCTTCTTCGGCAC
>DBTV01000017.1:0-3099 GCA_002307235.1 Acidobacteriaceae bacterium UBA1307
TGATGATCTGCTGGAAGATCGAGTCGGCGATGCGGTCGTTGACCAGAATCTTGTTCTTCCATGCGCCGTTGCCGTGCGTCGCGCCGATGGCGGCGACGACCGCGCGAATCTCGTCGTAGATGCCCTGGCGGAAGCTGTCGGAGCCGAATTCCAGCCCCGGTTCAATCAGGGCGGCGTTTTCTTCGACCGTAAGTGCAGGGGTCTTATCGAGATTGCCCAAGATCCAGCTTTCGCGCTCGGTCACGATCTGCGCGCGGAACTCCTCGCGCGCCACCTCGTAGCCCCACTCGCGGAAGGCGCCTTCGGTGAACTTCTGGATGTTGCCCTTGTGGACAATGGTCACGGTCTTGCGGCCGCTCTCGATGGCGTGGCGCAGTGCGGCGCGCACCAGACGCTTGGTGCCGAAGATCGAAATGGGCTTGATGCCGATGCCCGAATCGGTGCGAACCTTCTTTTTGCCACCCATCTCGTTGTTCAAAAAGTCGATGAGCTTGGCCGCCTCGGCCGTGCCCTGCTTGAACTCGATGCCGGCGTAGACGTCCTCGGTGTTCTCGCGGAAGATGACGATGTCGACCTGTTCGGGATGCTTCACCGGGCTGGGCACGCCCTGGTAGTAGCGCACCGGGCGCACGCAGGAATACAGATCGAGGGTCTGGCGCAGGGCCACGTTCAGCGAGCGGATGCCGCCGCCGACCGGCGTGGTGAGCGGCCCCTTGATGGATACGCGCAGATCGCGTGCCGCCGCGACGGATTCTTCCGGCAGCCAGGAGCCGAACTTGCGGAAGGCCTTTTCGCCGGCGTAGATCTCAATCCACTGGATGGCGCGCTTGCCGCCATAGGACTTTTCAACAGCGGCGTCAAAGACGCGGCGGGCGGCCTTCCAGATGTCGCGGCCGGTGCCGTCGCCTTCAATGTAGGGGATGATGGGGCGATCGGGAACCTGATATTGTCCGTTCGAGTACGCGATGGGCTGGCCATCGGCGGGAAGCGCCAGTCCGTTATAGGTCGTCTGCATGGTCTTCGGATCCTCTTGAGCTCTAAAGTCAAGTTGAGGCTATCACCAGAGACCACCTGCGAGGCAACGCGATAAAAAATGCGACGGCGGACAGAGTTTTTCCCCTCCGGGCCCGCCTTTCGTAACGCGAAGAAAATCGTCGTGGCCGGGCGGGAGAGGACAGAAGAAAAATCTGGAAGCTACTTATTCTTTTCCACTTAGAAGATACCGTCCCCGCGAGTTTCTGGTTTGGTCGGACGACGCAGGCTCGGCGCGCGTTCTTCGGCCGGAGCCTCCACCGGATTTTGTATGAATTTGGTGCTAAATTGCAGGGGGGAAATTACCGGAAATGCTTTTGTAGACCGGCCGGATACGATAAACTCATCCGGGAAACGTTCCACAAATCCGTCATCTTCACCGCCACGGAGGCTACATCGAAATTGGGAAAAAGCATGGTCCCGAAGAAGCTTTTCTTCACTAAGGGCGTAGGAAAACACAAGGAGCGTCTGACCTCCTTTGAAATGGCACTTCGGGATGCGGGCATCGCCTCGCAGAATCTGGTGCGCGTCTCGTCCATCTTTCCGCCGCAGTGCAAAGTGCTGACGCGCAAAGAAGGACAGAAATACCTGAACCCGGGCGAGGTCGTCTTTGCCGTCATCGCCGAGAACTCGACGCGTGAGGCGCACCGTCTGGTGGCTTCGTCGATTGGTGTGGCCATTCCCGCTGATCGCAACACCTACGGCTATCTGAGCGAGCACCATTGCTTTGGCGAGACCGAGGACCAGGCCGGCGATTATGCCGAGGAACTGGCCGCGGAAATGCTGGCGACCACGCTCGATGTGGATTTCGATCCGGACACCAGTTGGGATGAGAAGAAGGAGATCTACCGGATCTCCAACAAGATCGTCCGCACCAGCAACGTCACGCAGTCGGCCGTGGGCGACAAGAACGGCCTGTGGACGACGACGATTGCCGCGGCGGTCTTCATCCTGGACGAGAAGTAAGCACCCAGCGTGCTGACAATCGAGGCCAATCCCGCCGCCGCGGGGTTGGCCTTGCTGCGTACGACGGTTTTTTTTCAGAGGAGGTCGCAGGCGATGAGCCTTACACACAAGTTCACGGTTGGTCTGGTGCAGATGCGCATGGGGGCCGATCCGGAGAAGAATTTTGCCCACGCGCTTGAGCAGGTGCGCAAGGCCGCCGCCAAGGGTGCCGAGGTGGTTTGCCTGCCGGAGCTGTTTCGCGCGCAGTACTTTTGCCAGCGCGAGGAGCTTGCGCTCTTTGATCTGGCCGAGCCGATCCCCGGCCCCTCGACCGAGGCTCTTTCGGCGCTGGCCCGCGAACTGAAGGTGGTCATCGTGGCTTCGCTGTTTGAGCGCCGCGCGCCGGGGCTTTATCACAACACGGCGGTCACGCTCGACGCGACGGGCGAGCTCATCAGCGTTTATCGCAAGATGCACATCCCCGACGATCCTCTCTATTACGAGAAGTATTACTTCACGCCGGGCGATCTCGGCTTCAAGGCCGTGGACACGGCGGCGGGCCGCATCGGCACGCTGGTTTGCTGGGACCAGTGGTACCCGGAGGGTGCGCGTCTGACGGCGCTGCAGGGCGCGGAGATTCTGTTTTACCCGACGGCCATCGGCTGGCATCCGGCGGAAAAAGAAGAGTTCGGCGCGGCGCAGTATGACGCCTGGCAGACGATTCAGCGCTCGCACGCCATCGCCAATGGCGTCTACGTGGCGGGCATCAACCGCGTGGGGCACGAGCAGGGCGACATTCTTGGCAATCGCGCCGAGGGCGCGGGGCTAGAGTTCTGGGGCGGCAGCTTTTTGGCCGATCCCTTCGGCCGCATCATTGCCAAGGCCTCGCACACCGACGAAGAGATTCTCATCGCCGAGATCGACACCGCGCTGATGGAAGAGACGCGCCGCAACTGGCCCTTTCTGCGCGACCGCCGCATCGACGCCTACGGCAACATCACCAAGCGCTTCATCGATGGAGACGCGAAGTGAGCGCGGCAGAAACGACGCCGCGCGCCGCCGGCTTCCGCATGCCCGCCGAGTGGGAGCAGCACGAAGCCACCTGGCTGGCCTGGCCGCACA
>DBTV01000017.1:3191-64964 GCA_002307235.1 Acidobacteriaceae bacterium UBA1307
CCGCCGCATCGACGCCTACGGCAACATCACCAAGCGCTTCATCGATGGAGACGCGAAGTGAGCGCGGCAGAAACGACGCCGCGCGCCGCCGGCTTCCGCATGCCCGCCGAGTGGGATCGTCACGAGGCGACCTGGCTCGCCTGGCCGCACAATCCCGAGGACTGGCCGGGCAAACTGCAACCGATTCCCTGGGTCTACGCCGAGATTGTGCGTCTGCTCTCGCAACACGAGACGGTGCACATTCTTGTGCAGGATGCGCGTGAACAGAGCCGTGCGGCGAGCGTTTTGCGCCGTGGTGGCGCGGTGATGGACCGTGTGCGCTTTCACCAGTGGCCGACCAATCGCATCTGGATGCGCGATGCCGGACCGATCTTTGTGCGCGATGCGGCGGGCAAGGTCGCACTCACCGATTGGCACTTCAACGCCTGGGCCAAGTACGACGACTGGCAGCTCGACGACCAGATTCCGGGCCGCGTGAAGCAACTGCTCGGCGTGCCCGCCTGGCAGCCTGCCGCGCTGCTTGAGAACGGCGCGCAGCACAGAGTGGTGCTCGAAGGTGGCTCGATTGACGTGAACGGCGCGGGCGCAATGCTGACCACCGAGGAGTGCCTGTTGAGCCAAGTGCAGCAGCGCAATCCCGGCCTTGGTCGCGAGCAACTGGAGCAGGTCTTTGCCGACTATCTCGGCATCGATCAGGTGCTGTGGCTCGATTGCGGCATCGCGGGCGACGACACGCATGGCCACGTCGACGACACGGCGCGCTTCGTGAATGAGGACACCATCGTTCTGGCGGTTGAGCCGAACCCGTCGGACGCGAATCACGCGTTGATGGCGGAAAATCTGCGGCGGCTCAAGGCAGCGCGGACGCTGGCGGGCAGGCCCTACAATGTGGTCGAGCTGCCCTTGCCGCGTCCGGTCGTCTTCAACGGGCAACGCCTGCCTGCAAGCTATGCGAACTTCTACATCGCCAATGGCCTCGTGCTGGTGCCGACCTTCAACGATCCGCACGATCGCGTGGCGTTGAACATTCTGGCCGATCTGTTCCCGACCCGCGAGGTCGTCGGCATTCACGCCGTTGATCTGGTCTGGGGCCTGGGCACGCTGCACTGCATGACGCAGCAGCAACCGGCGGAGGCATAGTGGACGACCGCGCGTGGATGAGTGAGGCGCTGGCCGAGGCGCACTTGGCGGGTGAGGCTGGTGAGGTGCCGATTGGCGCGGTCATCGTGCGCGAGGGTGCGATCATTGCGCGTGGCCAGAATCGTACATTGCGCGCGGTTGACCCGACGGCGCACGCGGAGATCGTTGCTCTGCGCGCGGCGGCCGAGGTTTTAGGCAACTACCGGCTCAACGGCTGCTCACTCTATGTGACGCTTGAGCCCTGCGCGATGTGCGCCGGGGCCATGATCCATGCGCGGCTCGACCGGCTGGTCTTTGCCGCGCCTGACCCGAAGACCGGCGCATGCGGCTCGGTGCTTGCGGTGCTGAACCATCCCCGGCTCAACCACCAGATGCAGATGGAGCAGGGCGTGCTGGCCGATGATGCGGCTGAGCTGCTGCGCAGCTTCTTCCGCAAGCGGCGCTGATCGCAAAAAAGAAGGAAAAATTATTCGCCCGTGAAGGGATTGATCGTCTGCGCCTGGATCGTGGTGGGATCGACGCTGGCCTGCGCGGCGGTGGTGTTGGCCCGCGCGACGGCCGAGGACTTCGCCTCTTCAAAGTTGGAAAACACGCGGAAGGGATCGCCGGGCAGCAGGTGGTTTTCTTCAAGCGCCAGCCGCACGCGGCGGCGGAACTCGCGCAGCGGGCCGTACTGCTTGGTGGCCAGCGTCTTGAAGCTGACGGCGAAGATCAGCTCCGAGCCCTTGATCGCGTCGAGGCCCAGAATCTGCGGGTCGGCGACGAAAAGCTGGCGGAACTGCTCGCTGTTTCTCACATCCATGGCAATCTGCGAAAGCAGTTTGAAAACCTGGTCGGGGTGGGCGGAAAAATCGACGCTGATGTTGAGCGTGGTCACCGTGTAGCCGGCCGAAAGATTGGCGACGGTCGAAATCTGCGAGTTGGGAATCACGTAGAGCGTGCCATCGGCGTCGCGCACCGTGGTCTTGCGCAGGGTCATGGCCTCAACGATGCCTGCCACACCGGCGATGCGCACCGTGTCGCCCACGTTGAACTGGTCTTCAACAAGGATGAAGATGCCGTTGAGCGCGTCCTTGAGCAGGCTCTGCGCGGCCAGTCCGAAGGCTACTCCGACGATGCCGGCCGGGGCCAACAGTGGCACGAGATTGATGCCCACCGAGTCCAAAATCAACATGCCGGCGATGGCGGCGATGATGGTGACGCCGGTGGTGTGGATGACCCCGGCCAGCGTCTTGATCTGCGCCACGCGGCCGGATTCGGCGGCGTGCTGCTCGGCGATGCGGATCATGTGATGCGTGATCAGGCGCAGCAACCGGCTGAGCAGGTAGGCGATGCCCGCGACGACGATCAGGTGCGGCAGCTTGATGTGGAGAAACTCCTGCGCATCGTCGCCCCACTCATCAAGAACCTTGCCGAGAAAACGGCCTTCGGCGAAGATGCCGGTGCGCATCGCTAGCAGGTTAAGCCACATGGAAAATCCTCCTCTTTCTAGAGTAGTGGGAAGCGCCGTCCGCGCGCGAGGCAATCGCACGTGGGGAACCACGGGCAATAGCCGGAAAAGGGGCCGCGTTACGGATGTGCAGAACTCTGCTCTGCGGGGTTGGTAAAATCAAAGATAGAACAGGCCTGGCGAAACCGGGCGGGAGAGTGAGAGAAGCAATGGGACTGAAGAGATCCGGCGCGCAGGAAACTACGGCGGTTGCAGGCCGCGTCAGCGCGGAGCAGTTGGTTGATTTTTACCGGTTGATGGTCCTCTCCCGGCGGTTGGACGACCGCGAGATTCTGCTCAAGCGCCAGCAGAAGATCTTTTTCCAGATCTCGGGTGCGGGCCACGAGGCCTTGCAGGTGGGCGCGGGGCTGGCGCTGAAGCCGGGTGTTGACTGGTTCTTTCCCTACTATCGCGATCGCGCGCTGTGCCTGGCCGTGGGCGTAACGCCCGAGGCCATGATGTTGCAGGCGGTGGGTGCGGCGACGGACCCGGCCAGCGGTGGACGCCAGATGCCGATGCACTGGGGCGACAACGCGCTGAACATCGTCAGTACCTCGTCGTCGACGGCGACGCAGTTGCTGCACGCGGTGGGTTGCGCCGAGGCGGGCCGCTATTACAGCCAGCATCCCGAGGCTGCCGCCAAACATGTCGACGACTATCGCGCCTTCGGCAATGTGAAGTTCAAGAGCGATGAAGTGGCACTGACATGCGTCGGCGAAGGCTCCACCTCGCAGGGCGAGTTCTGGGAGATGATGAACGCGCTCTCCAATCGTAAGTTGCCGGTGATTGTCTGCGTCGAAGACAACGGTTATGCGATCAGCGTGCCGGTGGAGGTGAACACCTCGGGCGGCAACATCTCGAAGCTGGTGGCCAACTTTCCGAATTTTCATTTTGCCGAGGTGGATGGCACCGATCCCGAGGCCTGTTTCGTGGCCTTCCAGAAGGCGGCCGAGTATTGCCGCGCGGGCCATGGACCGGCCTTTGTGCATGGTCACTGCATGCGCGCCTACTCGCACTCGTACTCGGATGACGACAGACTCTATCGCACCGCGGCCGAGCGCGAGGCCGATGCCGAGCGTGACCCGCTGGTGCGGATGCGCGCACGTTTGCTCGGCGAAAAGATTCTGACCGAGACCGAAATCGATGCTCTCGAAAAGGAGCAGGACCGGATCGCGGCCGAGGCTGCCGAAAAGGCGCTCAAGGCTCCGCTGCCCGAGATCTCCTCGATCACCAGGCACGTGTACTCGGAAAATATCGATCCGACCAGCGCGACCTTTGCCACCGAAGCTGCCGTGCCCAAGGCCGATGCCGACGGCAAGGCTCCCGTGGCGCGGACCATGGCCGATCTGCTCAACGCCTGCCTGCATGACGAGATGCGTCGCGATGATCGCATCGTGGTCTTCGGCGAGGATGTGGCCGATGCCAGCCGTCCCGAGGCTCTGGCAGAAACCAAGGGCAAGGGCGGCGTCTTCAAGCTGACCGCCGGCCTGCAGCGCGAGTTTGGCGATGAGCGCGTCTTCAACGCTCCGCTGGCCGAGGCGGGCATTGTCGGTCGCGCCATCGGTTATGCCGTGCGCGGCATGAAGCCGGTCGCCGAGATTCAGTTCTTCGATTACATCTGGCCCGCGATGCATCAGATTCGCAATGAACTGGCCGTGATGCGCTGGCGCTCGAATGGCGCCTGGGCCTCGCCGATGGTGCTGCGCGTGCCGATTGGCGGCTACTTGACGGGTGGCTCGCTCTATCACTCGCAGTCGGGCGAAAGTATCTTTACGCACATCCCAGGGCTGCGCGTGGTGATGCCCTCGAATGCGCTCGATGCGAATGGCTTGTTGCGCACGGCGCTGCGTTCGGACGATCCGGTGCTCTTCCTGGAGCACAAGCGGCTCTATCGCGAACCCTTTGGCAAGGGACTTTATCCGGGCCCGGATTACATGATTCCCTTCGGCAAGGCGAAGATCGTGCGGGCTGGCACGCAGATGACGATCATCACCTATGGCGCTGTGGTGCCGCGCGCCCTGCAGGCCGCCGAAACCGCTGCCCGCGAGCACGGCATCGACATCGAAGTGATCGATCTGCGCACGCTCAATCCTTATGATTGGGATGCGATTGCCACTTCGGTGCGCAAGACCAGCCGCGTGCTGGTGGCCTACGAGGATATGCAGAGTTGGGGCTACGGCGCGGAGATTGCCGCGCGCATTGCCGACGAACTCTTCGAGGATCTCGATGCGCCAGTGCGTCGCGTGGCCGGCATGGACACCTTTGTGGCCTACCAGCCGCTGCTCGAAGACGAGATTCTGCCGCAGCCGGCCAGAATTCTGAAGGCGATTCTTGAACTGAAGAGTTACTAACTTTCGTCGTGCGAAAATCGAATGCGCGTTGCGGGCTTCTACGAGAAAGCCAGCGGCGCGCATTTTTATATTTGCGCGAAAGTGCAGCAAGGACGCCGGTGCGCATCTAGAATGGCTGCGAAGGAGAAAGCCGCGTGCGCGATCAGTCTCCAGTGCGACGGGTGCTGATCTATCGCTTCGGCAGCCTCGGCGATACGGTCTTCGCGCTGCCGTGTCTGCATCTGATCGAGCGCTCCTTTCCGACGGCGGAGCGCGTGCTGTTGACCAACTTTCCCGTTCACGCCAAGGCACCGGCGGCCGCTGCCGTGCTCGGTGATTCCGGCCTAGTGAGCGGCTACATGCGCTATGCGGCCGGCACGCGCGATCCCGTCGAACTGCTGCGGCTGGCCTTGCGCATTCGCCGCTTCAAGCCCGATCTGCTGATCTGGTTGATGGCCATTCGCAAGGCCAGCACCGTTCCGCGTGATCTTTTTTTCTTT
This sequence comes from Acidobacteriaceae bacterium UBA1307, assembly GCA_002307235.1. Classification (GTDB taxonomy): domain Bacteria; phylum Acidobacteriota; class Terriglobia; order Terriglobales; family Acidobacteriaceae; genus Telmatobacter. Next base: position 8,651 of record DBTV01000017.1, read on the forward strand.
CGCAGAATCTGCGGCATTCAGCGCATGATTGGCCTGCCCGATGCGCTCGAGCGAAGTCCCGTTCCAGACAATGCTTCGGCCGCGCGCCATCGCCTGTTTGATGCGGCGACGGGGCTCTATGAACCGGAGCCCGCGCGGCTGGCGCGGCATCTGAGTTCGTTGGGCGACGCGCATCTTGCCATGCGTACGAGCTGGGGCCTGCGTTTGACCGGGGCCGAGCGGCAAAAGGCCGAAGCGGTGTTGGCTCCGCTTGGCGCGCGATCCTTGATCGTCTGCGGTCCGGGGACCAAGATGCAGTCCAAGGACTGGGGCGCGGAGAACTGGCGTGCGCTGCTTGAGCGGCTCAACGCGCGGTATGCGCACTTTGCGCTGGCCGTGGTCGGTTCGGCCGAAGAGGCCGCGGTGGGCGCGGCCGTGTTGTCCGGCTGGACCGGCGCGAAGGTGAACCTCTGCGGCTTGCTGACGCCGCGGGAAACGGCGGCCGTGCTTGAGCGCGCGCGCGTTTTTCTCGGTCACGATTCCGGCCCGACGCATCTGGCGGCGAGCCTCGGCGTGCCCTGCGTCGCGGCCTATTCGGCGCGCACCATTCCCGGAGCTTTTTATCCTTATGGCGAGGGCCATCAGGTGCTGTATTCGCAGATCGAATGCGCGGGCTGCTATCTGGAAACCTGCATCGAGCGCGACCGCGCCTGCATGCGATCGATCACCGTGGCGCAGATGGAGCAGGCCGTGGCGCGCGTTCTTTCACCCGTTGCGAAAAATCTAGTCGAGCAGTAGCGCGACGGCCTCGGCCAGCGAGGTGCAGCAGGCATCGGCGAGTGCAACGGCCTTTTCCGCGCCGGGTTTGCGATGCGTTGGATCGCCTTCGATGAAGATGGCCTTCATGCCGAGATTTTTGGCGAACTCGATGTCAGAGAGCGAGTCGCCGATCATCAGGCTGCGTGCGGCGGTAAGGGCAGGGAAGCGCTTCTGCGCCTGAAGAAACAGCCCGGGCCTGGGCTTGCGGCACTCGCAGGAGTTTTTGTCATGCGGGCAGACGAAGAATCCGTCGATATGCGCATCGGCGCGGGCCAGTTGCTGCTGAAATTCCTCGTGGATGGCGTGCAGCGTGCCGAGCGTGTAGAGCCCGAGCGCAACGCCGCGCTGGTTCGAGGCGACCAGTACGCGCTTCTTCTGCTGGTTGAGTTGGGCAATGGCCTCGGGAACGCCGGCCAGTACATGGAAATCGGCCAGCGAGCGCACGTATTCCCCTTCCGGCATCTTGCGGTTCAAAACGCCATCGCGATCAAGAAAGATTGTTTCAAGATCCTTGAGAGAGAAACTCTGCCGCATATTCTTCACATAGGCATGATATAAGGCTTCTATCTCCGGAAGAAGCGATTTCAGGCGCGGCAAATTTTTCGTGCAGGCACGAAGGAGTCGTTGGCGGTGATTGAACAGGCGCAGCAGGTGATGAATCACATCGAGCAGCTCTGGCCCACGAAGCGGCTGTTGGTGGTGGGCGATGTGATGCTCGACCAGTACATCTGGGGCGATGTGGCGCGCATCTCGCCCGAGGCGCCGGTGCCGGTGGTGCGCGTGGCGCGGCGTAATGAGCAGCCGGGCGGCGCGGCCAACGTGGCGCTGAATCTGGCGCGGCTCGGCGCGCAGGCCGTCGTGGTCGGCTTTACCGGCGGCGACGCGCAGGAGCATGCACTGGCCGAGAGCCTGCGTGGCTCCGGCGTCGAGCCGGTTTTTGTCTCCACGCCGGAGTTTCCCACCATCACCAAACTGCGCATTCTGGGCGGTCGCCAGCAGATGTTGCGGCTTGATAGCGAGCGCGCCGGCGAGCACTCCGACGAGGATGGCGCGCGTCTGGTTGCGCGCGTGCTTGAGGCGCTGCCCGGCTGCCATGCGGTGATCCTGTCCGATTACGCCAAGGGCGTGCTCAGCGAAAAGGTCTGCCAGTCGATCATCACTGCCGCGCGGCGTGCAAGGATCCCCGTGCTGGTCGATCCCAAACTGGCCGACTTCAGCCGCTATCGCGGAGCCACGACCGTTTGCCCGAATCTGGGGGAGCTTTCGCGCGCCGTCGGCCTGCCCGCGCAGAACCTCGAGGCCCTGCTGGAAAAGGCCGAGTCGCTGGTGCGCGCCTTCGATCTGGAATTTCTGACTGCGACGCTGAGTGAAAAAGGCATTGCGCTCGTGCGTCCCGGCCACCGCGTGCATGCACCGGCGCAGGCGCGGCAGGTCTTCGATGTTTCTGGTGCGGGTGATACGGTCATCGCCACGCTGGCGCTGTGCATGGCCTCCGGGCTTGCTCCCGAACTTGGCGTGCAGGTGGCCAATCTGGCCGCGGGCATTGTTGTGGGCAAGGTGGGCACGGCACCGGTCGAGCGGCATGAGCTGCTGGCCGCGCTTGAACCGGCGCTGGCGCAGCGCGTTGACGACAAGCGGGTCACGCTGGCCGAGTTGCAAAGCCGCGTCGCGCTCTGGCGGGCGCAGGGCGAGCGCATTGTGCTCACCAACGGCTACTTCGATCATCTGCAGGTGGGCCACATCGCGCTCTTCGAGCAGGCGCGCCAGTTTGGGGATCGGCTCATCGTCGCCATCAACAGCGATGCCTCAATCTGCGCGCAGAAAGGCATTGACCAGCCGGCCGCCAGCCAGCAGGCGCGCGCGCGGATTCTGGCGGCACTGTCGCCGGTCGATGCCGTGGTCATCTTTGATGAGCCGACGCCGCTCGCGTTGATTCTTGCCCTGCGCCCTGATGCGCTGGTCAAGGGGGGCGACTATCGTCGCGACACGGTCGTTGGTGCCGCCGAGGTCGAGTCCTGGGGCGGGCAGGTGCGCATCGTAGCCACCGAGAGCGAATTTTCGACCGATGGATTGCTCACCACCGGATCGTCGTCGCGCGATCAATAAGGGATGCGCGACAGATACAATAAATAAATGAAGTCTTTGATCTACCGGGAGCGGTGCTCTTCGTTCGACGAACCGCGGGCAGGGATGCGCGCATGAAAAATCTTATGCGCCTGCTGCGCTATGGACTTCCGTACGTCTTGCAGATGTTGCCGGGCGTTCTCTTGCTCGCCATGGTCGGCGTGCTCGACACCTTTCGCATTCTGCTTTTGCAGCCGATCTTCGATCAGGTTTTACGGCCCGATGCGCCGGAAGGCCCCATCTATCTCGGGCTCGTCAAAAGCCCCTGGCACTTTGACCTGCGCACGCTGATTCCGCCCTTCGTTCACATGCACAATGCGTGGAATGTGGTGGCCTTCGCGCTGGTTCTGGCCACAATCGGCAAGGGCATCTGCGATTACCTGGGCACCTATCTGGTCAATTACGCCGGCTTCGGCACCATCACCGACCTGCGCAATCATCTGTATGAAACCACGCTGCGCCGCTCGTTGAGCTTCTTTCACAAGCACGCGACGGGGACCATTCTTTCCACGTTGATCAACGATGTGGACAGGGTGCAGAACGCGCTCAGCTCGGTGATCGGCGAATTTCTGCAGCAGTTTTTCACCTTTGTCGTCGGACTGGTCTTCGTGATCCGCCTGGGTGGGCAACTGAGCTGGGCGCTGGTGCTGTTCATCCCCGTCGTCATTACCTCGGCGCGCAAGATCGGCCGCGAGGTGCGTGTGCGCACCCGCTCGGGCCAGGACAATCTGGCCGAGATCCAGAATATTCTGCATGAGACCGTGACCGGCAACCGCATCGTGAAGGCCTTCAACACGGAGATGTGGGAGATTCTGCGTTTCAAGACCGCAGCGCGCCGGCTCTTCCGCGCCAACCTGCGCAGCGTCCGTATTCAGTCGATCAGCTCGCCCCTGATGGACACCATCGGCGCCATCGCCATTGCGCTGTTCCTGTTCATCGGGCGCAATGAGATCATGCGCGGTCGCATGACGATGGGCCTGTTCGGTGCCTTCATCATCCTGCTGTTCAAGCTCTATGATCCGGTGCGCAAGTTCGCTTACTTCTACAACAGCTTTCAGCAGGCGATGGGCGCATCTTCGTCGATTTTTTCTTTCTTCGATACCGAGGACGACGTGAAGGAGCGGCCGATGGCCTCTGCCTGCAGGCGTTTCAAGCACACCATTCGCTTTGACAACGTCGGCTTCTCCTATTCGACCGCCGAGGGCGAGCATCAGATTCTGCACAATATCGATCTTGAGATCAAGGCAGGCGAGATTCTGGCGCTGGTGGGCCCGAGCGGCGCGGGCAAATCGACGCTCGTCAATCTGATTCCGCGTTTCTTCGATGTCACCTCGGGCGCGATCACTCTCGACGGGCAGGATCTGCGCTCGGTCACGCTCGGTTCGCTGCGCAGGCAGATCGCGCAGGTCACGCAGGAGACGATCCTGTTCAACGACACGGTGCGCAACAACATCGCCTACGGCCAGCCCGAGATCAAGCCCGAGCTGGTGGAGAAAGCCGCCCGCGCCGCGCTGGCGCATGAGTTCATTGAGCGCATGCCGCAGGGCTACGAGACGGTGATCGGCGAAAAGGGCTTTCGCATGTCGGGCGGCGAGCGTCAGCGCATGGCCATTGCCCGCGCCATTTTGAAGGATGCGCCGGTGCTGATTCTCGACGAGGCCACCTCGGCGCTCGATGCGGAAAGCGAGTCGCTGGTGCAGGAGGCGCTGACCAACCTGATGCAGGGCCGCACCGCGATCGTCATCGCCCACCGGCTTTCGACCATCCGCCGCGCCAATCGCATCGCCGTGCTCGAAGAGGGCCGCATCACCGCCGTCGGCACGCACGAGGAACTGCTCGAGATCTCGCCTACCTATCAGCGGTTATACTCACTGCAATTCAGGGACTACCAGGATAACGACACGGCGGCGATCTAAGGAGCAAGGAAGAATGCCGATTTTTTCCATGACCGGTTTTGCGCGGACGCAAGGGCGCGTCAGCGAACAGCTCGGCTACACGCTGAGTCTGAAGAGCGTCAATCATCGCTTTCTCGACGTGCAACTGCGCCTGCCCTCGGGCTTTGACGCGCTTGAGATGGACCTGCGCAAGGCGCTCAAGGACGCGCTGGTGCGTGGCCACGTTGACGTGACGCTGGCCGTTGAGCGCAATGCCGCGACCCGCTCCGGCTACAACCGCGAACTGGTCGCGGCCTATCTTTCGGCCTTTGCGCAGGCGCGTGAAGAGCACGGGCTCATCGGCGAACCCGATCTGAATGAGGCTCTGCGGCTGCCCGGCGCGCTGCAGGGCGAAAATCGCAGCGATGAAGATCAGGAGGCTCTGGCGGCGAGTGTGCGCGCGGCCATCGGCCCGCTGCTGGAGGAGCTCAGGGCCATGCGCCAGCGCGAGGGCGAGGCTCTGGCGGCGATTCTGGCGGCGACGCTCGACCGGCTGGCCGAGGCCACTGAGGGCGTCGAGGAGCTGCGGCCCGAAATTGAGCGACAATATCAGGAGAGGCTCACGCAGCGGCTCAGTGCCGCTGTCGGCCCGGAGTTCAATCGCCAGCGGCTGCTTGAAGAGGTGGCGGTGCTGGTGGACCGCAGCGACGTGGCCGAGGAGCTGGCGCGGATGAAGACCCACATCGGGCACTTCCGTGAGATGCTCTTAACAGGCGGCGAAATCGGCAAAAAACTCGATTTTTTGCTGCAAGAGATGAACCGAGAGGCCAATACGCTTTTATCGAAGACCGGCGGCGTGGGCGGCAAAGGTACACGCATCACCGAGTTGGGATTGTCGATGAAGGCTGAAATCGAAAAGGCCCGCGAACAGATTCAAAACGTGGAATAGGCGCTCTAGACGCCGTTTTTTTCGGGAGGGACCAAGGCAGTGGCAGGAATTCTATTCATCATTTCGGCGCCGTCCGGCTCAGGCAAAAGCACGCTGGTCAGCGAGTTGCGCAAACAGGTGACGGGGATCGACTTCGCGGTCTCCTGGACGACGCGTGCTCCGCGCGGCCAGGAAGAAGATGGGCGCGAGTACCACTTCACCACGCGTGAGAACTTCGAAACGATGGTGGCCGAAGGAAAATTCCTTGAACACGCCGAAGTCTTCGGGAATCTGTATGGTACGGCGCGCGAGTCGCTTGAGGAGGCCCGCCTCGCCGGCCACGACCTCCTGCTCGACATCGATGTGCAGGGCGCGCATCAGGTGCGCGAAAATCTGCCCGAGGCCGTCAGCATCTTCGTGATGCCGCCGACGCCCAAAGTTCTGCGCACCCGGCTCCGCAATCGCAGCCGCGCCGAGGGCTCGGTGAATGAGGCCGAGCTTTATCGCCGCCTGAGCGAGGCCAGCCGTGAGATTGAAAATTATCGCCATTACGGCTATATATTGGTCAACGATATCCTTGATCGCGCCGTAGCCCAACTGGAGGCAATTGTTTTGGCCGAGCGGTTCTACCGCAACGGCGAAACCATTGCATTCCGGTCGCGTAGAGTGTTGGAAGTTGCAACATCGTGCCTGCAAAAAAATGTGCAGGAACGAATTAAACCAGTGCTGGACGCCTTTGGCATGATGGGCGATCCGGCACAGGCGAAACTGAACTTTGGGGAGGATGCCGATGATGATTGAGACCACCTTCGATTCAAACTATCGCAAGGTCCTGGTAGCGGCGCGGCGAGCCCGGCAGTTGCAAAACGGCTCGCACGCACTGGTCACAAGTCACTCGAATAAAGCCTGCAAGATTGCCCAAGAAGAGATCGCCGCGGGTAAGATTTCTTACGTAAAACAAGAAACGGTCGTCCACAAACCGTTGATCGAAGGACCAGCAGTTCCGCTGATGTCCAGCTAAAATTCTTTTTATTCTTGAATCACTCCGCCGGTTCCGGCAAATCTTCAAAAAGAATCGGCTTTGAAAGCGCACGGCGGACCGGGCAGGCCTTGGCTGCATAAAGCAGTTTCTCGCGCTGTTCGTCGGTAAAATCGCCTTCCAGCTCTACACTGTAGCGGAAGACGGTCTGCTCTTTGCCGCGCTCGAGCTCCACTTTGGTGCGTACCGCGCCGAGCGGGATGCCGTGCCGGTCCGCGTACATGCGTACGGTGATGTTCACGCAGCAGGCCAGCGCCGAGGGCAGCAGGTCCATGGGGCACATTGCCTCATCCTGGCCGCCGCTTTCGGCGGGAATGTCGCAGAACTCCGTGTGTTTGCCGTCGGTAAACTGGGTGCGATAGGCGCCCGGGGCGCTCGAGCTGGTAACCATGTTTTTGATTGTGGCACGGAGGCGGGCCGTTGCATAGGGCTCGATGCGAGGGATTCCACAAGGATTCCCGACCCAAAAACGACTACAATCGAGCCATGAGGATTACCGTTGGCGTTTCGGGTGGAATTGCTGCCTACAAGGCCGCCGAACTGGTGCGCGCGTTTGTGCGGCGTTCGGCCGAGGTGCATGTAACGATGACCGCGTCGGCCTGTCGCTTTGTGCAGCCTCTGACCTTTGCAACCCTTTCTGGCCACCGCGTCATCACCAGCCTTTGGGACGGCTGGGAGGACGGGCAGAGCGAGCAGAACGGTATCGACCACATTGCCGAGGCGCAGTGGGCCGACGCGCTGGTGGTGGCTCCGGCGACGGCCAATATTCTGGCCAAGTTCGCGCAGGGCATTGCCGACGATTTTCTTTCAACGATGTATCTGGCCACCGAGGCGCAGGTCTTTGTGGCTCCGGCCATGAACACGAACATGTGGAATCATCCGGCGACCCAGACCAACCTGGCGCTGCTGCGCGAGCGCGGCGTGCGGGTGATTGAGCCGGGCGAGGGCGAGCTGGCCTGCGGCGCGGTTGGTGCCGGGCGCATGGCCGACCCTGAAGAGATTGCCGCACGGGTTGAGAAGGCTCTGGGCACGCGACGCGACCTGGCCGGCGAGGTGGTGCTGATTACCGCCGGGGGCACGCGTGAGGCGCTTGACCCGGTGCGGTTCCTCGGCAACCGTTCGAGCGGAAAAATGGGCTATGCGCTGGCCGAGGCCGCGCACAGTCGCGGCGCACGCGTGATTCTGGTCAGCGGCCCCACGGCCCTGCAGCCGCCGATGCATTGCGATCTGGTGAAGGTGACGACGGCAGAGGAGATGCGCGCTGCCGTGCTTGACCGCATGGCCGAGGCTACCATGATTGTGAAGGCCGCCGCCGTTGCCGATTACCGGCCGATGCAGATCAGCCTGCAAAAGATGAAGCGCACCGGCCCGCTCACGATTGAGCTTGAGCCGACCGAGGATATTCTGGCCGAGGTGGTCAAGCGCCGTCGTGCCGGGCAGTTGATCGTAGGCTTTGCCGCCGAGACCGAAAACCGTTTGGAGAATGGCCGCGCGAAGCTGCTGCGCAAGGGCGTGGACGCCATTGTCGTCAACGACGTGCTGCGCGCCGATGTGGGCTTTGATGTGGACAGCAATGCCGCGACTTTTTTGACGGCGACCACCTCGATTGAGCTTGAAAAGATGCACAAGCGCGAGCTGGCCGACCGCATTCTCGACGAGACCGTGGCGCTGCGCCGCCCGCGCACAATGATGGTGGAGCTCGACGCGCAGGATGAACTGCGAGGGCGTCAGGATCGCGTGCTGCGCGAGGTTGTCGGTGGCCGGCAACTGATCGTGGAGTAGCAGATGGCCATCGATCTCGATGCCGGAACCCGCGCCGAACTGGAAGCGCGCCTGCGTTTTTATCGCGATCTGGGGCTGACGGAGCTGTATCGCCGCCCGGTCGACGAGGCGCTGATGGCGAAGCTCACCGCGCCTGCCGTCGCGCCGCAGGCCGCGCCACCCGCGCCGGTGGCAGCGATTGCGCCGGAGCCGGTTGCCGCGCCGGTGGCCGCCTCTTCGGATGCGCCGCCGCTCGACGCCTATGGATTGGAGCATCAAGAAAACAACGTTGGAGAGGAAGACGATATTCGTACCCGCAAACCTATCTTTGAAGCCCCTGCCACGGGCGATCTGATTCCCGCCGCCCGGCGCGAGGCCGCACTCAAGGCGCTGCGCAAGGAGATTGGCGACTGCACGCGCTGCCCACTGCATGAGGGCCGCAACAAGCTGGTCTTCGGTGACGGAGACGCCAACGCGCGGCTGATGTTTGTCGGCGAGGGTCCGGGTGCCGATGAGGACGCGCAGGGACTGCCCTTTGTGGGCCGCGCCGGCCAGCTGCTGAATAACATGATTACGGCGATGGGACTTGCGCGCGACGAGGTTTACATTGCCAACGTGGTCAAGTGTCGCCCGCCGAGCAATCGCGTGCCCGCGCCGGAAGAAGCGACCACCTGCGCGCCGTTTTTGTTCCGCCAGATCGACGTGGTGCGGCCGGAGGTTCTGGTCGCGCTTGGCGCCACGGCGGCGACCTATCTGCTGGGCCAACGCCAGCCGCTGGCCGGGTTGCGCGGCCGCGTGCACGCGTTCCGCGAGACCAAGCTGATCGTCACCTATCACCCGGCCTATCTGCTGCGCGACCCGCGCCAGAAGCGCGCCGCCTGGGAGGATCTGCAGATCGCCATGCATGAGCTGGGCCTGAAGCTGCCCGCGAAAAAGTAGCAATTTAGACTGCGCATCCGCGTTTTTCTCGTATGTCTCCGATCATCTCAGGCTACAATCGGAGGCAATCTATGGGAGGGAAATCGTATGCGCAGGATCGTTTTCGCCCTTATTCTCGCCGCTTTTTCCATTGCCTTTGCCGCGCCGCTGGTGGCGCAGGGGGCGCCGACGCAGGGCGCCGTCGGCAAGCCTTATGCCGTCGAATACTACTACAAGACGCAGTGGGGCCATCAGCAGGAGTTTCTGGATCTTTTCCTGAAGAATCATTTTCCGCTGCTGAAGCGGGAGCTGGCCTCGGGCCGGTTTCTGTCGGTGAAGATCGAGAGCCCGGCTTATCACACGACCGAGGACGGGCGCTGGGATTACCGGGTGACGATCGTCTACAAAAACTCGACGGTGGCTACAAGCGCGAACCCCGACGAGGCACAGTGGATTCAGCAGCTCTGGCCCGATCAGCCAACGTATAAAAAAGAGGAACAGCGCCGCTTCGAGATTCTGCTCAGCCACTGGGATCTGCCGGTGACCGATATTACACCGGCAGAAAAATAACCGCGAAAGGGTGCGATTTTATTGGGGCGCTTGCTCGGGTGCGAGCGCCTCGATCCACTCGGCGGCGCGATCGACGACGACGTCGGGCGGCACATTCATCAGGTTTTGCGGGCCGAAGCCGAAGTTGCAGCCAAGCGCCCAGGCTCCGGCATTGCGCGCCGTTTGCATATCTACCTGGCTGTCGCCGACCATGACCGTCTCTTCGGGCGCGGCTCCGGCGGCCTCCATCAGGGTGCGCAGACCAGAGGGGTCGGGTTTTTTGACGGGGAAGCTGTCGCCGCCGTAGATCTCGGCGAAGTAATCGGCAAGACCAAGCCCTTCGCAGATGCCGCGCGCCGGACCGACCGGTTTGTTGGTAAGCACGGCCAGCTTGCGCAGCGCGGTCTCGGGCGCGTCGTGCAGCCGCTTGAGCGCGGCCAGCGCCTCGAGCACGCCATCGTAGGCATAGGTGCAGTCGAGCTTGTGCTTGCGGTAATACTGCAAAAAGAAGGCGTAGGCCTGCTTGAAGAGCGCCTCGTCGACAGCTTCGACGGCGATGCTTGCGCTGGCCGCCAGTGCGCGGCGCATCAGCGTGGGCGCGCCGTTGCCCACGTAGCTGGCCACCTGCGGGTCGGGCAGAGGAGCGTGGCCGAACTCGGTGAGCGCGGCGTTGACGCTGTTGCACAGATCCTGTGCCGAGTCGATCAGCGTGCCGTCCAGATCGAAAGCGATGAGCTTGATGTGTGCGGTGGGAATGGGCCGGAGAACGCGAATCATGCTTCTAGTGTAACGGGCGCGGCGTGGGTGGTTTCCCTGCGCGCGGTCCTGGTGCGAAGATAAGAATGGTTACGCCGGTTTTTCTTCGATGGATGGGCAGCAACCAGGGAGTGACTCTTCGTGCAACGTACGCTTCGATTTTTTCTTGGCTTGATGGCCATTTTCTCCACGTGCTCCGCGCTGATTGCGCAGCAAGGCTCCGTGACCAAGCCTCTGGGCGAGTTTACGGAGAGCGCTTCGGCAGAGCGGCTGCCGAATCTCGACTGGTTCAAGCACGAACTGCGCCAGTACCACGAATGCACCTGCACCTGCGGCTGCTATACGAAGGACTTCGACGAGCAGGCGGCGCGGGCGCAGGCTTTTTTGGCGCAACGGGTGGCGCTGCGCAAGCCGGACGAGAAGCTGGCGATCGTGCTCGACATCGACGAGACCACGCTCTCGAACTGGCCGGAGATGTCACAGCAGGATTTTGCCTATAACAGCGCGGCCTTTGACCAGTGGGCACAGCAGGCCAAGGCCACGGCGCTGGAAGGAACATTGCGGCTCTATCAGCAGGCGCAGAAACTGGGTGTGAGCGTTTTTTTCATTACCGGGCGGCCCGAGGGCGAGCGCGCGGCGACCGAGCGCAATCTGCGCGCGCAGGGCTTTGACCATTGGCAGGGGCTGACGCTGCGCACGGCCGCGCAGAGTTCGACGGCGACCATCGAATACAAATCGGCGGCGCGGAAGGCCGTGGTGGCGCAAGGGTACACGCTGGTCATCAATGCCGGCGACCAGTGGAGCGATCTGCGTGGCGCGCCCGAGGCAGAGCTTTCCGTCAAGTATCCGAACCCGTTCTACTTCATTCCGTAGCGCGCGTCGCATGCAAAAAAAAGAGGGCGCATGGGGTAAAACCATGCGTCCTCTTTTTTTGTTTGCAGATCGTCAGCTAACTCCGCGAACCACGCTCACTCGCTACCGTGCTAACTCTACTAACCTGCCAGACTCAGTGCACGCGGATCGAGCCCGAGCCAGCTTCGAGGCGTACCAGCGGGCCACCGCTGCCGACTTTGCCGCTGATGTGGTGCTTGCCCTCGGAGCCTTGTGTCAGAATCGCGCGGTCCAGATGAATAGCGCCCGAGCCGGATTCGGCGTCGAGGTTGAAGTTGGCATTGTTGGTCCAGATTTCGATGGAGCCGGAGCCGGTTTCGAGCTTCCAGTTGCCCGTGGGCGCGCCGTCGACCTTGATGGCTCCCGAGCCGGTTTCGGCCTTGAGCGAGCCGCGAATGCGGTGCAATTCAAGGTTGCCCGATCCGGTTTCGGCCTTCACGTCACCGGCGGTTTCCTGGTCGGCGAAGATGTTGCCGGAGCCGGTTTCGACGGAAAAGCTGCCCTTGAGGCCGGAGGCGTGAATGTTGCCGGATCCGGTTTCGAGCTTGGCATTTTGGCCGACGCCGTCATTGTTGATGTTGCCAGAACCGGTCGAGGCGTTGAGCAGGACGCCGTCAGGAGCCTGAACCTCATAGTCGATGCTGATGTTGTGCAGGTTGTGCAGGCCCGCGCCGATGCGCACGATGTTGCCGGTCTGCTGCACGGGCGGGTGGTCGGCGATTTCACGAACGCGCTGGTCGCTGCCGCCCCAACTGGAGCGCACGCGGCCGAAGACGTGGATGCTGCCGGCCGGCCCGCGCGTCAGGTGAATCGTGCCGGAGCCTGTCTCGACGGTCAGCTCGGCGTGGCCGTTGATGGCCAGTGAGCGCGTGAAGGTGGCCTCGGCCGCATGGGTTTTTGTCGCCGCTAAAAGAGCACCGGCGGCAAAGAGCAGGATTGCCGTAAGGTTCAAAATGCGTTGCATGACAGAGCTCTCCTTTCGTTGTCGGTAGGGGATACGCGGGCGGCAGGGCTCTGGTTCCCAAAAATTGGAGGCTGCGGCGTTGTGGAGAGCGGCGTTGCAGAGAATTTTCTACAAAAATGCTATGCTCTCAGCCAGATGCACAACTTCACTTTGCTCCAATTCGTGGTTGTGGCGCTGTTGATTTTGATCAATGGCTTTTTTGTCGCTACCGAGTTCGTGCTGGTGTCGATCCGCGAGACGCGCGTGGAGCAACTGGTGGAAGCGGGCGTGGCCGGAGCGCGCGCCGTGCGCCGGTTGCAGCAGGGGCTTGAGGACGTGTTGCCCGCCGTGCAACTGGGCGTGACGCTCTGCTCGCTGGCCATTGGCTGGGTGGGCGAGCCGCTGGCGGCCTCGCTGATTCTGGGGCCGGTGAGTGCCTTGCCGTACGCGCAGATCTACGCGCAGGTGATTGCCGTGGTGATCGGTTTTGCGCTGATCACCTACTTTCACGTGGTGGCGGGTGAACTGGTGCCGAAGGCGTTGGCATTGCGCCGGGCCGAGGCGCTGGCGCTGGCCGTGGCTCCGCCGATGCTGGCTTTTATGACGGCCGCGCGGCCTGCCGTGCGCTTGCTGAAGGGCAGCGCGGCGTTGGTGCTGCGCACCTTCGATATTCCCACGGCCGAGCGGGCGCATGTGCACTCCTCCGAGGAACTGAAGCTGATGACGACCGCGGCGCGGCGCGTGGGCCTGTTGCCGCCGTTTGAGGAGAAACTGATTCACCACGCCCTCGAGATCGACGAGATTGCGGTGCGCGAGATCATGACGCCGCGGCAGAAGATTTTTTCGCTGCCCTCAGAGATGAGCCTGGACGAGGCTGGCAACCGGCTGATGGCGCGCCACTACACCTGCGTGCCGGTCTACGAGGAACAGCGCGGCGACGAGCATATTATTGGCATTGTGTATGCGCGCGATCTGGCGCGGCTGCTCTACTTCCAGCCGACGACCGGGGCGCAACGCGGTCCGTTTGCCGCGCTGCGTGTACGGCAGGTGATGCGCGAGGCGCTGATGGTGCCCGAGACCAAGTCGGTGCTCGATCTGCTGCAGGAGTTTCAACAGCGCCGCCGCCAGATGGCCATCGTGGTCGACGAGTACGGCTCGGTGGTGGGCCTGGTGACCGTCGAGGACGCGGTCGAGCAGATTACCGGTGAGCTTGAGGACGAGTTCGATTCGCCGGCCGTGCCGCTGCTGACGGATTCGGGCGGCGATCTGTTGCTGGATGGGGGCGTGAATCTGCGTGATCTGGAGATGCAGATGCACTGGAATCTGCCGCGCGAGGGTGGCATCGAGACACTGGCGGGCTTTCTGCTCGCGCAGTTCGGCCACATTCCCGAAGAGGGCGAGTCGTTGCTGTACGAGGGACGCCGGCTGACGGTTGAGGCGATGGAGGCCCGTCGCATTGCCCGCGTGCGCGTTGAAAAGCTGACGGCGCAGGTTCCGTCCGTGTAAACGGGAAACGAAGGCGGCGGTTTTGCGCTCTTCCTCTGGAGGCGAACCGCGCCGTTGCCGATAGATTCATGGACGAACCGGATACGCCGGTCTGCCCGATGAGGAGAGTCCATGGTGGAAAAGAAAAAACAGTCGAAAAAAACAGGGAAGAAGCAGAGCCGTCTGGCGGAGAAGAGTGTGGGAGCTCACGCGGTGACGCCCTCCCTGCTTGGTCACGATTGTCGCTACGGCCGCGAGTTGAAAAAGTTGCAGGTCGAGCTGGTGAAGTTGCAGGAGTGGATCCGGCACGAGGGGCTGCGGGTGGTGGTGTTGTTTGAAGGCCGCGATGCTGCGGGCAAGGGCGGAGCCATCAAGCGGATCACCGAGGGGCTCAATCCGCGCGTGTGTCGGGTGGTGGCGTTGGGCACGCCGACCGAGCGCGAAAAGACGCAGTGGTACTTTCAGCGTTATGTGGCGCATCTGCCCGCGGCCGGCGAGATGGTGCTGTTTGATCGCAGTTGGTATAACCGGGCCGGAGTCGAACGCGTGATGGGTTTTTGCACCGAGCAGCAGTATCAGGAGTTCATGCAGAGTTGCCCGGAGTTTGAACGCATGTTGATTCGCTCGGGCGTCATCCTGATCAAATATTGGTTTTCGGTGAGCGATGCCGAGCAGGAGCGCCGCTTTCAGGATCGCATGAACAAGCCGACCAAGCGTTGGAAGCTGAGCCCGATGGATCTGGAGTCGCGCAAGCACTGGGCCGATTACTCGCGCGCCAAAGACGAGATGTTTGCCGTGACCGACACCAAGCAGTCGCCCTGGTTCGTTGTCAACGCGGAGGACAAGGAGGCGGCGCGGCTCAACGTCATTCGCCATCTGCTCTCGATGATTCCGTATCATGATCTGACACCGGAGTCGCTCAAGCTGCCGCCGATCAGCAAATCCAAATACGTTCGTCCGCCGATCCACGAGCAGAATTTTATCCCGGAGCTTTACAAGGCGTAGAGAGACTGAGGGCCCAGGCAATCGCATTGGTAGCATTTCATGCCTGACCTTTTCCTTTTTGGGGTTGGATCAGGAGGGAGCAGGGGCATTCATGCCCCTGGAATAGGCGACGAAAATCAGAGCCTTCAGGCGCGGGCATTTCTTCGTTGCAAGAAAAGGCCGCGGCTAAAGCCTTTTCTTATTCCGCGGAATTTCAGGGGCGTGAATGCCCCTGCTCCCTCCCCAAGACTGTCTTGATCAAGGATGTGCGATTGCCCTGGCCTGAGAGCCGCGCTGTGCACGCGCGGCGCGGCTCGATCTGTTGTAATGGATTCAGCCCATGAAACAGACTCTCACACGTCTTGCGCTCACCTTGCCTGTTGTCTGGCTGGTGGTCTCGTTGGTGTTTTTGCTGATTCATCTTGTGCCCGGCGATCCGATTGCCATGATGCTTGGCGATGGCGCGACACCGGCCGACGTGACGGCGCTGCGCCACCAGTACCAGCTCGATCTGCCGCTGCATACGCAGTATCTGCACTATTGGGCGGGGGTCGCGCGTGGCGATCTTGGCCAGTCGATTCGCATGAAAGATACCGTCGGTCATCTGATTGCGCAGCGCTATCCGTACACGATGGCGCTGACGCTGACGGCACTGGTTCTGGCGCTGGTGCTGGCTCTTCCGGCCGGTGTTTGGGCGGCGGTGCGTCGTGGCAAGGCCACCGATCAGGTGTTGTCGGTGGTTTCGCTCTTCGGGCTTTCGGTGCCGGGCATCGCGCTTGGCCCCATGCTGATTCTTGTTTTTTCCATCGGCCTCGGCTGGCTGCCGGTTTCAGGCGCGAATGCCGGTGGTGGCGCGACGATAGACGGACGCTATCTGATTCTGCCGACCATTGCCATGGGCGCGTCACTGGCGGCGATTCTTACGCGCATGGTGCGCACGGCGATGCTCGAAGAGCTTGGCCAGGACTACATTCGCACCGCGCGGGCCAAGGGGTTGAGCGAGGTGGCCGTCGTCTGGCGTCATGCGCTGCCCAATGCGCTGGTGCCGATTGTGACCGTGGTGGGCCTGCAGTTTGGCGCGTTGCTGGCCGGTGCGATTGTGACGGAGACGATCTTCAGTTGGCCCGGGCTCGGACGGCTCACGGTGAGCGCGATTTCGAATCGCGACTATGCGCTGGTGCAGGGATGCCTGTTGTCGATTGGACTGACCTATGTGCTGGTCAACTTTCTGACCGACCTCGTCTATCAGTGGATCAATCCGCGTATGCGGGGATAATTTCTTTGGCAGGTTCTAGAGCATTTTTCCAATGCATGTGCAGTGTCTGGTTGCGTGCAAGGGACCTTCTTCTTGAGAAAAAAGGCCCTCGGTATCCTGCTTTCGCTCTACAGCAATTGGAAAAATGCTTTATTGCGCGTCGAGGGTCACGAGCTCTGGCGTGAGTGCGCCGCTGGCTTCGACGGTGAGCAGCCCCACGGTGACCGGCAGCTTGAAGCGGCGTGGGCCGCAGGAGCCGGGATTGAAGTAGAGCACGCCCTTGCGCTCATAAAAATTCGGCACGTGCGAGTGGCCGAAGAGCACGGCGGAAAATTTGGCCGCGGCCGGGTCCAGATCAAGATCATGCAGATCGTGCAGCATGTAAATATAGCGGCCTTCGGCGAGAAAGACGTCGGTTTCGGGCAGGTCGCCGCAGTGGCCGTGCGTGTCGTTATTGCCGCGCACGGCGGTGACCGGCGCGATGCGGGCCAGTTCCTTGAGCACCGAATATTTGCAGACGTCGCCGAGGTGCAGAATGTGGTCGACACCATCGAGGGCAGGGAAGATCTCCGGCCGCACGAGTCCATGCGTATCGCTGACGATGCCGAGCTTCATAGGCCGAGTTCCATGCGGGTGCGCGGGTCGAGCCGGTCGCGCAGCGCGTCGCCGATGAAGTTGAAGCCGAGCACGGCGGCGGCGACGGCGATGGCAGGAAACAGCACCAGATGCGGCGAATCGAACAGATGCGAGCGTGCGTCGTTGAGCATGGCGCCCCAGCTTGGCGCCGGTGCCGGAATGCCGAGTCCCAAAAACGAGAGCGTGGCTTCGGCCAGAATGACACCGGCCATGCCGATGGCGGCCTGCACCAGCACGGGCTGCACGATGTTCGGCAGAATATGGCGGAAGAAGATGCGCAGGCCAGAGGCGCCGAGCGCGCGCGCCGCCTCAACATACTCGCGTTCACGCGCGGCCAGCACCTGCGCGCGGACCAGCCGCGCGTAGCCGGCCCAGCCGCCGATGGCCAGCGCCAGCACCAGATTCAGAAAGCCCGGTCCAAGAAACGCGGCGAAGGCGATGGCCAGCAGAATGCCCGGCAGGGCCTGAAAGGTATTCATTGCGAAGGTGGTCAGCAACGTATCGACCCAGCCGCCAAGGTAGCCGGCGACGCCGCCAACGGCCAGTCCGAGAGCGAGCGAAAAGGCGACGACCGTCACCGAGATGGTGAGCGAGAGTCGCGCGCCGTAGAGAAGCCGTGCCAGAGTATCGCGGCCCAACTCGTCGGTGCCTGCACAGTGCGCGAGCGACGGGCCTTCGAGCCGGTGGGTAAGATCGATTGCGGCGGGGCTATAGGCGCTCAGCCAGGGGGCTGCGAGTCCGCAGAGAACGAAGAGCGCCAGCAGAAACAGGCCGATTGCGGCCAGCGGTTGCTTTCGGGCCTGATGCGCGGCGTGACGCGAAGATTGTGCCAAGTTGAAAATCATCGACAAAGAAAGAATACAGCGACTTGCCTGTTGTGTTTGGGTTGAAGAGAGTATGAGTGTGCGAGATTTTCTTTTTTTTGCGTGCAAAACGGCGTTTTTTGCCCTGCTGTGGATTGCGCCGTTGCTGGCCTCGGGGCAGAGCGGTGCGGTGTCGCGCCCGGTGGAGGCGCAGCTTTTGTTGACGCTTGCCAACCAGACGCGCGCCGAGCACAACGAGGACCGGCTGCAATGGGACGCGTCGCTGGCCAAGGCCGCGCTGGAGCATTGCCTGCGCATGGCCGCCGAGGGGCCGATCGCGCATCAGTATCAGGGCGAGCCGGATCTGACCGCGCGGACGGCCGCGGCGGGCGCGCACTTCAGCCTGATCGAGGAGAATGTGGCGATGGGCCCATCGGCAGAGGGGATTCACGATTCCTGGATGCATTCGCCGCCGCACCGGAAAAATCTTTTGGCCTCCGAGATTGATCGTGTGGGCATTGCCGTTGTGGCCAGCGGAGGCACGCTCTATGCCGTGGCCGATTACGCGCGGGGCGTGGCGCAGCTTGATGCGGCGCAGGTAGAAGCGCGCATTGCCGCGCAGATGGTTGCGCGCGGGCTGCGCGCTCGTGGGACGGATGCGGCGCGCGCGGCCTGTGCGATGGCCAGCGGTCTTCCGCCGTCGAATGGTGCGATGCCCGGCTTTGTGATGCGCTGGCAGGGGCCGGACCCGAGCCAGTTGCCCGAATCGCTCGTCAAGCGCATGGCCAGTGGTGGCTACCATCGCGCCGAGGTGGGTAGTTGCCCGGCGCAGGACGCGGCGAAGACCTTCACGCTGTATCGCGTGGCTGTGTTGCTGTACGACTGAGCATCGCTTGCCAGGCGACACACGGTGTCAAAAAAAGAGCCTGCGTGGTGCAAGGTGGTTTGCCAATTCCTGACCTTGGATGTTGCGCTATAGTTTTTATTGGATTTAGGTCAGGAGAGCAATCCGCAATCGCCGCCATTGATAGCTAACCACGCTGGCTCTCCAGATATTGCTTCATACCAAAAATCGCCGTAGCTCGAGCGATTTGGTTATACGCCACGCAAAGCCATCGAAACCTTTTCGAGCAGGCAACGGCCGGCGAATATTTCATACATCCTGATCAGAACAGACCATCTATTCATGCGTGGAAGTGGAAAGATCACCCTGATGCAATGCTGTTTGCGTGCATCCGTCGTTGAGCATGTGCTAAGTCATCTCAACAGACACCTTGTCGACTTAGCCTCCTGTACCGAGCGTGGGGAAACTTTGTGCCCAGTTAGTCTCGAGTTATGAGGGTATCGTATGCCTCTTGTCAATGTCGTACTTGCCTTGGTCGTGGTGGGCGTTTTACTGTGGCTGATCAATCGCTATATCCCCATGCAAGGCCAAGTCAAGAGAATCCTGAATAGCGTCGTGGTCATTGCAGTGATTCTTTGGCTTTTAAAAATCTTCGGGCTCTTCGATTACCTCCTCCAGTTCCGTGTCGGGCATTAAAGATTGAGCCTCTAAGACCTGCAATGGCGACCAAGCAAAACCCAAACGAAGTCAACGCAAGCCGGCAGACCATTGCCGATTGGAGAAGCCTTGAAACACGCATATTTGTTCGTCATCGGAAGTCTCCTCAGTCTGAGCGCATTGGCGCAGACGAATCCCGGCGTTACCACAACGGTAGAGTCGGCAAGGTCGGCACACGGATACCGGGTAACTGTGATTAGTCGCACTGTGCAAGCAATTAACTATAGACATAACGGCGGAGCGACAGAGGTTAATCTTGTCGGCACGGCCCTTCTTCCCTCGGCCGAAGGCAAGGCCAAGGTGCGCAGCAAGCGGGGCACGCTTGAGGTGGAAGCCCAGTTCGGAAACCTTCAGATGCCGACCTCCTTCGGCACCGAATATCTTACCTATGTTTTATGGGCAATCTCTCCGGAAGGCCGCGCGGTGAATCTTGGCGAGGTCTTGGTCGGTGACAATGATCGCAGCAAGCTGACCGCAACCACGGATCTTCAGGCCTTTGCGCTGATCGTGACCGCGGAGCCCTATTACGCTGTACGTCAGCCCAGCAACGTCGTGGTGCTTGAAAATGCAGTGAACGCGGACACCAAGGGGACGAGTGAGGCAGTGAACGTAAAGTATGAGCTTCTGGAGCGCGGCGGCTACATTCCTACGGGCTACAAGTTTGATCCTGTCATTCTGAGCGCCAGCCTCCCGTTGGAATTCTACGAAGCTCGCAATGCATTGCGCATTGCGCAATCCGAGGGCGCTGACACTTATGCGGCAGCGAGCTATCAGCATGCCGTCGAGTTAATGACTCAGGCAGATGGATACGCGGCGCGTAAACATGTCGAGAAGAAACCGCTGATTGCAATATCGCGTCAGGCCGTGCAGACGGCGGAGGATGCGCGCGCGATCGCCGTCAAGAAGATCGATGAGGAGCGTATTGCCAGCGACCATCAGTCACTCAGCAACGCGCAAGCACAGGCGCAGGCACAAGCCGATGATGCAAATCGCGGAAAGCTGGAGGCGCAAGCCGATACTGTCGTCGCACAAGCCAATACGGCCACGGCGCAGGCAGATGCCGCACAGGCTCGCGCTGCTGCTGCGCAGGCGCAGGAGGGCGAACACGATGCCCTGAAAGATAAGGCAGCCATCCGTGCGCAGCTTTCCGAGCAACTCAACAAGGTGCTCGCAACGCGTGATAGCGCACGCGGTCTTATCGTCAGCATGTCCGATGTGTTGTTCGATACCGGGAAGTTTACGTTGAAGACAGACGCGCGAGAGAAGTTGGCGAAGGTGGCTGGAATTCTGATTGCCTATCCGACACTGGCCATTGAAGTGGATGGTTATACGGACAACGTGGGCGGCGATGCAATGAACCAGAAGCTCTCAGAAAACCGCGCTGGAGCCGTTCGTGACTACCTGACGGAACAGGGCGTGGGAATTGCGTCGCTCTCCGTGAAGGGCTTTGGCAACAGTTCGCCCGTTGCCACGAACGATAATGCCTCGGGTCGTCAGGAAAACCGGCGCGTTGAGCTGGTCGTTTCTGGTGACGCGATCGGAACCCTGGCCAGCATTACCACGGAAAGTCTTCTCTAGAGCAAAATACACAGGGTGGCGCAGGATTGAAAAATCGCTGCCCTGTGTGTTGGCTGCAAGTTTCAGAACAGGCATACGGTCAAGCACTGCAGGCAAGGTGAAGGTCAATAACATGCAAACAAATGCGATTGCAATTACTACTGCGGCAGCTCTTTTTCTTCTGCTGGGGGCCAGCTATTCTGGCTATGCCGTGCAAGAGCAACGCAGCGCAGAGCACGCTGCTCCGCAGCAACATGCGCAAGGGCAGGACCACTCCGCGCAGCAGCAGCACGCTCAGCCCCAGCAGGGCCGTCCACAGCAGAACAACGCTCAGCCAAAGAATCAGGCACAGCAGCAAAATCGCCTACAACAGAGCGGACAAGGTAACTCCCCGCAGCGTACGCCGCAACAACAACCTAACCAGGCACGACAGCAACAAAGAACACAACAAGAGAGGCCTTTGCAGCAGCGCCAGTTTCAAGGGGGCGCGCAGCAGAACTCCCGACAGTGGCGCGGCAATAATAACATGCATCGCACCGCTGAACAACAGCGATTCCAGCAGAGCACGTGGCAGCAACACCGCGCAGGGAACTGGCAATCTGATCATCGCAGTTGGCAGCAACGCGGAGGATACAACGGATACCGCATTCCCAACGACCGTTTTCGCGGAGACTTTGGGTGGGGGCATGGATTCAGGATCGGAGGCCTTCCTTTCCTCGTTGTCGGAGGGTATCCGCGCTTTCAATACGGCGGTTACTGGTTCAGCCTGCTCGATCCCTATCCTGGAGACTGGGACAGCGATTGGTACGATACGGATGATGTGTATGTGGGCTATGCCGATAACGGCTACTACCTATACAACCGCAGGCATCCGGGCGTGGGAATTGCCGTCAGCATATCGATGTAAGTGCGCAGTGAGCGCATTTTGCAGTGCGCTCTGCTCTTGTGCTCTGGCGTAGCCGGCAGGCGAGCAAACGGCGGCATGATTCCTCGACGCGCGCTTTGTCTTGGATCGCAGGTTCCACACTGATTGCCTATGCAGCACAGCGCGTCCATGGGCGTGAGCGAAAGCATCATCCCATTTCTGGGAGCATGATGCACAGAGGCTTCCAGGCACGTCAGCGCGTGTCATCGCTGGTATCGCCATGGCTGCGCACGGCGATGATCTCCGCGTTGAGCGGTGTTCCACTCACGTGCGATGTCTTGAGCAAAACCTCGAAGTAGGGAAGACGATCGTTGCGGACAATCTTGCTCAGGATTTTCAGTTGCTCTTCTGAGGTTAAAAAATCACCGGCGGCGGCTGTGGCTTCTGAACTTGAACCTTCGATCAAAAGAACTTTTCCCTTTTGGTCGGGATTGCGCAAATAGGCGATGACGGCATAGCCCATGACGGGATCGCTGCCGGGAGGCGCGGAATAGATCGTCTGTTCGCCCGCGCGTGGTTTGCGATTTTCAACCTCGGTGACAGCGCGGCTTATATCGTAATGTAGAACGAAGTTCATTTTGTCTTCGTAAAGGTCAACCCAGGGGTTCGACTTCCGGCTGCCAATCAAAATGACATTATTGGCCTTGAGTTGTTCGGCACTGTAACTGCGTGCCGTGAAGAGTTTTGTTTTTTGCGCGGTGGGGTCAAGTGCTGCCAGGCGGATGGCCACGTGGAAATCGCCCAGGCTTCCGAGGTTGCGTGTCGCGAGCTTGTCCAGATCCTGTTGGCGGTCCGGGCTGAGAGAGGCATCGTGCAGATGCGCCAGATAGCTGCGGTTCAGATAATCGCTCAGGGTAATCTTCTGGTTGGTAATGTCCTCAATCAGCGCAAAGGACGGATCGGCGAGCACAATGTCGGTTTTGAGCGGAGCGTCAAAGATTTCCGACCAAAATGCATGCACGGCTGGCATGTTTTTCCATGCATATAAAGAGTGCCTGAGCGTCCGGTTTTGCAGGTACAGCGCCAAGCAGCATCCGCCAAGAAGAACGGTAAGAATCACGCTGAGGATGAGTGGAAGTTTCAGGGAAAAGGCGGCAGGGGAAATGACCGTTTCTTCTGCTGCAACGACAAGAGCAGCCTTCGGCGCAGGCACGGGCTCAGGCGGCGGCACGGCGCGGGGCCGAAGTTGCAGCGTGTAGTTGCCACGCGGAATTTCAACCACGATGGGCTCGAGATGAGCATTGTCTGCGAAGTAGCTTTCAAGGCGCTTGCGCAGGTCCGTGGCGCTGACCCGAACGATGTTGTCGGCAGCCGTGTCGTATCCAGGCTGACGACCAAAGACGCGCGTGCCGATCTCCTGTTCATGAATCTGATCGCAATGATCTTGAACAGAACGACGCCATATATAGGTTAAAAGTTCGCGGAGGCGCGCTGAACGTTTCAGTTGAGGACTCGTCAGTAGTCGCTCGAGCAGACCTGCGTATGCAGCAGGCTCTACGTCAGAATTTGGATTAGCCGTAGATTTTTCCTGCATCGCAACCCCGCACAACATCATACGGTTACGGAATGACAATCGACAACTCTGGAAAGCGGTAGCCGGGATGAAAATAATTATCCTATTGATTTGTAAGGGGTAATCTTCTGAAAGTATTTGCCTTTCTTAATCGTTAACCGTTAACGATTGGGCTTTTACGGCGAATTCACTTGTGAGTTCCTGTGTCAGATACGCAGACTCGGTGCTGCCTATGAACAAGTCTTTTTTAACGGCGATTCTTTGGACGGTCACGCTTCTTCCGGGTTGGGGGCAGAATGCCTTTGCACCTGCCGAGTGGGTCAATGAGCGTATTGGCACCGCGCATGAGGGACAAACCTTTCCTGCAACCGGGGTGCCGTTTGCGATGACGCAGTGGACGCCGCAGACGCGCGCTGGCAATCGCAAGTGCGTCGCTCCGTACTATGACGTGGATCGCCGTATCCAGGGCTTCCGGGGCTCTCATTTTTTAAGTGGATCTTGCACGCAGGACTACGGCAGTGTGACGCTGATGCCGGGCAATGGAGCGCTCAAGCTGGAGGAGTCTGCGCGCGCATCATCGTTTGATCGTACGAAGGAAAGCCTGAAACCGTATTGTTATGCGGTTACACTTGCAGATTATGGTATCGATATCGCTCTGACCGGAACTGAAAGGGCTGGTATCCAGCGTTTCAGCTTTCAGCGAGGTGGAGAATCCTGGATTCTGGTGCAAGCCAACAGTGCCGCGGGCGATGGCGAGGTACGCATTGACCCAGTGCAGCAGGAGATCATCGTCACCAATCCGGTGCGGAGACTGTATGCGGGCAACGGAAAGCTGGCGGGTTTCAACGGCTATGCCGTCGTCAAATTTGACCGGTCCTTTCGCGTGGGCGGTGTCTGGAGCGGAGCTGAACAGCACCCCGAGGCGCTGCGGCAAGCAGGCGGTGCAGGTTCGCCGGGTGCCTATGTCTTTTTCGATCTGAAGCCGGGCGAGGTGGTGCAGGCACGGATCGGAAGCTCGTTTACGAGCGTGGAAGAAGCAAAACTGAATCTGCGGGCGGAGATTCCGGACTGGAACTTCGATGGCGTGGTTGAGAAGGCGAAGGCGCAGTGGAATGCGGCGCTCGGACGCATTCAGATTCCATCCAGCGCAACCGAGCGCAGCATCTTCTATACAGCGCTCTATCATTCGATGTTATTGCCGCGCGTCTTCAGCGATGCCGATGGTAGCTATCCCGGTTTTGCAGGGGAAGGGCGCGTTGAGACTGCCAAAGGATTTACGTACTACGACGACTTTTCGATCTGGGATACCTTTCGCGCGGTGCATCCTTTGCTGACGATTCTTGAACCGGCGCGCGAAACGCAGATGGTGCAGTCTCTGATCGCCAAGGGAGAGCAGGGTGGTTTTCTTCCGATTTTTCCGGCCTGGAATAGCTATACCTCGGAGATGGTTGGCGATCATGCTGTAGCCGTGATCGGCGATGCATACGTGAAGGGCCTGCGCGGGTTTGATATGGAGGCGGCGTATCGACTGATGCGCAAAAACGCGACCGAGATGCCAGCCACGCACGCGCAGTATGTGGATGGGCGCGGCCGCCGTGCGCTTGACTCGTATCTGAAATATGGATACATCCCGCTCGAAGATCCGGTTGCAGATGCATTTCACGGCAACGAGCAGGTGAGCCGCACGCTCGAATATGCTTACGATGATTTCGTGCTTGGCGAATTGGCCGAGGCTCTGGGCAAAAAAGAGGATGCGGCGCTGTTTCACCGTCGTGGGCAGAACTACCGCAATGTCATCGATGCAGGGACGGGATATGCACGTGGTCGTCATGCGGATGGTGCGTGGATTGAACCCTTCGATCCGTCGAAAACCGCCAGTTACATCACGGAAAGCACGCCATCGATTTACAGCTTTTTTGCTCCGCAGGACCTTCCGGGGCTGGTGAATCTTCTGGGCGGGCCAAAGGCCTTTGAACAGAAGCTGGATGCGGTGTTTGCGCGTGGGGAATACGATCACGGCAATGAGCCGAGCCATCACCTGGCCTATCTTTATAACGCATCGGGCAGCGCATGGAAGACGCAGGAACAGGTGCGTCATGTGTTGGAGACGCAGTACGGCGATACCCCAGAGGGATTGGCGGGCAACGATGACTGCGGGCAGATGTCGGCCTGGTACGTTTTCAGCGCGCTCGGCTTTTATCCTGTAACGCCAGGAACGACGCGTTACGAGATCGGCACGCCGCTGTTTGATAAGGCTTCAATTGAACTGGAGGGAGGAAAGCGCTTCGAGATTCTTGCGCCCGGTGCATCGTCGGGCAAGCGCTACATTCATTCGGCAATACTCAATGGAAAACCGCTTGAGCGAAGCTGGCTCAGTCATGACGAGATCGTCAAGGGCGGAACTTTGTTTTTTGAAATGACATCTTCTCCGGAGCGGAGTTGGCCAGGACAAACGGCGCAGAACGAAAAAGCTCATGCGCAGTAAAAGCCATGGCCAGAATGAGCAGTAACCAGAAGATGAACTGAAGGAGGCTAAACCAAATGAGAAAAATGCAACGCATGCTTCTGATTTTGATGGTCTGTGTGTTGTCGATTGCTGTACCGCGCCTATGCGCTCAGGTGAACACTGCGACAGTCAGTGGCGCCGTGAAGGACAGCAATGTTGCGCTGGTGCCGGGTGCGAAGATTGTAGCGACGCAGAAGAGCACCAATATGGTGTTTACCGCAACCAGCAATGAAAAGGGCGAGTACACATTGCCTTTTCTGCCGCCGGGCACATATTCGTTAGCGGTAACGGCAGAGGGATTTTCCAAGTTTGAAAGTCGTGATCTCGCACTGAGTGTGGGAGATCATCCAACGATTGACGTGGTATTGCAACCTGGTATGGCGTCGGAGACCGTTGTCGTTACAGCAGAGGTTCCGCTGCTGGGCACATCGGATGCGAATCTGGGAAGCCTGGTGACGAGCGAGCAGGTGGAGAGCCTTCCCTTGAATGGCCGCACGCCGATGATGCTTGCACAATATTCGGCCGGTGTCGTAACAACAGCAAGCCCAGGACAGGTGCGCGCCTTTGACAATAGCGGCGTTTCAGCCTTTAGTGTGGGTGGCATTGCCAACAAGAACACAGAAATTCTTCTCGACGGCGCGCCAGATAATGCCAGCGATAACTCCATCGCCTATAGCCCGATGCAGGATGCGGTCAAAGAAGTGAAGATGGATATCTTTGAGACCGATGCTTCGTATGGTCATGCCGGCGGCGGTGTTGCAACGCAGGCAACCAAGAGCGGCAGCAATAGCCTGCACGGATCGGCCTGGGAGTTTAACGAGAGCACGTCTCTGGCTGCGAATACATGGTTGAATGGCTATTCTGGAGCGTCGAACAACAAAGCCGTAACGCATTACAATCAGTACGGTTTTGTGATTGGTGGACCGGCTGTGATTCCACATGTGATTCACGGCAAAGACAAACTCTTCTGGTTCTTTGGTTATGAAGCAATCAAGGACCGTCAGCCGGGAACATTCACGGCTTCAGTGCCGACGGATGACGAAAAAAAAGGTGACTTCCATGCATGGTTAGCCAAGGGAAGTCAGTATCAGATCTACAATCCGTACACGACAACGACAAGTGGCGCGCGCACGGCTGTTCCCAATAACTGCCTGACGAATGCAACCGACTATTGCGCGCAGACGGGTAATGCCGGATTGTCGGTCAATAGCGTGTCTTCGGCGATTTTGAAGTACTTCCCGTCGCCGAACCAGTCGCCGACCTCGGGCACGGTCGACCAGAATAACTATTTTTCTTCGGCACCAAGCGCGGATAGCTACAACAACGAATTTGCGCGTGTTGACTGGCAGATGTCCGATGCACAGCATCTGTTCTTTACCTATCGCCATAACCACCGCCAACAAACGGCAAACCAGGCATTCGGCAAAAGCAACGTGGCGCTCGGCGACGTTTTGGAACGCATGAATAACGGCGGCACGGTGGGCGATACGTACACCTTTACACCGACGCTGGTTGGCGAACTGCGGTTGAACTACACGCGTTACATGCAGACGCAGGACATCAGCGGCGCGGGCTTCAATTCGACGGATCTTGGTTTTCCGAGTCTGCTAAACACAGGTTCGCAGAAGGCGCATTTCCCGAACGTTCGTTTTGCCAACTACACAAGCCTTGGGACCAACAATTTGAGTGGCACGCTGGGCTCAGCGCCGTTCAACAGCTATGGCATGTTGGTGAATGCTTTGAAGATTCAGGGCAGCCATACGCTCAAGGCCGGTATCGATATGCGCCGCTTCCAGAAGGGCAACGACTACGTTGCCAACGATGGCACGTATACCGATTCGAATGGATACTTCTACTTCAACACGGGATGGACGCAGGCGACGAACACTTCAACAACCGCCTATGCCGGCCAGGATCTTGCGCAGATGGAACTTGGCTTGCCGACGGTAGCCGAGTACGGTTTGCAGTCGGCCTCCGTGGGCACGGCCAGCTACCTTGGCGCTTTTGTGCAGGACGATTGGCGCGTGCGCAGCAGTCTGACGTTGAACTTCGGTCTGCGTTTCGAGCATGACTTCAACGGAACAGAGCGTCTGGGCCGTTCGCTGAATGGCTTCGACATGACGACGACGAATCCGATTTCTGCCGCGGCGATCAGTGCCTATTCATCGAATGATACGGCGCTGCAGTCAGTGATGCCTGCCTCCAGCTTTGTGGTCAACGGTGGCCCGACCTTTGCGAACATGGACAACCGCTCCATCTACAACGTCAAGTCCTACATGTTCAGCCCGCGCATCGGATTTTCTTATTCGCCGAGCAAGACCTCTGGAAAGACGGTGATTCGTGGCGGATTCGGTATCTATGTGATGCCGGTGTATCCATGGAATAACTCGATCAATAACCCAGGTTATAGCCAGACGACCTCGGCGACGATTACCTCGGATAACTACATCACGGCCTCGAATGCGACATCGTTGTCGAATCCATTTCCTAGTGGATTCGTGCAGCCCGCCGGCTCGACCGCCGGACTAAAAACCAATCTCGGCAATGCCATTACCTATTTTTCGCCTTCGGTGAAAAACGGCTACTCGCAGCGCTGGACGGTGGGTGTGCAACGCCAGTTCCGTGGCGGCATCATGGTCGAAACCGTCTATGAGGGCAATGCAGCGGCACGCATTCCAGTCACTTACAATCCTAACTATATTCGTCCCGCGTATCTGACGACGGCGTCGAATACAAGTTATAACAGCACAGTGACCAATCCGTTCTATGGGCTGATCAGCAATGGTACGTTGGCAGCGGCCAAGGTCAAGCAGGCTTTGCTGCTGCAGACCTTTCCTCAATTCGGCACCATCACCGAGCAGAACGCGCCGTACGGCCACTCGAACTTCAATACCGTCTATATGCGCGTGGAAAAGCGTGCGGGCAAAGGCCTGACGGTGATGGCGAGCTATAACTTTTCAAAGACGATGGAGAGCATTAGCTGGCTGAACTACTTCCAGAAACCGGAGCACCGCGTTTCTGGCTACGATCACCCGCAGCGTTTGGTGATTGCGATGACCTATGAGCTTCCCTTTGGCAAGGGACGCACCTTTGGCAGCCAGGCTGGCCACTGGGTCGACATGGGCATCGGAGGCTGGAAGTTCTCCTCCGTGTACCAGTACCAGATTGGTGCACCGATCAGTTGGGGCGACGTTACGTTGAATACGGCGAACTGCAGCAAGCCGTCGTTTCACTACAATCCGCGTGAGGTGACTCCTGGCAAAACCACCTTCAATACCTCGTGCATTTACAACGCGCGCGACAATGGCACTGCGTCTCCGTACAACCTGTACGAGAGCCCGCAGAACCACATTCGCACCTTCCAGACCAACTTCACCACTTTCCGCAGTGATGCGGTCAACAATATGGATGCTTCCATGAGCAAGGACATCAAGTTCACTCAGGATCGGTACTTCCAGTTGCGCTTTGAGGCCTTCAATGCTTTGAATCGTCCGCAGTTCGGCTCGCCGAATATGTCGGCGACGAGCACCAGCTTCGGCACCTTCAACAAGAGCGTGGCCAATACTGCTCGTGTTGTGCAGGTGGGCGGACGGCTGGTCTTTTAGAGCCTCTCTCCTGATGCTGTACAGTGGCGAGAATACTGCCAGATTGTCGCTCCCTGTTGGACGCGTCAACGAAGCAGCATCAACTCACTCTATACCTTCAGGACAGATGCTTTAATGAACGTGGTCGGCGTGGAGTAGCTTCCGGCCACGTTGTGCAGTCCTGATCCCCCTGAGAAATCGGGGGGATTTTTTCGATCATCGACGAGAATAGACTGAGAAAGAGATGCGGAAATGAAGATGGATCGCAGAGGCTTTTTGCAGTGCACGGGTTTGGCCGGCACGGGGCTGATTGTGAAGATGCCGGTGAAGGACTTTGATGTACATGGCTATGGCGCAGTGGGCGATGGCCGCACCGACGACACTGCCGCGCTGCAGCGCGCGATCGACACTGCCTGTGCTGCCGGAGGTGGTCGCGTGCTGTTGCGCGGCGGCAAGCGCTATTTGACCGGAACATTGATGTTGAAGGACCGTGTCAACTTTCATCTCGCAGATGATGCAACGTTGCTGGCGAACTCCGACCCCGCGGCGTATCGCGGCGATGGCTCGGGGATTTTGATGGCGGACGGCGCGGTGGGGCTGCGCATCAGTGGCACGGGGTTTATCGACGGGCAGGCCAAACAATTTGTTACCTCGTATTCGCAGACGGATGAACGCTGGGAGCCGAAGCCCTTTCGCCCGCGGATGTTTTCGCTGTTGGCCTGCAAAAATCTTGAGATCAGCGGCATTGGCTTTGGCAATGCGCCCAACTGGGGGCTGCACATGCTTGGCTGCGAGCAGGTTCTGGTGGATGGCATCAGAATTCGCAACTGGATGGATATGCCGAATTGCGATGGTATCGACCCGGATCACTGTCGCGATGTCGAGATTCGCAACTGTGACATTGTTTCGGCCGACGATGCCATTGTGATCAAGACCAGCGAGCAGACCATTGATTACGGCCCATCGCGCAATATTCTGGTGCACGATTGCAGGGTGACGACGCGCGATTCCGGCCTGAAGGTTGGAACGGAAACCTTTGCCGACATCAGCAAGATTCGCTTTGAGCATTGCGTTGTTGTTAATGGTGGCCGAGGTCCGACGATTACCCATCGTCAGCCGGGCAATATCTGGGATGTGGAGTTCAACGATATTGAGATCAGCACCGAGCATCATGCCGCGCGTTGGTGGGGATGGGGTGAGGCTGCTTCGGTGACGGCATGGCCGCGTGTGGCTGGCGTAAAAATTGGTTCTTTACGTGACGTGCGCTTGCGCAATATTCGTGGCCGTGCTGAAAACAGTTTTCGCATTGATGGGCAGCCAGATCAGCCCGTGGAGAATGTGCTGCTTGAAAACGTGGATCTGACCATCGACAAGTGGACACAGTACCCGGGAGGAAAGTTTGATAACCGGCCAACGATGGCTGGTGTCGAAGGGCTTGAGCCACACCAGACGCCTGCCTTCTTTCTGCGGAATGCGCGGCGTGTGACGGTGCGTCATTGCCGGGCGCATTGGGGGGAGCATCGTCAGCCGTACTTTGGTTCGGCGCTGGAGGCTGATCATGTCACGGACCTCAATATCGAGCGATTTGAGGGAGAGGCTGCCGATCCCAAAAGGGATAAGGCTATAATGATTCACTGAGTTTACGAAGCATGAAGCAGGGAAGAGCAAGCGCATTCGCGCCCCATTCGCCAGAGGCCTGTCCGACGGCCAAACGTCCCCCGATTTCAAAAGGTGTATCCTCTGGGTGCTGGTTTCGCTTATGATAGGGAAT
Source organism: Acidobacteriaceae bacterium UBA1307 (assembly GCA_002307235.1). Lineage (GTDB taxonomy): Bacteria > Acidobacteriota > Terriglobia > Terriglobales > Acidobacteriaceae > Telmatobacter. The sequence goes on from DBTV01000017.1 coordinate 39,812, forward strand.
AGTCGCCAGCCTTCGGGTTGTCGATCTCCGAGGGCCTTGTGGCGCTTCGCCAAAAAGACTACCGCAAGGCCCTTTCGTTCTTTTCCTGATTTTTATACTCGACTCTTCTTTTTGTGCTGGGCGGTGCAGGCGCGGCAGTAGCCTCCAATCTCCAGTCTTGCAGTTTGCACCTTAAATCCTTCGTGCAGCGCCACGTGCTTCTTGAGCCGCTCGAACATGCCGTCTTCGACCTCGGTGATCTTGCCGCAGCCGTAGCAGGCCAGATGAAAGTGTTCCGAGCCGGTGCGGGCTTCAAAATAATGCATCTCGCCATGCAGATGCATCAGGTCTAGCTCATCGATGAGGCCCTTTTGCTTCAGAAGCTCGAGCGTGCGGTAAACGGTGGCCCGGTCGATATCGATCTTCTTTTGCGCTCTTTCGCACAGAGTGCGCGCATCCAGGTGTGCATCCGACTGATCGAGAATTTCAAGAAGGACACGGCGCTGACGCGTCATTCGAATTCCGGCAGAGGCCAGTTTTGCGCTGAGGCCGCCATGCACAGCTTTATCCCGGTCGACTTGTCGTGCGCTTACTTGCGAATGAGTCGCAACTTTAGAGCCAAATTCTTCCTGCTTCCGCATGATTACCACCTTATCTGCAATGAAGTTTTTCGTCAATGGTCGTTTTCACAAAACGGTCTTGACAGAGTTTGTTTCTCGTGGTGAGATGAAAGTAACAAGGACTGTTTCAGTCCGGGTTTGATGGCTTTTTCGGAGTCTTTTGGCGAAGCGCCGGAATAGCACACAGGAGATCGACGAGCTGGGCTGTACGTGGCCTGCACGGGCTGCGCTTCTTCCCTTCGCGTCGCAATGACTGCATGAACCGACTACGCACTGTTCCCGCCGCGCCTTGCGCTGGACAGGAAGCAGACATTTTTCATCATTCTCGCTTGCATGTTTCGCGCTCGGGCCTGAGCTCGACGTGTGTGCAAGACGATCTTGATGGGTCAGCACGTGTGACCTGCGCGCATGAATGTTGCGCAGTGGCGTGGTGCGTACTTGCGGAAGAGAGGAAATCGAAATGAAGGACGAAAAAGTTGTTCTAGCCGACCGGCAAGGATTGGGAAAGATCTTTTGCTGCCCGTGCGGCGCGATTCATGTCAACGTTGGGCCGGTGACGATTAACCTGGAGCCGCAGGCCTTTGCGCAACTCACTGCGCTGATGAACACCGCTCTGATGCATCGGGCTTATCAGGAGCGTGCCGAGGCCAGCAAAAGCGCGGCCAAGGTTGCCCCTGCCAGTAATGATGCACTCTATGTGAACTAAAAAAACTGAGCGATGCCCAGAAGACTTTGAGGAGTTGCGATGATACGGAAGCAAACATACTGTTCAATACACAATGCCCGCACAGGCACTGCTGCCTGATCGTCGTATTGCCAATTGGGTCATTGAGTCTGCCAATGCGGCCATGCAGGGCAATCGTGCTTCGGCATCTCTCCCCTAAATTTTTCACTCTTCGTAATGCCTACGCTGCTCCACTTTCTCCATACCCTGGTCTGCAGACCAGGGTATTTTTTTGCGCGTACGCGGATGAGAAAGAGCGAGTGTTGTCGTGTGTAAAAGCGTGAAAGCTTCTTTGCGGAAAACCTGTCGATACTCGCCCTGCGCTGCTTTTCTTCCTGCTCGCCGCAGCATTGCGACTTGTTTTGCAGTGTATGGACAGGAGCAGTAGGACATTTTTGTGGGGAGTGGAAGTCGTACGGATACACAAAAGCCGGAGGCGCAACGCGCGTCTCCGGCCTTCGTGATCAATGCCTATAGCTTAGAAGCGATAGGTTGCATTCAGGCGGAAGGTGCGGCCCGGCGCAGCTTGTACGGCCACCGAGACCGGATCAATGTAATAGCGATCCGTAAGATTCTCGCCGTTGGCACCGACCTCAAGATTGCGGGTTGGTTTGTAACTCAGCGAACTATTGAGCACGATGCTGTTCGGCCATGCCGCCGGTGCAATGTAGCTGGGAGTGAAACCGCTCATTCCGGCACGACGTGCCCAATAGTTGGCCGTGAGCGAACCGGTCAGCTTCTGGTCGAGCAAGTGTGTGCCGATGGTGCCGCTGCCCGAGTATGAAGGCGGAATGTAGGTGCCGCCGTAGTAGTCGGTGCTCAACGCCGAGCCCGAGCAGGCAGCGCCGACTGCGCAGTAGTTGATGTGCATGTACTTGGTGTAGGATCCCTGTGCGAACAGATAGGGAAGCGTATAGTCGCCCTGTAACTCGATGCCACGATATTCGGCTCGATCGAGATTCTGCCAAAGGTAGTAGGTGTAGCCCGTTGGCCTGTTACGCACAATGTAGTTGCCGTAGCGATTGTTGAAGTAGGCGAACTTGAAGTGTGCACTATCGCGCTCGTCGAACAGATGGGCGCGGCTGAGGTTGAGGCCAAACTCGATGTTGTCGGTGGTCTCAGGTTTCAGGCTGGCATTGGGCATGAGCAGCGTCGTGAACTGCCAGTAGGCCTCGCGGATCGACGGTGGCCGCCAGCCGCGCGCGTAGTTGACAAACAGTTGCGTGCCCTTGACCGGTGCGACCGTGAGGCCCGCCGAGCCATTGATGCGACCGCGATCCTGATTGGCGATTGAGTCGTAGTAGCCATGCCCGTTGCCATGATAACGGTCGTAGCGCAGGTCGCCATGCAGCGCGATCCTGGAGTTGAGATGATCGACTGCCTGCACGTAAACGCTGCCGAGGATGCGCTTGCCCTCAGGGTCGCCGAGCGGATAGGTGGTGCCGCGGCTGGTGACCAATTTCGTTGTGCCGTTGGCATTTTCCTGAGAGAAGGAGAGACCATACTTGAAGTCGAGCTGTCCAAAGCGTGCCACTGGCAGCGAGGAACTATTGAAGAGCTCTGAACCAAAGCTCGTGGTTGGGAATCCTGCGTTGTATTCGGAACCGGTCCACTGCGCTTGCAGGCCGTGTTTGGTGCGGATGTGCGAACCCCACAGGTTGGCATGCAGGTTCAGCCACGGGTTGTTTTCAGGATGCAGAATGTAGCGGATTGATGCGGTGTGAGTCTGCGTGTTCGCCAACGTACCCTGTGCGTAGGTCAACAGAGTCGGGTAGAGAAGAATGTATTCGTTCAACTCACCGTGGCTGTCGTAGTAGTGGGTATAACCGAGTTCGAGCGAATGGCTCGCTGCCAGTGTTGGCTTGATCTTGATCGTCTCGGAGGTCGAGTTCTGTGAACTGTTCAAGACCTCCTGACTCTTGGCGATCGTCGAATAGGCTGTGGTTTTGCCGTTGAATTGACTGCCGGAGACGTAGTTGCCCGTCTTGCGGCGCGCGATGCCGATCATGACGCTGGCAGGATCGAAGAGCGCTCCGGCGGCGATGCTGTAGTGATAGGCATCTCCATTGATGCCCGAGTTTTCGCGGCGCAGCGTTGTTGAGCCGACGACAGGCGTGTTGGTGTTGCTGCCCAGCGATCCCTTGACGATGAATCCGTACTTCTTTCCATCGGGCACGATGTCGGTCGCGTCGAGAGTGCGCATGTTGACGACGCCGCCCATCGATGCTGAGCCGAACTGTCCGCCGTCGGGGCCCTTGGTGATGTCAATACCGCTGATGAAGTCCTGATCGACATAAACGCTGCTGGTTGAGCCACGATAGCCGATATACTGCGAGCTGTTTTGCTGCGTGCCGTCGACCAGGATGTTGACCCGATCCATGCCCTGCAGGCCGCGAATGTTGATGTCGAGACCGCTGGCATTGTGGCTTCCGGCAGCGAGCACACCGGCTGTTTCGCGAAAGATCTCGCCAACGGCCGACTGCGAGGCGCGGTCGATCTGTTCACGCGAAACATGATTGCTTGATCCGGGTGTGGTGTAAGGGTGATCCGCCATGGTCCGATTCAGCGCGCGATTGCCCGCTGCGCTGGCATCGCCCCACAGATTCTGCACGCCCTCGCCTTCAACACGCAGCGTGCCAAGCTGCGTGACGCCAGCCTGCGCAATCTGCTGCGGCACGGCAGAGATTACGACGGTGTGTGCATCGACAAAGCGATAACCGAGACCAGAGCCGACGAGAAGTTGCCTCAGCGCCTCCGCATCCGTCAGCGTGCCATGCAGGGACTTCGCGTTCGTGCCAGCCGGAATTGCCGCTTCGATGCGAAGATGAATTCCGGTTGTACTGGCATAGGCGGCAAGGGCCTTGTCGAGCGTTTGCGCGGCAAGATGAAATGTACCTGAATGCATCCCCGCCTGTGCCGCTGCACTGGCCATTGCCAGCACGAGCAGTGCGCATGGCAACAGTTTTGGAATACCGGCAGTGAACTTTTTCGTAAGCATATCGTTCCCTTCTTCCATTCATTGGAGGAGCGCCTCTCTGAGCACATCTCTCGTTAAACGAAGAGCCCGCATTGGCTGATCTGTCAGGGAATAGGGGCAATGTTTTTGCTGCAGGCAATGAATTTCACGCAGGGCTTTACAGAAAGATAGATACGGACTATATTGGTCGTAGTTAATTGCGATCAAGTCGCAACTGGAGTCGCAAGAGATTCTACTGGAACGAGAACGTTCTGCAGTCTTTTGGCGAAGCGCGGAGTGCTCTCGGGAGATCGATCAACCAAAGGCTGTGCGCGCCCATTCATCGGTTCGCGCATGAGCCGTACGGGTGCGCATGCATGTCGACGTATGGAATTGACCGCCTTGTAGAGCAGTACTACGATTCGCTCCAGTGTTTTGTCTGCCGTCACGTACGATCTCGCACCGAGGCCGAGGATATTGTGCAGGAGATTTGGGCTCGCTCGCTTCCGGCGTTACGCTCCGATGCGGTGGAAAACATTCGCGCATACCTGTACTGTGTGGCGCGTCATCTGATTCACGATCATTATCACAAAAAATCATCGGCACTGCTCGGCAACACCATTGACCCGGCAACGGCGCTTTTTGACCAGCGCATCGATCCGGAGCGTGCGGTGATTGCGCATGAACAAAAATGCCGTCTTCATCGTGCCATCGAGTGCTTGCCCGTGCGACAGAAGACGGTGTTTCTGTTGCAGGCCAACGAGGGGCTTTCGTGCGCGCAGATTGGCAGGCTGCTTGGCATTTCACGACAGACCGCGCACGAACACATCACGCACGCAGTGCGCACCGTGCATGGGCGGATGGTGGAAGACAACGCTGCCGCATAGTGTGCGCGGGGGCCACGTTCACAAGAGAGGATTGCAACGCTGATGGCGGTGATGTCGGAGTCGAGTTGGAAGCTGGCTGCACGGGTGCACGAGAAGATGACGCTTCGTTCCGCACAGGCCGAAGCCTTCCCCACGCCGCGCGGATGCCCGATGTTGCAATCGCTTGATGGGCAGATCAAGCAACGTCGCCGGCCCTTCTACATGATGGCGGCTTTGCTGCATGGGGTGATTCTTGTGCCGGTGTGCCTGCAGATTCATCGCAGCGCTCCGATGCTTGCTGAAGATGTTTTGTCGATGCACGCGATTTCCATGATCTGCCCGGCGGTCGACCGGCAGCCCCGCGCTCCGCAAACGGCGCGGGTTGCGACTCCTTCCTCGCAGACGACCGCCGAGCAGCCTGTTCCGCAGGCTGCTGTTTCTTCGCCCACGCGCATTGCGCGTTCAACAACCATGGAGGCTCCTTCAGACGAGGTTTTGGCCAACATTGCCTGGACAGGCGAGACACTCGCTCCGCTGCTCTCGGCTACTCGTTTTGCTGCACATGGAGCCACGGTTTCCCTCGCTTCTGCCGATGTCGCCGACCGCTCCACATTACCGGAGAGAGAGGCGAAGGGATCAGCGCCGAGCGGCAGTCATCGTTGGGAGGTGCTGTTGATGAACCGCATTGCGCAGTTTCGTCGCTACCCCGAGTCTGCGCGACGGCAGCATGAACAGGGCGTGGTTTACCTCTGGTTTCGCATGGATCGTACCGGTCGCGTGTTGGCCGCGCGTATCGATAAAAGCTCGGGCTCTAGCGCACTCGATCAGGAGGCACTGGCTACGCTCAATCGCGCGCAGCCACTGCCGAGCGCGCCACCGGACAGACCCGCAGTCTTCGAACTCGAGTTGCCCATCGAATTTCATCTTGTCCGCTGATTTACTGCCTGAGTGTCTCGGGCAGGGTACGGAACAGGGTCAACTGGTGGGCGAGCAGAGCGCGTTGTTTATCGCGACCGAGGAAGATCTTCAACATGGCCTCGCCTTTCAGATTGAGAAAGATCACGACAGCAGTGTCGAGCCCCATGAACTTGCGCTCGACAAAGGCGATGGCCGCGCAGGCCCTAGCCTTGATGTGGCCGCTTAGTCCATCATGTGATTGCAGGTTGAAGTAGCCACGCTGATGTGCGCCGTTCGGAATCGCGCCCGCATACTCGAAGATCACATCGCCCGTGCTGACGACGAGTGTCAACTTGCCCCAATTTGAGAGCTGTTCCCAAACCTTGTTGAAGTGCGTCCCCTCAATCACCGTGCAACCCGGCGTATGACGCACGACTTCAAGCAACGAGGTTTGATATTGGGCTGCAATCTCTTCGAGCGTGCCGCCGGGATTCTGTTTCAGATATTCAGCCAAAGTGTACGAGCGATCCATGTCCTTTTTTCATTCCTTCCACCGCAGGATGCGGCATCTTCATGGCCGTATGCGCAGGCGTCTTCATCTCCGAGAGAACGACCTGCAGGGAGTTGAGCAGATTGCTGGCCCAGAAGCGGCCTTCGTCGGTGAGATGAAATTCAGCAGCAGCCTCTTCGAGCAGTCCGGCCCCGTGCCACTGTGTGAGTAGCGGCAAAAGGCGCGTGGCCTCGGAGGTGATCTCATCGAGTCGGACATGGCCGGCCTCAATACCGCCTTGCAGGTGTTGACGCCAGGCAAACTCCGGCTCCATGGCGCGCATCATCATCAGCAGCGGTTTGCGCCCTGCATGGATGGCCTGATGGTAGGCATCGAGCGCGCGCAGGTTCATCCACGCATAACCGTTGAGTGAACCACCGCCCCCAGCCCCCAAGGCCACGCAGTCCGCACCCTGTTTGATGGCCGTGTTGTAGCGGTTGCGTTCGCGTGCGGTGCGTGCCCAATGGCTGTTGCTGATCTGTCGCCAGCCTGCCTCGCGAAAAAAATCGCAGCCGATGCGATAGAGATCGCGGCATTCGAGATAGCTGGGAATGGTGGCGTTGCCGCTTGCGACGGCCTGGCCGAGCGCGGTCGTCGGGAAGAGGTTGAGCGCGTAAAGATCGATGCCGTCGAGGCCGATCTCGCGGGCTTGCCGCAGATCACGCATCCAGTTTTCGGCGTTCTGCCCGGGGAGTCCGAAGAGAAGATCACAGACCACGGTGACACGATCACGACGGCAGAGATCTTCGAGGAAGCGTACGGCCTTGAGCCCATCGGAGGTGCGTCCCATTTGTCGGCGAATCTCGGTCTGGAAGCTCTGGATGCCGATGGAAAACCGATTGGCGCCGGCATCAATGCAGGCGTTGATGCGTTCATCATCAAAGCCGAGGATGCGGCCCTCGATGGTGATTTCGCAGTCAGAGGCCAGAGGCAGCCGCGTGCGCAGCATGGTCAGAAGTCGAGCAAGGTCGGCGGCGCTGAGCGCTGTTGGCGTGCCGCCGCCAAAGTAAATGGCCTCGACCGGTGTTGACTGCATCAGTGGGCTGTCAGCATCGAGTTCGATTTCATGCAGAAGGTCTTCCGTATATTTTTCGCACGCCGTGGCCTCGTAGCGATTCTGGTAGAAACCACAAAAAGCGCAGTGCGTGCTGCAAAAAGGAACATGCAGATAGAGCAGTCGTGAACGCGGTGGCAGGGCCTGCACACGCAGACGCTGCCAGGTGGCGTCCGTCTGCTCGCGTGGTACTGGCATGCTGCCGCTCCACGGCATCGTTGCGTGACGCTCGGCAAACGGTTGCGGACCCGGTTGGGCAAAGTGGGAAGAAAAATCAATCTCTGGCAAATTTGCATCCCTCATTCCAGCGTGATGCACCGGAATCGTTGTCTTCACAAGAGAAGACATCAGACAGAAGAATTTGTCAGGGATGAAACAGCGTCATAGTTCCGGTCATGATCCTCATGACCATGCAGGAAGAGCGATGTTTACGCGTTCTCCGCAATTCCACAGGGCGTTGCATCCATCGGTACATTCGGTGTATAAACGAAAGCATGTTGCTGTATTGCGTGCAGCTTGGTTGTTGTCGCTCGTAGTTTCGCCAGAAACTGCTGGAGCGACGCGCGGAAATTGAAATCCGCGCCCTGCGCAAAAGCTCTCCTAAAATTTCCTAATCTTGTCTAGGCTCTCCTGCCCATGCTTGCGATCAACTCGCTTGCAGTAACGGCACCGCTTAAAATTGGCTGATCGAATGCGCATGCCTCCGACCTGAAAGGACGCGAAGAATGAAAAGTTTGCCCTTTGTGCTTGCACTGTATGCCAGCACCGCTTTTGCCCTCGAGAACGGCCAGCCAGCATTGCATGGCTACCAGCCGGAACATGCAGCAACCGAGATCCAGTGGGAGCAGAAGTTTCGCGCTCTGCCCGATGCCGCTCGCATTCGGGAGTATGCCCGGCACCTGTCCGCGCGTCCGCACCATGTTGGCTCGCCTTACGACAAGGAGAACGCCGAGTGGCTGGTTGAGCAACTACGCTCCTTTGGCCTTGATGCCAAGATCGAGACCTTCGATGCCTTGTTTCCCACGCCCAAAGTGCGCAAGCTGGAACTGCTGGGGCCGAACAAGTATGTTGCCAAGCTCGATGAAAAAGTATTGAAAGATGATCCCACCACGGCACAGAAGTCGGAACAATTGCCGACCTATCTTGCGTATGCGCGGGACGGAGATGTGACGGGACGCGTCGTTTATGCCAACTACGGTACGCCAGAGGATTATCGCGTCCTTGAAGAGCGCGGCATCTCGGTAAAAGGCGCAATCGTACTGGTGCGCTACGGCGCCAACTTTCGCAGCGTGAAGCCGCGCGTGGCCGCTGAACACGGTGCGATAGGCGTCTTGCTCTTCTCTGATCCTCGTGACGATGGTTATGCGCGAGGCGACACCTATCCGAAGGGACCAACGGCCGGCCGACGGCGTGCAGCGTGGAACCGTCAACGACGCGCCGATTCAGGTAGGCGATCCGCAAACGCCCGGCTATGGCGCGGTTCCCGGAGCCAAGCTGGTTCCGCTCGATCAGTTGACGGTGCTGACAAAGGTTCCCACGTTGCCCATCTCCTACGAAGATGCGCTGCCATTTTTGCAGGCCATTGAGGGCGAGATAGCACCGGAGTCCTGGCGTGGAGCGCTGCCTGTGCCTTACAAAACCGGCATCAGCACGGCGGAGGCGCATCTGGTTCTCGCTTCCAACTGGGGCCGCAAGCCGCTCTATGATGTGATCGCAAAAATTCCCGGCTCGGAGTTTCCGGATCAGTGGGTGATTCGCGGCAACCATCATGACGCCTGGGTCAATGGCGCCGCGGACCCGGTCTCGGGCACCAGTCCTGAACTTGAAGAGGGCCGCGCATTGGGTGAGTTGCTCAAGCAGGGATGGCGCCCGAAGCGCACGATCATTTACGCCATCTGGGACGGCGAAGAACAGGGCCTGCTTGGTTCAACCGAGTGGGTTGAGACGCACGCGGAGGAATTGCGCCAGCACGCTGTTGCCTACATCAATACCGATGGCAATGGACGCGGATTTCTAGGTGCGGCCGGATCGCATTCGCTCGAACATGCCGTTAATGAAGTCGCGAAGGAGATCGTCGATCCCGAGACACAGCTTTCGGTCTGGAAGCGCAAACAGTTGGCGGAGATCGCGCAGGCCAAAGCCGATCAGCGTGCAGAACTGCGCACGCGTCCCGACTTGCGCATCGGTGCGCTCGGCACGGGCTCAGATTACACCGCCTTCCTCGATCATCTGGGCATCGCAAGTCTCAATCTCGGCTATGGCGGCGAGGATGAAGGCGGCCAGTACCACTCGATTTATGACGACTTCAAGTGGTACACGCAGTTTGAAGACACGGACTTTGTCTACGGTCGGGCACTTGCGCAAACCGCTGGCACGCTCGTGCTGCGGCTGGCCAATGCGGACGTGATTCCCTTCAAGTACAGAAACTTTGCGGATACGGTTTCCGGATACGTCAGTGAAGTGAAGAAGCTGGCCGAGGCGCAGCGCGCTGAACTCAAGGAGCACAACACGCAGGTCAACGAAGGCGTCTACACGGCTTTGCATGATCCCAAGAAACATCGCGAAGCAGCCAGGATCGAGGCATTGCCGCCGTATTTCAACTTTGCTCTGCTGGATCAGGCGTCGGAGAACTTGAATGCCGCGGCTGCTGCCTTTGACAAAGCCTATGATCGCTACGTGGCGAGCGGGCGCACCGACGTCAATGCGCAGTTGCTGCAGATTGATCGGGCGCAGATCGACGAAAAGGGACTTCCGGGGCGTCCCTGGTATCAGAACCTGATCTACGCGCCAGGCCTGTACAGCGGTTACGGCGTCAAGACCCTTCCTCTGGTTCGCGAAGGCATCGAACTGAAGCAATGGAGCGATGTGGATGCCGCGATTGTGCGCACATCGAATGCCATCGAGCGCGAAGTGGATCAATTGAAGAAGGCCACGCAGATTCTCGAGAGTAAATAGTCCTACGTTACCGGCAGGTTCTATGCAAGAATCTGCCATTTTTTTAACTCTACTTTCGACACTCTGGCTCGCATTTTTTGCGCGAGGGGATGATTCTGAACCCGTGTCCGGTTTCAGTTGACATCCCTCCGTTTTTCACCCTGGTCCGTAACAGATAAGGACTTATTTATGATGAAATGGAAGATATTTTTAGCTATCGGCTTTGTCGTTAGCCTTCTTGTCGTATTGAACTCTGCCAGTGCACAAAATATTGCGTCGACGCTGCGGGGTACGGTGCGTGATCGTCAGGGGGCAGTGATCAGCGGCGCCAATGTTACGGTGCTCAATCCCGCCACGGGCGTAAAGCGTACGGCGGTCACCAATAAATCTGGTGATTATGTCGTGCCGCAGCTTCCGGCATCGACTTATACCGTACAGATTCAGGCGGCAGGATTCCAGTCGAATAATTTTACCGGCGTTGTTTTGAACGTCCAGCAGGAGGCGCGCGTTGACGCAGCGCTTAGTGTCGGTTCGGTTGTGGAAGAGGTGGAGGTTACCTCGACCGGCATCCTTCTGCAAACGGAAAACTCCGTCAATGGAACGCTGATCGACAGTCAGAGACTTGAGCAGTTGCCGAGCAACGGTCGCAACTTCTGGCAGTTAGCACAGTTGAATCCGAACGTTGCACCCACTGCGCAGGGCGACTCGCTCGCCAATCGCGGAGGCTTTGTCGTCGCGGGCGTCATCTCATCGAATAACAACTATTTGCTGGACGGTTCCGATGATACCGACTGGACGACAGGTCAGCCGACGGTGCGGCCATCGCTCGATGCGATTCAGGAATTTCGTATCGTGTCGGGTGAGGCTCCGGCGGAGTTCGGACGCAAGAACGGAGGTCAGATCGTTCTGACGACGCGCTCGGGAACGAATAACTTCCATGGCAGCGCTTATGTCTTCTATCGCAACGCCAAGATCAACGCGCCACAGTACAACTTCACGACGACGGCGCTTCCGTCAGCGTCGGGCCAAACCAAGCAACTCGGTGGGTCGCTCGGCGGGCCGATTCGCAAGCAGAAGACCTTCTTCTTTGCAGCCTTTGAAGCGCAGCGTCAGGCGGCGGACCCGGCCGTAAGCGGCACATCACCCTTCGACGCATGGAAGGGCAGCACGTATACTTCGGATGGCAATGCGCTGTTCACCTCGAAGATTCTTGATCCCACGACGGGTGTGGCATTTGCCACCAACGGCGCGGGACAGTATGTGGTGCCTGCAGCGCGCATCTCTTCGGCCAGCAAGTTGCTGTTGAAATATTTTCCGACCGCAACGACACAGACTTCCGGCACGGTTGGCGTATTCGCCAATCAAAAGCTGAACATTGCCGACGAGAACCAGGGCAGTTTCCGCATCGATCACGCGCTTACGTCGCGCGATTCGCTCAGTGGCACATACACGCTTCTGCAAGGCCATGACGCTGGCACCATCGGTGACATTGTGGTTGCCAACAGCGTGGTGCCTGGTTTTGGTGGCGACGGTTACCACCTCTATCAGCACGGAGCGATCTCGGAGTTGCACACCTTCAGCCCGACGCTGCTGAACGAATTCCGCGTCGGCTTTAATCGCATGGATGCCAACTATGGCAATCAGGATCAGTCGGAAGGCAACGTGGTTGCGGCTCTCGGCCTTCCGCAGGGCGGCAATTACATGCAGTTGCCCACCAACGGCAACACCGGCGTTCCGGCAATTTCCATCACCGGCATCAGTGCGATCGGCGCAAGCAACAATCCACAGTGGCGTGGCGACAACATTGTGCAAGTTGCCGACTCAGTTACCTGGATCGCGGGCAATCACACTCTCAAGGCCGGACTGGATGTGCTGCGGTTCTTCAAGGACGCCATCTTTGAAACCACCGGTCGCGGCTTGTTCTCTTTCGGCGGTCAATACACGGGCGGTCTCGGCAACACACAGAATGCCTTCGCAGACTTTTTGCTCGGCTACATTACCTCCGATTCCTATGGCTCTGGCAACATCAACTGGAACCCCGGGCAACTGACTGGATCAGCCTTTGTGCAGGATGAGTGGAAGCTGAACCACTCTCTCACGCTCAACTATGGCCTTCGCTGGGAGTACACCGGCACCGTGCGCGACGACCAGATCGATCGCTTCGATGCGACGAACAACCGGATTCTTACCGGCAGCGGTCCGATCTATACGCTTGACAAAACGACGGGCTTGCTGTAGCAGTCGGGAACCGGGGCGACCTTTCACAACCTCTGGTCTGCACCGAAAAAGAACTTTGCTCCGCGCGTTGGCTTTGCCTATCGACTCTTCGGCAAGCAGGAAACCGTGCTGCGTGGCGGCTATGGCATCTACTACGGCATTCCTCAGATGCAAACCTGGTATCCTGCGACGGGACTTGGAACACCCTTCACGCTGACCAAATCCTTTACCGCTCCCACGCCTGGCTCGAATGGCATTACAACCAATCCTTACCTGCTGGGCGCGACGGCCTTTGGTACCACGGGAACGCAGACGTTGAACAGTGTTTCAATCTACAGCGCGAATCCGAAGATACGGACTCTCTACACGCAGCAATATAGCTTCGGCATTCAGCATAACTTCCCCAAGGTCGCGCTCGTCGAGGTGAACTATCAGGGGTCACGCACCATTCATAACGTCAGCACGCAAAATATCAACCTGCCTACTCTGGCTACGCGCACCGCGAATCCTTCTTCAACGGTCAACGCGCTGCGCCCGTACAACAGCGTCGGATCGTTGTCGCGGTGGGCTGGCGTCAGCTACTATAGTGACGGTTTCTCATCGAACTACAACAGCCTGTTGTTGCGCGCAGAACGCAGGCTGAAGAGCGGCTTGAACTTCCAGACCTATCTGGTATGGAGCAAGTCTCTCGAAGTCTCAAGCCTGCAGAATCCCTCTGAATTCGCATCGAACTATGGACCTTCATCGTTTGATCAGAAGCTGCGTTCGGTCACTACCGGTCAATATGATCTGCCTCTGGGACGCGGTCATCGTTGGCTGGGGAATCTGAATCCGATTGCTAACGCCATCGTGAACAACTGGCAGGCGGCCACCATCGTTACCTTCCAGAGTGGACGGCCTGTGAGTACGAGCACGACCGACTCGCTCGCCTCCTACACGGGAACCAGCGATCGCGCCTTCGTGGTTGCCGGTGCCAATCCAAATGCTGCAAAGGATGGCAATACCGGCCTCAAGACCCACACCTGGAAGAACTGGTTCAATACCGCCGCGTATCGTTCCAACGATCCTAGCAACGGAACTAACTACACAAAGTATTCCGCTACCGGATACACCTTCAACTACGGCACGGCGAGTTATAACAGCGTGCGCGGCCCCGGCTTGCAGGACGTGGACATCACGCTCATCAAGCGCGTGCGCTTTGCCAATCAGCAGTCGGTGGAATTTCGCGCTGACACCTTCAACGTCCTCAATCACCCCAACTTCAACAACCCGTCTGCAGCCTATGGCGGCTCAACAGGAACCGGAATTATGCAAGGCACAACCGCGGCGATTACCTCAACGGTGAACGCCTCAGTACCGACGGCAACCGGCGGTCCTCGCCTGTTCCAGTTCGCACTGCGCTATGCCTTCTGATGCTGCATGAACGAAAAGGCCGGACACCATTGCGGTGTCCGGCCTTTTCTTGTGTCAACAGGGAATCAGTCGGCAGCAGAGAGAAGAATTACCGAAACGGGCCAAGCCTTCGAGGTGGTTGCTCTCTGTCACCGCTGCCCGCATCTCTGCCGACGTTTGCGCCAGCGCGTTCCGTATCGAAGAAACATCCGGAGCTTCCAGCGCATCATTCCTGAACTTATGCCCTGGAACTTCGCAGAATCTCGGATCTATCCTGTCTGATCCCAAGTGCCCACTTAAAATACATGGACACTTGAGATTCCGACTCTTCTATTTGCCTTTTGGCAATATAGCCTGCGGATGATGCTTACTTCATTTTTTGGACCGACCGTGCTTCGTGGCACGTGTATGCTTCGTAGATGCTGCGGCTTTCTCGTCCAGAAGAGTGATTGCATCCTGGGCATTGAATGGATACAGCTTTACAGATTGTTGCCCTGTTGTGGTCAGCGTAATGTCAACGCGCCGATTCTGAGCTAGAACAATCTTCGTCAGGTCGTGCAGAATCCTTTGCCGTTCGCTGTCGGTCAGATCGGGATTCTTTTCAATGAGATCCTTGACCTCATCTTGGTTGAGTTGCTGATCTTCGCCGACGGCTCGTGTCTCGATTCGGCTTTCAGTGATGCCTTGTTCTGCCAGGAATTGCTTCACATGGTTTACACGACGTTCCGTGAGTGCCTGGTTGTACTCTGGCGTTCCGCGCACATCGGCATGGCCGGTGAGAATAAGGTGAGCTTCATGTTTGAGTGCGAGATATCCCTTGAAGTCCTCCGCAAGAGTCTTCAAGATCAGTTGCTGGCTCTCGACGAGGCCACCTTCAGGGTGTGTTGCTCTTGGCTGTGCGGTGGGGAAGAATACGCTGTGCAATGCCAGTCGAGCTTCAAGCCGCACCTGCTCGGGCGTTGGCTCTTGGTGTAAGGGTGTGATAGTCACGGTGGCGATTGCCGTCGCAACATTTCCCTTATCATCGACTACGTTGCAAGTAATCCCCACAGGGCCTGACGAAGCGCCCGTCGAGGAAAAGGTTGCAGTTGGGCCATTGCCGCTGATCGAACCAGACTGGGCCAAGTAGCTATAGGTGAGCGGCCGGTTCTGCGGGCTTACGCCAGTCGCAGTGATCGTACTGTTCTCACTGGGATTGATGGCATTGGGGCTCGCCGAGCAAGCGATCGTCGGAGGCTCATACGCTTTTACGGTAAAGCTGGAAGAGCAATGCGCAACTTCGCCGGGTTTAAGGCCGATCTTATCGCCCTTACCTTCGCTTACTTTGCCGGTTACCGTATGAATGCCGGGCGCAAGCGCCGAGGTTGCCACCGTTGCCGTTGCTCCGTCCCCCGTTACTCCTTCTCCGGACCAGGAGTAAACCACGAGTAACTTTGGATCAAGATTGCCGGCTGTCGCTGTTACCGTGACAGGGTCGCCGGGATAGATCAACTCGGGGCTGATGGAGCAGGCCAAAGATACCGGCACTGGCGGCGCGAAGGAACCGATGCGAAAGACAACGCCGGCGCTCAAGCGGAGCATATTGAAATCGGCAATATCGTCCTGGCGGTTGAACTGGTAATCTGCCTGAAACAGACGAAGAGACAAATGGTGGTTAAACAATGGAGTGTTGTAGTCCAGTCCACCACCGCCTGTGGCCACCCAGCCCCACTGATTTTGATAGTAATAGCTACCAGCGCTTTCACCACCAATCAAAGCATGAACAAATGGCGTGAAGTAGGTGGTCGGGTACCGCAGAATCAGACCCGCCGATCCCCCCTCGAAGTCGGTGCTCGTCGGATGGCCTTCGTTATTGTCGTTGTGATAGTCGCCCTCGATCTGCGCACCCACGTACTTGTTGAAGTAACGCGAAACGCTGCCAATGGCGCCGTATCGGATGCTCGTTCTGTCAAAGCTGTCAAACCCGTCGGATGCGACACGAGGCGAAAGATAACTGAAACCAGCAAAGATGTCCCACTTGGAAGCGGCATTGCGAGACGCAGTGCTGTTCTCATATGCCTTGACATCAGGCTTGGTCGCATCCTGAGCTTCCAGGGCAATAGGGGCCATCCCAAGAATCGCCAAGGAAAGAATGGAGCTCACTGTTTTCGAATAGCTGAAATGCATGCGTTTATCCTCCGTACGGAATCAGTTCCAATAGCAAATACACAAAGGCTGTTTGTTGGCGTAAACCAACTTAAGCTGCCTCGACTCTTCAGCGATTGAAGAATAGTAAGGCGCTTCGCCGTTCTAGCTAATATGCTCAACCTGCGCTTCATGAATAGAGAGACGGATCTACCCCGTCCCGCCAGAAACAATTTGAATCAATTGCAGATAGTAAGGCAGAAAAACAAAACTCACTTCATGAATCCCCGAGCGAGAGAGTCATAGCCTACCTGAAATGTACGACTCGTCCTCTACTTGATCTGATCTATATTGGACAGAAGATAAGGCAAAATAAAACTTGCGTTGGCAGCAACCTTGATTGGTTGGCGACCGATGATGTACCTGCTTGGCTTGCTGCGTGAAGCTCAATTCTGTATCCACTTTCATTTGAAGAAGGGAAGACTCTCATGCTGCACTCTCTCTCGAAACTGGATCTTGGAGAAGTTTTGGCAATTTTTATTCGTCATTAGCGCTTCCGCCTCCTGGCCTATGCCCATCCTCCTCCAAGTGCACTGTAGAGCTGCACCAATGAAAGTGCCTCCTGCTGACGAGCGTTTACGAGGGACATTTCTTCGGATAGCAAGATCGTGTTACTTGCAATGACCTCCAGATAGCTGGTCCTGCCATTGGTATATCGAACCTGAGCGAGATTGCGAATCTCTCTTGCCTCCGCCATTTTGTCTTCCTGGGCGATGCGGATCTCTCTGGATTTTCGGTAGGCAATCAGAGCATCAGAAACATCCTTAAAGGCGCTGGCGATCGTTTTTCGATAGGCAATCACTGTCTCCTTCTGTGTTTCCTTGGCGAGGCGCAGATTGTTCTTCAGCTTTCCGCCGGTGAAGAAGGGTTGACTGATGCCGACCGCGCCAAACCAGAATTGGCTGTCGGTGTTGAACAATTTGTCGAATTGGCTTGTCGCCGTTCCTCCGATGCCTGTAATGCTGACCTGAGGAAAGAACTGAGCGCGAGCCACGCCGATACGAGCATTGGCGGCAATCATCTTCGCTTCTGCTTCCTGAATATCGGGTCGTCGCTCCAACAGTCCGGACGGGATGCCCGGAGGAATTTCCAGAGGATCAACCTGCGGGAGAGCCTTCGATTGTAGCGAGATTGGACTCCGATCAATGACGCCGGGGTTACGGCCAA
This sequence comes from Acidobacteriaceae bacterium UBA1307, assembly GCA_002307235.1. GTDB lineage: Bacteria > Acidobacteriota > Terriglobia > Terriglobales > Acidobacteriaceae > Telmatobacter. The sequence goes on from DBTV01000017.1 coordinate 57,352, forward strand.
GCAGAAGGGAAATATTGTTTTCTTCCTGATGCATCTGACGCTCCAGTGCTGGAAGAGCGGCTTTGGTTCCGTCGAGAAGTTGCTGGGCTCGATGGACCTCGGTCATGGTTGCCGATCCGACGCTTTCTCGGAGGGTAATAAGGCGAAGAGAGTCTTGCTGCGCATCAAGAGTCTTTCGTGTTATATCCAACTCGGCATCAAGACTCCGTAGCCGTATGTAAGAGGCGGTGACCTCAATGACGACGGTGCTTAATGCCGCCCTGCGTCCCCACTCTGTGGCCAAAAGGTCGGCGCGCCCGGCTTCTGTCTGTCGGCGATAGAGTCCCCAGAAATCGAGGTTCCATGCGGCGTTGGCCGTCAGTCCGCCTCCGTGAAAAGTAGAAGGATAGGCTGCTCCCAGCGCATCTTTTGGAATTCCTATAGCGTCGTAAGCGGCACCTCCGCTTGCGGAGGGCAAGGATTGCGACCGCGCGATGCCGACCCGTGCCTGTTGCTCGAGCACACGCTGCGCTGCAATGCGCAGATCGTAATTATTGGTCAGAGCTTCCGTAATGAGCGTTTTCAGTTGTTCATCTCGGAAGACCTCGGACCACTTCCGATCGCCCAATGTGGTGGATGTATTCTTTGTGGAATTCTCTGCCGGTGCTGGTGTTGGCACAGCATCGCGGTAGACAGGCGGAGCCGTCACGACTGGCCTTTGATAATGAGGTCCTACCAGGCAGCCAGAGAAAAGGACGGTTGTCACGAGCGTGCTTCCCAGAAGCGTTAGTCGATTCATATTCATCCTTTGCAATGCATCTCTGGAGCATTTGCGGTAGAGAGCATTGGTGTCCGCATGCCTCACGGTTGAACCGTTCCAATCGATCGACGGAAACTGATCAATGCAGCGATAAAGAAGAGTGCGCCGATACCAAAAATGGCCAGGAATTGCGGCCAAACAATGCCGAGGCCCGCGCCTCGATAGAGAATTGCCTGGGCCATGGTGACGAAGTGTGTGGTGGGTGCTAGAAGCATGATCTTCTGTACAAGAAGAGGCATGCTCGCCTGCGGGGTAAGCGAGCCAGAGAGCACTTCCAGCGGAAGCAGCACAAGAATGACGAGAAGTCCAAACTGAGGCATGGAACGAGAGATGGTTCCCATGAGGATTCCCATGGATGTCGTGGCGAAGAGAGTAATCAGTAGACCGAAAAGGAACAAGAGTACGGAGCCGGTGATGTTGATCCCGATGAATCCGCGCACCATGACTTCAAGTGCGAAGACTGCTGCCACCATGACCACGACGGCCATGGACCACACCTTGGAGGCGACAATCTCGAAGGGCGTAAGCGGCATGACGAGGAGATGCTCGATGGTTCCGTGCTCGCGTTCGCGCACCAGCGCCGCCCCCGAAAGAATGATCGAAAGCATGGTGACGTTGTTGATGAGTTCCATGACGCCTGCATACCAGGCCTGAATCAGATTGGGGTTGTAGAGCATACGCGCATCGAGCGCGATGGGCAGCGGGGAGGCTGCTCTGTAGCCGCGCGCAAAGTCGCTCACATCACCATTGATGATGCTTTGCATATAAACAGAACCTATGTAGGCTTCGCTTACCAGCGTGGCATCGACGTTGAGTTGAAGGTCGGGTTCTCGACCAGCCATGACATCGCGTTGAAAGTTTGGCGGGATATCGAGCGTGAAGCTGTATGTTCCACGGTTCATCCCTTGACTCGCGTTTTTCTGCGAAGTGATGACAGGTGACATGAAATAGGGAGGGTAGAGACTGTCTGCGATGCGCATCGAAAGTGGCGTCTGATCCTCGTCTACGATAGCAACGGGAGCGCTTTGCAGTGTTTCGGGCTGACCTTTGGCTGCGATATAGATATCGAAAGAGAAAGCGAATGCAATGAGGATGAGCATTGCAGGATCGCGGTACAAACTGCGGAATTCCTTAATGCCAAGGTGGAAGATATTGATGAAGGTCGTCATGCGGTTATGCTCCTTGCTTTTTGAGCAGCAGGATGCTGGAGATAGTCAGTAATGGAATCATTGCGAGAAGAATGAAGAAGGAAGCTGAGAGTTCCGAGAATCCAATCCCTTTGGAAAATGCTCCTCGTGCTATGGTGAGAAAGTAAGTGGTCGGATAGATCCTCCCTATCACGGAACCCGCTCCAGAAAGGGATGAAACAGGGTAGAGAAGACCGGAGAATTGCAGGGCGGGAAGCACCGTTCCGATTGCAGTTCCAAAGATGGCGGCAATCTGGCTATCCATGAATGTGGACATGAGCAAGCCAAGTCCTGTGGCGCAAACAACGTAGAGAAGAGCGCCCGTTGCCAGAGCGAAGAAGCTGCCGGAGATGGGCACTTTAAACAGGAACAAAGCCAAAATGGTCATCAGTACAAAATTCGCCATGCCAACAGCGATATAGGGTAATTGTTTGCCAATAAGAAACTCCATCTTTGTGACTGGTGTTACATAGAGATTGAGGATGGAGCCAAGTTCCTTTTCGCGTACGACGCCAAGAGCGGTAAGGATGGCAGGAATAAAAATGAGTAAGAGGGGAATAACAGCAGGTACCATCGCTGTGACACTCGATACGTTTGGGTTATATAGAAAGCGAGTTTCCAGATTAAAGATCGGTCTGGCATTGATCCCGAGACGGTGCGTGGCAAGATTGATGAGATACAGGTAGTGCATCGATTCTACATAGCCCAATACGGTTTCAGCTCGCTGCGGCATGGCTCCATCTACCCAAAGACCGATGGAGGGACGTGCCCCGCGATGCAGGTCCTGTCCGTAGTTTTGCGGAATCTCAACAGCAAAAGTAAGTTCCCCGCTGCGAATGCGCCGATCGAGATCGTCATAATCCGAGATCGATGCTCGTTCGATAAAGTACGGTGAGCCGGAGAGATTCAACGCATAGCTCTGGCTGGCAGCAGTCTGATCGCGGTCAAGGATGGCATACGAGACGTTGTTCACGTCGAGGCTGATCCCGTAGCCAATGACGATCATAAGCAAGACCGTTCCACCAAGAGCGAGAGCGAGGCGAATAGGGTCGCGGCGAAGTTCAAGTGTTTCTCGATATGCATAAGTCAAGAGTCTTTGCAGGCTGAATGTGGAAGTCTTTTGCGATTGTTTTTGAGACTTATTGGAAGGCGAGGATGGCTTGCTCGCTTGGGCAGAGATGTCGATAGGTGCGTTGGCTTTTTCTGTCGGGGTTTGTGCTTTGACGAGGTAGTCGATAAAAGCCGCTTCGAGCGTCTCGAGTCCGCTGGTTGCGACGAGCGCGGCTGGTTCGCCTGTGGTTAGGATTTGTCCAGCGTTCATCAGCGATATGCGGTCGCAGCGCGCAGCCTCGTCCATGAAGTGGGTCGAGATGAAGATGGTCACTCCGTCGTTGCGAGAGAGTCCAAGCATCAATTCCCAGAAGGTGTCCCTGGCTATGGGGTCCACACCAGAGGTCGGTTCATCGAGGATCAGCATAGACGGGCGATGGATCACCGCAACAGCCAGGGACAGCCGCTGGCGAATACCCAGGGGCAATTCATCCGGCAACTGATCCAGCACAGTGGCTAGTCCGAATCGCTGCGTCATCTCATTCACGCGGGCATCGATTTCTGCTACAGGCACTTCATAGAGTTGCGCGTGAAGAAGCAAATTCTGAAGAACTGTGAGCTCTGTGTAAAGCGAGAACGCCTGCGACATATAACCAACGTGACGGCGTACCTCAAGATCTCCGGCACTGACTGGCTTGCCAAAGAGAAGCGCCTGCCCGTCGCTTGCCTTCAACAGACCTGTAAGCATCTTCATGGTGGTAGATTTTCCGCAGCCGTTCGAGCCGAGAAAACCGAAGATTTCGCCGCGACGAACGGTCAGAGATACATGGTCTACGGCCATGAACTTACCGAATTTCTTGGTCAGGTCTCGGGCTTCGATCACGACCTGGGCATCCGGCTGTCGCGGCGGAATCACAAACTCACGGTGTCCCTTACGTTGATTCTCAGGCAGCAATTGAATGAATGCTTCCTCCAGTGTTGTCCGCCCCGTTGTCTCTTTTAACTCGTGCGCTGATCCAGTCGTGAGCACGCGCCCAGCGTTCATGGCAATGAGCAAGTCGAATCCTTCTGCCTCCTCCATGTAGGCGGTGGCGATAATCACGCTCATTCCTGAGCGGCGTTCGCGGATGCTCTTGATCAAATCCCAGAATTCGCGGCGTGAAAGCGGATCGACTCCTGTGGTGGGTTCATCGAGAACAAGAAGATCTGGATCGTGAATCAGCGAGCAGCAGATGCCAAGCTTCTGCTTCATTCCGCCGGAAAGCATTCCAACAGCTCGGTCGCGGAATGCCTTGAGCCCGGTGCTCGCGAGCAGTTCTTCAATGTGCTCTTTGCGCTCGCTTGCCATCAACCCAAAAAGCCTCCCGAAGAAGTCGAGGTTCTCATCGACGGAAAGTGTTGGATAGAGGTTCTTGCCGAGGCCTTGTGGCATATAGGCAATGCGAGGGCAGACACTTCTGCGATGGGAGTGATCTCTCATGTCCCCGCCCAAGACTTCGATTGTTCCCTTTTGCATTTTTACCGCGCCGGAGATAAGGCCCAGAATCGTCGATTTTCCGGTGCCATCAGGGCCTATGAAACCGACCATCTTGCCGGCAGGGATATCCAGACTGACGTTGTTTACAGCGGTTGTTGCCCCATAGAGGTGCGCTACATTGTGCAAGCGCGCAACCGGTGCAGAGGTGTTGGTCATCGCTGTGACCTGACGGTCAGTTCAGTGGGCCAGGCGACGTTAGGATCAAGACGGACATAGGCCATTCCCGGCACTCCAGACTTGATTTGTGAGGCGTGTTGGCGCAAGATCTCTGGGTCGATCCGTGCCTTGACGCGAAAGACCAACTTCTCGCGTTCACTCTGGGTCTCCACAGATTTTGGCGTGAACTGCGCAACGCTCGCGACAAATGTTACTGTCGCCGGAATCACATCTTTTGGAGATGCATCGAGAACGACATGAACCTCAGATCCGATAGACACCCGGCCCGCAGATGCTTCTGGAAGAAAGAAGGTAATTGTTACATCGCTCAGATCAATCATGCTGAGCACCTTACCGCCAGCTCCGACAACTTCTCCCAGCTGAGCAATGCGGTATTGAACCCTTCCGCTTCGTACTGCTTTTAATACAGTGTCGTCAATTTGTGCCTGAATCTGGCCTTCCGATGCCTGTATTGCTGCAACATGAGACTGCGCCCCAAAAATCTGATAATTCGCGGCATTAATTGTGGACTGTAATGCTTGTAGCTGCGCCTTTGCAGAAGCAACAGCTGCGGTTGCCTCGCGTCGGCGCGCAACTTCTTCATCAAGTTCCTGCATCGATGCCGCGTGATGTCCAGTAAGAATACGGGTCCGCTCTTCGGTTTTTTCGGCGACTGCCAATTCTGCCTCGCGTTGGACAACGATTGCAGCTTCTGCGGACCTTTCGCTTTCATGTTGTGCAACGAGCGCTATTGCGGTGTTTGTTGCGTTACGCGCCTGAGACTCTTCAGCCTGTGCCTGTCTCAGTTGTGCACGGAGCACGTCGGTATCCATCCTGGCGACTACCTGCCCAGCGATAACAACGTCGCCCTCATCCGCATACATTGCACGGATGCGACCTGGAGATTTTGCCGCGATGTCCAGTTCAACAGCTTCAATGCGCCCGTTTCCGCTGGCGAAGCCCTCTCCCAGCCCTTTTGCATGGTAGTGCTGCCAAATAAAGTAGCCTGCGACCGCGGCGGCCGCGAGCAATAGAACGCCGATGGCTGGCTTGAGATACCGGCGCGCCTTGTCGCTCATACTGGGCGGCGCGGGCGCCGCGCCTTTTGTCGGTGAATGCTCGGAAGCGCTCGCCTTTTGTGTGTCTTCTTTTTTTGAGGTATTCTGCGTAGGATCCTGCTTGGCTGGAGCGTCTGGTACATGAGCGGCTGTTATCGATGGCTTTGTGTTAGAAAACTGCCCCGCTCCGACGTCCTCTTGATGACGATTTTTGGATTTTTCTGCATCGACGTTGTTGGTTTCTTGATCTGTGGGTGAGTCTGGAGAAGATAGCGGAGTGCTCGGATCTTTAGCTTCTATGTTCATGACCATTGCGCCTTCTTGCGATGCCCAATCCATCGGCTGGCGAGGGTGGGGCATCTCCAAGCACTAAGTCTCAAGTGGGCATTCAATGCCATGCGACTGCACTCATCATGGGAGAGAATGTGTTGGCCTCAAGCATCTTCGACTCCAACAGAACTGGCTGAAAATGCTAGGGTGAACTTTCTGCATCCTTGACTAATCAGGACCAGAAGGCTCATAGGCTGAGGTAAAAAGATAGCTTGGCATCATCCCATTCGACGGGCATGACTGAGGGTTTGATTATTGCGTGGATCGGACCGATGGACTTGGATCACGTCTTCGCAAAATATCCCTTACCACTTCAAAATGAGTCCCATGCATCTCGGATCCTCCATCGTGATTGAAACGTTATTGCAGCGGCAGTCTTCGACCTCCGTCGTTGCTCGTGGTTGAAGAGACCTGCATCTCGGATCTTCTACTCCTCGCACCATGTAATCGAGAAGGTTCGAGTAGCGGCAATCTTCCGTATCAGCTACTACGATTTTGCATCGAGATTCTTCCATGTTTTGGCCTCATATGCGCGATGGTTATTGGGCTGATCGCTTGCTGTATGAACCTGTATAAGGTTGACGCATCCCATGAGGTTCTATCTGCTCAATAGTGCACACTTCGCTGGGCCCCCTATCGGGTCCGCGTCACTGTCTGGCCTTGCCTCGAAAAACGTTCCCCATAGATCGCTCTGAGATACTTGCGAAGAAGCGTAAGCGTCATCTGACGACCGTCTTGTGTGAGGCTGGATTCTGACCGACGATGACAGAGTGAGCGAAGTCATCGAAGGTGATAGCAAGCCAGTTGCGCCGAAGCGCGTATTCCGTTCGGCAGAGGAGAAGCGCCGCATAGTGGAGGCGACCTTCGCGCCGGGCACGTCGATTGCGCGGGTGGCGCGCGAGCACGGCGTGAACTCCAATCAGGTTTTTCAGTGGCGCTACGAGTATCGCAAGGGCATTCTTGGCAACGGTCCGAAGTCTCGTACGAAGTTGCTTCCGGTCGTGGTTGAAGAGACAGCGTTAAGCAGCGTAGAAGCCGCGGCAGTGCCACTGGCGCATGAGAACACCGCGATTCGCATCGAGTTTTCTGGCGGCATTTCTATTCAGATCAGCGCAGAGACGGATCTGCATTTGCTACGCACGATCGTGGAGATGCTGCGCTCGTGATCGATCTTCCTCCTGGCACGCGCATCTGGATCGCTGCAGGCTTTACCGACATGCGGCGCGGATTTCTCGGTCTCAGCACGATGGTAGAGACTGTGCTCAAGCAGGCACCATACTCTGGCCACGTCTTCGTCTTTCGCGGCAAGCGCGGTGATCTGATCAAGGTGCTTTGGTTCGATGGCGACGGTCTGTGCCTGCTGCAGAAGCGTCTTGAGCGTGGACGATTTGTTTGGCCGCAAGCTACAGAGGGAACGGTGTCGCTCACGCGTGCGCAGTTATCGATGCTGCTTGAAGGTATTGATTGGCGTCAGCCTGCGCGTACATGGCAACCGC
>DBTV01000041.1:0-4602 GCA_002307235.1 Acidobacteriaceae bacterium UBA1307
CAGGAGCGGGCCCAATAAACGTCGGGCCCGCTTAACCGCCCCCGCTCAAGCCGCTTTGAGCGGCTCACATAATCAAGCCCTCGGCTCTGCCGGGGGTATTGACAGCACTTTCCCAATACACGGTGCAGTGTTGCGGTTCGTGCCGAGGGTCTTTTTCTTGAGGAAAAAGATCCTCGGCATCCTGCTTTTGCTCTACAGCAATTGGAAAAAGGCTCGAGCTCTGCCTGTTTCACAGCGGCAAATAAATGCAACCAAAAAGAAAAGAAAAACAAAAAACTCCCGGAGAATCTCTCCGGGAGTTTTTGTGCTAAAGACTCACTGTTCTAGCTCGCTAACACTGCAACCGCGATCACTCGCTAACAACGTCAGCCCTGCTAACTTGCCAGCGTCGCTAACTCGCCAACAACGCTAGCGTGCTAACTCCGCTAACATCGCTAGTACTTGACGATCTTCGCGAACGAGTCGGCCTTCAGGCTTGCACCGCCGACCAGTGCGCCGTCGATGTTTTCCTTGGCCAACAGGGACGCGGCGCTTTCCGGCTTCACCGAGCCGCCGTAGAGAATGCGGATTCCCGCCGCGATCTCGGCACCCAGAATCTTGGCCACTTCCGCGCGAACCACCTGATGCGTCTCTTCGGCCATCTCGGGCGTTGCGGTCTTGCCCGTGCCAATGGCCCACACCGGCTCATAGGCGATGACGATCGGCTTGGCCTCGGCAGCGGTGATGCCCGCCAGCGCGCCCTCGATCTGGCCCTTCAGAACCTCGGCGGTCTTGCCTGCCTCGCGGTCCTCGAGAACCTCACCGATGCAGACCACCGGAACAATGCCCTCGGCGAGGGCGGCCTTCAGCTTCTTGTTGACGATCTCGTCGGTCTCGGCAAAGTACTGCCGGCGCTCGGAGTGGCCGATCAGCGTATGCGTGCCGCCCACGGCCTTCAGTTGCGCAATCGAGGTCTCGCCCGTGTAGGCGCCCTCGGCGGCAAAGTGGATATTCTGCGCGCCTACCAGCACATTCGAGCCCTTGGCGGCATCAATGACCGTCGGCAGCAGCACGGGCGACGGGAACAGAGCGATCTCGTCGCGGCTGTGGTCCTTGACCAGGGGCAAAAAGGCATCGAGAAATGCCTTGGCTTCAGCGGGGACCTTGTACATCTTCCAGTTGGCGGCAATCAGTGCTTTACGCGACATTCGATTCAATCTCCTCGCAGATCATTTTAGAGGATGGCACCAGTGCCATGGGTGATGCTGGGCACAGTAAGTAAAAAAATATCGGTTCCAGACGGCGATGAAACCACGTTCACTTCTCGTCCGCTATCCTCTGCGCTGCAGGTGGGTCACATCCGGCGGAACCTCGCCGTTGAGAAAGAATTCCCGCTGTTCCGGGTCGCCCAGATCCATCGTGAAGCTGGCCCAGGAGTCGTCTTCGAGCACGGCCATGCTCCAGGGACCGGAGACCGTCTCGGCAAACTGCCAGAGAATGTGGTGGCCCTCCTCGTTGGTAAAGCCCTCGTGGTCGGCCTGCAAAATGGCCTCGCCGCGCTCCCAGATGAAGTGGCGCAGGGCATGAATCGCCGCCGAGCCCTCTTCGGTATTGGCCCCGTAGAGCGAGCGAAAAAGGTAAAGGGTGCGTACCTCGTCGAGATACTCCTCGATCCACGCCAGCGCGCTCTCTGGCCTCGCATCGCGTGCGTCTTCGAGCAGGTCGGCCACCTCGTCCTCGCCTATCGAACCGCTGAAGACCGGCAACCGCTCAAGGATGGCGATCTCCGCCTCGTCCTCGCCCGCCAACAGCAACGACTCCCAGCCCTCGTCGCCCTCCGACTCAATCGACAGTCGACAGTAAGGATGCCCATCGCGCAGCACCGTGGCCAACTCCTCAAACTCCGGCCAGTCCTCGCGCTTCGTCAAAACTCGTGTGCAGTAGTCCATGCACTGTGTATCTTAAAGGATTTCGCAAGGAAAACGCGCAGCGCACCGCATCACGCATGTGATTCCTGCTGCATCCCAGGCTGTTTTTGAGGACGACTATGTAAAAAGGGCACGACGAAAAGTCGTACCCTTTTACAGAACAGAAAGTTTGATGCGCTTCAGGCCGCGGAACGCTTCTTCCCGGTACGCTTGACCGGGGATGGCACTGCGTCAGGCACGACCACGCGATGCGGATCGGAGAGCAGGGCTTGCAGGTCGGCGGGCAGGGCAGAGAAGGGCACGGCGCGCGCGAAGTCTTCTTCGGTCCACTCGCGGACCTCGCCGTCGTCATCCGTCAATGGCTTTTGGCATGCCATATTTGCGAGCCTCCCTCTGATTTGCCTTGCGGAAACTGATGACCCGAATTCCGCCTGCCGTTGGTATGAAACAGAGCAGATGCAGACGGCCTCTCAGGTATCCCACTGCGACGACGCGATTCTCGCCGTTGCGAACCTCTTTCGAGTATGAGGCCGTTGCGAAGCCAAAATCAAGTGCCTCCTCGAAGCCGAGATGGCGCTCCCTCAGGTTCCGCTCGTTCTTCTGCGGATCGTAGGTGATTTCCACGCCGCAATTGTAGCGTAAAAAACTCTAAACGCCCCTCCAAAACAACGGCCGCACCCAGCCAAAGCTGGATGCGGCTATTGTTGCTTTTCTGAGGCACGGACCTGAAGGCGCGCAACGCGCGCGAGTGGCCCCACCGCAGGTGGCAGGTGCTACTTTTCGGTGAGGGCGACCACGCCGGGCAGTTTCTTGCCTTCGAGGAACTCGAGGCTGGCGCCGCCGCCGGTGGAGATGTGGGTGATCTGGTCAGCGAGGCCGGTCTTGTTGATGGCCGAAACCGAGTCGCCGCCGCCGATGATCGACGTTGCGCCCTTGTTGGCCGCGACGGCCTTGGCGATGGCGTTGGTGCCCACGGCAAAGCGCGGGAACTCGAAGACGCCTGCCGGGCCATTCCAGACGATGGTCTTGGCCGAGGCAACGACCTTCTCAATCGCCGCAATCGACTTCGGACCGATGTCCAGACCCTGCCAGGCCTCGGGGAAGTTCTTCGCCGTATCCCACTCCTGGGTGTTGGCTTCGGCGTCGAAGTTGTCGGCCAGAATATTGTCGACCGGCAGCAGAAGGTTCACGCCCTTGGCCTTCGCCTTGGCGAGCGCGTCCTTGGCCATGTCGATCTTGTCCTCTTCGACGAGCGACTTGCCGGTGCTCACGCCCAGTGCGCGCTGGAAGGTGTACGCCATGCCGCCAACGATGACGAGGGTATCCACCTTGTCCAGCAGGTTCGAGATCACGTCGATCTTGCCGGAGATCTTCGAGCCGCCAATGATGGCGACGAAGGGCTTTTCCGGGTTCTCGAGAGCCTTGCCCAGGTAGGTGATTTCCTTTTCCATCAGCAGGCCGGCGACGGCGGGCTTCAGGAAGTGGGTGATGCCTTCCGTGGAAGCGTGCGCGCGGTGGGCCGATCCGAAGGCGTCGTTGACGTAGACATCGGCCAGCGAAGCGAGCTTTTTAGCGAACTCGGGGTCATTGGCCTCTTCCTCGGCATGGTAGCGGAGGTTTTCAAGCAGCAGCACCTGACCGGCTTCGAGCTTTGCGGCCAACTCGGCCGCGTCGGCACCGATGCAATCGGAGGCGAAACAGACGGGAACGGTCTTGCCCAGTTCCTTGGTCAGCAACTCGGCCAAACGGGCCACGACCGGCTTGAGCGAATACTTGGGGTTGACCTTGCCCTTGGGGCGGCCCAGGTGCGAGGCCAGAATGATCTTGGCGCCCTTTTCGATGGCGTACTTCAGCGTGGGCAGCGTCGCCTTGATGCGCGTGTCGTCGGTGATCGTGGAACCGTCTTCGGTCAACGGCACGTTGAAGTCAACGCGGATGAAAACCTTCTTGCCAGCCAGATCGATGTCGCGAATGGAAAGCTTAGACATGATAGAACTCACTCCGGGGTGGAACGCGAATGGCTCTCGGGCCCGGCGTGAGGCTCAACGGCTCTCGCGGGCGGAGAGCGGAAGGAACAGAACCCGGCCCGGGCGCGCACCCGGCCCCGAAGGGGGATGCGCGGCCCGAATGCCGGAGAGGACTACAGGCCCTTCTTCACCAGGTAGCCGATCAGATCAACCACACGGTTCGAATACGCCCACTCGTTGTCATACCAGCTGATGACCTTGATCTGGTTGCCGACCTGCTTGGTCAGCGGAGCATCATAGATCGAGCTGTTGGAGTTGCCCTTGAAGTCCGAGCTGACGAGTTCGTTGTCGTCATAGCCCAGAATGCCCTTCAACTTGCCCTCGGATGCCTTCTTGATGGCAGCGTTGAGCTCGTCAATGGTCACAGCCTTCTCGGCCACGAAGGTCAAGTCGACCACCGAAACGTTCGGTGTGGGGACGCGGATCGCGAAACCGTCCAGCTTGCCGGCGGTCTCGGGGATGACCAGCTTCAGAGCCTTGGCGGCACCGGTCGAGGTCGGAATCATCGACAGAGCGGCAGCGCGGGCGCGACGGAGGTCCTTGTGGGGGGCATCCAGAAGCTTCTGGTCGCCGGTGTAGCTGTGGATGGTGGTCATGACGCCGGAGACGATGCCGCAGGTATCCAGAATGACCTTGACCAGGGGAGCCAGGCAGTTGGTGGTGCAGCT
>DBTV01000041.1:4873-17953 GCA_002307235.1 Acidobacteriaceae bacterium UBA1307
CGTTGGAGATGATGTTGTGCTTGGCTGCGTCGTACTTCTCTTCGTTGACGCCGAGCACGATGGTGATGTCCTCATTCTTGGCAGGAGCCGAGATGATGACCTTCTTGACGGTGGAGCCGAGGTGAGCCTTGGCCTTGGTCGCATCGGTAAAGAAGCCGGTCGATTCGACCACAACCTGCGCGCCAACCGAAGCCCAATCCAGATTGGCCGGGTCCTTCTCTGCGAAGACCTTGATCTTCTTGCCGTCGACCGTGATGAAATCTTCGCCCGCCGTGATCTCGTTGGTCAGGTTACCCAGAATCGAGTCGTACTTCAGCAGGTGCGCCAGGGTTGCCGGGCTGGTCAAGTCATTGACGGCCACGAATTCGATCTCAGGGTTGCCGAGCGCCGCGCGAAACACATTGCGGCCGATGCGGCCGAAACCGTTGATACCAACCTTAACTGCCATGTTTGATTTCTCCTTCGTAATCGGTAGAGCTTTGGTTTTTTTGAGTGTCAATCCTGCGGTGCCTGATGGTCGCTGTAAACGAATCCACCAAACTCTTCATCCTACCATCTGGCACGATGGCCAAGGCAGAGGTTATCCACACTGCCTTACTTATATACAGAATCGCTCATCGAAAGGATGCCTTTCAAGGTGCATCCCTGTATGTGACGGGGTGCACATCAATTGCCCCCTCCTGTATAAGTATGGTATCTCGATAGTAGCAATGTACAAGGTGTGCGATCGGTATGAGAAGACGCTCGAGAAGAGCCCCCAATAACTCCGAGTCCACCGGCAAGATCGGTCAGGAACTCCCTTCGAATCAACTCGCCCCGCTCGTCCCGCTCTATCCGGACGAGACGTCCGCCCCAGCCCGCTCGCGCGCGCCTCAGCCCGCGCCAGCCTCAGCACCTGCGCCGGCACCCGCGCCCAAGGCGCGCTCGCAGCGTGGTCGTGGTGACTGGAATGAGCCAGCCAACAAGGGCCGTCTCAAAGTCGAAACCCAGCCTGCCGACCTGCCGCAGACTCCTGAACGCGCCGCCCAGAACAAGGGCTCGGTCGTGCTCGCCATTGGTCTGCCCGGTTCGGGCAAAACCACATGGTTCGGACGCCGCGGCATCACCCCGCTCTCCAGCGACATGCTCCGCACCATCCTCTTCGACGATGTCGAGGAGCAGCGCTATCAGGGACTGGTCTTTTCCACGCTCCGGTCGCTCCTGCGTGCCCGGCTCATCGCCCACATGCCCATGAACTACGTCGACGCCACCAACCTCTCGGTTCATGAGCGCCGCCAGTGGATCAAAATGGCTAAGAGCTTTGGATACGAGGTTCAAGCGGTCTTTTTTGATGTACCACTTGAAGTTTGCCTCGAGCGCAACAACAAGCGCGAACGCTCCGTCAGCGAAGAGGTCATGCGCAAGATGGCCGAAAAGTTCAAGGCTCCCGACTTTGAAGAGGGCTTTGAAAAAATCACCGTCGTCCGCGTCAAAAGCTAACGCGCGCTGCGCGCAAAAAAGAAAAGGCTCACGCCATGCGTGGGCCTTTTCTTTTTGTAGTGAACTTCTTTTACTTTGCCAGCTCGGCCTCGATGGCCTTGACGAACTCCGGGGCATCCGGCGTCGTGTCCGGCGCAAAGCGGGCGGCAACCTCGCCGTTCTTGGCGATGATGAACTTCTCAAAGTTCCAAAGAATCTCCGGCTCCGGGTTCGGCTCAATGCCATAGCCCTTCAGCTTCTCGCGCCAGCTCGGCTCGTTGACGCTGGTTGCCTTCGGCTGCGCGGCGATGAGCGTCTTGTACAGCTCATTCTTGTCTGTGCCGACGACGGTGATCTTCGAGTACAGGGGAAATTTCACGCCGAAGTTTGCGGTGCAGAAGTTCTGAATCTCCGCATCGGTGCCCGGCTCCTGCTGCTTGAAGTCATTGGCAGGGAAGCCGACGACAACCACGCCCTTTGGACCATAGGTCTCGTAGAGCTTCTCTAGGGCTTCATACTGCGCGGTCAGTCCGCACTTGGAAGCCACGTTGACCACCACCAGAACCTTGCCCTTGTACTCGCCGAGCGTTGCGTCCTCGCCCGTGATCTTTTTCACCGGAATCTCGTAAATCGATGCCATCGTCTCTCCCTTGTGGCTGCTTGAAAATAGAGTGTGTCGCTCTAATGGATTCGCCACTCACCCCAAAGGATGCGAAAATCTTTCACCCTCTTCGATGAAAATCCGCGCTGCTTTTGCGCCGCGCATCCGTTTCGTTACGGCAGGGAAGTGCAGAACCTCAGTACGGGCATGCTGGGGTTCTGTACGAGTAGAAAAATTTAGCTCGGTGATAAAATATAGGCAAACAAGCAAGGAGGACAACGAATTAGTGTCTCTTAAATATGTCAAGCCCGAGAGAGTATCTCTAGAAAATCATCCCGAGTATCACGAAAAGTGGGTGCAGGATCGGATTGCTGAAGATCCTTTGATATTAGGTCTTGGTGATCTTGTACTCAAAGATAAGGAGCGTATCCAACCTCGCGGTGGGCGGCTTGACTTGCTGTTTCAGGATTCAGAGTCTACGACGAGGTATGAAGTCGAAGTAATGCTTGGTAGTACAGATGAAAGCCATTTGATTCGTACTATCGAATATTGGGATGTCGAAAGGAAAAGATATCCTCAATATGAGCACTATGCTGTTATCGTTGCAGAAGACATAACTGGCCGCTTTCTTAATGTAATTAGGGCGTGTTAACACTAAATTGCTATAATTGAAGCAATAGAACTTACCTCCGCGCAGTACGAAAAAATCAAGGACAGCCTGCCGATTCAACGCGGAAACGTGAAACTTCAGAACCTCGAAGTGCTCAACGCCATTCTGTATGTTGCCGAGCAAGGCTGCAAATGGCGTGGTCTTCCGTCTCGATTTGGCAACTGGCACAGCATTTATACGCGCATGAATCGCTTGACCAAGAGCGGCGTTCTGGATCGCGTCTTCGAGAAGTTGCAGGTCGAACAGATCGTGCGTATCAAGATCGAAGCCTTCTCGTTCGACTCGACTTCGATCAAGGTTCATCCCGATGGAACCGGCGCGTTAAAAAAAACGGACCGCAGGCCATCGGTAAATCTCGCGGTGGATGGAACACCTAGATTCATATGGTTGCCGCGAATGCTCGAACGGATATAATTTTCGCCTTGTCGCCGGGCAGCGATCACGATGGCCCTTGCGGTCGGCAATTATTGTTGGACTTGGGGCCATGCCCAAAGGCTTGCCGCTATTGATGGATGAAGCCTACGAAGGTGATGGAACACGCCAACTGGTAATGGATTTGCAGATGACGCCGGTGGTCCCGCCCAAATCCAATCGGCTTGATCCGTGGCAGTACGACCGTGAACGCTACAAGAAACGCAACGAAGTCGAACGACTATTCCGTAGGCTGAAAGGCTTCCGCCGCATCTTCTCTAGATTTGAAAAACTCGATGTCGTCTTCCTCGCATTTATCAATTTCGTCCTGATTGTCGAGGCACTCAGATAGTGTTAACACGCCCTAGTCTCTTTAATGGCCATATTCCGCTTATAGCACTCCAAATGAGCGCTTTGAAATTTGGCGACCAAATAAGTCTTGTATTTACTAAGGTTGTAGATGTCGTAACTCTCGGTCTAAATGATGAAGGTGAAGAGAATCAGGCTGTAACAGACCGTAATTTCTGGGAAACACAGAAGAGCACAAAGGAAACGGTTGCACTTGCGGATGAAATGCTTGGACTTATCAAGACGTTTGCTCCAAAAATGGAACTTAAATACAACAAGTTTTATATTGGCTTAGCAAAAGACGGGCAATCAAATAATTTTGCAGTGTTTCGCCCAAAGAAAAACAGCTTCAGGGCAGAAATTCGTATTAAGCAATCACCTGACGTCGATAAACTTCTAGACGAAGCTGGCGTTGAAATAATGGATTACGACAAAAGTTTCGGATATTATCGGCTTCGACTGACAAAGACGGAAATAAAGAAGTATCAAGAATTGCTACTTCTTCTACTTAAAAAATCGTACGGGATGGAAGTTGATTTAGGGAGTGCTCCTAAGGTGTATGCCTAGTCGAGTAGGAGCCTTGCCTTATTAGCGAAGAAGTAGAACGAATCAGCGTTTATTCTCGCTAGTGTCGTGCGTTACGTTGACTCTGAATTGGTGCCTTTTCAAAATCTCGTAAAAACTATCCTTGGAAAAAATCCCCGCCGCAAACGCGCCGGGGATTTTTTCTTTTCTTTTCTTCTTTCTCGGGGCCTAACTCCGAGTTACTTCAGCAACTGCTTGACCACCTGCACGTAGAGCCCGACCGCCTCGAGCAATTCCTTTTTGGCGATCTTTTCGTGCGGGGTGTGCGCGACGTGGATCGAGCCCGGCCCGAGCAGCAGCGGTTCGCCCCAGTTCGACAGCTCTGGAATGTCGGTGGCGAATTTGGCCACCATCGTCGGCAGCCCTTCGACCGCGCGCGTCCGCGCAAAGGCCAGATCCAGCGTGAAGTCCACATCGGCGATGCCCTTGGCTGCCGCCAGAATCTTTTCCCGCAGCGGCTTCGAGTCGGTCACCGTGCGGATCAGAACCTGCGCCTCGGCCTTGTCGGCGATCACGTTCGGCGCGTAGCCGCCCTCGATCTGCCCGACGTTCACCGTCGTGTCCCCGGCGTAGTCATCCACCGGCCAGTCGGCCTTGAGCAGCGTGTCGAGAAAGCCGATCATCTTGTGCACGGCCGAGTCGCCCAACTCCGGGTAGGCCGAGTGCGCCATCTTGCCGGCCGTCTTGATCGAGACGCGGAGTGCGCCCTTCGAGGCCACCGCCACGCGGTTGTCCGTCGGCTCGCCGTTAATCAGGAACCGCACGCCCTTTTTTGCGTTTGCATTGGCCGTCTTCGCGCCCGCCGAGTCGCGCTCTTCGCCGCTCACAAACAGCAGCCCGATGTTGTAACCGGCCGCGTGCAGCTCTTCCGCCGCCGCAATCTGGGCGGCCATGATGCCCTTGGCGTCGCAGACGCCACGCCCGTACAAAAATTCATCGTCCTGGCTGAAGGGAATGTACGGCGGCACCGTGTCGATATGCGTTGAAAGCACCACCTCCGGCGTCTTGCCCGGCAGCGCGGCAAAGATGTTCCACCGCGGATCGCTACCACCGTCCTTCGGTTGCGGCACCGGGGTCTTCTCCACTGCCCAGCCTCGTTCGCTGAGGTACTTCTCTAAAAAGTCGCCTGCCGCTCCTTCGTGGTAGGTCGTCGATTCGATCTCGCACAACTGTTGCGTTAGCCTGATCGGGTCTATAGCAGCGTTCTTCCGATGATCGTCCATAGTGCAGCCAGAATACCCCATGGAGCCCAACCTGTTGAGCCTGATCCTCTTGCAGTCAAGCTTGTGCCGGAGGATTATTGCCTTTACTGGACCAAAGAAATCCCATATGGTGAAGAGAGTTGCGTAATCTGAACTCATTTTCAGGTTGGAATGTGCTTTAGAAATAGTTGGTTAACTGCATTGTTTTCTTTTGATTGGAGAGGGCATCCTCGCCCCGCGCCGCGCTCCGTGAATTTCTCCGCACACGCGTGCATCCTAGCCTTCGACAACGCATAGAATATGGGATGGAATGAGCGCAGAATCTTTATTGCCGACACCTGTCGTCCCCACAGAAACGGTCGGATTGCATCACCACTCGAGCGTGCGCAGTGTCGACCTGATGGGGCCGGCCGGCCGTCTCGAGGCCCTGCTCAACGAGGGCGCGCCCGAGGCTCCCTACGCGGCACTCGTCTGCCACCCCTACCCCCCGGCGGGCGGCTCCCTGCATCACAAGGTCGTCTACCGCGCCATGAAGGTCTTCAACGCCGCCAGTGAGGGCTTCGGCCTTCCGGTGTTGCGCTTCAACTTTCGCGGAACCGGACTGAGCCAGGGCGTCTTTGATGGCGAGGCTGAATCGGGTGACGTGCTGGCCGCGCTGCAGTGGCTCGCCGAGACCTATCACAAACCGATTCTTCTGGCCGGTTTCAGCTTTGGCGCGGCCATGAGTCTGCGTGCCGCCAGCCAGCTTCCCGCCACGGTCTCTGTCCGCGCCGTAGCCGCGCTCGGGTTGCCTGTTGACGCCTTTGAGCGCCATTACGATTATTCGTTTCTGGGGGATTGCAGATTGCCCAAACTCTTTTTGAGCGGCGACCGCGATGAGTATGCTCCGGTCCGGTCTCTGGCACAGATCGTAACCTCCGCTCCCGATCCCAAACAGATGGTGCTGATCCCCGGCGCCGATCACTTCTTTACCGGCCAGATCGAGCTGATGCAACGCGCGCTTGGTCAGTGGCTCAAGGAGCTGCTGGCATGACTCCAGTCGGCGACATCGCCCTCGATTCTCTGCACGCCTCGGCCGTGCACATCTTCAACGCCGCGTTGGCCGGCTGTGACATTGCCTCCGCCTTTGACCGCCGCATCAAGGTGGAGGGCACCGTGCTGCATCGGCTGATCCCCGACGGCGGCGGACCTGAGACCATCGACCTCAAGGACTACAAGCGCATCTACGTGATTGCCATCGGCAAGGCAGCGCTGCCCATGCTGGACACGCTGATGGAGCGCATCGAGCGGCGCAAGGGGTTGCGCGGCGTCTGTTGTTGTCCTCAGTTACCGAAGAAACGCAACTGGCGCATCCGTTATTTCGAGGGTGGCCATCCGCTCCCCAATGAAGACAGTTTTCTTGCCGCCCGCGCCGCGCTTGCTCTGCTGCGCAAGGCGAAAAAAGACACGCTGGTGTTCTTCCTCATCTCCGGTGGCGGCTCGGCGCTGTTCGATCTGCCCCTCGATCCTGCCATCTCCCTCGACGACACCCGCGCCTTCCACGAGATTTTGATCGGCTCCGGCGCGCCCATCAACGAGGTCAATACGCTGCGCAAGCATTTTTCCGCCGTCAAGGGCGGACGTCTTGCCCTGGCCGCGCCCGAGGCCACCAAGGTCAGCTTCCTGCTGCCCGACGTGCCGCTGCGCACCCTCGACGCGCTTGCCTCCGGCCCCAGCTCGCCCGATCACTCCACCGTTGACGAGGTCCGCGAACTGATCGAGCGCTATCAGCTTGCCGAGAAATTTCCGCCGACGGTCCGCGCCTTCTTCGAGCGCGACGATCTGCCCGAGTCGCCTGGCAACAAGAGCTGGCGGCCATCGTTTCTGGGCAAGCGTGGCCTGACGCCGCGCCGGTTCACCTCGGCCAGCGCTCTGAGCGGCGAGGACGCGCTCTTTCAGGATTCCGTCTTCGAGGTGCTGCTTTCGAGCCACGACCTTGTCGAGAATGCCCGTCTGCTTGCCGAGCATGCCGGTTATTTCACGGTTGTCGACAACAGTTGCGACGACTGGGACTACGCCGAGGCCGCGAAATATCTGCTCAATCGCTTCCATGGTCTGCGCCAGCAGCATCCGCGCCTGTGCTTGATCTCGGTCGGCGAGGTTACCGTCGCCATGGATCGTACGCCCGGGGCCGGTGGACGCAATCAGCAGTTTGTCATGCAGTGCGCGCTTGATCTTGAACAGCATCCGGGCGGGCATCTGGCCGTGCTCAGTGCCGGTTCCGATGGCATCGATGGCAATACGCAGGTCGCCGGTGCCGTTGCTGATCCGACCACGGTGACACGTGCCCACGACTTCGGTTTCCACCTCAAGTCGTCGCTGGCTGCCTTCAATGCCTGCCCGATGTTTACCGCGCTCGGCGATGCCGTCGTGACCGGCCCCACCGGGCATAATCTGCGCGATCTGCGTCTGTTGATTGCCGACGCGGAGTAGCCGCCGGGCCCTCTCCGCTGTTCCCAATTTTCGTTTTTTTGCCCACGGTTCCGGAGCGATTGTTCCGGCGCCGTGACCCGATGCGCGACAGCGCAAAAAAAATCCGGCCAACCTCTTGCCAATGCAATACCATGGCAGACACATCGCTTTTATCGATAGGATTTACCTGTGCCTCGAAAGTCTACGCGGAAGAACGCATCGAAGACGCCTGATATTCGTACCGTAGCTGCCGCCGCCAAGGTCTCCATTGCGACCGTTTCGCGGACCATCAACGGCTCGACGCTGGTCAGCGACAAGCTCTCCAAGCGCGTTTGGCAGGCGATTCAGCAGCTCAATTACTACCCGAATACGCATGCACGCACGCTGGTCTCCGGCCGCAGCCATCTCTTCGGCATCCTGGTCGAAAACATCACCAACCCCTTTTTCCCGGAGCTGGTGCAGAGTTTTGAAGAGACCGCCGTGGCCCATGGCTACGAGATCCTCGTCAGCTCCACCAATAGTGACCCCAAGCGACTCACCGACTGCGTCCGCCGCATGCTCGAGCGCAAGGTTGACGGCGTTGCCGTGCTTACCTTTGGTGAGGAGGAGCCGGTTCTCGATCAGCTCGTCTATCGCAATGTGCCTATCGTTCTTGCCGAGTTCAAGCTCGACGACCCCAAGGTCAGCACGATTCTGCTCGATTACTCCTCCGGCATTCATGAGGCGATTCGTCACCTGGCTGCGCTTGGGCACACCGGCATCGCCTTTCTTGCCGGCCCGCACAAGCTGCACTCGGCCATCACCCGCGAAAACGATTTCCGCGCCGCCATTGCCGCCAGCGGCCTCAAGATGCACCCCGAGTGGATCATTGAGTGCGACCACACCCTCAAGGGCGGCGTCGCCGGCTTTGCCCGCCTGCAGGCCCATCGCGATCGCCCCACGGCCATTCTCTGCTCCAACGACACCACGGCCATCGGTGTGCTGCGCGCTGCCTATCAGGCCGGTGTCCGCGTCCCCGACGAGCTTTCGGTCATCGGCCTCGATGACATCGATTTTGCCGAGTTCACCCTGCCGCCGCTGACCACCATCCGGCTCTCGCGCGTCGACTTGGCGCACGCCGCCTTTGAGGCCCTTCGCCAGCAGGCCGAAGAGCCCAACAGCCCCGACCTGCAGCGCGAATTTCTGGTCTCGACCTCGTTGGTTGTTCGCGGCTCCACCGCTCCGCCTTTTCGTGCCTGAGCCGTGCAAGGCGCTGAGGCGGAATGCCGAGAAGATTTCGGCGGCAGCGATTGCGTGGAAACTGCGTCGTCTCGCCGTGGTCTGCCCGGAATGTGATGACCCAAGGGGTATATCCCTGCGAAAAACTCCGGCATCTTTGCCCGTTTGTGCTATAGTCACCCCATGCAGATTTACGCAGCCCCGTCGATGACATCAATGGCCATGGCCATGTGTTGTCGTGCGCGTGGGCGCGAGAACTGCACCAGGACGCTTTCCTAACCGAAGCGTATCTAACAGTTTTCCTGCGGCCCGCACCTCTACCTGAGAGTGCGGGCCGTTTTGCATTTGCCTGAAATTTTCATCAGTGCGGGAGCAGAAATGCCACAGAAAATCTATGCCGTCGTCGAACACCCTCACCATCACGCCCGTCGGGCCAGTTGGAACAGCGAGAGTGGCATCATGTACTGCGGCATCTGCCTGCGCGGCCAGATTCATCCTGAAAACGGGCAGAGCTGCCCTTACTGTGGCAGTCAGGTCAGTGCGGTCTTCACCGTCATTGCAGGCGGTGCACCGTCGCGGCCCGCGCTTCGGCGCCTATCCAATAAAAATATAGAAATAATAGCCTTCCAGCCGCCGAGCCTCTTTTGCTGGTTCAATCCATGTAAAGAGGCTCAGACGGCTGGAAAAAAGGAGCGGCCACCCCCGCTCCTTTTTTTATGAATGAAACCGACTGCGGTAAGTTACGCGGCCATGCACATCTTGGCCATGCTGTTGCATGAATCGGCGCAACGCTTGCACATCTCTGCGCAGCGTGCCATCATCTCGACGGAATTCGCCGTCATGCACATGCTGCAGCACGCCATGCACATCTCTGCGCACATCATGCACATCTTCTCGCACATGGAGGACCCGCGCATCATCATGCCCATGGTCATCTTGCACATCTCTGCGCAATCCTGAAGCATGCAAGCCATCTCCGGCGTCATGCAATCCATCTTGGCGCAGCTCATCATGGTTTCCATGCACATCGACATGCACATACCGCAGTCGTCCATACATCGACACATCGTATTCATATCGCATTTCATATCCATAGCGATCCTCTTTTCATTGGTGTGGAATGCAGCCCCTGGGCTGATCGGCGAACCGATGCCACCATTGTGGAGAAGTTCCCCTTTGGTAACAAGAAAAAACTGCACACTTGTTGTTTTATTCGCAAATTTGCTCAGAGCGCATGCGCGCTCATGCAAAAAACTTTCTTACATCCCGGCCAACATTCGTGTGCTGTTTCGTGAACACCGTTTGAAAACCTCTTGACAGCGTCGATGAACAGGCTGAAAATCGCTGACTTGATGAGGACCGGGTTACAGGGGCGCAAAAGTATTTGCATTCTGTTCATCTGTAGTTGATGCTCCTCTGACGAAACCCGGAAATACTTCTTCCGTGATGACTCAGCCAACGCACGCTGTTCCGCTCGTCTTGACCGCGACCTCCGCGCCGCTTGCGGATGCCACGCTTTTTGCCGTGCCGCCTCGGCCCGCGATCCATACCGAGGTTGGTCACTACCGGCTTCGACTGGCAGAGTCCGCCGCCGATCGGGAGGCTGTCTGTCGACTGCGCTTTAAAGTCTTCAACATCGAGCTTGGCGAGGGACTGCAAAGTTCTTACCAGACGGGCCTCGACACCGATGAATTCGATTCGATCTGTGAACATCTTTTGGTTGAAGACAAGATCGACGGCCGCATCGTGGGCACCTATCGCATGCAGTCCGGCATGACCGCCGCGCGCAATCGCGGCTACTACTCCGAGCGCGAGTTCAGCTTTCAGCCTTACGAACTGCTTCGTCCCGGCATCCTCGAACTCGGCCGCGCCTCGATTGATCGTGAGCATCGTACGCCCGAGGTTCTTACCTTGTTGTGGCGCGGCATCGCCCAGTATGCTACCGACAAGGGACTGCGCTATCTGCTTGGCTGCTCCTCGTTGAACTCCACCGACCCGGCCGAGGGCTTGCAGGTGTACGAACAGCTTGCCGCCTACCGCTGCTCGCCGGAGTTTGCTACCGAGCCGACTGAAGCCTTTGCCTGCCCCCGCGAGCAAGTGGCCGCGTGCGCACAGACGCCTTCGGCCTCGGAGAACGATACGCTCAACGCCGCCCCTAACCCGGTGAAGGTACCCAAGCTGCTGAAGACCTATCTGGCCATCGGCGCGCGCATCGCCGCTCCACCGGCCTGGGATCGCGAGTTTGGCAGCATCGATTTTCTGACGTTGCTCGATCTTAAACAGATGTCTTCGGCTGCCCGCAATCGTTTTTTGACACCTCTTACACGATGATCTTTCGCCGTTTCCGGCGCGCTGTGGCGTTGGGTTTTGCACTTGTCCGGTGTGCCGTACATTTAGGATTCCTTCGATGCCAAGGCCCGCTTACGCTCGAGCGGCGCGCCCGGTGGCTGCAGACAGCTGCCCGTGGTGTGCTGAGCGGGTTGAAGTTACGCGTCGAGTTGCGCGGCCGCCCGGCCGCCGGCGGGCTTGTCGTCTCTAATCACTTGAGCTATTTGGACATTTTGGCCATTGCTTCGGTCATGCCCTGCTTTTTTGTCTCGAAGATCGAGGTCGGCCACTGGCCGTTCTTCGGTTGGGCGGCGCGCATGGGTGGCACGATCTTTGTGCAACGAGGCAACCTGGCCAGCGCCGTCTCGGTCGCAGGCCAGATCGGCGCGCGGCTCGAAAGCGAAAAAAACATTCCTGTGTTGCTTTTTCCCGAGGGGACGAGCACCGACGGAAGCAGCGTGCATCGCTTTCATTCAAGGTTGGTTGCGCCTGCCGTCGACCTCGGCGTTCCGATAACCGCCGCCGCCGTCCGCTACACGATGGGCGATGGAACGCCAGAGCGCGAACTCTGCTGGTACGGCGACGAAACCTTTGTCCGTCACATGTGGAAGGTGCTGGCGGCGGGTGAGTTTGTGGCGACGGTCAGTTTTGGACCCACGAGGGTCTACGAGGATCGCCGGAGCGCCGCCGAGCAGACGCATGCGCAGGTCGAGGGGCTGCGGCTTTAGGGAGATTGCTCTCAGCAAAAAACTCCCCCTGCACCGCTGGATGCGGCGCAAGGGGATTCTCCTTCGCAGAGAAGTTTTTGAAAACCCTTAGCAGAGCACGGGAACAGGGCCATGAGCCCGTTCTTCGCGGACGGCTGTGTTCCAGGGTTCTTGGGTTTGTGGCGTACGCGGTTCGGAGGCGCTGGTCGCCAGACGGCGGTCGGTCTCGACCGGGCGGAAGCGGTCGCGTTCCGCCAGCAGGCTCGTCCACCAGGCACGATAGTCGGGCAGGCTTTGCACCTCGACCTCTTCATGATCGATTTGGCTGCCGACCTCAAGATAGACATCGAGGTTGGCGAGATCGGGCCTGGGCAGGCGGTTTTGCTCGAAATCGTGCCACATCTGCTCATAGAGCCCTTCGAGCCGTTGCACCAGCAGAGGCAGATCGAAGAGCGTCGAGGTGTCGCGTGTGCGGCGCAGACGTTCGCGGAAGGCCTTGAGCTTGACCGGCGTGTTGCCGAGCTCGACGGCGCGATCGACAAACTCTTCGGGTGTTGTGGTGACCAGCTCGGGAATGCCTGCGGCGCGGGTCAGGCTTCCGCAGACGCGCGAGGCAAAGGAGCGGCCACTCAACGTCAGCACCGGAACCCCCATCCAGAGCGCGTCGGAGGCGGTGGTGTGCGCTCCGTACGGGGTCGTGTCGAGGAACAGGTCGGCGAGCACGTAGCGGGCAAGGTGATAGGGATTGGCCAGCTTGGTGGCGAAGATGATTCGCTCGCCGGCGATGCCGCGCTCGGCCGCATAGCTGCGCAGCCGGTTGTCGGTCTCTTCATTGCTGCCGAGCAGCCAGAGAACGCTCTTCGGCACCCGCTCGAGGATCATCAACCAGCGGTCGAAGGTGAAGCGGTTGATCTTGTGCGCGCCATTGAAGCAGCAGTAGACGATGGCGTCTTCGGGAAGGCCGCTGTCCGTGCGGGAAACCGGGCGGTCGGCAACCTTGCGATTGCGCGCGCTCGGCTGATAGCAGGGAAGGCGCAGCACCTTTTCCGAATAGAAGATCTCGCTCTCCTTCGGAATGATCCAGTCGTCGGCAATGATGTA
>DBTV01000019.1:0-15340 GCA_002307235.1 Acidobacteriaceae bacterium UBA1307
GCCGCACCGTCGGCGCCGGCACGGTCGCCGAGATCATCAAGTAAGTTTGACAGGGAACAGGGTGCAGTGAACAGACAATATGGTCTGTTCACTGTACACTGAATACTGCGCAGTTTTCGTGGAAGTCGGGGAACAGGGCCGCGGCAATGGAGCGACCTGAGCGATGTGGCACTGATTGCCGGCTTCTTTCACTCATCAGGTACAACCGCCGTCCGATCGATTCCGGGCAGGCGGAAGGAAGATAGGTAGGATCATGGTAGGACAGAGGATTCGCATCCGGTTGAAGGCGTACGATTATCGCGTACTGGACACTTCCACCGGCGAGATCGTGGAGACGGCCAAGCGTACCGGAGCATCGGTTGCCGGCCCGATTCCGTTGCCGACGATCAGGAACAAGTATTGCGTGCTGCGTTCGCCCCACGTTGACAAGAAGTCGCGTGAGTCGTTCGAGATCCGTACGCACAAGCGGTTGATCGACATTCTCGAGCCGACGCAGCAGACGGTCGATGCTCTGATGAAGCTCGATCTGCCCGCGGGCGTCGATGTTGAGATCAAGGCCTTCGAGAAGTAGGCACCGAGGCGGCGCGGCGGATCTCCACTGCCCCGCACAAGTGTAGCAAAACAGATAGATCCGAGGACCAAACCGGTCCCCCGGCAGTGCGACGACAACAGGGTCGCATGATGAGGTGAATGTACGATGGCAGTAACAGGAATTCTAGGTAAAAAAATCGGCATGACGCAGGTCTTCGATGAGAAGGGCGATGTGCATCCGATTACGGTGTTGCAGGCTGGCCCCTGCGTAATCACACAGCTGAAGACTTTGCTGAATGATGGTTACGATGCGGCGCAGATCGGCCTGGTCGAGTTCGTCAAGGCAAAGAATCTGAGCAAGCCCGAGTTGGGCCACTTGAAGAAGACCGACGCTCCTCCGGTTCGCGAGCTGCGCGAGGTTGATCTCGAGGCGATCGAGGGCGAAGAGGGCTCGAAGGCGGGCGACCGCATTCTGGTGGACATCTTTACCGAGTCGAAGTTTGTCGATGTGATTGGTACCTCGAAGGGCCGCGGCTTTTCGGGTGTTGTCCGTCGTCACGGCTTTGCGGGCGGCCCGGCCGCTCACGGTCACATGTTCCAGGTGCAGGGTTCGATCGGTGCATCGAGCTTCCCGTCGCGCGTTTTCCCTGGACAGCGCATGCCGGGTCACTTCGGTGACGATCAGGTGACGGTGCGCAATCTGCGTATCCGCGGCATCGATCTTGAAGAGAATCTGTTGATGGTCGAAGGCGCCGTTCCGGGCGCTCGTAATGGCTACGTGTTGATCTCGAAGGCCAAGCAGCCGCCGCGTGAGCGTCGTGGATTTGCTGGTTCCTTGACGGTCGATCCGTTGAAGGCGTCGAAGAAGGCGGGCGGTAAGCGCAAGTAACCGCGCCGGGCAACAGCGCTCCGGCCGGAGCGCGAGACAAGATCGAATGCCAGAAGCCTGAGGCGCTGGCGGAAGAAGAAGAAGACAATGGCAAAAGTGGATGTAGTCAATCTGAAAGGCGAGAAGGTAGGCTCGGTCGAGCTGGCCGATGCGATCTTCGGCGCCGACCAGGTCAACGAGGCTCTGCTGTGGGAAGCGGTCAAGCATTACCGCGCTGCTCTGCGTCAGGGCACCCACAAGACCAAGAGCCGTTCCGAGGTTGCTGGATCGGGCAAGAAGCTCTGGAAGCAGAAGGGCACGGGCCGCGCACGTATCGGTTCGGTCCGCTCTGCGATCTGGCGTCACGGACACACCGTGCACGGCCCGGTGCCGCGTAGTTACGAGTACGCGTTCCCGCAGAAGAAGCTGCTCGGCGCGCTGCGCTCGGCGGTGGCCTCGAAGCTGGCCGATGGCAAGCTGACGGTGGTCGACTCGCTCGAAATCGCGGAGGCCAAGACCAAGCTCTATCGCGTTGCTCTCGACAAGCTCGAGGCCAACAAGACGGCGCTTTTGGTTGAAAGCGGCCGCGAGCTCTCCGAGGCTCTGGTGCTCGGCTCGCGCAACCTGAAGGGTGTCGAGCTGGTTCTGAACAACGAAGTGCACCCCTACGATCTGCTGCGTTATGAGCGGGCCATCTTCTCGAAGGCTGCTCTGGAGCAGTTGGTTGCGGTGCTTGAGAAAGCCGTGTCGAAGCGCAAGCTCGCCGCGCAGACGGAGGCCGCATAATGCCGACTCTCTATACCGTGATTCGTCGTCCGTTGATCACCGAAAAGGGATTGGCGGTGAAGGAAACCGAGGGGACGCTGGTGTTTGAAGTGGCTCCCGAGGCAAGCAAGACCGAGGTCAAGCAGGCGGTCGAGGCTCTGTTCAAGGTGAAGGTCGCGGCGGTTCGCACGACCAACGTCCTGGGCAAGGAGCGTCGGCGGGGCAAGTTTGCCGGCTACCGCCCGGACTGGAAGAAGGCCTATGTCCGGCTGAAGGCCGGCGAGAAGATGCCCGAGTACGTAAGCAATCTCTAGGGCGCCGAGGGCGGGAACGCTCGCCCTGGCAAGCGAGAAGGACTATCGGAGGCCGTTCGCGGTCTCCGGAAAACGGGGAGAAGGGCGTCGAAGCTGACGCTCCGGCTCCAGGACAAAGACGATGGCAATCAAGACATACAGACCGGTAACGCCGACCCTGCGCTTCAAAACGACGCAGGTGAACGACGACCTGACGACGTCGACGCCGTACAAGCCTCTGTTGACCACGCGCAAGCGCACCGGCGGTCGCCGTAACTCCGGCGACATGACGATGCGTCACCAGGGCGGCGGACACAAGCAGAAGATCCGGTTGATCGATTTCAAGCGTGAAAAGTTTGGTATCCCTGGCAAGGTGGCGACGATCGAGTACGATCCGAACCGCTCGGCGCGCATTGCGCTGGTCAGCTATGCCGATGGCGAGAAGCGCTACATTCTGCAGCCGGTGGGCCTGAAGGTGGGCGCAACGATCAGCTCCGGCCCCGAGGCCGATATTCTGGTCGGCAACGCACTGCCTCTCAAGAATATTCCGGCCGGCACCACCGTGCACGCAATTGAGCTTCGCCCCGGCAAGGGCGCGCAGATGGCCCGTTCGGCCGGTGCGCAGGCCCAGTTGGTCGCCAAGGAAGGCGAATACGCTCTGCTGAAGCTGCCTTCCGGCGAAACCCGCAAGGTGCTGGTCAACTGCCTGGCGACGATCGGTCAGGTCGGCAACACCGACCATGAGAACGTATCGCTCGGCAAGGCGGGGCGCAACCGCTGGAAGGGCGTTCGCCCGGCCAACCGCGGCGTCACGATGAACCCAGTCGATCACCCGCATGGCGGCGGCGAGGGCAAGACCTCGGGCGGCCGTAATCCTGTGACGCCCTGGGGCCAGCCGACCCGTGGGTACAAGACCCGCAACAACAAGCGGACCGACGTATTCATCGTCAGCCGCCGGACGAAGTAGGAGAGAGCGATGGCGAGATCGACTAAGAAGGGTCCGTTTGTAGACGAGCACCTGTTTGTGAAGATCGAGGCGTTGAACAAGGCCAATGACAAGAAGGTTGTCAAGAGCTGGTCGCGACGCTCGACGATCTTCCCGGAGTTCGTCGGCCACACGATCGCGGTCCACAATGGCAAGAAGTTTGTGCCGGTGTACGTGACCGAAAACATGGTGGGCCACAAGCTGGGTGAATTTTCGCCGACGAGGACCTTCAAGGGCCACGTGGGTGGAAAGTCCGAAGCGGCTGCCAAGGCGCGCTAGAGGTTCGGATCAGGTGGGGCGGAGCCGCGAGGCTCCTCCCCGATCCGCTGACAGGATTGGGCGATGGGCCGAGAACCCATGGCCACTAGGAATAGCCTGAGAGCTTGTTGGCCAGGTGCCACAGGCTCGCGATTGAGGAAGGCAGAACAATGGCAGTCGAGACTAAAGAGTACCGGGCCGAAGCCAAGTTTCAGCGCGTCTCGCCGCAAAAAGCGCGGCTGGTGCTGGATCTGATTAAGGGCCTCGGAGTCGGAAAGGCGCTGGAAACGGCGGCCTTTACCAAGAAGCGCATTGCGCCGGTGGTGCATAAACTGCTGACCTCGGCCATCGACAATGCGAAGTACGTGGCTGGCGAGCAGGGCATCGATCTGGACGTGGATAACCTCTACGTGAAGCAGGCTCTGGCCAACGAAGGCCCGCGCATGAAGCGTATCCGCCCGGCGCCGATGGGCCGCGCGTATCGCTATCAGCGCCGCTTGGCACACATCATCATCACGGTGGCCGAGCACGACGCGAAGCCGACCAAGGGTGCGAAGGCTGGGGCCAAGGCCGCAGCGTCGAAGGCGACCAAGAAGTCGGCCGCCACCAAGACCACGGCCGCGGAGCCGAAGGCAGCCAAGAAGACGGCCGCCAAGAAGACCGCTGCTAAAAAGACCGCTGCGAAGAAAACAACCGCGAAGAAGGCCGAAGAGTAGGCCTGGGAAGTTTAGAGGGAAAGCATGGGACAGAAAGTCCATCCTTACGGATTCCGGCTGGGAGTGAATAAACCCTGGCGTTCGCGCTGGTTTTCCGAGCGCGAGTATGACAAGTTGCTGATCGAGGACGTCAAGTTGAAGGCCGAGCTTCGCGACAAGCTGAAGGCTGCCGGCGTCAGCTCGGTCGAGATCGAGCGCCCGGGCAACAAGCTGCGCTTCCTGATCCGCACCGCGCGTCCGGGTATCGTGATCGGCCGCAAGGGTTCGGAGATCGAGAAGCTGAAGGCCGAGCTTGGCAAGCGCACCAGCCGTGATGTGTTTATCGACATCATCGAGGTGAACAAGCCTGAGCTTGATGCGCAGCTGGTCTCGGAGAACATCGCGTTGCAGCTCGAAAAGCGCGTCAGCTTCCGTCGCGCCATGCGCAAGAGCGTCGATTCGGCGCTGCGTTTTGGCTGCAAGGGAATCAAGGTGCGTGTTTCGGGTCGTCTGAACGGTAACGAGATTGCGCGTTCGGAGTGGTATCTGCAGGGCCAGTTGCCGCTGCACACTCTGCGCGCCGATATCGACTACGGCTTCACCGAAGCCCACACGACCTATGGCGTCATTGGCGTCAAGACGTGGATCTATCGCGGCGACATCTACGAGCAGAAGCGGCGTCAGCCTCAGCAGGCAGCCGCGGTCAACCCGTCGTCGGTGTTTTAAAGGCAGCCTTTCGCTCCCGGCCTCCAGCCTTCTCGCAAGAGGGGTTGGAGCCCAAGGGGCACAGGGGAAGCTAGAAGCTAGCAGCTAGTAGCTGCTTTTGAGGGTTTCGTTATGTTGATGCCTAAGAAGGTGAAGTTTCGCAAACAGCAGAAGGGCAAGCGCCGCGGCAAGGCCTGGCGTGGTTCCTCGCTGTCGTTCGGCGAATATGGTCTGCGCGTGATGGAGTGCGGCTTCATTACCGATCGTCAGATCGAGGCCAGCCGTATCGCGATGACGCGCTTCATCAAGCGCGGTGGCAAGATCTGGCTGCGCCTGTTCCCGGACAAGCCGATTACCAAGAAGCCGGCCGAAGTTCGAATGGGATCAGGCAAGGGCGCGTTGGACCACTGGGTAGCCGTGGTCAAGCCCGGCAAGATTCTGTTTGAGATGGAAGGCGTGTCGCCCGAGCTTGCCCAAGAGGCAATGCGTCTGGCCTCGCACAAGCTGCCGCTGAAGACCAAGTTCGTCATGCGGCCCGGCGTCGAGAAGACGGCCACGGCGGCCAAGTAGACCGACGAGGACTAGGCGCAACGGAGCGGCTCCGAAGCGCCGGAGAGAGAATCAGAGATGGAACTAGCAAAGATTCGCAGTATGAGCGACGAGGAGCTGACGGCGGCCGTGAAGAATTCGGCCGAGCAGCTGTTCCGGCTTCGCTTTCAGGTCTCGCTCGGGCAGAACGATGGAGTGAAGAAGCTCCGCGAACTGCGCAAGGAGATCGCTCAGATCAAGACCGTGGCGCGGGAGCGTGAGCTGGCCGCGGCCGAACCGAAGAAGGGAGCGCGTAAGTAATGGCGACTCAGGAAACGACGCAGGCTCCGGCGACTTCGCGGCGCAACGAGAAGGTTGGCCAGGTGGTTTCGACCAAGATGCAGAAGACCATCGTGGTCGAGGTCGAGATGCGCAAGGCGCACCCGAAGTACAAGCGGATCATCCGCTCGACCAAGAAGTTTTACGCGCATGACGAGCAGAGCTCGGCCCGTCTGGGCGATGTGGTTCGCATTCGCGAAACGCGTCCGACCAGCAAGCTGAAGCGCTGGGCGCTCGAAGAGATCGTCCGCCGTTCGTCGTTGGCGCAGATCGTGGAAGCCGAGGCGGCCGTGGCCACCAAGGCGGAAAACTAACGCGGGCAGGAGGGAGAAACAACCATGGCAGTGCAAATGAGAACCATGCTTGCGGTGGCCGATAACTCCGGCGCCCGCAAGTTGCAAGTGATCCTGCCGCTCGGCGGCAGCCTGGGTCGGAAGGCCCATCTGGGCGA
The DNA here is from genome assembly GCA_002307235.1 of Acidobacteriaceae bacterium UBA1307. Lineage (GTDB taxonomy): Bacteria > Acidobacteriota > Terriglobia > Terriglobales > Acidobacteriaceae > Telmatobacter. The sequence continues at coordinate 6,419 of DBTV01000019.1, forward strand.
CGTGGTGACGGCAGCGGTGAAGGAAGCTTCCCCTGACGGCACGGTGAAGAAGGGCAAGGTCGTCAAGGCCGTTATTGTCCGCACCCGCAAGGAGCATCGTCGCAAGGATGGCACCTACATCCGCTTCGACGAAAACGCGGCGGTGGTCATCAACGAAGCGAACGAGCCGGTCGGCACGCGCGTCTTCGGACCCGTGGCCCGCGAACTGCGCGAGAAGAAGTTTCTGAAGATCGTCTCGCTGGCTCCCGAGGTTGTGTAGAACAGCATTCAGCCTCTAGCTTTTAGCTCCTAGCTTTTTCAAATGGAACCGGAAGCGACCAGAGGATGAAAGTGGCTAGAAGCTAGTAGCTAGAAGCTAGTAGCTGTTTTGGAGAAGAGATGCCGAGTTTGAATATTCATCGCAACGATACGGTCAAGATCCTGACCGGCGCTGACCGTGGCAAGACCGAGCGCGTTCTGCGGGTCTTCCCCGACAAGGGAACGGTCCTGGTCGAGCACGTGCGCGTGGTCAAGAAGACGATCTCGTCGAAGACCGGCAAGCGGACCCGTGGCGGTATCGCCGAGCAGGAGTCGCCGATCAACGTTTCGAACGTTGCTCTGGTTTGCCCCAGCTGCGGACCGGTGCGCGTTGGCTACAAGCAGGACGGCAACACCCGTGTTCGCGTCTGCAAGAAGTGCGGTCAGACGCTGCCGACCAAGAAGTAAGCGCCAGCGCGTTCCGGCAACCTTGCCCGAGCGTGGCGCGACGACAATCTTGAGTGTGAAGGTGCCCGGCCTGCGGAAAACCGCCAGCCGGGCACGGTACACTAAAGACAATGCACCAAAAATGGTGCATTAAACCAGAAGAAGAAACCTTCCGTAGCGGTACACGGCCTCTCGGGGCCACTCCGAAGATCGGGAGAAAGGAAACACGATGGCTGCAAGGCTGAAAGAGAAGTACAACAAGGAGATCAAGCAGGCTCTGAAGAAGGAGCTTGGTCTTGAGAATCCGATGTCGGTTCCGAGGCTCGATAAGATCGTGCTGAACATGGGACTGGGCGAAGCGACGCAGAACACGAAGCTGCTGGATCCGCTGGTTGCGGACCTGGCCTCGATTACCGGCCAGAAGCCGGTGACGACCAAGGCGAAGAAGTCCATCGCGGCCTTTAAGGTGCGCGAGGGTATGTCGATTGGTGCGATGGTGACTCTGCGCGGCGACAAGGCTTACGAGTTCCTGGACCGCCTGGTTTCGACGGCGCTGCCGCGCGTGCGCGATTTCCGCGGCGTGTCGACCAAGAGCTTTGACGGACGCGGCAACTATACGCTCGGTCTGCGTGACCAACTGCTCTTCCCTGAAATCGACATTGCCAAGGTCGAGAAGCTGAAGGGCATGAACATCACGATCGTGACCACGGCCACCGACGATAACGGCGCGCGGGCTCTGCTGAAATCCTTCGGCATGCCCTTCCGCCAGGGTAACTAAGGCGGAAGGAGAGAATTATGGCAACCACTGCAAAGAGAGTGAAAGACGCGAGCAAGCCGAAGTTTAGCTGCCGCAAGCATAACCGCTGCAAGCTCTGCGGTCGTCCGCGTGCGTTTCTGCGCAAGTTCGGCATGTGCCGTCTGTGCTTCCGCAAGCTGGCGCACCAGGGCGAGATCCCCGGCGTTACCAAGTCGAGCTGGTAGAAGTACAGCTTCTAGCTGCTAGCTTTTAGCGAAAGGCTGGTCGCTGGCGGCGAGTAAAGAATTGTTGTCACCATTCCCGCGGGTTCCCGCCTCAGGGCGGGCGAACGGGGGATGAAGGAGAAGGAATGAGTCTGACCGATCCAGTAGCAGATTTTCTGGCACGTATCCGGAACGCGATCCGCGCGCGCCATCAGAAGCTGGATGTGCCGGCTTCGAAGCTGAAGGCGGAGATTGCCCGTATTCTCAAGGAAGAGGGCTACATCTCGAACTACAAGACCCAGGAAGAAGACGGCAAGCCCGTGTTGCGCGTGTACCTGAAGTACAACGGCACGGAAGCTGCGATTCTCAACCTGGCCCGCATTTCTCGTCCGGGTTGCCGTGTTTACATCGGCCGCGACGAGATCAAGCGCGTGCAGGGTGGCTTGGGCATCTCGATTATGACGACCCCCAAGGGCGTGATGACCGGCAAGCAGGCGCGTCGCGAAGGTATTGGCGGCGAACTGCTCTGCGAAGTTTGGTAAGCAAGGACAGCCTTTAGCTTTCAGCGACCAGCTTCTAGCCCGCGCGAGTGGGTGGGAGGCTCAAGGACTGGAAGCTGAAGGCCCGCAGCAAAAAAGCTAGAAGCTAAAGGCTCATAGCTAAAAGCTGCTTTCAGGCTGCAGTGGAACACGCGCGCAAGCGGTGGGACTCGCAAGCCAACCGAAGGAATAAGCAATGTCTCGTATTGGAAAAAAGCCGATCGCGCTGCCCAAGGGTGTTAAGTATACGGTCGAGGGCAACACGGTTCTGGTGGAAGGCCCGAAGGGCAAGGTTTCGGCCCTGATCGCCGAAGGCATCACGCTGGAGACCCAGGACAACGAACTGCATGTGGTCCGCTCGAGCGACAAGTATGCCGCCAACCATGGTCTGACCCGCGCACTGGTCTTCAATGCGGTCGAGGGTGTGACCAACGGCTGGAAGAAGGACCTGGATATCGTCGGCATCGGCTATCGCGCCGAGCTGAAGGGCAAGGGCACGGTGGTCTTCACGCTGGGCTACTCGCACCCGATCGAGTTCCCGCTGCCGACCGGCATCGAGGTCGCGATCGATCCGAAGCAGACGCATTTGACCATCACCGGCATCGACCGCCAGAAGGTTGGCCAGGTTGCCGCGGATATGCGTTCGCTGCGCAAGCCCGATCCTTACAAGAACAAGGGCGTTCGCTACACGGACGAGAAGCTGAAGAAGAAGGCCGGCAAGACGGGCTCGAAGTAAGCATGGCAGCTTTTAGCTGATCGCGATGAGCTTCTGGTTTTTTTCGCCACGGGGTGAAAAAAACTGGAAGCTGCAGGCGAAGGGCTGAAGGCTGACACAACCGAACGGGGCTGCAAGGCGGCTCCGCTGATAGGAAGGGAAAGCATGATTACGCTGACCAAACGCAATGAGATTCGCCAGCGCATCCACACGCGCATTCGCGAGAAGCTGGCTGGCACGACCGAGCGTCCGCGCCTGAATGTTTATCGTTCGCTGAACCACGTCTACGCGCAGGTGATCGACGATCAGAAGGGCGTGACACTGGTTTCGGCCTCCTCGCTCGAGCTGAAGCTGAAGACCGGCGGCAACGTCGCTTCGGCCAAGGAGATCGGCAAGGCAATTGCCGAGCGTGCCGTGGCCAAGGGCGTCAAGAAGGTGGTTTTCGATCGCGGCGGCTATCTGTATCACGGTCGCATCAAGGCTCTGGCCGATGCGGCGCGCGAAGCCGGGCTGGAGTTCTAAATCGAGCGGCGAGTTTTTAGCGTCGATCGTCTGGCCGCGAGCAAGGGTGATTTGCCCGAGCGGAAGGCTGGAAGCGGAACGCTAGAGACTAGAAGCTGAGAAACACGTTTCCGAGGGGCGCCGAGCGGCCCGGAAGGACAGACAAGAGCAATGACGACTTTGAAAAAGAAACTCGATGCCAACCAATACAACCTGAAGGATCAGGTTGTGGCCATCAATCGTGTGACGAAGGTGGTCAAGGGCGGCAAAAATATGTCGTTTGCCGCGCTGGTGGTGGTGGGCGACGCCGCCTCGGGCGTGGTCGGATACGGGTCGGGCAAGGCCAAGGAGGTTCCCCAGGCAATTCGCAAGGGAATCGAGTCGGCCAAGAAGAACCTGTTCAAGATCAACCTGACCGAGACGACGATTCCGCATCAGGTACTGGGCCGCTTCGGCTCGGGCCAGGTGCTTCTGAAGCCGGCGCCGGAAGGCACGGGCGTGATCGCTGGCGGCGCAGTCCGTGCGGTCATGACCTCGGCTGGTGTGCAGAACGTGCTCACCAAGAGCCTCGGTTCGGCCAACCCGCACAACGTGATCAAGGCAACCTTTGACGCGCTGGAGCAGCTGCGCGACAAGGCAGAAGTTGCCTCGGCCCGCGGCAAAGCCGTGGAGGAGCTCTAAACCATGGCAGAGACGAAGAAGATCCGCATCGAATATTACCGTTCGCAGAACTCGACCCCGGTCAAGCACCGCGCCGTGGTCAAGGGCCTCGGTTTCACGCGCCTGAACCAGATTGTCGAGCGCGAAGACACCGTGGCGATCCGGGGTATGGTCAAGAAGATTCCGTACCTGGTCCGGATTCTCGAGAACTAACTGCACAATTTCTTGTGCAAGATCGGCAAAGCGAGCGGCTCCTAGTGGCAGGCTCGCTTTGGCGTGTAATAAGCTAGTACTGACAGCAGAAAAGTTGTCAGTGAACCGTGGACAGCAGACAGGCGGAAACGTCTGCGCGCTGACACAACAAACGCGAGTCGAGAGAGCCCCACGGGGAGCTTTCGCGGCGTAGGAGCGAGGAAATAGCAATGGCATTGAATCTTTCGAATTTGCGTGCACCGAAGAAGGCGAATATCGGCCGTAAGCGTGTTGGCCGTGGTATGGGTTCGGGCATGGGCAAGACATCGACCCGCGGCCACAAGGGCCAGGGTTCGCGTACCGGTTCCAGCATGATGCGTGGTTTTGAAGGCGGCCAGATGCCGCTGCATCGCCGCATGCCGAAGCGCGGCTTCACCAACATCTTCCGCACCGAGTACGTGGTCGTGAACCTGGATCGCATCGCCAAGCTGGACGTGGCCGAGATTCTGGCCGACGATTACACCAAGCTGGGTCTGGCCTCGAGCAAGAAGGTCCTGATCAAGATTCTGGGTACCGGCGAGCTGTCGAAGGCTGTTACCATTCAGGCGCACAAGTTTTCGAAATCGGCAGTCGCGAAGATCGAAAAGGCCGGTGGCAAGGCCGTGGTCCTCGGCGGCACCGTCAAGGAAGACGCGAAGAACTAAGTCACGTTATTTTGATGGCCCGCATATCCTGGCTCTTCCCGGCCCGGTCGTAGCACCGGAGCCCGGGGAGTCAGCCTGGAGGACGCAGGCGAACGAATCGACCCGGCGGAAACGCCTGAAGCGGAATATCGATCATGCTCGAGAAGTTTGTTAATATCTTCCGGATTCCTGATCTGCGTAAGCGGGTACTGTTTACCCTCGGCATTTTAGCCATTTACCGGCTCGGCGCCTGGATTCCCACGCCGGGTGTGAATGCAAAGCAACTGGAGATCCTGTTCAGCGCGCAGAGCGGTTCGGCTCTGGGCCTGATGGATCTGTTCAGCGGCGGTACCTTGCGCCGCATGACGATCTTCGCGCTGGGCATCATGCCCTACATTACCGCGTCGATCATCTTTCAGCTTTTGACCGTGGTCTATGAGCCGCTGGCCCGCATCCAGAAGGAAGGCGAACTCGGCCGTCGCAAGATCACGCAGTGGACCCGCTATCTGACCGTGATTCTGGGCGCGATCCAGTCGGTCGGCATTGCGACCATTTTGACCAAGCAGGGTGTGGTATTGAACCCCGGCCTTGGCTTTGTCCTGTTGACGGTGCTGACCTTGACCACCGGCACGGCCTTCATCATGTGGCTGGGTGAGCAGATCACCGATCGCGGCATCGGCAATGGCATGAGCCTGCTGATTTTCGCCGGTATCATCGCCGGTTTGCCGCACGGCGTGGCCGAGTTGGCGCAGAAGGTGCAGACCGACGCCTGGGGCCCGTTGAGCATCGTGGTTGCCCTGTTGCTGGCCGTGGGCATGATCGCCGTTGTGGCCTTCATCGTCTTCGTCGAGCGCAGCGAGCGCCGGATTCCGATCCAGAGCGCGCGTCGCATCGTCGGACGCCGCATGATGGGCGGATCGTCGAGCCATCTGCCGCTGAAGGTGAACTCGGGTGGCGTGATGCCGGTCATCTTTGCGAGCTCGATTCTGTCGGCTCCGCTGATGCTGGCCAACGTCGAGTGGGTGCAGAACAACCGCGTCTTGCAGCCGATTCTGCAGGCCCTGCAGCCGGGTTACCCGTGGTATGAGCTGCTGAGCGTGCTCGGCATCATCTTCTTCGCCTATTTCTATGTCTCGATCGTGATGCGTCCGGACGACATTGCCGACAACTTCCGCAAGTCGGGCTCGTTCATTCCGGGCATCCGGCCGGGCAAGCGCACCTCGGACTTCATCAACGATTGCATGACGCGTCTGACGCTGATCGGCGCGCTCTACCTGATCGTGATCTCGTTGGTGCCGACCTTCCTGATCTCGGGCTTCCGCCTGGATAAGCTGTTCCTGGTCGGTCACCTGTTCGAAAGCCTGCCGAACTGGATGATTCACGGCATGGGGGTCAACTTCTACTTTGGTGGCACCTCGCTGCTGATTGTGGTCGGCGTCGCCATGGACACTGTCAACCAGATCGAATCGCAGCTGATCATGCGTCACTATGACGGCTTCTCCCCGCGCTCCGGTCGTATTCGCGGAAGGAAGAACTGGTAAATGAGTTGTACGTGTAGCAAGACCGAAACTGGCCGGGGCGCGGAGCATAGCTTCGCACCCGGCCCGATTCTTTTGTTGGGCGCGCCGGGCGTGGGCAAAGGCACTCAGGCCAAGGAACTGGTCAAGTTGTGGGGTATCCCGCAGATTTCGACCGGTGACCTGTTGCGCGGCAATGTGGCTCGGGGCACCGAGCTGGGCAAGATGGCCAAGGAGTTGATGAGCCGGGGCGAACTGGTTCCCGATACGCTGGTCAACGAGATGGTAGCCGCCCGGCTGGCCGAGCCGGACACGGCCAAGGGCTATATTCTGGACGGATTCCCGCGCACGCTCGGTCAGGCCGGATGGCTTGACGATAAGCTCAAGGGGCTCACCGCCAGCCTTCCCGTGGTTGCCGTAAGCATTCAGGTCGGCTATAATCAGCTATTGCGTCGTATCACGGGTCGCCGGAACTGTCCAACCTGTCAGGCCATCTACAACGTCTACATGAACGCCCCGAAGCAGGAGGGTGTTTGCGACGTGGATGGCGCCAAGCTGGTGCAGCGGGCCGATGATACGGAAGAGGTTCTCAAAGAGCGTGTCCACGCCTATGAAACGCTGACGGCTCCGGTCGTTGAGCACTATCGGGCGCAGGGCCGCTTTGCGGAAGTCGATGGAGACCGGCCGATTGCAGAGATTGCGGCCGGAATTGTTGCCGCCGTGGAGCGGTTGCGCGGATAAGCGCAGCCTCTGCGGTGGTTTGTGTGTTGTCGGGGCGGCTTCGGGGTGCCGGAGCCGCGCCAGAACCCTTGGAAAGCTGGTTGAGATTTGGCAGTTGTTCTGAAGTCGGCCGCGGAAATCGAGACAATGCGCGAGGCGGGCAAGCGAACCCGCGAGATTCTGGAGTTGGTGCGGAGCCTGGTGAAGCCGGGCGTGACGACCTACGACCTGGACAAGGCCGCTGAGGACAAGCTGAAGGAATGGGGTATCCGGCCTGCATTCAAGGGCTATCACGGATATCCAGCCGTGCTGTGCACCTCGGTCAACGAGGAAGTGGTGCATGGAATTCCGTCGAAGAAGCGCGTGCTGAAGGAAGGCGACGTGGTTTCGGTGGATTTCGGCCTTTACTACGAAGGCTATGTCGGCGACTCGGCGATCACCATTCCGGTGGGCACGATCGACGAGAAGACGGCGCGGTTGCTGAAGACGACCGAGGCATCGCTCTATGCGGGCATCAAGGCTGTGAAGCCGGGTGCGACGCTGGGCGACATCGGTTCGGCCGTGCAGAAGGTCGTAGAGCGCGAAGGATTTTCGGTCGTGCGGGACTTCGTTGGACACGGCGTTGGAACCCAGATGCACGAGGATCCTCAGGTGCCCAACTACGGCAAGCCGGGGCGTGGCCTGAAGCTGCGCGAAGGCATGGTGATTGCCATCGAACCGATGGTGAACGTCGGCACCTATGAAGTGGAGGTGCTCGACGACGGTTGGACGGCGGTATCGGCCGATGGCAGCATGAGTGCTCACTTTGAGCACACGGTGGCGGTAACCGCCAACGGCGTAAGAATTTTAACCGAGTAACTGCTCGGATAACCAGCCGGAGCGGGTCTCCGGCAGAAGCGGGATACGGCTTGTCGAAGGAAGACGCGATCGAGGTGATGGCGGTGGTGATTGAGACCCTGCCGAACGCCATGTTTCGGGTGAAGCTCGAAAACAATCACGAGGTTCTCACCCATGTTTCGGGAAGAATGCGCAAGAATTTTATCCGCATCTTGCCCGGCGATCGAGTGGCTGTCGAACTCAGCCCCTACGACCTGAATCGCGGCCGGATTGTCTACCGCTACAAATAAGTTTTCAGCGGTTCGCTGCTCGTTTTGAGACTCCGGTGCGGGATTTTGTGAGGCACGGGTAGTGACGGCTGAATGGTTGTGCTGTTGTTGCAATACAGATCGCACTGGCGGTAGGGGTGCGGAGAAGGGTAATTCCATGAAAGTCCGTGCATCGGTCAAGAAGATTTGCGACAAGTGCAAGGTCATCACGCGCCACGGTGTGGTTCGTGTGATTTGCGAGAACGCAAAGCACAAGCAGCGTCAGGGCTAGCCCTGGCAATGGGTGGAGCGTTTCAAAGCGGGCAACTGCACGAGGCGAGTTAGCTTGAAGCAAGGCTTGCGAAGAACCTCGAGGAACGCGAAGCATCATCCGTGCGAACCGGCGCTAGGCCGGGGGCACATAACCAGCAACATGAAGGAATCTCCATGGCACGCATTGCTGGCGTCGACCTGCCGAACAACAAACAGGCTCGGGTCGCGCTCACATACATTTACGGGATTGGCAATCCGCGCGCGCTGAAGGTTTTGGAGAAGGCGAACGTTGATGCCTTCAAGAAGATCCAGGATCTGGGCGAAGAGGAACTGGGCCGTATTCGCCAGGTGCTCGAGGACGAGGGAGCCGTCGAAGGCGATCTCCGCAAAGAC
>DBTV01000019.1:15622-15779 GCA_002307235.1 Acidobacteriaceae bacterium UBA1307
TCCAGATGCACATCAAGCGCCTGATTGACATTCAGAGCTATCGTGGCACGCGGCACCGTCGCGGTCTGCCCGTTCACGGTCAGCGCACTCACACCAATGCCCGCACTCGCAAGGGCCCGCGCAAGGGCACGATTGCAGGCAAGAAGAAAGCGACGGC
>DBTV01000005.1 GCA_002307235.1 Acidobacteriaceae bacterium UBA1307
GCCGAGGTGAACTCGGTCATCAGCAGGCCGCAGCCGGACTCGGCGTTGGTGATGGTGCTGTCGATGCCCGGATTTTCTGCCGCCGGTCCCTCGGTCCCTGTGAACTGGCTGGCGTGGCGGATGAAGCGTCGGAAGACGGTGTCGGTGACGCCGACCATCGGCGCCAGCACGGTGGCCGGGGCGATCTGGATGGAGCCGATGCGGAGCGAGGCGGGCACGCGCGCGCCTTCGGGCATGGCATGCTCGACCGGGTTATCCCAGTGCTTCTTGACGGTAATGCCTTTGATTCCCATGAATAGCTTTCAGAAATGTGAACAGGGTACGCGGAGCGCGTGGGGCGGTGCGAAACGAAGTAGGCCTCCGCCGCAGCGGAGGCCTATGCTGAGCCGGGGTGGACTGCAGCCGTTACTTGGTGGTTGCAGCCGCAACAGCGGCATCGGACTTGGCATACTTGCGGCGGAAACGCTCAACGCGACCGGCGGTGTCAACCAAGCGCTGCTTGCCAGTAAAGAACGGGTGGCAGTTGGAGCAGATTTCGACGCGGATATCGCCCTTGTGGGTGGACCGGGTCTCGAAGTTGTTACCGCAGGCGCAGATCACGCGAACGGCTTCATAAGTGGGATGAATCTTTTCCTTGGGCATCGCTTAAAGACAGACCTTTCCTGCAATCTTCCTCAACTATTGTACGGGTCTTTGCGGCGAGTTGCAAATGGGGGAGGGGGAAGCGGGGACGAGGGACGTTGGGACCGGGAGGGTGGGGGCGCCGTTCGCTCGGGATGACGGGCGAAGACACGGAACACTTTCCACGTGTTCTTTAGTCCCTGGTCCCTCAGTCCCTATGTTCCCTGGACCCTGGTTCCTAGCCCTTTGCTTCTTCCCAGCTCGAGCAGGGCCTCGGTGACGCGGGCGGCGTCGTGGCGGACGAAACCGTCCTCGCGGGCGAAGTCGCCTGTAATGACGCGAACGCCGAGGGCTTCGATGCGTTCGATGTCGGCCACGATTGGGGAGGCGCTTTCGGCTGCGTACCGGGTGATGGTCTCGGGCCTGAAGGGCGCGGTGTTGACCAGCGCGTAATCGAAGATGGGTTCGCCGGTGTGGGCGTAGATGCGCTCGATGTGGTCGGCGGCCGTCAGCCCGAGGCTCTCATTGGCCTGGGTCATCAGGTTGCAGACGTAGACGCAGAGCCCGCGCGCCTTGACCAGAGCCGGTGCAATGCCGTCGACGAGCAGATTGGTGATCAGCGAGGTGTAGAGGGAGCCGGGGCCGACGGTGATCAGGTCGGCGCGCTCGATGGCGGCCAGGGTCTCGGGCAGGGGCTTGGGCGAGGGCGGGTCCAACATCAGTTCGACAATGCGGTGGCGGCTGGCCGAGATCTTGGTTTCGCCGCGCACCAGCGAGCCGTCGTCCATTTCGGCCACCAGCTTGGTGTTGGCCGTCGTGGCCGGATAGATGTGGCCACGGGTGGCCAGAATCTTGGACGAAAGCTGGATGGCGAGGGCGAAGTCGCCGGTGATCTCGGTGAGCGCGGCGACAAAGAGATTGCCGAGCGAGTGGCCCTTGAGCGAGCGGCCGGAGCGGAAGCGGTGATTGAAGAGCCGTGTGAGCAGATCTTCCTGCGCGCTGAGGGCCACCATGCAGTTGCGCAGGTCGCCGGGGGGCAGCATGTTGAAGTCCTCGCGCAGCTTGCCCGAGGAGCCGCCGTCATCGGTGACGGTGACGACCGCCGAGAGTTCGGCGATGAGGCCCTGCGTGGGTTGATCGGGCGAGACCACATAGTTGCGCAGGCCGCGCAGCAGGGTGGACAGTCCGGTGCCGCCGCCGAGCGCGACGACGCGCAAGGGAGCAACGGCAGACGGCGCGGTGCCGTCTGCGGAGAGGGAGGAAGCGGGAATATCGATGATCGAGCTCAATGGATGTGCTAACTCTTATGGAACTTCGGGGTACAAGAGTTCCGTGAAGCGGGGATCGTCGACGATATTTTGAAAATCGTTGTCGACCCGTGCCTGGAGCCGGTTGCGCGGATTGAGGGCGATGGCGCGCGCAAGGTGATCGAGACATTCCTGCGTCTGTCCGGTGAAGGCGTCGAGAATGGCCAGACCGTAGTAGGCGTAATCGGCCTCGGGGTACTGTTCGAGAATGGCGTTGAACTGTTCGCGAGCCTCCTCGTAATAGCCGGTGTTGAGCTGCGAGACCGCGTAGTCGTAGTGCTCCTCGGGTGTGAGGAAGGTCAGGGAGGTCTTCTCCAACTGACGCCGACAGGTGGTCATGTACATTTTGCAGCGCTCGAGCAACTCGGCGGGTGCGGTGGGCAACAGTTTGTCAAAGACCGCGAGGGCCTTGTCGTATTTGCCCTGCTGCAGCAGTTGAACAGCGGCCATATAGCTATGAAAAGCCGAGGCCGAAGCCGAGGCCGCGTGACCATCAGGGATGGTCGCCGGGGGAGAGTTTTTTTTGCGGCCTGAGGCCGCGGTGTGCGCATCTTGCTTCATGATTAACCCGAAGCGCATTCCTTTCTAGACGATACCGTCAGGTGGAACGAGGCGTACAGCACTGACGCAACAATACATTATCACTTAGGCCATGTTTATACGCACATGTGCGCTCAACGTCAATAGCCTGTTTACGAAGCCGGTTCGCCCCCTGCCTGTTTGTAGAGCACGGGATTCAACGACGGGTCGTTATACATCTTGAGCTGCCGGTAAATTTTGAACCGCCGTTTGCCTGCAAGAGTCTCGGCCCAAAGAGCGTCAAGACATTGTGCCAGATCAGAGCGTTGTTCGGCGAGTACGGTCAGCCGTGCCTGATTGCGTTCGGCATGACCGGCCGGCGCGTTGGTTCGCTCGGCCTCTTCACGGGTGTGAAAGAGCTTGAGCGAAAGAATCGAGAGCCGGTCGATCATCAGTCCGGGTGACTCTGAGTGTAGCGCGGCGGCCTGGTGGGGCAAAGAGCGTGGAGCGAGCTCGTCGAGAAGAAAACGGTCGAGTTGCTCGGCCAGATCATTGCGTAACTGATTTGTGCGGTCGATGCGGCGCTTGACCTGGGCCAGATCGGTGTCGGTGGCCTGCGGGTCGCGTGCCAGATCCTCAATATGCCACAGCTCGAAGTTGGCGCGGTGCTGGCTGGCGACCATGGCAAGCCAGGGGTCGCGCGGCAGGGGCAGCGAGGCGAGCGCGATTCTGTGCGCGGCGCGGGTTTCGCTGTCATGAAGTTCGGTGATGGCGGAGGCAGAAAGCATTGAGTAGAAAGAGTCCTCTGCGGCGCGCACGCGGCGCCCGCACCCTTGGTCCATGGTAGAACTATCCTCACACAAGCTCCAGTCCTTTGAGAAGTCGGTATGCGGTGGGTTTCCCCAGAATGGGCCGTGGGCGTGGCCGGAAGCCGCAAGCGGGAGGGAAAAGTGGACGGCGAGACTCGTTTTTTGTGCATAGCCTGTCGGGTGCAGGGCGAGGGATTTTTGCGCGCCGCGCATGCGCTTGGCGTCAAGACGACGTTGCTGACATTGGACGGGCTGGGCGGGGCAGACTGGCCGCGCGAGGCGCTTGAGGAGCTGGCGACGATGCCCGAGGGGATGAGCGTCGAGCAGGTGCTGAACACCGTCTCATGGATGGCGCGCACGCAGCGCTACGACCGCATTGTGGCGCTGGGCACCGAGGATCTGCTGCTGGTGGCCGCGATCCGCGAACACATGCGGGTGGCGGGCATGGGATTGACGACGGCCGGCTACTATCGGGACCGGCTGGCGATGCGCATCGGGGCACGGGAGGCGGGCTTTGCCGTGGGCGAGTTCGCGCGTGTGCTGCATCGGGAGGAGCTGCGCGTTTTTATGGAGCAGACGCCGGCGCCATGGCGGCTGCTGCCGCGCCAGCGCGATCTGGGCTGGGAGAGCTTCCGCATCGATACGCCCGACGAGCTTTGGGCGGTGCTTGAGCAGTTGGGCGATGCACAGAGCCGCTACCTGATGGAGCAGATCGTCGAGGGCGAGCGGTTTACCGTCGCCTCGATTGTGAACGACGGCTCGGTGGTCTTTTCCGTGGCCTTGCAGCAGGGGCAGGGAACGGAAGCGGCCGAGACCCTCGCAACGGTGGATCGGGGCAGCCGCGACTGGCTGGAGTTGACGGCGATTGATGCCGGACTGGCTCCCTCGCTGGGCATGGTGCGGGGCATTGCCTGCGCGCGGTTCGTGCGCCGGGGCAACCGGCATCTTTTTGAGGAGATTGCCGCCGGACCAGGGGACAACGGTATTGATCGCGTGGTGCGGGCGGCAACCGGGATCGACCTTTGGCAGGAGTGGGCGCGGCTGGAGCTGGCGGATTTGCGCTCGGAAAATTATGTGCCCGGCGAGTGGTTCGAGAAGGCGGCGGGCGCGGTGAGCTGGCCGGAGTCGAGCCAGAGGCAGACGCGTCTTGATGCCGTCGCGCTGGTGGAGCGATGGAAGCGCGCCGGACGTGTCAGCGGGGTGGTGCGTGCCGATTCTGCCGCGGAGGTGCAGGCCACACTGGCCTTGCTGGTGGGCTGAAAGGGAGACTGAGGAAGGCGTGCAAAGCAGCTTTGCGGAAGGAACGAACAGCGCACCTGCGGAAGGTGGCTGCAATGGTGAGCCCGCTGGGATTCGAACCCAGGACCCACGCCTTAAAAGGGCGTTGCTCTACCAGCTGAGCTACGAGCTCTCACCATAGGCACCCTCACGGGGAGGGGCCTTGTTTAGTGTACCTTAGAGACGGCTAAAGGGCTAGTGCGGTGCCGTGGACGGTGGAAAAGGCTTACATTGGCGCTTGCGAGCCATAAAACAACGGATTTTTGAGTGTGTCTGTACTAGAGTGAACACCGCGTAAGTGCTTATAAATCAAGTCTGTAATAAAAGTATTTTGGCGCGCAGATTGGGCGTATTCTCATAGGCAGTTGTTGTCATTCTTTCTCGCCTTTGGCATTCCAGGTTCCGCTTCGGACGAGCACCGTTCAAGAAAGCAGCCGGTACGATGGGGAGCCGCCATGGGGTTCATGAATCAAAGTGATGTGAAGAAGCACCTTTCCGCAAGCGAAGGCGACGGAAAGCGGTTGTATCTGCCGGTGCGCCCGACCGACGCCTCCGGTTTTGTTGGACAAAAGCTGCGCGCGCCGTCGATTGTGATTACGCCCTTGCCGCCGACCGCCGTTGCAGAAAAGGCCACCTCGTCCCACCGCAAGGCCAGCTAGCGCGCGTTTTTTCCCTGTTCGTTTTTGCGCAGCGCCACCATGCCGAGAACGTTGATTTTTTAGTACAGGTACCGGAGAGCGCAGCTTTTGCGCGCGGCCGTCGTCACCGTACCGTCACGGCAGATTCTGTCATCAATTTTTCTGGATTGCCCGGACACCGATGAGATCGAACGCGGTCCTGCTGCCTGAACGGGTGCAATCCGAAAGCCTGAACCGCACGGGGCGAGTCTCGACGCCGGTGGCGTCCGGTGGCTCGCAGGAAAGCAGGTCACGATGGAACTCCACGAAAAAACACTTCCGCAGAAACAGGCTGGAAGCCATGCCTGCGCCATTTTGTCCTCGTTAGGGAAAAAGACTTCCAATCTTCCTTTGCCGACGCGGATTGCCTTTGTGGGCAACTATCTTCCGCGCGAATGCGGCATTGCCACGTTTACCACCGATCTTTGCACGGCCCTGGCGTCCGAGTATGGACATGATCGATTTTTTGCCATTCCGGTCAACGATCCGGGCTCGCAGTACGATTACCCGGAGCAGGTGCGGCTGGAGCTTGAGCAGGAGGAGCTGGGCTCGTATGAGCGCGCGGCCGACTTTCTCAACTTCAACGGCAATGATCTTGTGAGCCTGCAACATGAGTACGGCGTCTATGGCGGCGAGGCCGGCAGCCACGTGCTGGCGCTTCTTCGCAAACTCAAGATGCCCCTGGTGACCACGCTGCATACGGTTCTTCGCGACCCGGACGCGCAGCAGCGGGCGGTGCTTGAAGAGATTGCTGCTCTATCGGACCGGCTGGTGGTGATGAGCGAGCTGGCGGCGGGCATGCTGCGCGAGATCTATACGGTTCCCGGCGAAAAGATCGATCTGATTCCGCACGGCGTGCCGGAGATGCCCTTCATGGATCCGAACTACTTCAAGGACAAGTTTGGCACGGAGGGCAAATCAGTTCTGCTGACCTTCGGACTGCTGTCACCGAACAAGGGCATCGAGAATGTGATTCGCGCGTTGCCGGGCATTTTGGCCAGCCATCCGGACGTGGTCTACATCGTCTCGGGCGTGACCCATCCGCAGATTCGCCGGCGCGAGGGGGAAAAGTATCGCGAGAGCCTGATGGCGCTGGCGGAGCAACTGGGCGTCGCCGCGCACCTGATCCTGAACAACCGCTTTGTGAGCTCGGAGGAGCTGATTGAGCATGTGGGCGGGGCGGATATCTACATTACGCCTTATCGGCAGGAGGAGCAGGCCGTCTCGGGCACGCTGGCCATTGCGCTTGGCGCGGGCAAGGCGATCATCTCCACGCCCTACTGGCATGCGAAGGAACTGCTGGCCGACGGCCGGGGCGTGCTGGTTCCTTTTGACGATGACAAGGCGATTGCCGAGGCGGTGATTCATCTGCTGGAGAACGATGCAGAGCGCCATGCCATGCGCAAGCGTGCCTATTTGTACTCGCGGGAAACGACGTGGCCGAAGACGGCGCGGGCGTATATGGCGAGTTTTCAGCGTGCGCGCTTTGAGCGCAATTTGCGCCCACGCCCAACGCAGCAGGATGAGCTGACACTGCATGAGGAAAATGATTTGCCCGAGCTGAATGTTGCGCACATGTTGAACATGACCGACGATACGGGCATTCTGCAACATGCCATCTTCTCGGTGCCGAACACGCGCGAGGGCTACACCACCGACGACAATGCGCGTGCGCTGATCCTGTCGAATGCCCTGCATGAGGATGCGTTCTATGGTCCCAAGGCAGAGTATGTCGCGCTATCGCAGCGGTACCTGGCGTTTTTGTGGCTGGCCTTCAATGCCGATACCGGCCGGTTTCGCAACTTTCTTGGCTATGACCGGCAGTGGCTTGAAGAGATGGGTTCGGAGGATAGCCATGGCCGGGCGCTGTGGGCCTTGGGCGCGGTGCTGGGCCACTCGCAGGATGCGGGGTTGCGTGGCGCGGCGGGCAGGCTGTTTCAGGCCGCTCTTCCGGCGGCGCTCACCGTGGGCAGCCCGCGCTCATGGGCCTTCAGTGTGCTGGGCATACAGGCCTATCTTGACTGGTTCCCCGGCGACCGGGCCGTGCAGGGCGTGCGCAATACGCTGGCCAACCGGCTCTTGCACTTGTACGAGCAGAACCGCACGGCGACCTGGCGGTGGTTTGAAAAGAAGCTGACGTATTCAAATGCCAGTCTGTCGCACGCGCTGATTCTTGCCGGGCGGCGCAGCGCCAACCAAAAAATGCTGGATTCGGGCATCGAGTCCTTGGCATGGCTGGTGGGCGTGCAGCAGCATGACTACGAAGAGATCTTCATTCCGGTTGGCTCGAATGGATTTTATAGCGAAGGCGAGGAAAAGGCCCGCTTCGATCAGCAGCCGATCGAGGCCTGCGCCACAGTCTCCGCCTGCCTTGAGGCCTATCGGCTGACGCAGGAACGACGTTGGTTTGAGAAAGCGCAGCAGGCGTTTCTCTGGTTTTTGGGCAAGAACGACCTGCAGGTTCCGCTCTACGACGCGGCGACCGGCGGTTGCAGGGACGGGTTGCATCCGGACCGCGTGAATGAAAATCAGGGTGCCGAATCCACACTGGCGTTTCTGATGGCCCTCCTCGAAATGCATGAGGAGAAAGCAGGCAATGTGGACCAACTTGCACAGGAAATGAGTGTCACAGCTTGAGTTCAGAATCCGCTTCGGTTTTACCGCTGACGCCGATGGAGCCAAAGGAACCGGCTTCGGCCTTTTCGGCAGCGCCATTGTTTGTGCGCTATCCTGGCAACCCCATTCTCAGCCGCCAGGATTGGCCGTATCCGATCAACAGCGTCTTCAATCCTGCGGCCGTGTTGCTGGCCGATGGAGACACGCTGCTGCTGAGCAGAGTCGAGGATCGCACAGGACTGTCGCACCTGTGCGCGGCGCGCTCGGCCAACGGCATCGACGGATGGAAGATCGATGCTCAGCCTACGCTGGTGGCCAATCCGCATGAGTATCCGGAAGAGATCTGGGGCATTGAAGACCCGCGCATCACCTACGTGCCGGAGCTTGAGCAATACGCGATTGCCTACACCTCGTTTGCGCGCGGGGGGCCGGGCGTTTCGCTGGCGCTGACGCGGGACTTCAGGGCCTTTGAACGGCTGGGCGTCATCATGCCGCCGGAGGACAAAGACGCGGCGTTGCTGCCGCGCAGAATCAATGGCTATTGGGCGATGATCCATCGTCCGGTGACCCCCACGGGCGCGCACATGTGGGTCTCCTATTCGCCCGACCTGCGCCATTGGGGTGGCCACATGGTGATGCTGGCGGCGCGGCGCGGAGGGTGGTGGGACGCGAACAAGATCGGGCTCTGCTCGCCCCCGATCGAGACGCCGAAGGGATGGCTGACGATCTATCACGGCGTTCGGCAGACCGCCGCGGGCAGCATCTACCGGCTGGGGCTGGCGCTGTTCGCGCTGGAAAAGCCCGAGGTCTGCCTGCAGCGTGGCGACTCGTGGATGTTTGGACCCGAAGCGCCCTATGAACGCACTGGCGATGTGAAGGACGTGGTTTTTCCTTGCGGACAAACCATTGCGGCCGACGGCGACACGATCCATCTGTACTACGGCGCGGCGGACTCCTGCGTTGCCATGGCGACGGGGAGCATTCGCGAACTTCTGGCGTGGCTCGACGAACACTCCAGCGTGCGGGAAGAACTGGAAATGTAGCGCGCGCGCTGCGCGGGCAAAGGAGGGAACATGCATACGGCAAACCTGGAGTGGCCCCTGTGGCTTCCCCATCTGATTCTGCGCGAGCACAAGTGCCCGCGCTGCAACTCGGTCCAGTTCAGATCGGACACGCAGCGCGGCTACGACGGGCTGCTGGCCCTGTTTGCCTTGCGGCCGGTGCGTTGCACCTTTTGCTGGCGGCGCTATTACTGGTTCGCGTTGCACGCGCCGGCGGGGGAGTGAAAGAGCAGCTTTTAGCCGTTAGCCGCTCGCTTCTAGCTTTTATGTTGTTTTGCGCCGTTGCGGGACGGGCCGCAGTGCATCAAAGTGCTAGGTGCTAGGTGCTAGGTGCTAGGTGCTAGGTGCTAGGTGCTAGGTGCTAGGGGCTAGGGGCTAAAGGGTTAGGAGATCCCCC
>DBTV01000024.1:0-21451 GCA_002307235.1 Acidobacteriaceae bacterium UBA1307
GACACCGCCTGTTCTGCCGCCCAATTTTTGCTAGGGAGAATCCGTAGCAAGGCCCCAATCTCCATTGGGGCCTTGCTACACTAAATCCATCGTTCTCTTCAAGAGGCGGAGCTCGTGATGGATCTGGATTTTCTCTTTGCGACCATAGGCATCTGTACCGAAGCTGCCATTGTTATCCTCGGCTTTCGCAAGCAAATCCGGCAGAGTGCGCCTGTCTTCTATTCCTATGTCGCCTGGAGTTTTCTCTCCGATCTGTTCTACCTCTTGCTGCGGATCGCGATTCATGGAAGCTATTCGTCCGTCTATCTGTACGGGATGGCCATCGACTGGCTCTTCCAGTTTGCGGTTCTGGTGGAGCTGATCTGGCTGGTGCTCCGGCCGATCCGTTCCTCGCTTTCGCGCAAATTCATTCTGGCGCCGGTCCTGCTGATTCTTTTACTCGGTCTGTCTCTTTGGCCTGTTGCCGGCCTGACGCTGCCCCACAATCTGGGGCCGCATGCGCAGCTCTGGGTACACACGCAGCAGGACATTGCGTTGTTGCGCGTAACCATCTTTGTGCTGTTGGCCAGTTGCAGCCAGTTGCTGTCCCTCAACTGGCATGACCGCGAATTGCAGATCGCTACAGGGCTCGGCTTCTATTCTCTGTGCAACTTGCTGGTGTCGATTCTGCACACCTACCAGAGTGTGGGCGCGCAATACAAGCGGCTCGATCAGGCACTGACCGCCTGCTATCTCTGCACGCTCTTCTACTGGATCACTTCGCTGTTGCGGCGTGAAACCGAACGGCAGCAGTTCACCCCACAGATGCGCCACATGCTTCTGGCCGCGGCCGGTGCGGCGCGCAACACACGGCTCTACATCACGCCTTCACGCAGAAAATAATCTTTCCATGCACGCACAAACAAGACTCCCCAGTCCATTGGACCGGGGAGTTTTGCAATGTAACGAGGCAATTCGTTACATCGAGGCGACAAAATCAGGAATATGGACGGCTGCATGCTCTTGCAGCAGCCGCGTCATACGCACGGCCATGTCCGAGTACAGCAACGCGGCACGGTAGGCGTTGATACGAACGCCCTCGCTCGCCTTCGTAAACCCGTACTGAGCCAGAGCGACCAGCACGCAGACACGAATCTGCAGGGCATCGCTGTGAATATTTTCAACCAACAAACGGTCCACATCCTCGCAGTTGCGCGTGGCATAGTTGGCCATCTGCTGCATCACCTGAGCGTTCTGGTACATGGCCCATAGCCCCTTGGCTCCGTCCATCTTCTGCCATGCATCTTCTGGCGTCGCGGTCAAACCTTCCTTCCAAAGAAAGTTCTCATTCAACTCGCGCGCACTCCAGTCAATCCGCAGCTTGAGCAGCAAAGAGTCCCAGGTCTCTTCACTGTGCTGCCGAACCCCTCTGCGCCAACAGAGGAAGTAAAGCGCGATAGCAGCAATGGCAAAAATTTGGAGGATTGGTAGTACCATTCGTGCTCCCTTGCTTAAACCACCGCCAGCAACTCACGCTGCGTACCACGCCGACAAGAATGTGGCCCAATACTTATTACTTGTAACAGAAGAAACAATACTCACAGAAGAGAAAAGTGTGCGAAATTGCCTAATTCTACTGATTCCCCACACTCAATAGGCCAATGCACCATAGTAACCAGCGAGGAGAATCCACACGCCGAATCCCTCAAACGCTTCAGGACTCGTACTTCTCCGCGCGTGCCAGCCGCTCCGACAAGCTCCCCGAAGGGACGCTCTTGCGCCTGAAGGTCTGACCACCCTCCGCAATAAAGGAGCCAATCCACCCCATCAGCACAAGCAGATAGGCCAGTTCCGGCACCCACAAGACGAGGCTGCTCCAGTGAAAGGGCTGATAGGTAAGCAGCATACCGGTGACCAGGCAGACAAAGGACTGAATGCCAATGCCTGTTGCCAGATGGAACTCCGTCCGGGGCCAGATGAACCGGCGCAACAAAGCCCACCAGGCCAGCGCCAGAAAGGCCGCTATCTGCACGGCGCCGACCAGTTGCAAGGCATGCGCGGACAGCTTCTGCGTTGGCGAAAAACCAGCCGGCGAACTCCATTGCGCCAGCAGCAGCAACAAGGAGGATGTAACAACAAGCAAGGCGAGATAGAGCGGTATAAAGGGCGAGGTGGCACGATTCCAGCGAATCAGGTTGCGGGCAATCTCCGCCACCGTGCACAGCAAAAAGGCTGCCCGCACGAAGATGTCCACAAGAAAAAAGCTGGCAAAACTGGATGGCCA
Organism: Acidobacteriaceae bacterium UBA1307; assembly: GCA_002307235.1. Lineage (GTDB taxonomy): Bacteria > Acidobacteriota > Terriglobia > Terriglobales > Acidobacteriaceae > Telmatobacter. Next base: position 2,264 of record DBTV01000024.1, read on the forward strand.
TGCCAGGCCAAGTACCGTTCCAACAAAGCCCGTCGAGCACAGGAGTATGCCTGAGACGGTAAAAATCGGCAGCACAACATACACGTGCTTCCATACGAGCATGCCAAAGAGCACCGTTTCCGCGCTCAAAATGGCAAACAGAAGCGAACTTTCAACGGTCATCGCATTTCTCCACTGCTCCGATGACACCCGATTCATGACGACAGGGGGCCCGGGACTACAACGTCAACCTGCGGGAATCAACAAACAGGGCTGCACACGCTCGATGGATGAAACCGCTCTCCTGCGCAGCGCACACAAAGCGGACAAACTTTGGTTGATGTTCTGTATTTTTTCACACCAGTAAGCACTCGCGAAAAATTTATTACGCATGATCGTCGTGCTCACGATGCGGACACGCCCGGAGAGGTGCACTCCCCGGGTGCGTGCGAGACAGGGCGTCTACCACCACTCCATCAACCGGCCCGAGGAGACCTTGGCGCTGGACTCAGGCTTGGCGGTGCGCAGCAGCAGCAACGGCACCGGCACCAGTTTGACGAGTTTTTCGGCAATCGAACCGAAGATCAGCGGATGCCAGCCCGTGGTGCCGTGGGTGGAGAGGATCACCAGATCGACATGTTCGCGCTCGATGACGTCGAGAATGGCAGCGGCCACGTCGGCGTCTTCTTCAATCGTCGCGATGGCCCTGACGTCTTTGGCGGCGAGGCTGGCAACGGAGGTGGCCAGATGCTTTTCTGCCAGCGCTCGAGACTCCGCGGCATTGACGCTCTCGGAGAGAACATGCACGAGAACAACCTCGGCATGAAATTGCTGCGCGAGCACGGTGACGTGTTCAATGGCGGCGTGCGATGACGAGCTGAAGTCGATAGGCAGCAGGATCTTCGCAGGAATCGTGTTCCAGGAACTCACTTCGGTCATTCAACTCTCCTTGCCGAACTGCGTACATGTTCAGCCGCTGAAAAATTTCGCCCCCATCATAGCAGCGCCGCGACAAACCTTTCTGGTGACCGGCGACACAGGCCGTTCCAGTGAGGATTACGCGCTCGGGTGCATCGTCGGCAACCCCTTCCACATCTAAAAAATGCTGACCGGAGAACTCTTTGCTTTTTTCTGGTTTTTTTCTCAGGAGGTTTATGAAACGGCTGATCTGCATGGCTCTGGCGCTGGCCGGTGCCGTCGCACACGCACAAGGCAACTATGAAATTCAGGTCTATGGCTCCGAGACGGTTGCGCCGCGCACGACCATGGTCGAGTTGCACTCGAACTTTACCGCCGACGGCGACCGGCACCCGAACGATGGCACCGCGCCCACTGAGCATGCCCAGCACGAGACCATCGAAATTACGCAGGGGCTCAACGACTGGTCCGAGGTGGGCTTCTACGTCTTCACCAGCGAGCAGAACGGCCGGGGCGTGCAGTGGGTCGGCGACCACATTCGGCCGCGCGTGCGCGTGCCCGAACACTGGCACTGGCCGGTGGGCGTGAGCCTTTCCACCGAGCTCGGCTACCAGCGGGCGCTCTATGACCGCGACACCTGGACCTGGGAGCTGCGGCCGATCATTGACCAGCAGGCGGGCCGCTGGTACTGGGCCGTGAACCCGGCCTTCGAGCGAAGCTGGCACGGGCCGGGCGTCCGCAATGGCATGGACTTTGCGCCAGCCGTGAAGGTCGGCTACAACTTCACGAAAAAAGTGGCGAGCGGCATTGAGTATTACGGCGACTACGGCGATGTGCGCCACATGGAGTCGCTGCACGGCCAGCAACAACAGATCTTCGCCGTTGCCGATCTCGATGTGTCGCCGAAGTGGGAGATCAACTTCGGCGCGGGCATCGGCCCCACGGCAGCCACCGACCATTGGCTGATCAAGGGCATTGTGGGGCACAGATTCGACTGGAAAAGAAGAAAGCCGTGAGGCCTATCGCGCAGCCACCGGCACACTGACGCGCATCGACTCCGTGCGCACGGTGAGTTTCTCCACCAGGTCGGTGCGCACGGCATAGCCCCGTCCGGGCACGTCGGCAATGGCGATTTCGCCCTTCGACGAAACCGTTATCTCGGGCTCGACGATGTCCTCGGCCCAGTAGCGCGCGGAGGCAGAGACGTCGCCAGGAAGCGTGAAGTTTTCGAGCGTCGAAAGCGCGATGTTGTGCGCGCGGCCGATACCGGACTCGAGCATGCCACCGCACCAGACCGGAATGCCGCGCTCCTGCGCGACATTATGCACGGCAATGGCCTCGGAGAAGCCGCCGACGCGCCCCAGCTTGATGTTGAGAATGCGGCAGGACTCCATCTCAATGGCGGCCAGCGCGTCGCGACGGTTCTGAATCGATTCGTCGAGGCAGAGCGGCGTTTCCAGCCTCTTCTGCAGAATCGAGTGATAGTAGAAATCGTCGTACCAGAGCGGCTGCTCGATCATCAGCAGATCATATTTGTCAAAGCCCGCAATGTGGTCGGCATCCTTGAGGCGATAGGCGGAGTTGGCATCGCAACTGAGCAGAATCTTCGGCCAGCGCGCGCGCACCTTCTCGAAGACCTCGGTATCCCAACCGGGCTTGCACTTGAGCTTGATGCGCTGGTAGCCTGCGGCCAGCTCCCTTTCAATAACCTCGAGCAAGGCCGGGATCGACGGCTGAATACCGATCGAAACGCCGCAGGCGATGGTTTCCTTCACGCCGCCGAGAAGCTGCGAAAGAGAAACGCCCTCGCGCTGCGCCTCAAGATCCCAGATGGCGTTTTCCAGCGCCGCCTTGGCCATGGGATGACCGCGCACAATAGAAAATATCTTCGGACAGTCGCCGCCATGCGCGGGTTCGGCCTCTGCCAGCCTCGGCCCGAGCTCGTTCACCAACACGTACCAAGCGGTGTCGGTGGATTCAGCGGAGAAGTAGGGGTGCTCACCGGCCGTGCATTCGCCCCAGCCGACCAGGCCTTCGGAGTGAATCTCAACGAGCAGGATTCTCCGGTTGCGGGTCACGCCAAAGCTGGTCTCAAAGGGCCGGACCAGCGGCATCTGCACTTCGCGTAGACCGATCTCGTCGATTTTCATGGCTCAACAATCCTGGGGGTCAAGCGAGCCGGCCGCGAGCCGGCCCAGTTCGTAGATTCCATTTTTGTCTGCGTCGAGAGAGAAGCCGACGACGGCCAATCCCCGGGCAAACGCCTGTTGAAACTTGCGGCGATTTTCCTGCTGCACGGCCAGAGCGCGGGGACGGCTCTCGTCGGAATCTTTCCACGTATAAATTGCGGCTGGAACCAAAATGCGTTCTTCGATCGCGCATGCGGGCCCGGCTGTACCGGCAAGCGCCTGCCGGACGCGCGCCGCATCCATCGTCCACTCGGCCAGCAAACGGTCGGTCGGCAGACCCGCTTGCAGACGAGATGAGGATACACCATAAAAGTCGGCCCGGTAATGACGAATCACCGCGCCCAGCTTGTGAATGTTGAGATACGCGTTCTTGATTTCGAGCGGATCGAAGGTCCACTCCATGTGGCGGAGGCCGCGCGAAAGCGCCTCATCGCGCTGAAAACGCTTGAGCCGCGCCCCAAGCCCATGATTGCGGTAGCTCGGCCGCACGGCGAGCATGTGCGAGTGCAGATAGGGCGTGGGAGCCTCTCCGGGCCTGCTCTTGATGCCGGGCACGGCCATCGCGAAGCCAACGAGGCGACCAGCGTCGCTCGCGTCGGAAAGCTCGGCATCGAAGGCGCCGATCACCTGCCCGCCCGCCTGCTGGTTGACGTGAAAAACCTTGCGCGGCTCGACCTCGATGGCATCGTAGCCCCAGGTGGCCGCCTGCAGATCGACGCAGGCCTGCAGTTCGTCAAAACCGACACAGGAGCGAATCTCGATCATCAGCGGCCCTCGGCGGCAGCGCGTTTCTTTTTGGCTTCCACCCAGAGCGCCTCGAGTTCGTCGGCGGACAGCTCTTCGAGCGGCCGCGCGCTGCTCTGCTCCATGGCACGAAAACGCTCGCGGAAGCGGCGATTGCAGCCGCGCAGAGCCTGCTCGGCGTCCACATGCAGATGGCGGCCCAGATTGACGACGGTAAAGAGCAGGTCACCCAGTTCAGCCTCAACGGCGGGCTGGCGGGCCGGATCGTCCGGCTCGGCCTCGGCAATCAACTCGTTGGTTTCTTCTTCGACCTTGGGCAAAAGCTCACGCCAGCTCTTCCAGTCAAAGCCTGCCTTCGAGGCCTTGGAGCCGAGCTTGGCCGCCTCGGCCAGAGCGGGCATGGCGCGCTGCACCGAGTCGAGCCGCGAGGTTTGCACTGCACCGTGGCCCTTTTCCGCGCGCTTGATCTCGTCCCAGTTGCGCAGCACGTCGGAGGCGGAATTGACATCGGCATCGACCGAGGCGCGGTTTCCAGCGGCCTTTGAAGCCTCTTCGCCGAAAACATGCGGGTGGCGGCGGATGAGCTTGTGGTTCAGCTCATCGAGCACATCGCCGATGGTGAACTGGCCCTCGTTGGCGGCCATCTCGGCATAGAAAAGCACCTGCAACAACAGGTCGCCGAGCTCCTCGGCCAGGTGCGGAAAGTCGCGCCTGTCGATGGCGTCGAAGACCTCATAGACCTCTTCGAGGGTGTGCTTGCGAACGGAATCGAAGTTCTGTTCGCGGTCCCACGGGCAGCCGTCGGGAGCGCGTAAACGGGCCATGATCGAGGCCGATTGGGCAAAGAGTTTCGCGGCACGCTCGGGGTCGGTCGTCACCGGAGCGCGTTCAGCAGAAGGGGTGCTTTCAGCGGGCGATTCCATGCAGCCTTAGTGTACGACAGCGGCGGCGCGCGCGTTCCACGACACGGACCGGTAAACACTTCGCGTGGTCCGAGCGTCTATACTCATGGGCGCAGATGATACGAACACTGGGAACCATCTTTGCCGGGCTACTGGGACTGGCCTTCGGCAGTTTTTTAAATGTTTGCCTGAGTCGCTGGCCGGAAGGCGAAAGCGTGGTGCGTCCGCGCTCGCACTGCCGCCAATGCGGCCGCACGCTCGCGTGGTGGGAGAACCTGCCGCTGGTGAGCTGGCTTGCGCTCGGGGGCCGCTGCCGCAGTTGCAAATGCTGGATCGGCTGGCACTATCCCTTCATTGAGGCGGTCGTCGGCGCACTCTGGGCCATTGCGTTTTTCCATGCCACGGCGCAGTTCGACCCGCTGGCCTCGAATGCCCTGATCGGGATTTTCTTTGCGGAAACCGCGCTGGAATGGCTCTTTCTGTGGCTGCTGGTGGCGCTGGCCGCGCTCGACGCCGAGCATCTGTGGCTGCCTGACTGGTTAACCTTGCCCGGCGCGGCGCTCGGGCTGCTGGTGGCCGCGGCACGGCCCTGGGCGCAGTTTCTGGCCGAGGCCACCACGAGCCAACCGCAGAGCTCCGGCTGGGTCGAGGCCAAGTTCGTGCTGTGGATGGCGGGACTCTACCGGCTGGCGGCCATCTTCATGGCGGCCGGTCTGATTCTGGTGATCCGCTGGCTCTACCAATGGGTGCGCAAGCAGGAGGGGCTGGGGCTGGGCGACGCAAAGCTGATGGCGCTGCTGGCCGCCTGGCTCGGGCTGCGCGGCACCCTGGTCGCCTTTGTGCTGGCGGTGACGCTGGGACTGATCGCCGCGCTGTTTCTGCTGATTCAGCCGAAGGCCGCCGATCCTGAAGCCGCGTGGAGCCAGAAGCGGCTGCCGCTCGGCACCTTTCTGTGCATCGGCGGCATGATCAGCGCGCTGTGGGGCGCGCCGATTCTGGAGGCCTATCTGCGCTGGGCGATGGGCGGCAGCTTTTAGGCACAAGCCCACGCACAATGCGCTTCCCTTTTTCCACGCCGACGAGCAAAACTTCCCCCGCGCCGTGGTAGCTCCGGGAACCTTCCGGATGCTAACCTAGAGCAAGACGGAATGCCTCCGGTATCAGCGGAGGATTTTGAAGATTGGCCCCGTAGCTCAGGTGGATAGAGCAACAGTTTCCTAAACTGTGTGTCGGTAGTTCGAGTCTACCCGGGGTCACCATTTCTTCCATCGGCCGCAGGGGCCACTCTGCCGCGCTTTCCTGCTTTGACAGTCTGAAACTTCGCCCGGATAATAAAAATGGCGTGAAAAAGTTCGCGCCGCAACGGCTGCCCGAAGCGTGCAGCAGACTCCACTTCAGTTACCGTCCAGAATGTTCGGGAAGGCGGTGTAACTCCGCCACTGCCCCGCAACTGTGAGCGCTCCGGCCGCGCGTTTCGTCCACGTAAAGATGAGACCACGGCAGGTTCGAGTCCGGGTAATTCCCGCATGCCACCGAAGGCCCCCACGCCTTTGGGAAGGCGACCAGCGCAAGTCAGGAGACCGGTTTTGGGCGTTCTCAGCCGCTTTACGTTCCGAGGGGAACGAAGGAGCTCGATGGTATTTTTGCGTAATTTTTCAGGCCAAACGCTGCGCGCGCTTTTCTGCGCGCTCTTTTGCATTGCTCTGCTCACTCAGGCCGCGCGAGCCGCATCGGTGCGCGGCATCGTCACCGACGCGAGCGGTGCCCGCGTCACCGGCGCGCATGTCGTGCTGGTCTCGCAAGGCAAGACCGTAGGCGCTGCAACCTCGGGCGGCGACGGCAGCTTCCAGATTTTGACCGGCACCGCCGGCCGTCTGTTCCTGCTGATCTCCGCCGACAACTTCCGCCAGTTGCAAACGCCGGACTTCTACGCCGGCAGCATGGACACCATTGAACGCAATCTGGTGCTTGAGCCCGCCTGGGCCCGTGAATCGATCGTGGTCGCGGCCACCGGCGTGCCGACGCCGCAGCCGCAGACCAGCTCTTCGACCACCGTGCTGGGCGCGACCGATCTGGCGCTGCGCACCGATTTTCTCAGCTCACTGCGCACCATGCCGGGCGTCTCGGTGGTCAGCTATGGAGCCCGCGGTTCGCTGACCTCGCTGTTCCTTCGTGGCGGCGTCTCGAACGACAACAAGATTCTGCTCGACGGCATAGATGCGGGCGACTTGGGCAACCAGTTCGACTTCGGCACCTTTTCCACCAACGGCATTGAAAGCGTCGAGGTCTATCGCGGACCGAACTCGAACCTGTACGGCGCTGGCGCCATGACGGGCGTCGTCAACATGACCACGCCGCACGGCACCACCAGCTTTCCCTCCATCATGCTTGAGGCCGACGGCGGCAACCTGACCACCGGACGCGAGCAGTTGACCGTGGCCGGCACGCACGGCAAGTTCGATTATCTGGCCTCGTATGGATGGTTCCAGACGGCCAACGACCTGCCGCGCGACCAACATCATCTTGGTTCGACGGTGGCCAACCTCGGCTGGCAGCCGACTGGCTCCACCATCGTGCGTGGCACGCTGCACTACAACGTCGCGGCAACCGGCGTTCCGGGAGCCTGGGACTTTTATCATGTGGCCGACGACGCGACGCAGAAGGATCAGAACATCTTTCTGAGCACCTCCATCGACAACCAGACCTCGGCAAGCCTGCACAACGTCGTGCACTACGGCGCCACGCGCAAGCGGGAGCAGCTTAACCTGTGGACACTGCAGGGCACGCCGGTCAGCACGGGCTACTACGCCACCTACGGCAAGACGGTGACCATCACGGGAGCCAACGGTGCCACGGCAACAGGACAGGCTGCGCTTGATTATTCGCTCTATGGCACGCAGTACGTTTCCAATCGCGATCTGTTGCTCTACAACGGCGACATCAAGATCACGCCGCACCTGATGGGCATGATCGGCTTCAAGTACGAAAACGAACGTGGCTCGCAGCCGGGCAGCTCCTACTATGCGCCCGTCGAACGCAACAACTACGACTACACGGCCACCGTGCATGGCGACTTCAAGGGACGTTTCTTCTATACCCTTGGCGGCAGCATGGGGCACTATTCGCTCTTCGGCACCGAGACCACGCCGCGCGCCGGCTTCTCGTTCTACCTGCTCAAGCCGCACCATGGCGTCTTCAGTGGCACGCGCCTTCTGTTCAACTACGGCGACGCGGTGCGCGAGCCCAAGCTGACCGATCAGGACTACTCGCTCTATAACCTGCTGGTGGCCGCCGGCGCGCAATCGACCATCGCGCAGATGAAGATCAGCCCGCTGGCCGCGCCGCGTGCCCGCACCTACGAGGGTGGCGTGGCACAGTCGTTTCTGAGCGATCACATCGTCTTCCGCGTGACTTACTTCCACAACCAATTCGGCAAGGAGCTGGAGTACATCAGCACGGGAGAGTTTGCGAAGGCGCTGCCCGGGCTGACCGCTGCGCAGTTGTCTCTGCTGCAAACCGAACTCGTTAGCAGCGGAGCCTACGGTGCGGAGACCAACACCCAGGCCTTCCGCGTTCAGGGCATCGAGTCGTCCGTTGAAAGCGGCATCGGCAAGTATCTGTTCTTCCGCGGCGGCTACACCTATCTGGACGCAGTGGTGCAACGCTCCTTCGACGGCTCCAATGCGGCTTTGACCGGCGGCTACGCGCCCACCTACAACGGCATCGCCATCGGTGCCAGTTCGCCGCTGGTCGGCGCGCGGCCCTTCCGCCGTCCGCCGCACACCGGCTACTTGACCGCGACCTATGCCACCGGCAAGCTGACCAACATCTTCACCTCGTCGTTTGCCAGCCGCAGCGATGACACAACGTTCCTGTCTGGCATGGATGTCAACAACGGCGACAGCCTGCTGTTGCCCAACCGCAACCTCGATCATGGCTTTGCCAAGCTCGATCTGGGCACCAGCTATGCCTTCTACCGGTGGCTGTCGATCTACATGCAGGAAGAAAACCTGCTCAACCAGCAGAACATCGCCCCGATCGGCTACCGCAGCCTGCCCTTCAACATTCGCACCGGTCTGCGCTTCAGTTGGGGCCCGGGCAGCGGACGCTAACCGAAGGCACATTGCACACGGAGGCCGAACACCACGGCCTCCGTTTTTTTGTCCGAAACAGTCCTACTTTTCTTCCTGGACATTCTCTCCAGCATTGCGGCCCTCGACCCCGCCGAATTACTGACCACTTTTCCACATATCTCTTTCGGTTTTTATCGGTTTCCCTCTTTATCCGCACACGCACTTGCCTCATACTCGTGAGCAGTCAAAGCCCCCGCAGATCTCGAGTTCTTGCGCAGAGCAGGTTCACCGGCCAAATTCATCGAACGTTCACTGAGTGTCCGTACAATGAGTTGCTGGACCATATTGCTTCAGTGGAACGACTCGTTCGTTATCTATTCATCGAGCGTTCACACCTACCTGAATCATCCTTTTGCATTTCGTTGAGGAGAGCTAGGAATGACTAAGTCCCGACATTGTTTTGGTCTGCTCGGCACGGCGATTTTATCCATCGCCCTCGGCCTGAGCCCGGCCATGGTCAGAGCACAATCCACCACCCAGGGTTCGATTGCAGGAACCCTCGAGGATCCTTCCGGCGCCGTCGTTGGCGGAGCCTCTGTCTCGATACTGAATACCGCCACCGGTTTCAAGGTCACGCTGACCACCGACGCGAATGGATACTTCAAGGCTCCGCTGCTCGAACCGGGCACCTACGCCGTATCCATTTCGGCCTCGGGATTCGCCGGATACAAAACCGGCAATGTGACGGTGCAGGTCGGTCAGGTGACGAGCCTGTTGCCGCATCTGGCATTGGCCTCAAGCGCCAGCGTGGTCGAAGTCGTCGACTCGACGCCGGCCATCAACACCGAATCGCCCGACTTCACCGCCACGCTCAACACGCAGGCGATGCAGAATATTCCAATGAACAATCGCCGTTGGTCGAGCTTGGCCATGCTTACCCCCGGCGTGGTCTCCAATGGCGACGGCTACGGCCTGATCAGCGTGCGCGGCATCAGCCCATTGCTGAACAACGTGCTGATTGACGGTGCCGATGACAATCAGGCATTCTTTTCCGAAGAACGTGGCCGCACCCGTGAGGCCTATTCAACCTCGGGCAATGCCGTCCGCGAGTTCGCCGTCAACACCGGCGTTTATTCGGCCCAGTACGGGCGCGCCGCCGGTGGCGTCATCACCTCGGTGACCAAAAGCGGCACCAACCAGTTGCATGGCGCTGCCTACTTCTTTGACCGCCAGAGCAACTGGAACGCGTACAACAACTACACCACGCTGACCAGCTACGCGAACGGCACCACCACCACCTCGCCCATCAAGCCCAAGGATCTGCGCAAAATCTACGGCTTCACGGTCGGCGGCGCGCTCATCAAGGACAAGCTGTTCTGGATCTACACCTACGACCAGCACTCGCACATCTTCCCTGTGGTCGGCGTGCCGAGCAACCCGCAATATTTCTACACGCTTCCGCAGTCCTCGCTGTCGACCGGTGAAACCTGCAACACCACGACGGGCGCTCTGAGCGGCGCTCCCACGGCTGCCATCAATGATGCGGCGGCCTGCGCACTGGCGGCTCGCCAGGGCGTCAGCTACGTGCAGGCGGCCTATGACTGGGCGGCCATGATCTACGGCAGTGCCAATATCTCCATCAACAATTATTCGGGGGCTTCGGCCATCTCCGATCTCGGTCTGAACAGCGACATCGGTACAGTCTCCCGCACCGGCTATCAGGAGATCAATACCCCGAAGATCGACTGGCAGATCAACCAGAAGCATCACCTGAGCGTGCTCGAGCACCGTCTCCGCTGGGATTCGCCGGGCGGCGTGCAGACCGCGCCTTCTGACCAGTACGCGCGCGACGCGCAGGGCAATGACTTCGTCAAGATCGACTACGGCGTGGCCAAGTTGACCAGCCTGATCTCCAACAACATCAGCAACGAGGCTCTGTTCCAGTACAGCCGCGAGCTGGATTACGAAACGCAGCAGGCCTACACCGACTACACCAAGGCCAACTTCACCGATAGCGTCGGTGGCGTTCCTTATCTTTCCACCAGCTCGAAGTACGGCTTCAATGCCGGTTCTCCCTACTACTCGCATCGCGCCGCCTACCCGGATGAGCGCAAGTGGCAGATCGGCGACATTCTCTATCTGGCCAAGGGGCGCCACAGCCTGAAGGTGGGCGTCGACGTCGTGCATAACTACGACCTGATGAACGCCATCTATCAGAGCAACGGCTCCTACTCCTACCAGCACTTCGGCAACCTGTTCAACGACCTGTTGAACAAGAAGAACGGCATCACGCCGTCGGCCGCCAACCAGCGCGGTTGCGATACCGGCTCTGCTCTGAACTATGCAGGTTTGGCCAAGGGCGTCACCAGCGTGGTCGGCCCGTATCCTTGCTATTCCTCCTTTGCGCAGGGCTTCGGCGACGCCACCTACGACATTGCGACACTGGACTTCGGCGTCTTCGTGCAGGACAACTGGAAGTTCTCACCGCGCCTGACGCTCGAACTCGGCCTGCGCTGGGATCACGAGACCAAGCCCGGCCCGGACGCCAATCTGACCACGGCGACCGGAACCTTTGTTCCCTACAACGGCCTCACCAACAACCCCAACGACAAGACCGATTTCGGCCCGCGCGTCGGCTTCTCCTATGACGTCTACGGCGGCGGCAAGACCGTTCTCCGTGGCGGCTACGGCATCTACTTCGGCCGCATCACCAACGGCAACATCGAAAACATTCTGCTGAACACCGGAAGCCCCAACGGCCAGTACACGCGCACCTGGAAGTCGACCTGGAGCGCAACCAACTCCGGCGGCCCGGTCTTCCCGAATGTTTACAGCACAGCCTCGATGGCCACCTGCACGGCGGGCACTTCGGCCTGCCCCAGCTCCTACTTCATGTCTCCCGACCTGAAGCTGCCCGAGGTGCAGGAGTTTGATCTGCAACTGCAGCAGGAGCTTGGTCACGGACACGTTTTCGCGATCAGCTACCTCGGCAGCCTGGGTCGTCGCTTGCCCAACTTCCTCAACGTGAATCTGAACCCCAACACCATGACCACCCTCACGGTGACCACGGCCGCCGATCCCAACGGCAAGGGTCCGCTCGGCGCGACCGGCTCCACCTACAGCGTGCCGGTCTACACCAGCTACGGCAACACCGCCCTGCTCGGTGCCAACGCCGCCAACTTCAGTTCAATCACCGAGTTCATCTCCAACGTCAACTCCAGCTACAACGCACTGACCGTGGAATTGCTCAACCGCTCGGCGAAGAGCTTCAGCTACGACGTCAACTACACTTGGTCGCACGCACTGGACTTTGCACAGAATGCCAACACCCAGGGCACGGCCAACTCCTGGTACAACCCCTACAGCAATGCGCGCGCCAACTACGGCAATTCGAACTTCAACGTGCCGCAGCGCTTCGTGGCCTACGTGCTCTACAACTTCCCGAACCTGAACACCAAAAACCCGCTCAAGTGGCTGGTGAACGACTGGAGCATCAACGACAGCTTCCAGATGCAGAATGGTCTACCCTTCACCGCGGGCGTCAGCAACTACTTCACCGGCACCATCAGCAGCTATTGGAATGGCGCAGGCGGCTTGTCCGTTCTGCCGCAGGTCGGCTACAACACCTACAAGTACCCGCGCCGCATTGTCGACGATGCCCGCCTGCAGAAGCAAATCCGCTTCTCCGACGGCCGCAACCTGCAACTGATGCTCAACGCCTTCAACGTGGCCAACCATCAGAACATCACCGGCTACAAGGGAACCTACCTCTACTACCTCTCTGGCACCACCGCCAACTATGAGGGGACAGACGGCACCTACGACAAGAACTTCAAGGTCGTCAACAACTCCAACAGCAGCTCCTTCCTCTACACGCCGCGTCAGATCGAAATTTCGGCGCGTTTCAACTTCTAACCACAGCACCAACCCAGGAAAACGCGGCGGCCTCGGTCGCCGCGTTTTTCTTGTTCTATACATACTTCCGGGCCATTTTCGTCGTATGATGTCTGCAACACCCCCCGGGAGGATTCCCTATGCGCACGCTGCTTTTTGCTGCTCTGCTGGAGCTCTCGCTTCCCTGCCTCGCGCAGAACCTTCATTCATTGCCGCCCGCGGCACCAAAGCCGTCGGCACGTTTTTTCGCTCCTGCCGCAACGCAAGCCCTCGCCTTCCATGCACCCCGGCTTGATCTTCAATCCTGGGCTCCGTCCCCGGTCGCGCACATCAGCCAGCCCTGCGACCCCATCGTGCTCCGCCCGCTGTTGTCCAACACCTTTGACAAGGCCTTCGTGATCTCCCCGCCCGGCGCGAGCACGGCGCGGATCGAGCCCGTCTCCCCTGCGGGATGTCCTGCCCCGAGGCTGCAACTCGTCGCAGCCACTCCGCGCCCGCTCGTCGCAAACTGGCCGCAGATGCAGTTCAAATACATTCCCCACGAATCACCCTGGCCATCGCTGCAAACCATCTATCTGACCTCGAATACATCCCTGCGCTTCTCGCACGGCCTTCAGTTGCGCATGACTCTGAAATAAGCCTCGCCGCGCGCGCGGATGTATTCTGATTACGCGTGAAACCTACTTTTCAAACCGCTCTTCTGCGCCGCAGACACTGGCTTGCCGCTGCAACGCTGTTGGTCGTTGCCACGGTCGCTCTGGTGCTCCGCGCCGCGCACGCGCCCGATACTCCGACCGCCGCCGTCACGCCCTACCCGCACGATCTGGCCCAGGTCAGCTTTACGGTCGCTGGCGACGTAATTCCCCATGAGGCCGTGCGCAACGCCGCAGCCGCAGCGGGCGAAGGCACCTCCGGCTGGACCGCGCTGTTTTCTGGCGTCGCCGACCTCTTCCATGCCGCCGACTTCGGCTTCGTCAATCTCGAAACCCCGGTGGCTCCACAGCACGATCACGGCACGCGCGCCTTTCTCTTCGACGCGCCGCTGGCTCTGCCCGAAGCGCTCAAGGCATCGGGCGTCAAGATCGTCTCCTTTGCCAACAATCACGCCATGGATCAGGGCTGGGTCGGCTTTGCCGAAACCCGCCAGCATCTGCGCGAGCTCGGCCTCATCTTTGCCGGCACCAGCGATGGCGCCTCTGACGCCTTTCAGCCTGTCTTCACCGAGGCCCACGGCATCCGGGTCGGCTGGCTCGGCATCACCCGCTGGCTCAACGGCAATCGCAATCCCGACGACCCCGCCGCTCCGCACGTCAATCTCTACGCCTACCCCGGCGAGGTCGGCGCCGCGACCGGCCCCACCGCAGAGCAGATTTTTGCCGCCATCAAAGCCGCCCGCGCCCAGTGCGATCTGCTCGTCGTCTCCATGCACTGGGGCGTCGAATACGCCACCACACCCCGCGCCGAAGACGTCGCGCTCGCCCACGCCATGCTCGACGCCGGAGCCTCGGTCATCGTCGGCCATCATCCGCATGTGCTGCAACCGGTCGAGACCTATCGCACCCAGGATGGCCGCAACACCGTCATCTTCTACTCGCTCGGCAACTTTTTATCGAACCAGTCGCGCGGCTACGTCGACGGCCTGATGCCGGACGCCACCGGCGATCCGCGCGATGCGCTCATTGCCCAGTTCTCGGCCGTGCGCCGCGACTACGGTCCGGCCGGTGTCAAAGTCGAGCTCGGCCACGTCGGCATTCTTCCCGTCTGGGGAGAAAACAACCGCAACCTGATCGCCGCAGGCCGCGCCAAAACTCCCGTCATCCGTCCCGTGCTCATCGACCGCGAGATTCCCCGTCTGCAAAAGGAACTCGATGCGCTCGACGCCGATGGCAGCGACCCGGCAGCCTTTCCTGCTGAAAAGAAGAAAAAGTATGTGGAACTGACAACGCAGCTCAAGCTGCTCACCGACCGTCGCGCACTCATTCTCAACCGCACCGGCGATGAGTATCTCGCCGCGCCGCCCAAGCTCCCCGTGAAGCCGTAAGCAGACAAAAAAAGCCTCCGGAAATCCCGGAGGCCTGTGCGAGCAGCAGAAGATCAGTTCTTCTTGCTGTTTCGCGCCAATTTCATATCGCCGTGACACTGCTGGCAAAAGACCACATCCTTCGTGTGTCCTTTGTGGCACTCCGTGCAACTGATGTTCTGCAGCGTCTGGTGGTTGTCATGCGGATTCGGCTCCATGTCCTGCGTCCGCTTGGCTACCTCATCAAAGCTCTGATGGCAGCTCAGGCACTTGTCGCCCGTCACCGCCTTCTTCGGCCCGTCACCATCGTGACATGCGGTGCAATCGAGCCCCTTGGCAATATGCTTGCCCGAGGTGTAGTGAATCTTGCCGTCGCCGGTCTTCTGCGAAAACGCGCCCATCGCCAGCATCGCGCATAGACAGACGCCAAAAAAAACGTAACTGATCTTTCTCATTCGAAACTCCAGCGGCCGCGACGGGATCTTGCCCTCGCCGCGGCCTGATTGGGGAAAACCTACTTGGCAGTCTTGACGTACTCGGCGGCTTCCGCGCCCGTAATGCGGCCCGAGGTCGCCGCCAGTCCGAAGGCATAACCGCTGGTCCACAGCGTGTAGGTGTCACCAAAGTTGCCGCCTAGATCAGATCCCGCGATGTACAGCGACGGAATCACCTGATCCTTCCCGCTCAGCGCGCGGAAGTTCGTGTCCACCTTCACGCCACCGATCGAGGTAAAGTACATCGGCACCAGTCGCAGCGCATGCAGCTTGCCGTTTTTGACCGGGACCGCATAGCGCACATCCTTCGCAAAGGCATCGTCGTGGCCCTTGGCCTGGATCTGGTTGTAGCTGGCAATCGTCGCCTCCAGCTTGGCCGGATCGGCGCCGATCTTCTTCGCCAGCTCGGCCACCGTGTCGGCCTCGAAGTAGACATCGCTGCCCTTGGCAATCGCCTTGGCCTCTTCGGCCGGCAGGCTGGTCAGTTTGGTGCCAATCGGAACCAGAACGCCCACGCCGTTGTCGATGCCGGTTTCGATCTCGTACTTCTGCACCGTCTCATCCCAGATGGCCCAGGCAATGCTGTCGCGCTGTCCGTAGATTGCATTGCCGGCCAGCGCAAAGTCGTAGGCCTTGCCCTCATCGGCAAAACGGTCACCGTACTTGTTCACCCAGAGAATCGGTTGCCAGCTCATCGAGAACAGACTCGCCAGCGGCATCACGCCCTTGCCCACCGCGCCCGGATGCATCATCAGGCCCATGTGCCCATCGGTCTCCGCACCGGCTGTGATGGCCATGTTGATGCCGTCACCGTTTTTGTGAAACGGCGCCGTCGCAAAGACGCGGCTCGGATCAAAGCGCGTGTACTTGGCGATCATCTCGCGGCTGGCCGGAAAACCACCCGAGCCCAAAATCACCGCCTTGCCGTAGATCGCGTAGGTGTTGCCGTCCTTGTCCTTGGCATGAACGCCTTCGATCTTGCCGTTGTTCTGGATCAGGTCAAGGGCCGGCGTCGAGAGCATGATCTTCACGCCCAGCTCATCGGCATGGTCCTTGAGGCAGGCGATCAACGCCGCGCCATGGTGAATGCCCTTGTAGTCCTGCACCAGGTGCCAGGTCGGCGGCTCGTCCGGCGAAATGCTGGTCGGGTTAAAGGACAACCCCAGCGTATCCAGCCAGGCAATCGTCTTCGGCGACTCGTCGATCACCGTGCGCACCAGCGCCGCGTCGGCCTCCCAGTGATTGAACTCCATCGCCTGCTTGAAGGCATAATCCTTGGTCAAAGGCGAAGCCTTCTTGCGCAGCTCGTCGGTTTCCACCGCGAACAGACCTTCGGCATAGCGCGCCGCGCCGCCCAGCGTCGACTCCTTCTCGAGCAAAATCACCTTTGCGCCATGCTGTGCCGCCGACACCGCCGCCGACAAGCCCGCCGCGCCACCGCCTACCACCACCACGTCGGTCTTCAACTCCGTCTCGGCCGCATGACCGAACGCAGGCAGCAACAGGGTGACAGAAAAAAAAGTGGCCGCAATCGCCTGCTTCAAACTCAGATGTTTCATACGATAATCGCGCAAGCAAAGATCTTGAACCAGAACCAGCGATGAAACTACTCCGCGTGCGCATTCCCCTTTGTGAAGTAACATTTCGATCTTAGTCCGCGCCGACTCTTTCAACTCATATAAGTTTTTGTTGTGATTCTTCATCTCATTTGCAAGAATCTAGAGGCCACAACCAGCACGCTGCAAGGACAAAATCATGGAAATCCGGCACCTGAAATACATGGTCGCGGTCACCGACGAAGGCCAGTTCCATCGCGCCGCCAAGCGGCTGCACATCGTTCCACCCGCGCTCAGCCAGAACATTCGCCAGCTCGAAGAAGAAATCGGTACACCGTTATTCAAGCGCACCACGCGCCATCTGGAGCTGACCAGCGCTGGCCGCATCTTCTACGAACAGGCTCTTGGCGTTTTGCGCCAACTTGAGTCGATGCCCCACGATGCGCTCCGCGCCGCCGCCGGCACCACCGGAACCATTACTCTCGGATTTACTGAAACCGCCGTCTTCGGCCCGTTCCGCGAGATCATGCGCCGCTTCCACCTGATCTATCCGCGCGTGCGCATCGTCACTCGCGAGTGTTCGCCCTCCTCGCTCTTCGAGCGGCTCAACGATGGAACCATCGACATTGCCTGCAGTGAAGAATGCGTACTCAACGCGCATCAGGACGCCGTCCGCCTTCCTGCGATCAACGTCGTCGTCGCACTGCATCAGACCCATCCACTCGCCAACGAAACAACCCCGCTGCCCCTTGCCCAACTCGAAGGCGAGTCCTTCATTCTGCCCACGCAAAACAGCAACTGGAGCGTCTATGAGATGCTGGCCCGCGCACTGGCCGCGGCCGGCGTCACGCCCCGTCAGGAGTACGGGGTCGACAGCGCCATCTCCGGCATCGCGCTCGTCGCCGGCGGCCTCGGCGTCTGCCTCGTACCCGGCTTCACGCCCAGCCTGCACAAAGAGGTCGTCTATCGCACCGTACTGCCACGGCTGCGCCTGACCCCGCAAATTGTCTGGATGAAGAGCAACCGCTCGCCGGCGGTCGCCAATTTTGTCTCCCTGGCGCAGAAGCGCCGTGGACATGGGCGCGCCGTTGCAGCGCGCCCTTAACGGCAGTCCGTCGACGGACTGCGTTCTTAAAGTGAGAAGTACTTCGCCTGCGGATGATGAACGACGATGGCGTTGGTGCTCTGCTCGGGTTCCAGATGATAGCCCTCTGTGAGCCGCACGCCGATGTTTTCCTCGGGTTTGAGCAGGTGGAAGATCTTTTCCTGATCTTCGAGGTTGGGGCAGGCCGGGTAGCCAAACGAGTAGCGCGAACCGCGATATTGCTGGCGGAAGAGATCGCGAATCTGGCTGGCATCGTCGCCCTGAATCCCCAAAAACTCGCGCACGCGCTTGTGCGTAAACTCGGCGAGAGCCTCGGCGGTTTCAACCGATAGCCCGTGCAAATAGAGGTAGCGGGTAAAGTCGCCCGCATCGAAGAGCTTCTGCGTGGCAGTGCTCGCGCCCGGACCAACGGTCACAATCGAGAAGCCGACAACGTCGCGACGGGCCGAGGTCACCGGCTCGAAGAAGTCCGAGAGAGCGAGGCTGCGACCCCGCGTCTGGCGCGGAAAGCTGATTCGTTCAATCTCGCGCGTAGGCTCCTCGGGATCATAGATGATCAGATCATCGTGGTCGCTCGCACAGGGGTAAAAACCAACGACGGCCTTCGGCGTAAAGCTGCCCGAGGCCTTCACCTCTTCCTGCAATTCGCGCAAAATGGGCCGGTACTTTTCCTCGATGAGCTTCGGATACTCGGCCTGGGGCACGGACTTGAGCTGCCACTGCGTCTTGAAGAGCGAGACCTCGTTGATGTAGCCGAAGAGCGTATCGAGATCGAAGTCGGTAAAGGTGCGCGCGCCCCAAAAGGCGGGCGTGGGCAAAGTGTCGAGCAGTTTGACCACCGGCGAACGGCCCTCGGGGGTCAGCGGCATCGGCGCCAGATCCGGGTCTTCCACAACGGGCTTGACCTCGACGGCGCGGACGGTCTTGCCCTCTTCAAGCCGGGCGGTGCGGTGCTCGGGGTCGCTCGAGGTGATGTCGTTGGCCAGATTCAGTCCGGCGAAGGCGTCCTCGGCATAGTAGACCGGGCCGGAGTAGACGCCGCGCAGGTCGTGCTCGACATAACGGCGGGTGAGCGCCGCGCCGCCGCAGATCACCGGCGTAGTCATGCCCAGCCGTTCCAGATCCTCAAGCACGTACTTCATCTCAAGGGTGGATTTGACCAGCAGGCCGCTGAGGCCGATCATGTCGGCCTTGTGCTCGCGCGCAGCGCTGATGATGGCGTCCGAGGGCTGCTTGATGCCGAGGTTGACCACCTTGAATCCATTGTTCGACATGATGATGTCGACGAGATTCTTGCCGATGTCGTGCACGTCG
>DBTV01000024.1:21710-27713 GCA_002307235.1 Acidobacteriaceae bacterium UBA1307
TGCACGTCGCCCTTGACGGTGGCCAGCACCATCAGGCCCTTGCCCGAGTCATCGTTCTTTTCCATCTTCGGTTCAAGATAGGCGACCGAAGCCTTCATGGTGGCGGCCGAATCAAGCACCGAGGGCAACTGCATCTTGCGCGCGCCGAAGAGCTCGCCGACGGTCTTCATGCCGTCGAGCAGCACGGTGTTGATCAGCTCCAGCGGAGATTTGTCTTCGAGCGCCTGCTCGATGATCTCTTCGAGCGCCTGCTTCTCGTCGCCCTGGCCAATGGAACGCTCGCCGCGAATGATGAGCTGCTGCAGCTTTTCATCGGGCGTGAGGTTGACGTCGTTCGAGGTGTCTTCCTGCACGGCGTTCTTGTCGATGCCACTGAAGTGCGCCATGTAGGCCTGCAGCGGATCGACCTTCTTCTCCGCGCCCCAGTCCTGGAAGATGAGCTTGCGCGCAAGGTCGACCTCGACCTCGGGAATCTTGTAGAGGGGATAAATCTTCGAGTAGTTGACGATAGCCGTGTCAAGCCCGCGATCGACCGCTTCCTTGAGGAAGACGGAGTTGAGCACGCGGCGCGCATAGGCGCTCAGGCCGAAGGAGATGTTCGAGACTCCGAGCACCGTCTTGCAGCCGGGCAGCTCCAGCTTGATGCGGCGCACGGCCTCGAGCGTCTCCATGCCGGCGGTGCGGTAGTCTTCCTGACCTGTGGAGATGGGCAGCGTCAGCGGGTCGAAGATCAGGTCTTCGGCGCGCAGGCCGTACCTGTCGACGGCAAGATCGCGAATGCGATGCGCGATGGCCAACTTTTTGTCGGCGGTCAGCGCCATGCCCTCTTCGTCGATGGTGAGGGCGACGACGGCCGCGCCATAACGGCGGGCCATGGGCAACACCTGCCCCGAACGCTTTTCGCCGTCCTCAAGATTGATCGAGTTGATGATCGGCTTGCCGGGAATCCGCTTGAGGGCCTCTTCGATGACGTGCGCCTCGGTCGAGTCAACGACGATCGGCGCGGGCACGCGCGTGGCAATCTTCTCAAGCACGCCGTTCATGTAGGCGACCTCGTCTTCGCCGACGATGGCGCAGCAGAGATCGAGCATCTGCGAGCCTTCGCCGACCAGACGCTTGGCCAGCGCGAGAATGCCGTCGTAGTCGCCTTCACGGACCATGTTGCGGAAGTATTCGCGCCGCGTGGTGGTGTTCATCTCCTCGGCGATGACGACCGGCTGGCCATCGTTTTCGAGCGGCACGGCGGCAAAGGCGCTGGCGGCAACCGACTGAGGCTTGACGTGGCGCTCGAGCGGCGCGATGCCCTTGAGAGCCTCGGCGACGGCCTTGATGTGCGCGGGCGTGGTGCCGCAACAGCCGCCGACGACACGCACGCCGTATTCGGTGACGAAGTGGCGATGGTAGCGGGCCAACTCCTCCGGCGTGAGCTTGTAGACGGCGTGGCCGCCCTCGTTCTGCGGCAGACCGGCGTTGGGCAGCACGCTGATCTGGGTGGTCGAGTTCTGGCAGAGAAAGCGGACGGCGTCGTTCATCTCCGCCGGTCCGGTGGCGCAGTTCATGCCAATGATGTCGGGCTGAAAGCTCTCCAGCACGGCCAGCGCCGCGCCAATCTCCGAGCCAAGCAGCATGGCGCCGGTAGCCTCGAGCGTCACCTGCACCTGCAGCGCGACCCGGTGGCCGATCGAAGGAATCTTGCCCTCGGCGGCGGCGCGAATCGCATCCTGACAGGCGGCAATGGCGATCTTGGCCTGGAGCAGATCCTGGCAGGTCTCAATCAGCAGCACATCGACGCCGCCTTCAACAAGCGCATCGGCCTGTTCCTTGTAAGAGGCGTACATCGCGTCGTAGCTGATGTGGCCGAGCGAGGGCAGCTTGGTGGTGGGGCCAATGGAGCCGGCGACGAAGCGCGGCTTCTCGGGGGTCGAATACTCGTCGGCAACCTCGCGGGCAAGTTTGGCCGCGGCAATGTTCAGCTCGCGCACGCGGTCGGCCAGATCGTACTCGGCAAGCACAATGTTGCTCGAGCCAAAGCTGTCGGTTTCGACAATGTCGCTGCCAGCCTCGAAGTACTGCGCGTGGATGGAACGGATGACGTCGGGCCGCGAAAGCACGAGCAGTTCGTTGCAGCCCTCTTTGCCCCAGAAATCCTCGGCCGTAAGGTTGTTCTGCTGCACAAGAGTGCCCATGCCGCCGTCATAAATGAGTACGCGCCGCTTCAGTTCTTCGAGAAACTCCGCCAATGCCGTTCTCCTGAGAAATCCGGCCGCGGTTGCTGTACAGGGAAAGCGGCCTCGATGCAAGAATATCGGAGTTTGTTGCGACAGGCGAACGTTTCCGGCTCAACGGTAACGGGGACGACCCAAAAGGTTTCTCCACGGGGATGGATGGGAATGAGGACGGAGGGCATCGGGTGCACTACACTGGACTTGGACAGCATTCATGATCTTTTTTGGTAAGAAAAAAGCCCCCGCCGCGCCGACCCCCGAGGTCGCGCCTGAGACGCACACACCCACAGACGCCCTGGCCGCGGCCCCGCAACCCGTCGCCGAGCCCGCAGAGCCACCGCGCAAGCTGGGCCTGTTCGAGCGGATGAAGCAGGCCGTCACGCGCACCCGCGAGACGCTGGCCGCGCGCATCGACGACGTTGTGGCCAGCACCCGCAAGGTCGACGAAAAGACCCTCGAGGAGCTGGAAACGGTTCTGCTGACCAGCGATCTGGGCGTGCCGACCACCATGGCCATTCTCGACGCGCTGCGCGAACGGGCCAAGCATCAGGCCATCGAGGGCGGCGAAGAGCTGCGCGCGCTGCTCAAGGAACAGTTGCGCTCCATTCTGGCCGCGCCGCAAAAGCCGCTGGCCGCGCCGGAGAGCGGGCCTCGGGTCATCTTTCTGGTGGGCGTCAATGGCGCGGGCAAAACGACGACCAGCGGCAAGCTGGCGGCCTGGAGCCAGTCGGAGGGCCGCACGGCGCTGCTGTGCGCTGCCGACACCTTCCGCGCGGCGGCCATCGAGCAGCTTGAGGTCTGGGCCCAGCGCTCCGGCGTGGAAATGATCAAGACCCGGCAGGGCGGCGACCCCTCGGCCGTGCTCTACGACGCGATTGCCTCGGCCAAAGCCAAGGGCATCAACGAGGTTTATGTGGACACGGCGGGCCGTCTCCATACCAAGTCCGGCCTCATGGATGAGCTTGAAAAAATGCGCCGCACCGCCGCCAAGCTCGCACCCGGCGCGCCCCACGAGGTGCTGCTGGTGATGGACGCGACCACCGGTCAGAACGGCCTGCAACAGGCACGGCAGTTCACCGAGGCCTCGGGCGTGACCGGCATCGTGCTGACCAAGCTCGACGGCACCGCCAAAGGCGGCATCGCCGTGGCCATTGCCCGCGAACTGAATCTGCCGGTGCGCTACGTCGGCGTCGGCGAAAAGATGAGCGACCTGCTCGAGTTTTCGCCGGAAAACTTCGTCGATTCGCTGCTGGGATAGTTCTTCCGGGCGGTGCTCTGTTGTACGCCTCCGTAACGAGGCTCTGCAATAGAACACCGCCTTTTTCCTTGAGAAACTCTCGCTTTCTGCGTACAGTAATGGCATGAATTTTCTCTCCCCGGACGAACTGGCGCGGTTGACTCCGCCCGAACGGATCGCGCTGATTGCGCAACTCTGGGATAGCCTCGAGGACGAACAGATTCCTTTGACGGCAGCGCAGCAGACCGAGTTGGACCGTCGACGCGACGCACTCGAGCAGGACCGCCCGCAGTGCGTCTCATGGACGACCCTGCAAAGCGAGTTGGCAAAGCGCTGCGGCTGATGCGCACGGTGCGCTTTACGCCCACGGCGAGTGCGGAACTGCCCAAGCACAGGACTGGTATGAGAATGAACTCCCAGGCCTCGGACAGCGTTTTCTTGAGTCTGTTACCTCCGCAGTCAAGCGCATCGCGGACAATCCGCAGCAATTTCCGGTCGTTTACAAAAACATCCACCGAGCCCTGTTGCGGCGTTTTCCTTATGCGCTTTTCTTTGTGAAGGAGATCGACGACAGCCTGGCCGTGCTTGCCTGTTTCCATGGCAGCCGTGACCCGGTGCACTGGCAAAGGCCCATGTAATACGCTTGTCGAGGGTAGATATCCGATGAGCGACCTTCACGATGCAAACTTTTCCCTCGATCAACACTGGATGAGCCGAGCGCTCGAGCTGGCGCGGCGCGGCGTTGCCTTGACCGCACCGAATCCTTCCGTTGGCTGCGTGCTTCTTGATGCAGAGGGAAACCTCGCCGGCGAGGGCTGGCACGAGTACGAAAAGCGCGACCACGCCGAGGTGGCGGCGCTCAAGGATGCGGCCGCGCGCGGAGCGCGTGTGCAGGGTGGCACGGCCTATGTGACGCTCGAGCCCTGCAACCACACTGGGCGCACCGGCCCCTGTTCGCAGGCGCTCGTCGCTGCGGGCGTGCAGCGCGTCGTCATTGCCACGCGCGATCCAAATCCGGTGGCGGGCGGCGGCGTTGACACCTTGCGCGCAGCGGGAATCGAGGTCGTGGTCGGCGTAGGCGAGGCCGAGGCGCAGCGGCTCAACGAGGGCTTTGCCTGTTGGAGCCAGCACCAGCGCCCCTTCGTGCTGATGAAGGTGGCCATGTCGCTCGATGGTCGCATCGCGCCGCCGCCGGGCTTCCATTCCCCCGGCCAGCCCTACTGGATTACCAGTGAACCATCGCGGGCCGCGGTGCAGCAGTTGCGCTGGCAGGCCGATGCCGTCATGGTCGGCATCGACACGGTGCTGGCCGACGATCCTCTCCTGAACGACCGCAGCGGCAAGCCACGGCGCAGGCCCTTGCAACGCGTCGTGCTCGACTCGGCACTGCGGCTGCCGCTCGATGCCAAGCTGGTCGCAAGCGCGCAGAACGACGTGATCGTTTTCACGGTGTCCGATGACGCGGAACGCGCAAAGGCTCTCATCGATCGCGGCGTGCGCGTGGTCCTGCTCACCTCCGAGAGCGGCCGTGTGCCGCTTGATCTGGTTCTGGCGACCTTGGGAGAAGAAAAAATTCTGACACTGCTGACCGAGACCGGCTCGCGGATGAATACGGCGCTCGTTGCCGCCGGGCTGGTGGATCGTCTGCGCCTGTTCGTGAGCCCGCAGATCATGGGTGTCGATGCGGTCCCGGCCTTCCGTACACTGCCGCATGCGCAGTGGCTCAAAGGCGCTGCGGTCGAGCGCAGCGGCGACGATCTTTCCTACGACGCGCTGCTGCGCGACCCCTGGAAAAACGGAAAAATAAGCGACGAGGAACTTTGATCCCGGCTCTCGTACAATAAAGCCATGTTTACTGGAATCATCGAACAGACGGGAAAACTGGTGAGTTTGAAGGAACGGGGCGGGGTGCGGCGGATCACGGTCGAGGCTCCGGGGCTGGCCGAGCGGCTGCGCGAGGGCGACTCGCTCGGAGTGTCGGGCGTCTGCCTGACGGCGCTCGATGTGGAGCCGCGGTTCTTTCACGCCGATCTGGCGCAGGAGACGCTCGACAAAACCTCGCTGGGCGCACTCGCCGAAGGAGCCGAGGTCAACCTCGAGTTGCCGACAGCGGCCGGCAGCCCGCTCGGTGGCCACGTTGTGCAGGGCCACGTGGACGGCACCGGCACGCTGGTTTCGCTCGAACCCGTGATTGCCCGCAACGACGCCAGATTCGACGAGCAGACGACCGACTGGACGCTGACGGTGAAGATCCCCGAAAGCGTGCGGCCGTGGATGGTGCACAAGGGCTCGGTCGCGGTCGAGGGCATCAGCCTGACGATTGCCGATGTGGCAGGCGACGAGATTTCAATCGCGATTCTGCCGCTGACCTACTGGCGGACCAACCTGCACAGGCTCGCGCCGGGCGCGCCGGTGAATCTGGAGGCCGATGTGCTGGTCAAGCTGGCCTATCAGCAGATGCAGGAAAAGAACCAGTTCGAGCGCGGACTGACCGAGAGCTGGCTGGTGGCCTCAGGATTCTAAAGGGTTAGGAGATCCCCC
>DBTV01000002.1 GCA_002307235.1 Acidobacteriaceae bacterium UBA1307
GGGGGATCTCCTAACCCTTTAGCCCGCAACTTTGTGTCTCAAACAATTATTTATCTATCGCTTACACTGCGGCCCTTCGGAAGACGGACGCGGCCTCGCTTAGTTGATGGTCGTGCTGGGGGAGTAGAACATGTGGGGATTCTGGGTTTGCGCAACCTTGAGCGCGGCCTGCAGGGAGGCAACCTCGGCACGGCAGGCGGTGATCTGCGCCGAGAGGTTGGCAAACTGCGCCTTCAGCTCAAATTCGAGTTCGCCAACGGCCTCTTCGAGCCTGTCATTGGCCGCAATCTGTTCAGCCTGGCTGGTTTGCACCGCTTTGAGGTTGGGCAGAATCACGTTTGAAAGCAGGTGGGAGAGAGAAGCCGCGAAATCATCCATGAGGGAATTTTAAGAAATTCTCCGCAGGAACACACGATTACGCTCGCCGACTCCAAGGTAATACCTAAGAGATGTGTCGCCGCAGTCATCCCTGAAGGCAATTGATTCTAAATAGGTAAACAGTGAAAGCCGCGAGTGGGCCGGGGGAGGGTCCGCCGCACTCTCTAGTGATATTTGCGCAGAACGCCGAGGACACGGCCCTGAATGGCGACGTGCGAGGCGGGAACGTAGATCGGGTCCATCTCGGAGTTGGCCGGTTGCAAGCGAACGAGGCTGCCTTCGGGATAGAAGCGTTTGAGTGTGGTTTCAGCGCCATGGACCAGAGCCACAATGATTTCGCCGCTATGCGCGGTGCGCGTGCGCTCGACCAGAACGTAGTCGCCGCTGATGATGTGCTCATCGCGCATGGAGTCGCCGCGGACCTCGAGCGCGAAGACGTCGCGGTTGCCGACGACATCGTGCAGGGAGATGGTCTCGGGAATCTCGGTGGCCTCGACCGGCATTCCGGCGGCGATGCGGCCGGCCAGGGGCAGCGAATCGGTTGAACGGGTGCGGGTGCCAGGAGGCAGTAAGTCAATGGAACGACTGCGGTTATGCACGCGATCCAACAACCCCTTTTTCTCAAGGTTGGTGATGTGCTTGTGGACGGTGGCCAAGCTCTTCAAGCCCATGCCCCGGGCAATCTCCTCGAAAGACGGAGAGTATCCGTTGCGCGCGACGAAGGAGCTAAGAAAGTCGAGAACCTCTTTTTGCCGACGGGTAACAGCCATGGGCGCATTATAGCGAATAAAAAGCGAACCAGAAAGGTCTAATTTCATGAATTTTTCGTGCGACGCTCCGGTGTACTCCTAAAACGGAAAAAGATACGTCCAAAACATGGAGAAGAAGCGATTTTCAGGCCCCTCCACGCGCATCGATACAATGACGGGTGGATGGACGAGGCCCTTGAGTCGCTGAACCAGAATCGAGATCAGGCATATTTCATGAAACTATTTTCTACTCGTACAACAAACACTTTTGGTGCCGTGGAGGCTGCCCTGCTGGGGCTTTACACCGCCGTAGCGAGCTGGCTGGCCTATACGCACGCGGCCTGGGCCGACGAGGCGCAGGCATGGCTGATTGCGCGCGATTGCACGCTGGGCCAGATTCTCTTCGAGAGGATGCACTACGAGGGCACGCCGGGGCTGTGGCACGCGCTGCTGTGGACGCTGACACGGCTAGGTTGCCCGTACGGCGCCATGCACGTGCTGTCGGTGGCGGCGGGCGCGGCGGCAGCCTATCTTGTGCTGCGTTATGCACCGTTCCCCGCCCCGGTGCGCTGGCTGCTCCCTTTCAGCTTTGCGCCGCTGTTTCAGACGGCGGTGGTGGCGCGCAGCTACAGTCTGGTGCCGGTGCTGGTCTTTGGGCTGTGCATGGCGATGCTCGCGCTGCGGCCACGGCCGGTGCTGGTGGCCGTGCTGGCCGGGCTTTTGGCCAACACCTCGCTGATCGCCTTTTGTCTGACGATGGGGCTGGTCGGCTACTACGTTTTCCATCTGCGCGGGCTCGGGCCAACAAGGCCGGAAAAGAAGCAGCTTTGGACGGCGGGCACGGTGCTGGCCGTTCTGGGGCTGTTCGCGATTTACACGGCGATTCCGGCGCCGGACCAGAGCACGGGCGAGGCACACGGAGTGATGAGCAACCGCACGGTGGGCCACGCCATTGCCCGACTGACGGGCATTCCGATGCCTGAAACCATTGCCCCCAAGGTACAGCCACACCCGACCGCCTTTCCTGTGACTTCGGCCGCGCACGGCAAAATCTCAGAGCGGCTGGCTCGCTGGATGCAGCCAGCCACGGGGCGGGCTTCCCATGCGGCCAAACTGGCGCTATCGGTGGTCACCTGGCTTTCTCTGCTCTTTTATCCTGTGTCGAGCTCGAATCTGTTGGCGCTGGCTTTTTATACAGCGTTGATCGCGTGGCTGGCTGCGCTTGGACGCTGGCGTGCGTTGCTACCTCTGGTTGTGGTATTGCTGGGATCGAAATTTCTTCCCTTCAACGAACATCACAGCATCGTTGTCTGGGCGGCTCTGATCGCCGTGATCTGGCTCAGCGCAGAGGGGCAGGAAGCGGTTGCAAACCAACACCGGAGGCGCAGGCAGACGATCTTTGGCGTTCTTCTTTTGGCCATAACGATAGAGCAGACGGCATGGACGGCCGCGGCGGCCTTCGCCAAAGCGCCCTTCGACGATAGCCTGCAAACAGAAAGATTTCTGTCGGAACAGACCAGAGGACGGCGCGTCGCCAGCTTCGACTACCACACAGTCACCGTTCTTCCCTTTACTGCTCAGCCTGCCTTTTTCAATCAGAGAACCACCTACTGGACATGGATGCTACGAGACAACACGATGCAGTCCCAAGTTGAAGCGGTGGCAACCCGACCAGACTTCATTCTGGTCGGTCACGGCTACCTGGGCGATGCCCTCTGGCGCAACCAAATCCTACCGGTCAAAACGACGTGGATCCGCGACCAGCCGGACCTGATTTCACCGTATCTTGACGCGCACGGCTACCGGGAGACGCAACGATTCTGCGGCAATCAACCGGCACATTTCGGCGTCTCGGAGACCGATTGCACGGTCGTCTTTGAGCCGGTGCGATAGATTTTTTCTTCTTGTCCTGACCTGCGCGCGCGGGAAAGCCCTCTACAATCGAAGCATGATTTTAGAGAGCTTTCCCGTTGGACTTTTGGGCTGCAACTGCACGGTGATTGGCGACGAGACGAGCCATGAGGCGCTGGTGATTGACCCGGGCGGCAACCCGGAGCGGATCGAGGAGCGGCTGGTGCGGCACGACCTGACCGTGAAACAGATTCTGCTGACGCACGCGCACATTGACCACATTGGCGCGCTGGCGGCGATAAAGCAGCGGACGGGTGCGCCGGTTTTTCTGTGCGGGGACGATCTGGCCCTGTTGCAGGCCGCGGGCCAGCAGGCGGCCATGTTCGGCATGCCGACGCCCGAGGCGGTTCTGCCCGACGAGGGACTCAGCGACGGGCAGACGGTGGGGCTCGCCAGCCACCCGGCAACGGTGCTGCACACGCCGGGGCACACGCAGGGCTCGGTCTGTTTTTATTTTGCGGCGGAGCATCTGCTGATTGCCGGCGACACGCTGTTTGCCGGCGGCATTGGGCGGACGGACCTGCCGGGTGGCAACGCGGATCAGATCTTTACCTCGATCCGCACCAAGCTGCTGACCCTGCCGGATGCGACAGCGGTGGTCACCGGCCACGGCCCGGCGACGACGATCGGCGCCGAGCGGGTGGGCAACCCTTTTCTGCAGGGGATGTAACGAGAGCCTCTCTCCTGAGACTGCGACGCGGAAAGAGTCTTGCCAGGTTGCCGCTCCCTGAGCAGTCGCGTCAACGAGGCGGCATCGACCACTCTGTACCTTCAGGAGAGATGCACTAAAGTTCCGATCCAGAAAAAGTTTTATTTTTCTCTAATTTGGAAGCCAAGACCTCAAGTAAAACTTAAAGTCGGCCCGCAAAAGTGTTACCCATCTGATTCGTTTCTAAAGTGTTAACAAGAATAGTTACGCCAGTACCGAATTCGGACTCTGGAGCCAGCAGGCTGAGCACCAACCAGCCTGACTCCGGCAGGCCGAAAAAGTAGCCGGGGTGGACCCAGACGCCGCGATCCAGCAGAGTGCGGACGGTCTGCTCGTCGGGCTCGAGGGCCGGGATGCGCAGGACGGCGTACCAACCGCCGTCGGCGACCAGACGACTGGCTGCCGGGAGTTTTTTGATCTTTTGGTCAAGAACGGCAAGATTGGCCGTGGTGCGGGCGTGAATCTGGCGCTGGATGTCATGGCGGCCCGCCAGCCAGACCGGCAGGGCTGACTGCACGGGCGCATTCATCGACAAAAACGTATCGGCTATGACCTCGAGCCGGTCGAGCGCAGCCTCTTGGGCGGGGCCGGTGGCGGCGATCCAGGCCGACTTCATCTGGGGCAGGCCGCAGATCTTGCTGAGGCCGCTGACGACGAAGACGGGCACGCCGTCGATGCCGGCGGCAAAGCTCGGCTGCGGCTTGTCGAAGGCATAGTCGAGAAAGACCTCGTCGACGATGAGGGAAAGATCGTGCTCACGACAGATCTGCGCGAGCTCCTCGACCTCCCAGGGGCGCGTGTAGTGGCCGGTGGGGTTGTTGGGGTGGACGAGCATGATGGCGCGCGTCTGGGGGGTGATGGCGCGGCGAAAGCTCTCGGGATCGATCTGCCAACCCTGGTCGTAGAGAAGGCCGACGGGCTTGATGCGGACGTCTTCAAGCTCGGCGAGGTAGTCGAAGAGCGGGTAGCCGGGCTGGGGGACGATCAGCTCGCAGCCGGGGTCGCAGAGCAGGCGGAAGAGGTAGCTGTAGGCCTCGCTGGTGGAGGTGGTGAGCACGAGCTGCGCGGGGTCAAGCGCGACGCCGTGGCTCTGGTAGTAGTCACAGACGGCCTGGCGGGCACGGAGAGCGCCGCGTGGCTGCGGATCGTAATCAAAGGCGGCCGGAGTGGAGAGCACGGCGAGCAGGTCGTCGGGATAGTGAAAGCCGCAGCGGGTAGGGTTCGAGGCAGTCAGATCGGCCAGCGGTAGCCTGGCGGCGACGCGGGCGCGGTGAGCGAGCGACAGCTCGGTCTCTTCAGTGTTCCAGTTGGTACGACGAGAGAAACGCATGTTTTTTCATTTTATAAGGCGCGCGGATCGGGCGATGCCCTTCCCCGGCTCGTGCAGAATACAGACAGAGCCTTTTTTATTGATTCGGCGCGAAGGGTTTGCATCGAGGAATCCCACCCTAGCCGCAAAAACAAAGACGCGGCGAGGGTGGGGCACCCGCAGTGCTGTGCCGAATCCGTCATTGACACGGGGCTCACCCTGGGAGGAACGTTTGCAACTGCGCGCAGTGATCTTCGACTACGGAATGGTATTGAGCGGCGAACCGAAGGTGCAGGACAAGATGGAGATTGCCCGCCGCATCCAACTGCCGGCCGACAAGGCCATCGAGCTCTACATGAAATATCGCAAGGAGTACGACCAGGGGCTGATGACCGGGCTCGAATACTGGCGGCAAACGCTCATCGACGCCGGCCAGCAGCCGACCGAAGCCGAAGTTGCTGAGGCCAATGCGGTGGACGCGCGGATGTGGACCAGCGTTGATCCGCAACTGCTCGACTGGCAACGCGCGGTGAAGAAGCGCGGGCTGAAGACGGCGATTCTGTCGAACATGGGCGACGCGGTGCGCGAAAGCATCGAACGAAGCTTTGCCTGGATTGCGGAGTTTGACGCGCGGGTGTGGAGCTACGAGTTGAAGATCGTCAAGCCGGACGCGGCGATCTTTCGCTATGCGCTGGCGGGGCTTGGCATTGAGCCGGGCGAGGCACTGTTTCTCGACGACATTGCGGAGAACGTGGAAGCGGCGCGAGCGGTGGGGCTGCGCGCGATCCAGTACAAGAACTTCGCCGGGCTCCGCGCGGAGCTGATTGCCGCAGGGCTCGACGGAGAGCTACCGCTGCCGGAGTAGTTTTTTGCTGGATGGAGCAGACGGGCAGAGAGAGTCTCTGCCCGTTTTGTTTTGATTATTTTTCAGCGCGGAGATGAAGCCAGAATAGAAGCGAGATCAGAGCGTTACACTACATCGGTAGATCGCGCTGAATCAAGAGCAGAGTGTCGATGATTGGTTCGGACCTCTAAGGAGCGTAGCCCCTCGAAACGAGTACAATTTGCGCTATGATTATCCAGACAAACCCACAAGCGTTCTCAAATCGACTACCCGTACACACGGTGACCAGCATTGACCGATCCAGAGGGATTGTTACGCTGAGCGGTTCTGATGGCACGTCGCTGGATGTAGCCCTGAATTCTTGGGGACACTTGGAAGTCACTCAGCCGGGCATCGGAACCAAAGTTCAGTTGCTCCCAGATCAACACTAGCGCGTCTCGAAAAGTGTAAGCTGGGATTCCGAACAGGGTGAGGTGCTTGCGGTATGTCTAGGTTACAACGCATTATGAAAATCGCTCTCGTCGTGGTGTTGCTTTTTGGGAGCGCTTCTACGTTTGCCCAATCCGCCCGCGACTACTACAACGAGATTTATAAGGCGGGTGGACTGGACCGTATGGCCGATAGCTATGTGTGTTTTGATGATGACCCAAAGCTAGGTACGTTCTTTATCGTATCCAAGAGCGAAACGCTCAAGCAATTCCTCATCATTACCGGTGACTTCAAAAAAATGCCAAAAGCACAACAGGCGGAACTCAATCGGGGGTTCCTGATTACGCGAGGATATGACAAGGGAGTACCGCTTTCTCGCGAAGGAACTTACCACACGGACGGCACGAGTTGGGCGAGTGAACCGGGCATTGTCCGTGGTACGAAGATGCGGATGCGACTCTCGATAGAATGGGCAACGCTCCGCTATAAACGAAATCTCGAGTTCCTAAATCCAAACGGCACATTGAAAAAAGACGTTCCCATTTCCCGATATGGACGATGTGAAGAAGTGCCGCCCGGTATTCAGCAAAAGGGCAATCCATAGTCCGCTTGCAATTTCCAGTCGGTATGCAAGGCTTGTCGAACCTTCTGAAATCAAGACTTGCGACCTGTCGACGAATGTCTGATAGTTGAGCTATGGCAAAAGTGAAAGTTTACAAGGTCAAGGTTTACGACGTGACGACCGATCAGCAAATCATTTCTCGTCGTATGGCAACCCGTGATGGCACTGCGATCATGCGCGGCATTGTTGTTGATGGCACGGAAACTGAAATTGATGAGTCACAGCTAGAGCCGGGCGAGCAGTGGACGCCTACGGATTTCACGACCTAAAATTCATCGCCATCGACAAAATAATCTATTTTGTCGATACCGGCCAACGTCCCGGAGTGTCCCACAAAGGGTAAGTTTCGGGGCGTGTTTATTTCCATCCTTCGGCGTCAGCAATGACGGCGGCAACGGCTCCGATCACCGACACGAATAGCAGTAGGCCGTAGCCGAACCGCGCCCACAAGATGCGCCATCGGATCACGGCGACGAGTTGGACGCGGGTCACGATGCCGTCACGGAGACGGATTAAATCGTCGTTCGTGGTTTGATAGAGGCGTCGTAGATCGTCCGTGGTATAGAGTTCCAGTTCGCAAACGTTCCGCCCTTCCTTGCGACGCATGTCCCACACCACGCGCAGCACGTCGCGGTAGCCCATTAGATGGACGGTTTGACTATGGCTGGGAATAGTCACTTGATTATCCGATAGATCAACATGGATGCCATAGTAGACTGACTGTCACGCGACGTCTAGCGCGAGACATTCTGCAAGGCGTCTCACAAAGGGTGAGTTTTGACTCACGACCGCCGCCCTGCGTTTTCAAGTGCTTGCATGGAGCAAAAGTCACGGCCATGATTAACCCATGAAATGCGGCTATACCCGCGTATCGACTGACGACGAGACTCCAGCCTTGCAACTCGTCAGCGTTGCCCCAGAGGATGATAGGGCTGCACGTGCAAAAAAGAGGCCAGCCCTCACGAGGAGGACCAGCCTTTTGTGCAAGCGTCAAACGTGATCGCCGTAAGATTTTTATGCCAGCAGGTTTTTGGCGCGCCAGAGTGCGCCTTCCATGGAAACGACGGCGGTGGAGGCGACGGGCATCTCAGGCGCGGCGGCCTTGAGCGCGGCAAAGAAGGGTTCATGCACCAGGCGCATTTTTTCGATGACACCGCCGGTCCAGGCCACGGGCACCTCACCGACGATGTTGTGCTTGCGGCGGAGTTTGTCGCGGACCAGCAGCACGAACTCGGCCAAGTCGCGCGCGGCCTCGGCGAGCACGTCGAGAGCGACCGGGTCGCCGGCCTCGGCCAGATCATTGATGGTGGGCGCGAGCGCGGCAAAATCGGGGCCGGGAGTCGAGTCTCCGAGGCTCACCAGTTCGCCTAGATCGGCGGTCTTCCAGAGCTTCGCGACACGCTCGAGAATCTGGGTGGGCTGCTCGCGGTCATGCGCCTTGAGGGCGCGGCGCACGCTGTGCAGGCCGATCCAGTAGCCGGAGCCTTCGTCACCAAGCCGAGAACTCCAGCCACCGGCGCTTTCGCGGCTTCCATCGGCGGCGCGGCCGATGGTGTTCGAACCGGTGCCGGCGATCTGCAAGATGCCCGCGCCTCCCTTGAAGGCGGCGTCGAGCGCGATGACCTCATCGCCGACGACCTCGGATTTTTCCGCGCCAAAGTCGTTAAGGACGGCGGTAATCCACTCGGCAGTACCGGGCAAGGTGGCCGAGGCAACGCCGCAACAGGCGGCCTGAACGCTTTTGACGCCGGCCTGTGCAAAGGCGTCCGTGAGGACGGCACGCAGATTGGCCTCCGCAGCCTTGGCGCCCACGCGCAGGCGCTTGATCGAGCCGCCCTCGGCGTGTGCGACCACCTTGCCACCAGCTACAAGCGAGGCGCGCGTACGCGTCCCGCCGCCATCGATACCCAGGATCAGACTCATCGTTTCGCTCCCGGCCTTCTCCATGCTCATGGAGAGTCACCGCAATCACTATAAGTTAACGTTATCAAATCCGGCAAGTCCCTGCGGAAAGAAAGAATCACGCCCGGGGAAACCCTCGCGGTTTCGAGCGCGAACGAGGGCTGTAACGAGCCAGGAGAAAACGCATACAATGGTGCCTGATCGAAGCGCCCGCCCGTGTGAAACGCCACACTGCGGAATCGCCGCTCATGCCTCGACACAAGGAGTCTGTATGGATCGCCGCGATTTTATGAAGACAACCGGAACGCTGCTGGCCGCCTCGGCGGTTGCTTCTCCTCTGGCTGCTGAAGCCGCGCCGCACGCGCGCGCCGTACTGAGTTTGAACCGCCGCTGGCGCTATAGCCCAAAGGCCACGCCCGAGGCGCTCACGCGCAGCTTCGACGACAGCAGGTTTGACCGCGTGACGCTGCCGCACACCAATCTGCGCGTGCCCTGGCATGGCTTCGACGAGAAATCGTATCAGTTCGTCTCTGTCTATCGTCGCCACTTCAAGGTGCCCGCGGTGGCGCATGGCCGTCGCATCTTTGTCGACTTTGAGGGCGTGATGACCGCCTCGACCGTGTATCTGAACGGCACAAAACTCGGCGCCTACCGGGGCGGCTACACGCCGTTCAGCTTTGAGTTGACCGAGCACATTGACTGGGCGGGCGACAACGTGCTGGCCGTCGAGGTGGACTCGACCGAACGGGCCGACATTCCCCCCTTTGGCCATGAGGTCGATTACCTGACCTTCGGCGGCATCTATCGCGAGGTCTCGCTGCGGTTTGTCGCGCCGACCTACATTGAAAACATTTTTGCGCAGCCGAAGCAGGTGCTCACGGGCGCGCCGCAACTCGACGTGCTCTGTTTTCTTGAAAGTCCCGACAAAAAACTCGAGGCGGGGCTCGCACTTGAGGCCGCGCTCTACGACGGCGAAAAGCTCATCGCCACAACCGAGCAGAAGCTCGAGGCCGGCGCACTGCCGGAATCGACGACGCTGCACTTTGCCAAGCTCGACGGCATTGCGCTGTGGGATCTGCAAACGCCGAAGCTCTATCGCGTGGTGGTGACGCTGAGCAAAAACGGCCGCGCCTACGACAACGACGAGCGCCGGATCGGCTTCCGCGAGGCGACCTTCACGCCGCAGGGATTCTCGCTCAATGGCAAGATCATCAAGCTGCGCGGACTCGACCGGCACCAGACCTTTCCGTGGGTGGGCCAGGCGATGCCGGCGCGGGTGCAAAAGCGCGACGCCTTCATTCTGCGCAAGAGGCTCAAGACCAATATCGTGCGCACCTCGCACTACCCGCAGTCGCGACACTTTTTGGACGCCTGCGATGAGTACGGCCTGCTGGTGCTCGAAGAGATTCCCGGCTGGCAGCACATTGGCGACGAGGCGTGGAAGCAGGTTTCCATTGACAACGTGGGCCGCATGATTCGCCGCGACTGGAACCATCCGTCGATTGTGCTGTGGGGCGTGCGCATCAACGAGTCGCACGACGATCACGACTTTTACACGCGCACCAACGCGGCGGCGCACGCGCTCGATCCGACGCGGCAGACCGGCGGCATTCGCAACAAATACGGGAGCGAGTTGCTCGAAGACGTCTTCACGATCAACGATTTCGGTTTTCCGTTGCGCGCGCCGAATCATCCGCTTTATCTGAACACGGAGTTCATCGGGCACACGTATCCGACCAAGACGATCGACAACGTGGAGCGGCTGCGCGAGCACACGCTGCGCCATGCGCGCATCCACAACCAGCTGGCCTCGAATGCGCAGTACGCGGGCGGCATCGGCTGGTGCGCCTTTGACTACAACACACACGGCAACTTTGGCTCGGGCGATCGCATCTGCTATCACGGCGTGATGGACATCTTCCGCGAACCGAAGCCGGCGGCAGGCTTCTATCGTTCGCAGTGCGACCCCTCGGAAGAGGTTGTGCTGGAACCGGCCTTTCACTGGGCGCTCGGCGACCAGAGCACGAAGTTCGATGAGGCGGTGGTCTGCTCGAACTGCGAGCATCTGAAGTTTTATATCGCAGGCAAACTCGTGGCCGAGGCCGATCCGAATCGAGCGGAGTTTGCGCATCTGAAGTATCCGCCCTTTACCGCCAGCCTGGCCAAGTTCGACGACAATTGGGGCGACCTGAAGATCGAGGGCTACATCGGCGGCAAGCTCGTCATAACCCGGTTGATGTCGGGCGATGGCGTGGACCGCAGGCTGGTGCTGGCCGCTGACACCACGCGGCTCATTGCCGATGGCGCGGATGCGACGCGTGTGGTGGTGCGCGTGACCGACGAGTTCGGCAATGTGCGCCCCTTCTCCGATGCCGCGATTCGCTTCGAGATCGTCGGACCGGCAGAGTTGATTGGCGACAACCCGTTCACGCTGGCCGGTGGGCAGGGTGCGGTCTGGATTCGCACCTTCGAGATGAGCGGCGAAGTGGAGTTGCGCGCCACGCATCCGTACCTGGGCATGCAACGCGTCCACTTCGAGATTCAACCAGCCAAGGATGAATTGCTGTAGGAGACCCGATGCAACGACGCAACACTTTGATGCGCGAGGCCGCCTGGAGTGCGGCTCTCGCGCTGTTTTTCTTTTTTGCCTTGCAGCGTGCGACGGCACAAACAGCGACGATCCCCGCTGAAGACGCGCGTCGGACGCAGATTGTCACCACCAGGACGCAGCAGCCGCTGCCGAAGTTTGAGGCGCTCGATGCGTGGCAAAAGCGACGCGCGTTTTTGCGGAATCAGATTTTGGTGGCGACGGGACTTTCGCCGCTGCCGCCGAAAAACGATCTGCATGCCGAGGTCTTCGGCAAGATCGAGGGGCAGGGGTACACCATCGAGAAGGTGCTGCTTGAAAGCTTTCCCGGCTTTTATCTGGGAGGGAATCTGTATCGCCCGACGAACGGGCGCGCGAAGCATCCGGGGATCGTGAACCCGCATGGACACTGGCCCTACGGCCGACTGGAGCATGAACCGACGGACTCCGGCCCCGCGCTCGGCATCAGTCTGGCGCGCCAGGGTTATGTGGTGTTTGCCTACGACATGGTCGGCTACACGGACACACTGCAACTGCCGCACCGCTTTGGCAGCGACGCGCTGCGGCTGTGGGGACTAGGGCCGCTTGGGCTGCAACTGTGGGACTCGATCCGCGCGCTGGATTTTTTGAGTTCGCTGCCCGATGTGGACACCGCCGACATGGGCGCAACGGGAGCCTCGGGCGGCGCTTCGCAGAGCTTTTTGCTGGCCGCCGTCGATGACCGGCTGAGCTTTCTTGCGCCGGTGAGCATGATCTCGTCGTTCATGCAGGGCGGCGACCTGTGCGAGAGCGCGCCGGGGTTGCGCCTGGGCACCAACAACGTGGAGATGGCGGCAACCTTTGCGCCGAAGCCGATGCTGATTGTGGCCGGAACGCAGGATTGGACGCGTAACACGCTGCGCGACGAGTATCCGG
This sequence comes from Acidobacteriaceae bacterium UBA1307, assembly GCA_002307235.1. GTDB lineage: Bacteria > Acidobacteriota > Terriglobia > Terriglobales > Acidobacteriaceae > Telmatobacter. The sequence goes on from DBTV01000002.1 coordinate 12,356, forward strand.
CGATCCGCAGCATCTACGCGCTCTACGGCAAGACGGAGGCGGTCGAGGCCACGCAGATCATCGCGCCGCACAACTTCAACCGCGAAAGCCGCGAGGCCGTTTACCGCTTCTTCGCGAAGATTCATCCGGGGTTGAGCGATCCGAAGGAACTGACTGAGCACAATATCGAGGTGCCCATGATCGGGCAGATGTCGGTGCTCTACAACCATGCGCTGCCAGCGAATGCGGTCGATCTCCACGGCCTGTTCGCAGGCTGGCGCGCGATGGCCGAGGCGCAGAACGCCGCGCCGCAGGGTACGGAATTTTTGCGTGAGCGGTTGCGGCAAACGCTGGCGGTTGAGTTTCCCGCGCAGGTGACGGCTGCTCACGACAAAGAAAAACTCGTGCTCACGAGCGGGCGTGGCGACCGCGTGGCCGGCGTTGCGTTGGAAGGCCGTGGGCCGCTGGCGATCGTTCTTGATGCCGAAGGCTCGGCGGCCGCGCTGGCAGGCGCACAGGCCGCGTTGCTGCGCAAGCAGGGCCGCGCCGTGCTCGCGCTTGATCTGTTTGAGACGGGAACGGCCAAAGCTCCGCGCGACCGCAAGGACAAGCCTCTGGCCGAGGAAGACCCGGGCGTGAACGGGGGGCCGCGCTTTCTCACCTACAACGTGAGCGACGATCAGGCGCGCGTGCAGGATATTTTGACGGCCATTGCTTATGCGGCGCGGACGACGCGCCGGGTGGAGATTTATGCGACGGGCGACGCGGCGCTGTGGGCGAGCTTTGCCGCCGCCGTCAGCCCGAGGCCGGTTGCGCTGCATGTGGAGGCCATGCCGCGCACGGAGAGCGACGCCGACTACATTGCGCACTGCAATATCGCCGGTATTCGCCGCGCAGGCGGCCTTGCCATCGCGGAAAAACTAGCCGCGCAACCCCGGTAAACAATCATGCCGCGCACTCCCTGAAAAAAGAGAGACGCGCGGCACGTTCCGGGGGAGGAACCTTATCTTTAGTTTGCCGGCAAAACCGGAGACTGCGCCGGTTGCCAGACCAGACGCGATCCGGCATGGACCGGCTGATCTTCGTGGACCGTCGCAGCCGACATGGAGTGCGGGGTTTCAATCTTCCAGCGTTTCATCCACAGCAGCAAGGTCATCAGGCCCCAGAGGTGATAGCCCCAGTTGGCCTGACGATTCTGGTGCTCGCGCTGCATCCGCGCAATGGCCGGCCACTCGAACAGGCCGGTCGCGTTGACGGCACTCTCGCACAGCGTCTCTTCAAGCAGGGGACGGAGCGGACCACGGAACCACTCGTGAATGGGAATGTCGAAGCCGACCTTGGGCCGACGCAGCACGCTTTGGGGCAACCGCGCGCTCATCAATTTGCGCAGCACCAGCTTGGTCTCCTGGCCGGTCATCTTGAACCGCTGCGGCAGACGCGCGGCAAAGTCCACGATGCGGTCATCGAGAAACGGCGGACGCACCTCGACGGCATGTGCCATGCTCATGCGATCCACTTTGTAGAGAATGCCGTCGGGCATCGAGTAACGCTGATCGAAGTCCAGATAACGCTCAAGCGCGTTGCCGGGACGCATGTGGTTCAGGATGGAACGCAGCGGCCGCTCGTCGGCATAGCAAAAGAAGCGGCGCTTTTCGGCCTCGGTGAAGGTGCCGTTCCAGAAGACGTGTGCATCCTCGGGCGACATCATGGAGCCTTCGAGAAAACGCTTGACCTTGTACTCGAAGCCGATTTTTTCATCGCTGGCCGGAAGCCACTGCGCGCAACCGAGCGCGGCCCGCTTGAACAGGCGCGGCACGTGCGCCAAGGCGCGATGGTAGCGGTCGGCCTTGTAGGTGAGATAGCCGCCAAAAAGCTCGTCGGCGCCCTCGCCGCTGAGAACCGCCGTCACGTGCTGCCGGGTCATCTTGGACAGATACCACATGGGCACGGCACCGGCGTCGGCACTGGGCTCATCGGAGTAGTAGGAGAGCCCGGCGATGGTGTCGGCCAGCTCCGCATCCGGCGCCATGTCGAACTCGGTGTGCTCGGTGCCATACTGCGCGGCAACGTCGCGAATGTAACGGCTCTCGTCAAAGCTCTTGCCATGAAAGGTGACCGAAAAGGTCTTGAGCGGCCGGGACGAGGCCTCGGCGGCATAGTGCAGCACGCTTGAGGAATCGAGCCCGCCACTGAGCCACAGACCAAAGGGCACATCGCAGACGATCTGCTCGCCGACGGCCTTCTTCATCAAGCCGTCGAGCTCTTCGCAGGCCTCGTTGAGCGTGGCAGGCGCGGACTGCTCCGTGCGCTCCGGCAGATAGGAGTGAATCGCAAGCTCGCCCTTGCGCCAGTCAAGCATGCAGCCGGGCATCAGCTTCGCGATGCCTTCGACCAGAGTGAAGGGGCCGGGGACGTAGTTGAGCCGCAGATAGCAGTTGAGGCCGGTCAGGTCGATGGAGCGAGAAATTTTTGGGTTGGCGAAGACGCATTTCATCTCCGAGCCGAAGCTCAGTTCGCCATCGCGCGCGGCATAGTAGAGCGGCTTGACGCCCATGCGGTCGCGTGCCAGCACCAGACGCTGCTCGCGCTCGGACCATAGGGCCACGGCAAACATGCCGCGCAGCCGGGCAAAGCAATCCACCCCCCAGCGCAACCACGCCTGCAAGACAACCTCGGTATCGCAGTGGGTGCGGAAGCGCACGCCCTGCATCTCGAGTTCGAGGCGCAGCGCGCGATGATTGAAGATTTCGCCGTTAAAAACAATGGTGGCATCGCCATCGGCCGAGTGCAGCGGCTGGTCGCCACCGGCCAGATCCACAATGCGCAGCCGCGTGGCGCCGAGTGAAACCGCAGAAGACTCGAAGGAGCCCTGCTGGTCCGGCCCACGATGTCTCAGCGCCTTGAGCCCTGCCGCAAGAACCCCGGAATCGAGCGAGAGCGAACGGTGGGTATAGCCTAGGATTCCGCACATAAGCAATTTCCTCTGAATGAGATACAGCTACATGGACCGGGTTTTCTCTTCCGCAACTTTGATCGGGGTGTATTTCCCAAAAAGAAAGTTGTAAGCATTATGCAAAAATCTTCCATCCTCTGTAAACTTCTTCGCAGAAAGATACGTCTAATTAATTTTTTCATGATCTACTTTGTTTCGACGCAAGGACGAGGCGATTGGTGAGCAAAGCGCGCGGAGCCTTCTTCTTCTGCTGGAAGAAGAAGCGCCCTGCCGGGCTTTGCCGGGACAAAGATGAGGCAGGAATTGCAGCCAAAACTGCGCAGGGAAGGTTGTGAGGGAAAGAACAGCCGCAGCTCCCCTTCGACGACGCTCAGGGCAGGCTCTCCGCTCACCTCCCCCAGGCTGATGAAAACGCCTGGGGCCCCGTTCGCGAGGGATGACAGCGGCTTTATTTTAGGAATGATTTTTCTATGTCGATGCGGCTCTACGGGCGCTTGCCGCACAGGCAGCTTCGATAGGCTTCGGCGGTCAGGTTGTTCATCGAGCAGGCGTACTGAGGCCAGAATGGCTTGAGGGCCGGGGAGAGGTCGCGCCCGTAGTAGTGGCGCAGGTAGGCCGCGACAGGAGCCGAACCGGCCACGGTATCGGCGGCCATGGCCCGCAGCAGCGCTGCCGCATCGGCCGACGAGAAACCCGGCGCGCCATAGGCATGAGCAAAGTCGTAGCTCTCGGCCCAGGAAGAGCCGCGATTGTCGGCGCTCGAGATCACCCGAAAATCCTTGACGGAAGCGGTCTTCGCGTCGATCGTGCTCAGCGTGAAAGCGGGCAGATTGCCGTTGATCGGCGAGATGGAGGGCACCATTTTGAGAGCCACGGGGCCGCGCGCGCCTTCCAGCAGTCGCATCTCGTCCATGTGCGTGTGCGCGAACAGCGCCAGCGTGACGACGTCGCCGCCCGCAGAGAGCGCCTCGCCGAGCGCCGACGATGAGAGAAAGAGCACCGGATCTTCGCCGCCGCAGACATTGCGCAGTTTGAGCACCGTCGCATAAGGATCGATGCCGGGCGGGATGTGGCCCATCACCCAGAGTTTTTCGCCGGAGCTCCGCGCCGCATCGATCTGCGCTTGCAGCCAAGCCGCCTGAGCCGCCGCCGGAGCCGGATCGGGCTTGCCCGCGCAACTGGTGTAGCCGCGCGAGGCAAACAGATCATTGAGCACCACCAGCCGCGCATGCGTGCCAGGCAACGGGACGACGTACGATCCGTCGATGGCAAAACGCTCGGTGGCGGCAGTACGTTCCTTTGTCGGAAGATCGGCCAGAAAAAACGGCGCAGCACCGGCCAGAAACGCGCCGCGCGCATCGAGTTTGTAGTCGCCACAGTCGGAGTCATTGTTGCCGAGCGCGGCATAGACCGGCACGCCGGGCAGAGCCTTGCGCAACTCGGCCAGTTCGTAGGCCATGGTCTTGAGCGCGAAGCTGCGGTATTCGGCCGCGGTGGCCTTGGGAAAAACCTGCCGAAAGCGGCAGTCGAACTGGTGGGCCATCAGGTCGCCGCTGACGGTGGCGAAGCGCAGGTCGCGCGCCTGCGCGTGCATAGCCTGAAGGCTTGCGACAAACAGAGCCTCGTCGGTATCGACAGAACGGGCCGGGCAGCTTTTGAGCATCGCCGCCGAACGCGTCGCGCGGTCGGCCGAGTCAGGGGCGTCGAGGATGGCGCGCCACTGCGTGATCGGCGCAGCAGCCAGCCGCTCGGCCTTGGCCGGATCGTGGAAGGGGTCGAGATGAATGTCGCTGACCGAAAGCACCTCGACCGTCGCGGCGGTCTTCGGCCCCTGGGCCTGCGCGCAAGCAGCCAACACACACGCTAAAAGACTCGTTGCCCAACCTGCACGCTGCCATTTGCTTTCGCTCATTGAACCTTCCCCCTGCATCGCAACCAGAATACCGGACGCACGGAGGTGAAGCGAGAAAACAACGCGTCTTGGGGAGGGAGCATGGGCATGAATGCCCTGGCACCCTTCTGGCCCAATCCCGAGAGGAAAAGCTCAGCTCAGAGAAGGCCTCCAGTGCAATGGCCCGGAGTTCCCTGCGCGCGTTCACTGTTCACTGTTCCCTGTGTGTGCTATATGTGTACGCATGGTTCGCACCCGATTTTTTCTTTCGCTCTGCCTTGTCTTGTTGCCTTGTCTCGCCGCGCGCGCGCAGTCGGTTGCGCCGGCCCCACCGATGGGTTGGAACAGTTGGGACTCCTACGGCTTCACCATCGACGAATCGGAGTTCCGCGCCAACGCCGGAGTGCTGAAGGAACTGGTCGGCTACGGCTGGAAATATGCGGTCATCGACGAGGGCTGGTACATGCGCAACCCTTACGGTAAAAATGTCGCCGAGATGCGCTACTTGTGGGATGCGAACGGACAACTGATTCCCGACCCCGCGCGCTTTCCTTCGTCGGCAAACGGCGCGGGCTTCAAGCCGCTGGCCGACTGGTTGCATAAGCAGGGACTCAAGTTCGGCGTACACATTGTACGCGGCATTCCCAAGCAGGTGGTTGAAGAAAATCTACCCATCGGCGCGGGCTTTCACGCCACCGACGCCGCCGACAAGTCGAGCCCCTGCCCGTGGGACGAGGGCAACTGGGGCGTGGCCGACAATGCCGCCGGGCAGGCCTACTACGACGCCATGTTCCGGCTCTTCGCGCATTGGGGTCTGGACTTCGTCAAGGTGGACTGCATCAGCGACCATCCGTACCGGCCCAGCGAGATTCGCCAGATCGCCGAGGCCATTCGCAAATCGGGCCGGCCGATGGTGCTGAGCCTTTCGCCGGGGCCAACCAATCTGAAACATGCCGCCGAGGTGCAGCAGTATGCGGAGATGTGGCGCATTGCCGACGATCACTGGGACTTTTGGGATGCGAAACGCACCAATGCGAACAGCGAGTTTCCCTTCGGCCTGCGCGACACCTTCGACCGGCTGGCGCAGTGGTACACCTATGTGGGGCCGAACAGTTGGCCCGACGAGGACATGCTGCCCATCGGCCAGCTCAGTCCGCATCCGGGCTGGGGCGCGCCGCGCGCTTCGCGACTGACGCAGGAGGAGCAGCGCACCGAGTTGGCACTGTGGTCCATCACCCGTTCGCCGTTGATTCTTGGCGCGAACCTGACCAAGCTCGACACCTTCACCCGCTCGCTGCTCACCAACCAGACACTGCTGTTCATCAATCAGAACGCCAGCCTGAGCCGACCGGTTGACGTGAGCGCGCTCACGGGCTTTGCGCAGGCGCGGGTCTGGCGCGCAAGCATCGGCGCTCCTGGCGCGCGTGGCTACACCGAGTACTTCGGCTTCTTCAACCTCGATGACAAGCCAACGACTCTGCGCGCGAGCTGGAAGCAGCTCGGACTCGACGGCAAGCATGCGGCCACGAATGCATGGGATGACGCGACGACGAAGGAGTCCAAGGAGATCAGCGTTACGCTACCACCCCATGGCAGCGTCGTTTACCAGGTAAAATAGCCAGATTTCCCATACGCGGCGATGGACAATATTCCTTCCATCGCCGTGCTGCGCGGCAAGAGAGGCAACAACACCGACCTACCCTTCGGCACAGTGCAAGGCGCGGGCCCTGCTTCTATTCGTGTGCGTCGAGATGCGACGGTTGCCCGCCGTCCATGAGACGCTCGTAACGCTTCCTGCGCAAATAGTGCTGACGGCAATTCGCGCACTCCCATGGGTAGATCCCTACGAGAGGAAAAATCTTGTTTTCCAGGAAGCTCACGCGGGGGGTTCTGCGCAATCTATCATGCCCGCAATAGGGACACACCATGTGTCCATGCCCGGTATTCGATTTCGTTATTTTTTTTATCGGCATCGGTTCAATGGATGACACACGTCCCAAGACACAAGGACGCGGCCATTGTTTTTGGAATGGAGATCCGGATTTTGGTCTGAAAAATCGCCTAAGATGCGACTGATAAAATCCGCGCACACATTCCTACGCGCCGTGTGCAGAAATACAACAAATTGCAACAGTCGATTTCTGAAACTAAATTCCGCTCGTTGTCTTGCAGGCCCATCATAAACCCAAGGGCGCTCACTTTCGTAGATCAATAAAGTAACCTTGAGCTGTTACTCTTACACCAACTTTTCAGGTCACTTATCTCTAAAAGTTTTCGCTGAGGCGCACGAGACCAGCATGGGCGAGATCGGCAATCGCCCGCGCCAGCAAGGACGATTCGTTCAGCGAGGCAGGTCGGTCGAGCCGCAGACCGAGCCGCTCCGCCTCCTCGCGAAACTGAATGTCGACGTCATAAAGAATTTCGACATGATCGCAAAGAAAGCCGATGGGCTGCAGCAATAAAGTTTTCACTCCCTCGCCGGCCATCAACGCCAGCGTCTGCTCCACCGAAGGACCGATCCATGCGCCGCCCGACGCGCCCTGACTCTGGAAGGCAAACCACCAGCGCGGAATCTCGGGCACCTGCGCGGCAACCAGCTCCGCGGTTGCACGCGCGTGTTCCGCATAAGGGTCGGCAGGTTTGCCGTCAACGGCGGCAACGGTGCGCTCGGGCACGCTGTGCGCGGTGAAGAGCACGGGCACCGGAGCGCCGGTCTCGGCAGAGAGTTTTTGTTCGGCCGCACGCAGCCGCTCGGCGAAGGCCTCGATGAGCAATGGATGTTCGGACCAGCTCTCGGTGAAATCGATGTGGATGCCGTTGGCTTCTGCCTCGACCGCGCGGCGATAAAGACCGACGCTGGTCCGCGAGTTCTGCGGCGCAAGGCAGATCACGGCGGCCGCGGTGACGCCATCGGCGCGCATCTGCCGCATCACATCGGCGATGTACGGCTTCCAGTTGCGCATGGCCACGTAGACCGGCACGGGCGCGCCCGCCTCGGCCAGCAGGCATTCCACGCTGCGCGCCTGCGCAAAGGTGATCTCGGTGAGCGGACTGCGGCCAATCAGCCGGTAGCGCCGCTCGACCTCATGCACCACGTGCTCGGGCAAGGGCCGTCCGCTGGTCACGTTGCGCAGATAGGCAGGAATCTCGTCGATGGAGTCCGCCGTGCCATGCGCCAGGAGCAAGACCGCCTGCTTAGCCACGCACAATCTCCTTCGATGAAAACTCGTGAACCATCTTCACCACTGCCTGCACGTTTTCAACCGGCGTACCGGGCACAATGCCGTGGCCAAGATTGAAGATGTGTCCGGGGCGTCCACCGGCCGCCGCCAGAATCTCTTTGACGCGCCTCTCGATCACCTCGAGCGGCGCAAAAAGCGTGATGGGGTCGAGGTTGCCCTGCACGGCATGGCCCTCGCCCACCGCACTCCAGCCCACATCAAGCGGTTGCCGCCAATCGAGTCCGAGCACGTCGGCACCGGTGGCGGCCATCGGGCCCAGCAACGCCTGCGTTTCCACGCCAAAGTAGATCACCGGCACGCCCATGGCCTGCACCGCGCGCACCAGCCGCTGGCTGGCCTCGAATGCGTAGTCCTGATAATCCGTGACGCCGAGCGAGCCGACCCAGCTATCAAAGATCTGGATCACGTCAGCACCGGCCTCGACCTGCTGGCGGCAATAGGCGGTCAGCACAGTGACGAGCTTATCCAAGAGCATGCGCCAGGCCGTCGGATCGCCGTACATCATTTTTTTGGTTTCGATGTAGTTGCGCGAGCCACCGCCTTCGATCATGTAGCTGGCCAGCGTATAGGGCGCACCGCAAAATCCGATCATGCCCAGCCGGTCACCGAAGTGCGCTACCACCTTTTCGATGGCGCGGGCCACATAGCCAAGCTCGTCGGCGCGATCGGTGCGCAGCGCCTCGACATCCTCGCGCGTGCGCACGGGTCTATGCACGACCGGGCCCTCGCCCGCCTGAAATTCGAAGGGCAAGCCCATCGGTTCGAGCGGCAGCAGCAGGTCGGCAAAGATGATGGCCGCATCGACGCCGAGTTTTTCGGCGGCGGTGATCGTCACCTCGGCCGCAATCTCGGGCTGTTTGCAGATTTCCACCAGCGTGTGGTGCTTGCGCACCTCACGGTACTCCTGCATATAGCGACCGGCCTGGCGCAAAAACCAGACCGGGGTGCGGTCAACGGGCTGGCGCAAACAGGCGCGCACGAAGCGGCCGCCGGAGGTCAGCGGCGCAGACGAAGCAGGAGAGAGTTTCAGGCTCTTCGGGTCCATAACTCATCGATTGTAACGGTCCGCGCCGAAGTCTCCTAGCAAAAGAATTTTTGCTCTACCGCCAGCGGAAGATGCGGAGCGAGACGGCAAAGGGCACCAGGAACCAGGCCAGCAGAATGGCGAGCGGCGCAAGCATCTGGCCGAAGCCGAGCCCCTCAAGCATATTGCCGCGCATGGCGTCGATGGCCGCCGTCAACGGCAGCGCGCGGACCACCGGCTGAATCACGGCCGGAAAGCGGTCTGCCGAAAAGAAGACGCCCGAGAGAATCCACATGGGCATCATCGCCAGATTCATCAGGCCGCTGACCGCCTCCATGGTTTTGGCGCGCGAGGCAACCAACAGACCGAGCGCTGAAAACGCCAGCGAAGTCAGCAGGCAGAGCGCGCCGAGTTCGACGAGGCTGCCGCGATAAGGCACGCCGAAGGCGATGCGCGCAAAACCGAGAAAGGCCGCCACCTCGACGATCAACATCGCCAACCGCGAGAGCAGGAAGGAGAGCAGATATTGCCAGCGCGGCATCGGCGAGGCCACCATGCGTTTGAGCAGCTTCTTTTGCCGCGCATCGACGATGGAAAAACCCAGCCCCCACATCGCCGATCCCATCAGGTTCATGCCGAGCAGCCCCGGCACCACGAAGTCGATGTAGCGCGAACCGGCCTCGTGCACCAACTGCTCGCGCTCTACCAGCGGATCGCGTCGGCCCGCCGCGGTTTCAAGCGCGCCATTGGCCAACAGCCGTGCCATGCGAGCGTCGGGGTTGGTCTCGTCGTAGATATAGCGCACGCCCGCAGGCTCACCCACCGCCAGCAGCACGATCTTGCCCCGCGCCAAGGCGCGCGTGCCCTCGGACTCATCGACAACAATGGCGCGCAGACCGTGACCGGCCGTCAGCGCATCGACCATCGCCTGCGTCGTTGCCCCCACCGGCAGCACATCCGCCGGACGATTGCGAAAGGCAAGGCCCAGGCCCGCCGCCAGCAGAATCGGAAAAACAAAGGTCCAGAAGATGGCCTCGGGCTCGCGCAAAAACAGCAGAAAACGCGTGCAGGTCAACTGCGCCAGGCTGCTCTGCGCAAAAAAAATCTTCCCTCGGTTACTCATCGCGCAGGTTCCTCCCCGTCAACTGTACGAACACGTCTTCAAGCGTTGCCGAGTGGGTGCGGAACTCGCTCAGGTGCAGCCCGCGCGCGCGCAGTTCGGCAAAGATGCGCGGCACGGCGGTGTGCAAGGCGGCAACGGCCATCCGGTAGGTGCCATTGTTTTCGCTCACCGTGCGCACATCCTCGATCGCGCGGAGCGAGGCAACCAGCGGATGATCGCCGGCATCGTTGCCGCCCACGGAAAATTCGACAATCTCTTCGCCGCCAACCATCGCGATCAACTCCTGCGGCGTGCCCTGCGCAATCTTGTGGCCGTGGTCCATGATGGCGATGCGGTCGCAGAGCCGCTCGGCCTCATCCATGTAATGCGTGGTCAGAATGATGGTGCGACCGGCGCGCTTCAGATCCTCGACCAGATCCCACAGGTGCCGACGCGCCTGCGGATCAAGGCCCGTCGTTGGCTCGTCGAGAAAGATCAGCTCCGGATCGCCGGCCAGCGCCGTAGCCATGGCCACGCGCTGCTTCTGCCCGCCGCTGAGCCCGCCCACGCGCGCCGTGCGTTTTTCTTCAAGCTGCACGCGGTCAATCAGCTCATCGACCGTGAGTCCCTGATGATAAAAGCTGCGAAAGAGCCGGATCGTTTCCTCGACCGTGAGCTTGTCGGGGAACTGCGTCTCCTGCAGTTGAATGCCGATGCGCTGGCGAATGGCGCTCGCCTCGGTAGCCCAGTTGTAGCCGAGCAGCTCGACCGTGCCCTCGTCGGCCACCGTCAACCCTTCACAGATTTCAATCGTGGTCGTCTTGCCCGCGCCATTCGGCCCAAGCAACCCGAAACACTCGCCGCGCTCGACCTCAAGATCAAGGCCATCGACCGCGCGCACATCCGTAAAGGACTTGCGCAACCCGACCAGATGCAGCGCCGGTCCCTTCGCTTCCATCTCTTTGTGCAATGCCATCAGCCTCAGCTTATCGCAGAAGGCATGCACCCGCGATCAACGCCGCGCAAAAAGAAAACCAGCGCGCGCGCCGCAAAGTTCCGCGACACACACGCTGGCCTGTTTTGCTTCGCGCAGCTTTAACGCGCTGGCGCGTTCTTCACATACTTGTCAAACCAGGTGACCATTTCGTAGACCTCCTGCTCGTTCGACTCGAGCGCCGTGTACCAGTGCGGCTCGTGCGGCAGCATCACCAGCCGCACCGTGCCGCCATTGCCGCGCACAGCTTCAAAGAGTCTCTGCGATTGCAGCGGCGTCGTGCCCGGATTTGCATCCTCTGCACCGTGGATCAGCAACAGCGGCGTTTTGAGCTTGTCGGCAAAGAAGAAGGGCGAGACCTGACGATAGACCTCGGGCGCCTCCCAGACCGAACGGCGCTCATTCTGGAAGCCGAAGGGCGTCAGCGTCTTGTTATAGGAGCCGCTGGTCGCAATGCCGGCGCGGAACAGATCCGAGTGCGCCAGCAGGTTCACCGTCATCAGCGCGCCGTGGCTGTGGCCGGTCACGCCAATCCGGTTCGGATCGGCAACACCGAGCCGTACCGCCTCATCGACGGCGGCCTTGGCATCGCCCACCAGTTGCTCCGTGTAGTTGTCGTAGGCCTTCTTCGGATCACCCACGACCGGAAAAGCCGCGTTGTCGATGATCGCGTAACCGGCCAGCAACAGCAGCCGATACTGGCGCAACCGCGTGAAGGTCATCTGCGAACCGGTCACCTGCCCGGCCTTCGAGGCATCGGCGTAATCCAGCGGATAGGCGTAGAGAATCGTCGGCACGCGCGTGCCCTCTTTGTATCCGGGCGGCGTGTAGAGCGTGAAGGAGAGATCGAGCCCGTCGGCGCGCTTGTACTTGACCAGCCGCTTGTGGATGGCACGCACCTCGGGCGTCGGGTCGGCAATGTGCGTCACCGCCGCGCTCGTCGAGGCGAACAGCGGCTCGCCCGCCGGGGCCGCGACCGTTTTGCCGAGCGTGCACACAAAGGCATTCGGCGCGTCGTTCGGCGACTGGTGCCAGGTCAAAAACTTCGTCTGCTCCGCACCGGTAAAGGCGATGAAGCGCTCATAGCTCGTCTTGTCGCTGCGGAAGAGCCGCTCGGTCTTGAGCGTCTTCAGGTTCAGCTTGTCGAGGAAAGGCCGATCACCGTCGGGCGAGCTGCCCGTGCCGTTCAGATAGATTGCATCGCCGTCGCGGCGCAGAACAGAGCTTCCGTTGGCCAGCAGGCGATGCACCGGGCTGCCCGGGTTCCCGTAGCTGTCGTCACTCGAAAGATCCCAGAGCAGGCGCGGCTTCTGCTGCGGATGATCGATGTCGGCAATGTAGACCCGCTCCCAGTGCTTGTTGGAGTCGAACTCGTACAGCAGCGAGAGCCCCGGCTCGTCGCTCCAATCCAGACCGGCAAAGCGCTGCTCGGTGCGCGCAATCTCCACCGGCGCGGCATCGAAGGGAGCCTTCTGCAACAGCACCTTGTCACGCGCGGGCACGGTTGTGTTCCAGTCGCCGCCATCGAGCGCCTCGGCCCAGACGAGCGTCGCCGGGTCGGTTGCACGCCACGAAAAACTGCGCGGCCCCTCGGGCACGCCATGGACCGGCACGCGGTCCGCCAGCGGCAACGTGGCAACGGTGTGCGTGGCGACATGCGCCGGATCGGTCAGGTTCCACACCTCGACCAGCCGCGGAAAACGCTCATAGGTGACCACGTAGGAGTACGGCCGGCGAATGGAGGAGACCAGCACGTGCTTGCCATCCGGTGCCGGATCGACGCCCAGATAGATCGCCTGCTTGCCGACCGGCGTCGTCACGCCCGTCGCCGCATCGACCAGCGCCAACTGCGTCGCGCCGTAGTAGTCGAACAACGACTCGTCATGGCTGTTGGCCAGCGTGTCGCGATTCTCGTAGGTGCTGCTCTGCCCCTTGCGGCCATCGCTCTGCTGAATGCTCGGCCCCTCGGGCACGACCGGCGCTGCCGGCGGCGCGCCCAACCCCTCGGGCACCAGCTTGACCAGCAACGTCTTCTGGTCGGGCATCCACTGCAGGGTGTCATCAAAGATCGGATTCAGATGCGCGCCCGCCACCTGTTTGAGCGCTCCGGTCTTCGCATCGCCGATCCACAACTCCACGCTCGTCGCCGTTGTGTTGGCAAAGGCAAAGCGCGTGCCATCGGCGGACCAGACGGGCGAGCCCGGGCAGGCATCCTTGGGCAGGACGACCGGCGTCCGCACACCATCGGAGACGCGCACCAGCTCGTAGCCGGTCGCGCAGGCCGTAATGCCGTAGCCGCCCGGCGTATCGTGACGGCTGTGATTGGCCGTCTCCACGCGCACGCCTGCCAGCCGCAGAAACGGCGTTGAAACCCGCGCAATCGACGGGTAGTCCTGCCAGCTCACCAGCAACAACGCGTCATGCGTCGGGCTGACACTGGGCACGGGCGGCGACGGTGCCCGCATCACATCGAGAATATTTTTCGGCGGAAGATTGTAGCCACTCGCACCCGTCTGCGCCAGGGAAGGCACTGCGACAACAGCCGCCAGCAACGCTCCGGCGGCGAAAACACTCAGGGATCTCTGCATTCGCTCGTCTCACTTTCATTACAAGATCGGGCAAGCCTTGCACGCGCTTGCATCTAGGTATAGCCGCCAGTATAGAGCACGCCCGAAAGCCGAACCACTCGAAGAGCTGCGCACCCTGATTCGTGCCGCCGTCGCCTGCGATTTCGACGATCCGCAGCAGGCACCCGTTCCCCTGCTCGACCAGTAAAGAAAGCCTTCCTCTAACCCTCTTCCGATCAATCCTTTAGCCGCGCTCCATGATTTCGACAGCCCGCGCTGCCGCTGCCGACTAAAATTGAAGCTAGTTATGGCTGAATTCACACATTTGCATCTGCACTCGGAATACTCGCTGCTCGACGGCGCCTGCGACCTGAAAAAGCTCACCAAGCAGGTGGCCAAGATGGGCCAAAAGGCGGTCGCGATGACCGACCACGGCAACATCTACGGCGCGGTCCACTTCTTCGACGCAGCCAAGGCGGCTGGCGTCAAGCCCATCCTCGGGTGCGAACTCTATGTGTGCAAGGGCGAGGACCATCGCGCCCCCGGCCAGAGCAGCGGTGGCGACTACAACCATCTGCTGGTGATCGCCGAAAACGAAGAGGGCTACCAGAACCTGGTCAAGATCACCTCCGAGGCCTCGCTGCACGGCTTCTATCGCAAGCCGCGCATCTCGAAGAAGTTTTTGGCCCAGCACGCCAAAGGACTCATCGCCAGCTCGGCCTGCCTGAGCGGCGAGCTCTGCGAGACGCTGATGGCCGGCAACTATGAAAAGGCCAAGGCCGTCGCGCTCGAGCATCAGGACATCTTCGGCAAAGGCAACTACTACCTCGAGGTGCAGGATCAGGGACTCGAGCAGGAGCGCAAGATCCAGAAGGATCTGTTCCGGCTTGAAAAAGAGCTGGGCATCCCCATGATCGCCACCAACGACTCGCATTATCTGTGCGGCGAAGACTCGCATGCCCACGACGTGATGCTCTGCGTACAGACCGGATCGAAGATTCACGAGACCAACCGTTTCCGCTTCGACTCCGACCAGTTCTTCGTCAAAAGCGCCGACCAGATGGAACAGATCTTCGGCAGCGAGCCGCACGTGCTGGCCAACACCATGGAGATCGCCGAGCGCTGCAACCTCAAGCTGCACAAGGTCGACGATCCCTTTCCGCAGACCGACGTGCCCCCGGGCCACACCATTGACAGCTACTTTGAAGAGGTCTGCCGCCAGGGCTTCAAGAAGCGGCTCGACACGCACATCAAGCATCTGCAAGAGACCGGCCGGCTCACCCACACCGTCGCCGAGTACGAGCAGCGGCTCAGCTACGAGATCGGCATCATCCACCAGATGCACTACTCGGGCTACTTCCTGATCGTCTGGGACTTCATCAAGTACGCCAAGGATCACGGCATTCCCGTCGGCCCGGGGCGCGGTTCGGGCGCCGGATCGCTCGTTGCCTATTGCATGGAGATCACCAACATCGATCCCATGCACAACGTACTGCTGTTCGAGCGCTTCCTCAATCCCGAGCGCGTCTCGATGCCCGATATCGACGTCGACTTCTGCATGAACCGTCGCGGCGAGGTCTACGACTACGTGGTCCGCAAGTATGGCCGCGATCAGGTCAGCCAGATCATCACCTTCAACACCATGGCCGCCAAGGCCGCCATCAAGGACTGCGGCCGCGCGCTCGACCTGCCCTATGGCGACGTCGACAAGATCGCCAAGCTGATTCCCTCCACCGTCGGCATGACCATCGACAAGGCGCTCGAGGACGTGCCCGATCTGCAAAAGATCTACGACAACGACGCCACCGTGCGCAACCTGATCGACACGGCGAAGAAGCTCGAAGGGCTGGTGCGCGGCTCGGGCGTGCATGCCTCGGCCGTCGTCATTGCGCCGCGCCCGCTCACGGAACTGGTTCCCGTCGCCAAGACCAAGAACGACGAAATCGTCACCGCCTACGACATGAAGTCGGTCGACAAGATGGGCCTGCTGAAGTTTGACTTCCTGGGCCTGACGACGCTGACGGTGATTGATGCCTGCCTGAAGCACATCGAGCGCAATCGCGGCGTCAAGGTCGACATGGCCACCATTCCGCTCGACGACACGGAGACCTTTGTCAAGGTCTTTCAGCAGGCCATGACCTCCGGCGTCTTCCAGTTCGAATCCTCGGGCATGCGCGACATGCTGCGCCGCTACAAGCCCGAGCGGCTTGAGGAGCTGACCGCGCTCACGGCGCTCTATCGCCCCGGCCCGATCCAGGGCGGCATGACCGACGATTACATCGAGCGCAAGTGGGGCCGCCGCAAGGTGGAGTACACGCTGCCGCCGATGGAGAAGGTGCTCAAAGAGACCCTCGGCGTCATGGTCTATCAGGAACAGGTGATGCAGATCGCCAACGTCCTGGCCAACTACTCACTCGGCGAGGCCGACCTGCTGCGCCGCGCCATGGGCAAAAAGAAACCCGAGGAGATGGCCAAGCAGCGTTCGCGCTTTATCGACGGCGCGCTCGCCAACGGACATCCCAAGGACAAGGTCGTCGAAATCTTCGACCAGATGGAGAAGTTCGCCGGCTACGGCTTCAACAAATCGCACTCGGCGGCCTACGGTCTGGTCAGCTATGAGACGGCCTATCTGAAGACGCATTATCCGGTCGAGTTCATGGCCGCGCTGCTGACGTCGGAAACCTCGAAGCCGGAAAACGTCGTCAAGTACATTGGCGAATGCCGCGATACCGGCATCGCCGTCGAGCCGCCCGACGTGCAGGTTTCCATGGCCCACTTCACGCCGACCGGCGACGCGATCCGCTTTGGTCTGGCCGCGGTGAAGAACGTCGGCGGCAACGCCATCGAATCGATCATCAAGGCCCGCGAAGAGCTCGGCGGCCGCTTCTCGAGCATCTGGGAGTTCTGCGAAAAGGTCGATCTGCGCGTGATGAACAAGCGCGTCATCGAGTCGCTCATCAAGGCCGGCGCGCTGGATTCGCTTGGCAAACGCGGCCCGCTAATGGCCGCCGTCGACAAGGCCATTGAACGCGCGCAGAAGGCGCAGCGCGATGCCGAGCAGGGTCAGGCCGGGCTCTTCGGACTCTTCGACGAGGCCACACCCACCGCCAAGACCGGCGACGATCTGCCGCGCGTGCCTGACTGGGAAGAGGCCGAACGGCTCAACAATGAAAAAGAGGTGCTCGGCTTCTACGTCTCCGGCCACCCGCTCGACAAGTACGCGGAAAAAATTCGCAACCTGCCCGGCGTCATCTCCACCGTGGACGCGCTCGAACGCAAGCCGCCCGAGCGCCGCTGGGGCAAGGAGATCGATCCTGCCGACGAGATTCAGGTCGCCGGTCTGATCGTTGGCCTGCGCGTGCAAAAAAGCAAGCGCGACGGCAAGGTCTACGCCATGGCCTCGCTCGAAGACGCCTACGGCAAGATCGACATGATCTGCTTCTCGCGTGACTACGAGCGGCTCCAGCAGCAGTTGCACATTGAAGCGCCGGTGCTGGTGCGCGGCATTCTGATGGGCGACGACGAGGCCGCACCGAAGATCTCCCTCAGCGGCATCTATCCGCTCGATGCCGTGCAGATCAAGCTGCCCAGCGGCGTGCGCCTGCGCCTCAACCTCGACAACGTCAGTGAGGCTCTGTTCACGCAGATCAAGCAGGCCGCCGAGGCCGCGCCGGGGCCGGGCAAGATCATGATTCACCTGGAAAAGAAGGGCGAATACGCGGTCGTGCTTGAGCCCGAGGCGATGAGCGTCTCGGCCGACAAGGCCTGGATCGAAAACATGGAAGCCCTCGTCGGCAAAGGCTCTGTGCAGGCTCTCGGCTAATCCCTTCGCGAGCTATTCCCCGCGATTGCCGCCGAATAGTTCCTGGCAAAGGAAGAAAAAACGCCGGACAGAATCGAATCTGTCCGGCGCTTTTTTTATGCGTCTTTACTCGAGGCCCGGGATCACGCCACAGGCAATGCGCGCGCCCGCGTTGCCCGCCGGGTCGCTGATCATGTCATCGGCGGAAGCGTGCACCACCAGCGAGGTTCCGCCGCCAGCCACCAAAGAATTCGCGCCGCTGGGCGCCAGCGTTACATCCGGCGAAAAGACCTCGGCATGCGCCGTTCCGTCGGCCGCCGCCGTCAGGTTGATCGGCAGATCGCCGTTGTGATGGCCCTCGGGATTATGCGTGCCGTGATGCTTGCCCGCCGGGTTGAAGTGTCCACCCGCGCTGGTAAAGCCAGGACCTTCGCACAGCGGCTTCTGGTGCACGTGAATGGCGTGCTCGCCAGCCGGAAGTCCCTTCAGATCCACGGTAAATGCAACGCCATTTTCCTTCTGCGTCAGCACCACCTTGCCCAGATCATCACCCGCGGCGTTTTTTATCGGCACCGTTAAGATGGTGGGCGTCTGCGCGCACAGCGCGAGGGAAACCGCACAGAACGCAGTCAAAATTGCACGACGAAAAATCGTATGCATACGAAGATTTCTCCTTCAACTTTCGTGAATTCACTCGAAGTCCGCACAGACCTCGCCAGCTCTTCTGGCTAAGGGATTCGCCAGCGCCCGGAGAAGATTCTTTGTATTTCTCTCAGCCCTCCCCTCTGTAAGATGAAGAGAGTCCGTCACAACCACACAAAACGAGGAGATGTTCATGCAGTATCGTCGGCTGGGCGCTGGTCCTTTGGAAGTTTCCGAGTTGAGCTTTGGCACCTGGCTTACGGCCGCCGGGGGCATCGAACGCGAACGCGCCATCGCCTGTATTCATGCGGCCTTTGACCACGGCATCACGCTCTTTGACACCGCCAACCAGTACGGCGCGGGCGAGGCCGAGCGCGTGCTCGGCGCGGCGCTCAAGAGCTTGCCGCGCGACCGCGTGCTCATCGCCACCAAACTCTTCTTCCCCGTTGGCGACGAACCCGATCAGGGCCTTTCCGCCGCGCAGATCGCCAAGCAGCTTGACCGCTCGCTCACGCGGCTCGACGTCGACTACGTTGACCTTTACCAGTGCCATCGCTACGATGCCGCAACACCGCTTGAAGAAACGCTGGAAGCACTCGACCGCGCCGTGCAATCGGGCAAGGTGCGCGCCATCGGCTTCAGCGAGTGGAACGCCGCGCAGATCGATGCGGCCGCAAAGATCGCGGGCGACGACGGGCTTACGGGCTTCTGCTCCAGCCAGCCGCAGTATTCCATGCTCTGGCGCAAGCCCGAGGCCGAGGTCTTCCAGGCCTGCGCGCGCCACGGCATCGGCAACCTCGCTTTTTCGCCACTGGCGCACGGCGTGCTCACCGGAAAATATCTTCCCGGCCAACCGCCACCGGCCGATAGCCGCGCCGCCAATCCGCAGATGAATCAGTTCATGGAAACCGCGGGCCGCCACTATCGCTCCGATGCGCTGCTGGCCGCCGTTGAACAACTCAAGCCGCTCGCCGACGAGCTTGGCCTCACCATGGCACAGATGGCGCTGGCCTGGGTTCTGCGCCGCACCGAAATTGCCTCGGCCATCATCGGCACCTCGCGCCCCGCGCAGATCGCCGACAACGTGCGCGCCATCGGCATCACGATTCCCGAAGAGTTGCTAGCACGCATCGATGCCACGCTCAACGCCGTCGTCGTCCGCGCATAAACAAAGGGCGCGGAAGGCCATCGCCCCCCGCGCCCAACCTCTCTTCTGTTTGCAGAGTTACTCTTCGCAGAGCACCTTGGCCCACTTGCAGATCGAGGCCGCATCCACCGGCCTTCCGCCGTTTTCGCTCGAAGCCAGTTGCACGGCCAGGTTACCCACGGTCGTCGACTCCGTCTGTCCGATCTGAATCTTCAGTCCGGTGCGCTCTTCGGTCAACCGCACCAGCAGCTTGTTGCGGTTCGCGCCGCCCAGCATGTGAATGCCGGTCAGCTTCACGTCGAGCATCTGTTCGAGGCTGGCCAGCGCCGCCGCATAGCGCACCGACAGGCTCTCGAAGATCAGCCGCGCAAAGATCGGCTCATTGCCCGCCACATCCGGGATCGCATCGAAGCCGCGCCGGGTCAACTCGCCATTGATGCGGCTCGGCATCTCCGTGTCGAGCATCAGCGCCTCGGCATCCATGTCGAGGAAGGCCGTTGAGGTCGTCACCTCTTCGGCGGCCTTCACGATGTCGGCAATCTGCCAGCCGCGCCCCTGCGACTCCCAATAGAGCATGCACTGCTGCAGCACCCACATGCTGTTGATCATCGAGTGAAACAACAGATCGCCCGAGGCCGCGCCCAGATTCGTGTAGCCCGAATCGAAGGCCTTGCGCGTCGTGACCGGCGTTGCCGTGCGCATGCCCACCAGCGACCAGGTGCCCGAGCTGATGTAGGCAATCGTGCTCAAATCCGCCGGAATGCCGGCAATCGCCGAAGCCGTATCGTGGCAGGCCGGCGCGATCAGTTGGGTGTGGCGATAGGCCGCCAGCTCCGCCAACGGTCCCTGCACCTTGCCAAGCGCCGTACCCGCACGCACGATCGGCGGCGCGGCCTCGATCGCCAGTCCCAACCGCGCGAAGGCCTCCTGCGACCAGTCGTGCGTCTTCAGATCCACCAGGCCGGTGTGCGTCGCATGCGTGTACTCGCAGACGCGCCGCGCACCCAGCCAGGTCATGATGTACTCGGGAATCATCGTCCACGGCGTTTTGGCATCGAGGCCCGCCGCCGGGTCGGCCATCAGTTGATAGGCCGTGTTCAACTTCACCGGCATTGCGCCGGTAATCTGATAAAGATCGAAGGGCGTGATGCGCTTGTCGCCCTCTTCCTTGGTCGCCGTCGTGCGCTCGTCGCGATAGCAGAACGGCGCGCCCAGCGCCTTGCCCGCCGCATCGATGCGCACATAGTCCACGCCCCAGCAATCAACGGCAATCGAGGCAATGCCCTCGGTGGCAATCACTGCCGCCTTGCGCAACCCCTCTTCAAGCCCGGCCAGAATGCCGTCCAGATTCCAGTGCAGCGATGCGCCCTGATGTACCGGCGCATTCGCAATGCGATGAACCACCTCAATCGACGGCTTCGAGCCCTGCCAACGCAACAACGAGACACGACAACTTTGAGCACCCAGATCAATCGCAACACGCGCAGCTTCTTGCATCACCCTTTTTATCTCCCAAAAATCAAAATTTCACAGCATCCCGCGCGTTCACGCCGGATCAACTCTTGGGTTGGCAGGGCAAGCTCACTGGCAGTGCACTCCAACCACTATTTCTTCGCAGCGACTTCCCGCGACTCTTCTTCCGCCGCGAGGGTTTCCAACGTCACCGCACGGTGGCGCACGTAGTTGAACGGCGGCACAATGTTGCCACGCAACAAAGCGATGCCCAGTTGGATCAGGCGCGGACCGTAGGTCTCCACCTCATGCGAGATCGAGCCAATCAACGACCCCTTGCCGCGACGCATCTCTTCGAGCGCCTCGGGAATGCAGTCCTGGCCCACGATGGCGATGTTTGATTCGCAGCCCACCTCGCGCGCCGCATCGAGCACGCCCAGCGCGCTGGAATCGTTAACAGCAGCCACCAGAATCCGCTCGCCCACCCGGTAATCCGCCAGTTCCTCGCGCATCGCCTTGCGGCTCGACTCCCGCAGTCCGCGACCATCGATCTGCGAAAAACACTCTG
The DNA here is from genome assembly GCA_002307235.1 of Acidobacteriaceae bacterium UBA1307. Classification (GTDB taxonomy): domain Bacteria; phylum Acidobacteriota; class Terriglobia; order Terriglobales; family Acidobacteriaceae; genus Telmatobacter. Next base: position 33,719 of record DBTV01000002.1, read on the forward strand.
CCGGAATATTCTTCATCCGTTCTCGAATGCCGTCGAAAGCGCCCGTGACACGGCTCTGCACAAAGCTGCCGGCCTCGCTAAAGCCCAGGCCGATCACCCGGTCCACGCGACCCTTCCACTTCAACTGCGCATACTGGGCCAGAATCGTGCCCGCCTCGTAGCCCGCCTCGAAGTTGTCCACGCCAAAGTAGGTTGCATTCGGGTGCGGCACATCGATGGCGATCAACGGAATCTCCGCCTTCTTGAAGATGTGCGCAATGCGCGGCGCCACCACCTCTTCGACCTGATACTCCAGCACCATGTCGACGCGCTTGGCCACAAACTCCTCGGCGTTCTTGACGGCAATGTCCGGGTCATACTGGTTGTCGAGAATCAGCAACTCGACGCCTGCCGCCGCAGCAGCAGCCGTAATGCTCTCGGAAACCGCAATCGGGAACGGCATCTCCGCGCTCTGCACCGCAAAACCAAAACGCAGCCGCCGCGGTCGCGAAACCAACCGGTACTGCCCATTCTGCGTCTGCGCCACATAGCCGCGATGCACCAGCGTCTTCAAAATGCGATAGACGCTGGTCTTTGAAATATGCGTGCGCTGATACACGTCCTCCAGCGTCATCGAGGTATGGGTCTGCTCCAGCAGTTCCAGAACGTCGAGCGCCTTTGAGAGGATAGGAATCAGATAGAGCCGCTTGATCTTCGTCTTGGCCAATCTTTCTTCTCCCTGCAAATCCCGCGAGCCTCCGGCTCCGGATGCTCTACGCAGATTCGCTTGTACAACAGCCCAAGGTCTTCGAACCGTCTCCCAACGCCGTCAACGAACCACTCACTCGACGCCGGATCAGCCTGGAACAGAGCCGGACACGCACAAAAGCTCTGCATGCCGGGTACCGATCCCACTGATCGTGAAGAACGATGCGCGCATAATCCGCACCTTCAAAGGTCAAACAGCCAACCGAACCCCAACCAACCGTACCCCTGAAAGCCGAATCATACTAGGGTTTGAAAACATTTGTCTATTGCAATTTGCACCTGCCGCAACCGCGCCCACCGCCCCTGATCTGAATTTTCAGGCTTGCCTTCCCGCACGGCTTTCCCCCAACATCTTCCCTCAAACTTGCACGCGGCGTTTCTGCAACAAAAAAATTCTCCAATGCAATTCCCTGAGATTTTAATGGATTCTTATGGACTTGCGCTGTGCAGAAACACAAAGACCCCTGTACTAATTTGCTCCACCAGAAAAATAAAGCCGGAGAACGGTGCGTTCCCCGGCTGAAATCAACAAGCACAACGGGCTAGAGTTCTTCGACGGCCAGCAGCTCGGCCACCGTCTCACGACGGCGAATCAACCGCGCTTTGGCGCCCGAAACCAGAATCTCCGGCGGCCGCACGCGCGTGTTGTAGTTCGAGCTCTGCGCCATGCCGTAGGCACCCGCGTCGAGGGTCGCAATCAGATCGCCCTCGCCGAGCGGCGCCAGCAGGCGATCCTGCGCAAAAAAGTCGCCCGACTCGCAGACCGGCCCCACCACGTCGACCTTCTGTGGCTTGCCTGCGCGCGGCGTCACCGGCAGAATCTCGTGATGCGCCTGATAGAGCGCCGGGCGAATCAGATCGTTCATCGCCGCGTCGGTCACCACAAAGGTCTTTTTGCCGTTCTTCTTGACCACCTGCACCCGCGAAACCAGCGCTCCGGCCTGCGCCACCAGGAACCGGCCCGGCTCAAGCAGCAGGCAACCGTCGAAGCCGCCGAGCGCCTTGTCGATGGTCGCCGCGTACTCGGCCACGGTCTTCGCCGCGTCGAACTTTTTCGCGCAATACTCGATGCCCAGTCCGCCACCGGCGTCAATCGACTTCAGCGCAATGCCCGCCCGCCGCAACTGGCCCACCAGCTTGATCAGCCGTGTCACCGAGGCACCAAAGGGAGAGGCCGTGCGAATCTGCGAGCCGATGTGCGCGCTCACGCCGTGCGGCTCCAGCCACTTGCTCGCCGCAGCGCCCTTGTAGATCGCCGCCGCCTTGCGAATATCGATGCCAAACTTGTGCTCGCGCAGTCCCGTCGAAATGTAGGGGTGCGTCTCGGCAAAAACATCCGGGTTCACGCGCAGCGCAAACCGCGCCCGCGTCTTCTTGCGCCGCGCCCGCGCTTCAAGCAGCTTCAGTTCGCTCTCGCTCTCGACGTTGAATTCGAGAATGCCCGCATCGAGCGCCTTGTCGATCTCCGCGGCCGTCTTGCCGACGCCGGAAAAAACGACGCGACCGGCCGCCTCGGGCGCTGCCGCCAGCACGCGATCGAGTTCGCCGCCCGAGACAATATCGAAGCCCGCGCCACGGCTCGCCAGCAGCTTCAAAATCGCCAGCGCCGAGTTCGCCTTCACCGCATAGCAGACCAGGTGATTGCGCCCCGCCAGAGCCTTCTGGAACAGCTCCAGTCGCGCCACAATCTGATCGGCGGAATAGACGTAATAGGGCGTGCCATAGCGCCGCGCCAAAGTCTCCAGAGAAACCGGCCCACAGCCAAGCGCGCCGCCCGCGGGCGCGTATGCAAAGGGGCGCGAAGATGTATCAAGTGAAGTCGCCAAGTCGCTTCCGTCCACCCATTCAATTAAAGTATGCCGTACACCTTAAGCCTAACCCATTTTCCACCCCTGCGTTTTCACGCCTCCCCCGGGCCATTACAATAGAACGAATGAGGGAATATCCAAAGGTCGACCTCGTCGGCGTGGGGCTCAATGCCACCGACACGCTGATTCCCCTTGCAGAGTATCCGGCACGCGGCTCGAAGATGGAGTACAACAACTTCAGCATCTTGCCGGGCGGGCAAACCGCCTCGGCGATCGTCGCCTGCCAGACCTGGGGATTGAGCACGCGCTACGTAGGCAAGCTCGGCAGCGATGACGCTGCCCGCATTCATCGCGAAGCCTTTCAACGCGCCGGAGTCGAGGCACAACTTGTCACATCGGAAGGCGGCGTCAGCCCGCAATCGTTGATCATTGTCGACGCCGGCGGCGAGCGAACCGTCATGGGCTACCGCAACGAGACCATGGCACTCAGCCCCGAAGAGCTTGAGCGCGAATGGATCGTCAACGCCCGCGCCCTGCACATCGACGGCTTCGACACCCAGGCCGCCATTCGCGCCGCCACCTGGGCTCACGAGGCAGGCATGCCCGTCACTGCCGATCTTGACGAAATCTACGATGGCGTCGACGATCTCATCCATCTCATCGATTACCTGATCGTCAGCCGCGATTTTCCCTGTCGCCTGATGAAGGAATCGAATCTGGAACTGGCCCTGCGCGGCATGCAGCGCCGCTACGGCTGCAAGCTCACCGCCGCCACGCTCGGCCAGGACGGCGTCCTCGCCTGGGACGGCAAGCAGCTCATCCAGCGCGCCGCTTTTCAGGTTCCCGTCGTCGATACCACCGGCGCCGGCGACATCTTCCACGCCGGCTTCATCTATGGCCTGCTGCAAGACTGGCCGCTTGACCGCACGCTCGACTTTTCCTGCGCCGCAGCCGCGCGCAACTGCATGGAAAAGGGCGCGCGCGGCGGCATCCGCCCGCTCTCTGAGGTCGAAGAGATGATGGCCTCGGTCGAACGCTACGAGTCCGTCCCTGATTTTTCCATCTAAAAGCGCCGGGGCCAGAGCATTCGCTCTGGCCCCGGCACCGTAAGCAGTGAACAGCCTGTTCAGTGCTCACATAGTCCCTACGTCCCTCAGTCCCTACTTCTCTTCCCCAATCGCCGTGATCAGCAGGAAGCTCACCTCGCCCGTGGTCACGCGACGATGAACCACGCCGCGCGGAATCGAGATCAGGTCGCCCTTCTTCAACTCGACCTTCTCGAAACCCTCGACCGTGGGAGCCAGCCATTCATGCGGCCTCGGCTGATGCGTGCCCTTCGGCGTACCACCCAACTCATAGGTTGTCTCGCCCTCGAGAATATAAAAGACATGATCGCGCGCCTCGTGCCACTCGTACTCCTTGGCGCTCTTGGCATGCTCATAGGTCAGCATCGCCAGGTTGCCCTTGTCGAGATAGAGCGTCTTGGTGCCCGGCTTGGCCTTCAGTTCCTTCAGCGCGGACTCAAGCCCTTCGGCGTTGAAAACCTGATATTTTTCCGCACCTTCGGCGGCTCCGGCACGCGGGGTCAACAGTGCATTGGCCAGCGCCACTCCCGCCACTGCCGCGGCCGGCGCGCCCACCAGAAAACTACGGCGGCTTGCTTGATTCTGATTCGTCATCGCTATCGCTCCGCGTCTAGTAAACCACTCCCGGCGCATCTCTGTCAGCGCACAATCCCCGCATGTGAGATCAGCCCGCCATCTTCGCCAACCACGGCTGCAGCAACGCCGCCACTAGCTCCGGCTGCTCATAGGCTGCAAAGTGGCCCGCGTCACGGATCTCGTGGAAGCTGCAACCGCCCGGCGCATGCGTAAAGACGCGCATCTCCTCGACCGTCACCCCCGGATCCTCGCCACCCGCCAGCGCAAAGACCGGCGCGGTGATCGTCCCGACCGTTGGCAGAGAGTCCGGCCGCGTCGCCAGCCCCGCCTGCACCGCCACCAGCGCCTCGGCCGTGACCGCGTTCATCCGTTCGCGCAAGGCCACTGCGCGTTCAGGATGTTTTTCCTGTGCGCTTTTGCCCATCAGCGTTCGCACCATGCCGTCGAACAGCTCCGCCCGGCCACCCGCGCGCGCTTTGGCCATCGTCTCCGCACGCCTCGCTCCGGCCGCGTCCGGCTGCGGCTTTGAGCAGACAAAGGCCAGCCCGCGCACTCGTTCCGGAGCCTGCCGCCAAAGCTCCAGCAGCACATAGCCGCCAATCGAGCAGCCCACAAAAACCGCCTGCCGCACGCCGAGCGCATCCAGCAGCGCCAGCACATCGCGCGCAAGCACGTCCATCGTCAACACCGGCGCATCGGGAACCGGAGAAAAACCGCCCGCCGCAAGCCCTGCGCCCAGCGGCGAAGCCCCGTGCCCACGCAGATCCGGCACAATCGCCCGCACGCCTTCGAGCCGCTCAGCCACCGGCCGCCAATACTCCCGGTCGAGCGGCGTCGGATGCAGAAAAACCACCGGCAGCCCCGCGCCACGCTCGCAATAACTCAACTCTGCACGCTGTGTACTCATCTCAATTCAAGACTACAATGAGCCGTGGCGAGTGAACAGACGGTTCACTCATGTTGATGACAAAGCTGCGTTTTGAAAGGGCACGACTTCAGGCGCGTCATGGCGGGCAGGGAAAGAGCGGGCTTCAGCCCCGGAGGAAAGATTTTCGGCGGAAAGTACACGAGGAACAGCCCTCCGCGCCTGAAGGCGCAATCTCTTTGCTCCTTTTTTGATCCGGCTGAAGCCGGATCCTTTCAAAACAATCTGTTGATAAGATTTGTCAGCCATGAACAGACGGTTCACTCCTCACGGATCACTGTTTCTTCAGGAATTCCGATCCACGCGGCCAGATAGGCAATGCCGACAAACCCGGCCGAAAAGCACAGTCCCAGCACTGCGAAGATGCGCACCACCGCAACATCCCATCCGTTGGCGCGCGCCAGCGCCAGGCAAACGCCGGCCACCTGACGGCCCACGAGCGGCCGCTGCAAGGGCCGGCCCGGAATCGGCTGCTGCACCGGAATCACCGCGCCACACTGCGCGCAAAAACGCGCTCCCATCGGTTGCGCCACTCCACACTGCGTGCAATAGACGGCCATCGCTCTACCTCCAGAACAATCTCTGTGTGCTTCTACGCAAGCCGCAGCGCGCCGGTTCCATGAGGGCAGGGGTAGGAACGACGAGGGACTGAGGACCAGGTCCCTGGTCCCTCGCTCACTGGCCCCTGTACTGCTCCCGCAGCAGCTTGCGCGCGGTGTCGGCTCGCGTGGTGCGCGGTCCGGCGTCGATCGCCATCTGATAGTCGTGCACCGCGAGGCCGCGCTCACCCAGCAGATCGCGGCACTGGCCCGCCGACAGCATCGTGCGCACCTTCAACTCCGGCCCCGCGCCCGGCGTTCCCGCTGCATGTTCGTAGGCCTCGGCTGCCTCGCGCCAGTGCTTCTGCCCGCGCAGCGCATCCCCCAGCCCGTAGTAGGCCAGTTGCAGCCGCGTCTCCGTATAAAAACCCGGCTTGGCCTCATGGGCCAAAATCTCGCGATAGGCCTCAACCGCCGCCATTCCCTCGCCCGCATCCTTGCGCAGATTCGCCTCTTCCAGCCAGAACAAAAAATTGCGCGGATACTGGTGCTTCATTCCGCGCACCACCTCGGCCGCCTCCTTGTAGCGCGCCTCGCGCCGCAGAAACAGTGCCGTCGCCGTCCGCGCTTCAATGCTCGTCACCGTGCCTCGTTCGCCGTCATCGCGCAGCATCGCAAGCCCCGTCGACTTCGACCCTGTCATGCCAACAATGCCGATCAGCAGCTTGAAGGGCAGCGGCAGCGCGCCCACCACGTACTGATACACGCCCGCGATCAGCTTCGCGTCCACATACTCCGGGTCCAGCTTCAGCGCATGTTGCGCATCCTCGCGCGCCTTGTTCGCCAAATGGAAACCGGCGCTATAGCCGCGCTCCATCATCGCCACGTAGGTGCACTGCAAACTCCGCGCCCAGGCCCGCGCAAACAGCGCGTCCACGTCATTCGGATTCTTGCCGAGCCGCCAGTCGGCCTCGCGCACGGCCTCCTCGGCCAGCCCCAGAATCCGCGCCTTCACCTGCGGGTTCTCGTCCGTCGCGTGCCGCCCGGTCAAAAAACCATCATTCGCATAAAAGGTCGTATCCAGCAGATCCTGACGAAACAGCTCCTGAAAAATCAGCGCATTCAGCAGATAGTCGGTGGCCTGCGGATCGCCCGCGTGAAGCTCGTGATAGCGCTCAAACCGCGCCACCGCGCCCGCGTAATCCAGGCTGTAATAGTGCTGGTAGGCCTCGCGCACCTGCGGATCGTTGTTCATCGGATTGGTGTGCGCCGCGCCCGCCGCAAAGGCCATCGCGCCCCCCACGCACGCCATTCCCACCAGAAAAAGATTCCGCAACACTCTTCGAACCATGGGCACGCTCCTCACGCCTAGCTTACACGGCAAGAGCCAGGGATCAGCCCATGTTGCCCCTCTGCGGGCGAAAACAAAACAGACTGTTCACTCGCCTCTGTTCACTGTTCACTGCTTCTCCATTTACCATAGACAGATGCAGATTCCCGCGCGACTCAATCCCACCTTCAGCAAACCCAGCCCGGCCGAAAACGATCCGCTCGAAGAAGCGCGCCGGCGATTGATCGTTGCCCTCGACGTGCCTACGGCCAAGGAGGCGCTCGATCTCGTCAACCGCCTTGAGCGCACCTGTCGCTGGTTCAAGGTCGGCCTTGAGCTGTTCACCGCCGCCGGTCCCAGTGTCCTTGAGCCGATTCTCGCCCGCGGTCACTCGGTCTTTCTCGATCTCAAGTTTCACGACATTCCGAACACCGTCGCCGGAGCCGTTCGCTCGGCCGCCTCGCTCGGCGTCCAGATGATGACCCTGCACGCCTCGGGTGGCCCGGCCATGCTCGCCGCCGCGCACCAGGCTCTTGAGGGGCTGGAAGCGCCGCCGCAACTGCTCGCCGTGACCGTGCTCACCAGCATGGACCAGACGCAGATCACCGCCGTCGGCCTGGACCGCACGCCCGCAGCGCAGGTCGAACTGCTGGCGAAGATGGGCCTCGGCGCAGGCATCAACGGCTTTGTCTGCTCACCGCAAGAGGTCGCGACGCTGCGCGCGCTCGCCGGTCCTGAGGCCGTGCTGGTGATCCCCGGCATCCGGCCAGCAGGAGCGACCGTGGGCGACCAGAAGCGCATCGCCACCCCCGCCGACGCTCTGCGCCAGGGTGCAAGCTATCTTGTTGTGGGGCGGCCCATTACGCAGGCCGCCGACCCGGCCGACGCCGCTGATGCCATCCAAAAAGAGATGGCCGAGGCCCTCGCCCAATAATTTTTCTCGGGCCGTTCCCGCGCGATCACGCATTTTCCCCATTGCTGCAGAGGGAGAACTGGATGTCGAGGGTCTTTTTCTCAAGAAAAAGACCCCTTGCACGGGCCGCAACACTGCACGAGTATTGGAAAAACGCTCTAAAGATGAACAAAAAACGCGCGCGATAGCCTCTTGTTCCTGCACGAAAAAATTGACAGTAGAACAGAAAAAAGCCCGGCCAAAGCCGGGCTTTTTTGATGCGATCCACCGTGGAAAGCTAGAGCTTTTCGTAGAAATCGCAGGCCGAGCAGGAAATGTAGACGCCGCCGGGAACGCCGCGTTCGCGGTCCTTCACGCGCTTCACAATGCGCGTCGGCTTGCCACACTTCGGGCAGTCGGTCGACTTGGTCGTATCCATGACTTTCGCACGGTTTGCAATCTTCGCAATCTTTGCCATAGGTCGGGTGTTTCTCCTTGATGGGATTGTCTCTGCACACGCGCCAGAGTGGCGCGGCTTCAACGGCGCGGTCGCCAGCTAAAATCATTGCGGCAACTCGCTTCTACCAGTGTACAGGAACTAGGAAGAAGCGACAAAAGGCTCGACTTGGAGCGTCATTGCCTGCTCTTCAACTTTGCTCGGGCGGATCGGTTGGCGTCGGCGCGGCGGCGGGCAGGATCTGAACGAGCGGCGCAGCGGCGGGCTCAGATGGAGCCGCGGCCTCATGCTGGGCACGGACAAGCGCATCGATGTCGACGGGGATGCCGCCGGGCTCGATGACCAAGGGGTTGTAGCGGTCATTCAGTTCCGCCGTCAGACGGAAGACCAGCGGCAGGAAGCCGAGCAGTAGCAGAGCTACGAACCAGCTCGATTCAAGACCGAAGGAGCCGCCGGTGAGCCAGAAGGAACCCATGGGGTTGCCCTGCACGACGGGCGAATGGGAGTTGAGGCCGTCGACAGCGAGGCCGAAGAGCAGGGCGCGGCTGGCCTTCCAGCCGAAGTTGATACCCCAGCTGACCCAGAGCGCGCGGGTGCGGACCACCGTTGCCGAAAGCGCGAGGCTGAAGAGCAGAGCGACCACAACCGTGGAACGTGCAGCGCCGGGCAACAGCGATTGCAGAATGGCGTAGAAGGCAGCGACGAGCAGAGAGGCACCGAGCGGGCCGACCGAGCGCGAGAGCCGCTGGAAGGCGTAACCGCGCAGGGCGATCTCTTCTCCGAGGGCCATGAGCGCAAAGAAGGCGACCTCGACGAGCAGCCAACCCCACTGGGCCAAGCGCGGGGTGATGCTGACAGCGATGCCTCCGCTGAGGGCGAGGACGAGCACGCAGACCACCGCCAGAGCCCATCCGGCGGCCAGCCCAAGGGCCGACTCACGCAGCCAGCCGGCGCGGAGCGGGAAGCCGATGCCCTGCTCTCCTTCGCTTCTGCTCCAGAAGGAGAAGCAGGTAAAGCCAAGGGCGAGCAACAGGACGAAGAGCGCCTGCTCGACGAGGCCGGTCCATGGATCAAAGACCAGTCCGGCAGCGCCGTGCGTGGCCACGGCACGGGCCAGCAGGATGTAGAAGATGGCAAGCAGAAACTGGAAGTAGGCGAGAAGGCGGCCGGCGGCCGAGACGGGCGTGCTCATGCACACCTCCGGCGAAGAAGATCGAAGAAGATCCGTGCACACGTGCTCTGCTTCACTGTAGCGACCTCGCTCAAGGCCCGGCGGCGGGGAAGCGCGCCGGGCCGATGGCTTACTCGGAGTAGAACTGGGCCATTTTGCGGAATTTCTGCTGGCGGGCGGCAACCATGGCCTCGACCGGCATCGATTCGAGTTCGGCAAGATGACGGACAAGGGCCTCGGAGAGGGCGGCATAACCGGCCTCGCGATTGGTATGGATGCCCTCGGGCGGCTCGGGGATGATTTCGTCGACGCAGCCGAGCGCCTTGACCTCGGAGGCGGAGATGCGCATGGCCTCGGCGGCAAGCTGCTTGTGGGCCGCGTCGCGCCACATGATGGCCGCGCAGGACTCGGGGGTGATGACGAAGTAGAGCGCGTTTTCAAGAATCAGCACGCGGTCGGCAACGGCCAGGGCCAGCGCGCCGCCCGAACCACCTTCGCCGGTGATGATGGAGAGGGTGGGCACGCGGAGGCGGGACATTTCAAGGATGTTGCGGGCAATGGCCTCGGCCTGACCGCGCTCCTCGGCGCCCATGCCGGGGTAGGCACCGGGCAGGTCAATGAAGCTGATGACGGGCCGCGCGAACTTTTCGGCGATCTTCATCACGCGCAGGGCCTTGCGGTAGCCTTCGGGGTTGGGCATGCCGAAGTTGCGCCGGACACGCTCCTTGGTGGTGCCGCCCTTGCGGTTGCCGATGACCATGACCTCGCGACCGGCCAGCCGGGCCATGCCGCAGGCGACGGCCTCGTCGTCGGCAAAGGCGCGGTCGCCGTGGATCTCGCTGAAATCGGTAAAGATCTTCTCGATGAAGTCCATGGGATAGGGCCGCTGCGGATGCCTTGCCCGCTCAATCTTGATCCAGGCCGGGGAGAGAACTGCCGGCGGGTTTGCTGCTTCAAATTCGCTCATCGCATTGTTGGGCCGCCCACACGGGGCACAGGCCGCTGGAATTGATTTTAAGTGCATGGAGCGGCGGGGGCAAAGGGGATCTGCTCGCCGCCGAAAAAAAGGAGCGGGCCGAGGGCGTTTACAGACGCCGCAGAGGAAAGAAGGAGGCAACCGCGGATCCTTCGACTCACCACCCCCAGGCTGATGAAAACGCCTGGGGCCCCGTTCGCTCAGGATGACTCATCCATTATTTATCTATTGCTTACAGAGAAATCTCTCTGTAGACACGGCCTAGGGTTTGCGGCGGCCGTTTTTCTTCTTGTTTTTGGCTTTGGAGGTCGCGGGCTTGGCCTTGCCCCTTTGCTTTGAGGGCTTTGCGGCGGGGGCCGGAGCCACCTTCGTCTTTTGTGCGAGGGCTGATTTTTTTCGGGCCGTGACGCTTTTTTTCCTGGATTTTGCGGCTGGGCTGGGGGCCACGGGCGGGGCCAGCAGACGGTCAAGCCGGTATCCGGCGGCCTCGGCGCGCTGAAGGGCCTCGGCGATGCGGCGAGAAAGCTGCGCGGGCTCGGCGGGGGTGAGCACGACGCTGGCGGCCAGCCGAAGCAGAGCGGGCAGCGCGAGCGCCCAGAGCAGGGACTCGTAGGACTCGCGGACGAGATAGGTGTGGCCCTCGGCCTCATGGACACCGGCCAGCCAGCGCAGATCGGGATCGTCCCAGAGCGCGGACGGGATCAGGCTGCCAGGGGCGGTGCTGTCGATGAGCAACAAAAGTTTGATGCGGGCGACGGCGCGCCATGCGGCATCGTCATCACTGCCGAGCGCGGCAAAGGCGCGGGCCAGCGGTTCACGGAAGCGGAAGGCATCGAAGAGGTCGCAGGCGACGAGCTCCGGGTGCTGCGCGTCGATCGATTCGGCAAGCTCTTCAAAAACGCAGAGAGCAAGGATCGGCGCCCAGAGGCGCGCGTGCACGGAGCCTGCGCCGGGCAGCACACTGCGGGCAGCCGGGGACCAGGACGCGGAAAACTGGGCTTCGAGCAGGGGCAGGCGCAGGACGGCGTGGAGACGCTGGCGGAAGAGTGGCGCGAGCAGAAGGTGATTGGGGTCGGCGTCGGCGGCGCGGCCGGTGCGACGGGCATAGAGCGGCTGCACCAGCTTGAGCAGACGCAGACAGCGCGGCCACGCCTCGTCACAGAATGCGCGCACGCTGAAGGCATTTTTTTCCTGGTCCCGCGCCGCGGCTGCGCATCGAGCGAGTAGCGACGGATCAAGCAGGCCGCGCAGGGCATCGTGAACGGGCGCGAGTTCGAGCGTGGCAAGAGCGTCGTGGCGATGAGCGACGCCTTTGCCGGCGAGCTCGTCACAGAGCTTGTCCCAGGGCTCGGCCTCGGTCGGATAAAGCTCGCACCAGTCGAGAAAAACATAGCACTGGTAGGCATGCAGCGCGACGGTGAAGCCGTGATCGTAGAAATCGCTGGCGCGCAGCAGATATTCGAGGCCGGTGAGGGCGTCGCGATAAGAGAGAATCGCGGCGCGGTCGCCGGAGAGGCCGAGGCCCTCGGCAAGCCGCCGCTGGCGGAGCCCGCCATTGGCCTTGTCGGCGTAGGCGGCGGAGTGGTCAAGGGTGCCGCGCGTCTCGGCAAAGCGATTGTGATAGACGACGAGAGCGCGCTCGTCGCCCAGGCGATTCGAGTAGGCGAAGACATTTTCATCGACCGCGCCTGAGCCGGTGTAGAGATCGTAGAGCAGAAAATTCGCGCTTTCGGCAAACAGCGCCCGGCGCTCAAGCAGGGGCGCGATCTGGCGCATGTGGCGATCGACGAGCGCGGGGTCTGCGTCCTCCTGCATGCGCGGCCAGCGGTATTCCATGCCGTACTTTTCGGTGAAGCCCTCGATCTGGCCGTGGCCGAACATGGGCAGGCCGGGGACGGTGGACATCATCACGGCAACGCCGAAGCACTTGTCGCCGGAGCCGAACTGGTCAATGGTCGTGCGCTCGTCGGGGTTCGACATGAAGTTGACGTAACGCTTCATGATCTCGGGATCGAACTCGAGGGTCTTCTTGATGACCGTGCGATAGTTGGCGTTGTCCTCGTCGCGCAGCATGACCATGAAGGCCGAGTTGTAGACGCGGTGCATGCCGAGGGTGCGGACAAAGTACCCTTCCATGAACCAGAAGGCCTCGGCGAGAAGCAGCGTGCCGGGCACCTCTTGGGCAACGCGGTCGACGACCTCGCGCCAGAACTCCTCGGGCATGGCACGATCAAAGGCCGCCTGGCTCATGCCGTATTCGGCACGCGAGGGGATGGCGCCCTCGGCACCGGGGCCGGGAAACCAGAGGCGATGGACGTGGCGCTTGGCGAGGGTCATGGCGGCATCGAAGCGGATGACCGGAAACAGGCGCGCGACATGGAGGATCGTCTGAATGATCTGCTCGCGAACGGCCGGGTTCAGGTAGTCGAGCTGCGCGGTGTCATTCCAGGGAAAACTGGTGCCATCGTTGCCGTGGTAGACGTAGCGGGTGTCGCCGGTGGCGCGGTCGATGCGGCGAAAGACGACGGCGGCATCGGTCTGGTCAAAATAATGATCCTCGATTTTGATCTCGACGCGCGCATCGGCCGAGAGATCCGGTCCGTTGAAGCTGTAGGTCGGGTACGGGCAATCGTAGCGCGAAAGAAACCACTCGGGGTGCTCGACGACCCAGGGCGAATCGATGCCCATGTGGTTGGGCACCATGTCGCTGGCCAGACGGATGCCGTAGCGGAAGGCGCGGTCGCGCAGGCTCACGTAGGCAGGCTCGCCGCCGAGATCATCGGCGATGCGGTAATCGAAGAGCGAGTAGGCGCTGGCGACGGCGTCCTTGTTGCCGCAAATTTGTTTGATGGTGCGCGAGGCGCGGCTGCGCTCCCAGATGCCGATGAGCCAAAGGGTATCGAGACCGCGCTCGGCCAGGGTCGCAAGCGCCTCGTCGGGAATCTCGTCGAGGTGATTGATGGCGCGGCCAAACTGGCGGCTCAGTTGCGCCAGCCACACGTAGGTGCTTTTGGCGATGAGCACGGCAGTCGGCATCCAGGCCTGATCGGGCGAGAACTTTTCGTACTCATGCGCCTCGGTAGCAAAGTCGGGAACCTCGGCGGTGGCGGTGAGTCCGCCGCCGTGTTTGCGCGGGCCATGCGCGGGATTTCCGGAGCCGGGCGGATGAAATTGCAGCCAGATGGCGACCTCTTCCTCATGAAGGATCGAGGCGGCGAGGTCAAGCAGTTCATCGAGCGCAGAGCCGAGCAACGGCCGCCAGAGAGTGCGCAGGCGCACGAGCTGATCGGCAAGCGAGACCACCCGGTGCGGCTTGTTGCCCACAGGCTGCGAGGGAGCCTCAAGCAGCTCGAGCAGCGTGACGGGCTTTGCGCCGGGGATCGCGATGCGGGGGCGCGTGGCAAAGTAGTCGGGCAACTGCGCGGTGACCACCCGATAGACCGTGCGCTCGGCAAGGCGCTTGTCCTCAAAGAGCTCGGCAAAGGGCTGAAAGGCCGCATTGCGGTTGGCCATCCAGAGCAGCAGCAGTTCCTCAAAGGCGGCGGCGCGATGCGGCATGTTGCCCGTCTGCCCGGCGAGCCATTGCCGTGGCGTCTCAAGGCCGCGAAGCACGCTTTGGCCGGGGAACTCTTCGACGAAGGCCAGCAGCAGCGCATTGAGTTTTTCGACGCCGACCTTTTGCCCGTACCAGTCGAGCGCAGCGGTGATCACGGCGGGGTCGACCTGTTCGCGATAGCGGGCCATGAGCGCGTGGCTGGCCTCGTCGATAAGGCCCATGGCGTAAAGCTGGCCGGGGTGCACCGTGCGCTCGGGATGCTGCGCGGCCTCGCGGACCTGATTCATGCGGTACGCGAAGGCGCGGCAGGCGGCAAAGCTCGCAAAGACGACATTGCCGGTGGAGGAAAACAGCGTGTCGTTGAACTGGTAACGCTCACGGGCGCTGCGTGCGATGTGGAATTCCATTCTCAAGCGACGGACTCCTGTTCCCTGCCCTGCACCGATAAGAGCGCGCCCGCCTTTGAGCTCTGCTGGCGCGCCACCAAGCGACATGCGCTCTTGAAACTGTGATTGTACCCCGAACGGGAGGCCGGTGCGCGGCGAGAAAACGGCGAACAGGTACGGTCGTTCCGCAATCGAGCGGGCGGAGGCTAAGACGGAAAGGCCGGCAGCCGCAAGCGCGACTACCGGCGTAGATGCCATCCTTCCGCGTTATTTGTTTTCGGACGAGCTCACGTCGACGAGCTTGTTCCCCTGCCAGTGCGAGAGGGCGATCTGCTTGCCCGCCGCGTCGTAGCGGGTCCAGCTCCAGGTGCCGTCGGGCGCGTAGTTTTTGGTCCACTGCTTTGTACCATCGGCGCGGTAGAGCGTCTCTTCTCCTACCTTGTTGCCGAGATGGAAGTTCGCCGTCCAGAGTTTTTTGCCGGAGGGCGCGAAGAAGCTCTGCGGGCCTTCAAGCAGAACGCGGCCGTCGTCGGCGATGCCGGTGGACCAGATCGCCTTGCGCTTGCCCGAGGGCCAGTTTTCCGTGTGATGGGTGAGCTTGGCGATCGCGGCTGGCGCGGGCGTGGCGGCGTCCGATTCCGAAAGTATCCACGCCTCGTTGAACTCGATCTCGTCATTGACGGTGTTCTTCGAGGTGACGATGTGGATGAGGCCGTTGGCCCCCTGCGTGGCGGTGACGTAGCCGACGGTGAGAATGTCGGCGGGCAGGCGCTTGAACTTCCAGCTTTTGCCGTCGTCGTCGGAGAGCGCGACATAAGCGCCATCCTTGTGAATATGCTTCTGGCGCTTCGGATTATCGTCGGCGACGAAGAACAGGCGGCCAGAGGCGAGACGAATCACGCTGGGCCGTTCGCCGCTCATGAGTTCGTCAAAGGGGAGCTTCGATTTGCGCCAGCTTTTGCCGCCATCCGTGCTGGTGGCGAGCGGCATCTTGCCTTCTATCTCGGAGTTCTTGCCGCCGAAGGAGAGGATGTCGCCGTTGTTCGCGACCACGATGGTGGAGTGGCGACCCGCGGTGCGACCGCCGGTGTCATACCAGGTTTTGCCCTCGTCCTTGCTGGCCCAGACGACGGAGACCGAACCGTTGCCATCGGCATCGCGGCCGGTGGAGTCGGTCGGCATCAGGATCGTGCCGTCTTTGGTGCGCACGGCGGAGTTGATGGGCTGCGAAACATAGCGGCCAACGTGACCGACAAGGTTGGGAAACTCAATGGGCGACCAGCTCACGCCGTTGTCCTTCGAGGTGGTGAAGGCGAAGGGCGTGGCCCCGATCAGGCGCGGAAATCCGAAGAAGAGCCAGAGCTTGCCGTGGTCATTCCAGAAGACCGGCGCGGCGAGGGCCGCGTCCTTGAAGCTGGGCCAGGGCTCGGGCAGATCCCAGGCGGTGGTGCCCGCGCGACGACGCATCACGAGAATGGTCTGATCGGGATCGTCCTCGAGATTCGGCGTGTTGTAGTAAGCGGCGACGAGGTCGCCATTGGCCAGTTCCTGAATCGCCGAGTTGTGATAATTAATGCCGATACCGGGCGCGATGCCCGCGGCCCACCCCTCCTTCGGCATGGACTTTCCGGCGAGATCCGGAAAGAGCTGATAGGTGCGGTAGTAGGGCTTGGCGGCATCAGGGCCGGCCTTTACATCAACGGCAGTCTGCTTGACGCCGGTGCGGAAGAACCACTGCTCGGCGGGTGCAGGATGCGGCGCGGGAGCCGGTGCCTCAACGATGCGGAAGCCGATGTTCCCCTTCGCGGAGTGATAACTGGGCGCGATGCTGGCGCGATTGGCCGAACGCGCGAAGTAGGGTGCCATGGCCGGATAGACCGCCGAAGGATTGTCGTTGGCCGCACCCGACTTCTGCGCGCGCGCATCGAGTCCGCCGCCACGCACGACGCGCGCATCGCCTGTGGGCGGGCCCGTCGGATCAGTTTGCGCACCGGCGGCATACGGCGCGTACCAGTCGGCGACCCACTCGGGCGTGCCTGCTCCGATGACCAGCCCCCAGGGATTCGCCTCACCGGCAGCGGGCGGTCTATCGCCTGTAGAAAAAATCGCCGCATGACCGGCGCGCGCGGCGTACTCCCACTCAGCCTCAGTGGGCAAGCGATAGTGCTTGCCGGTCTTTTTCGAAAGCCACTGGCAGTAAGCCACGGCCTGCGCATAACTCACACCGGCGGCATAGGTCGCATAGGTCGCGACGGGCTTGTAACTCGGATCGAACTGCTGAAACTGCTCGGCGGTGACCAGGTGGCTGGCCATCTTGAAGCCGTGCGTGAGCGTGACCTTGTGCGCGGGGTATTCGTCGTAATCGCCGGAGGTAGAGCGCGTGGAATTGACGCTGAAACCGTTGACGACGGCGGCGGGAAGCGCGGTGCTCTCGGCTCCCATGAGGAAGGAACCGGCGGGAATCTGTTTGAGGTCGAATCCGCCGGGCGATTGCGCCACAAGCGTAGGGACAAAACCAGCGGCAATCAGAACAACAAGAAAAAAATTGCGATGCATCGAACAACTCCTCATGTTTAACGCGGCAGGTTAGCTTCGAGTGGCCCAAGGGTCGGGCGACGGGCCAGCTTTCTGCCGTCGGCAAAGATCGCAAGGCCACGGCCGCGATGATAGTGACGGCCGGTCTTGTCATAAACGATGGTGAGCAGATGACCGTGGTAGGGCAGGCCATCAAGCGCAAAGTACGTCCACGCATCGGCGGGCAAAAGCGGATGCAGCACGATGCGATGGTCAAGGCGCGGGCGCAGGCCGATGAGTCCGGTGATCAGCGGATCGGCAAAGCCGGAGTGGTTGTAATAGCTGCCACGGCCGACCTGCTTGTTTTTTTCGACGAGCATGCGCTTGGCGATCCATTCGCCGGTGTCGGCGTCAAGATCTTCATCGATCCAATCGATGGTGCGGCCGGAGGGTAACTGCAAATGTTGCGAGAGCACATAATTCGAAAAAAGCTGATAGTACTCGCGCGCACCGATGACAGATTCCGGCGCACCGTTGAGAAGATGGGCGAGGCCGAGCAGGGTTTGCGTGGTGGCGAAGGGCCACGCCGGACCATTCCATGTGCACTGATCGCTTGAATGAAAGCGGAAGCGCGGGCTGCGGCGCTCGGCCGTGGTGGGGCCATATTTCCCTGCGAATCCCTGCGGATCAAAGAGCTGCTTCCAGGCAACGGCATGGTCGGCGGACGGAATGCCGAACTGCCAGGGGATGTAACCGACTAACTCGCGCGTACCGGAAAGCTGTAGCTGCGTGCCGGGGTCAATGAATTTTTTTTGTTTGCGAATTCCGGACTCAGAGGCTGGCGACATCGACTCATAAAAGCCATCACGCGGGTTCCAGAGTTTTTCAAGATTGCGGCGCAACGCAGCGGACTTTGCGGCGAACTCGCGCGCAGTGGTAGCGTCACCGGCCAGGGCGGCGAACTCCGCAATGGCCGCGGCATCGGCGCTCTGATAACTATTGAGCGGCGTGCGGTAGCCATCGCCACTGATGGATTTCTCCATGGCATCGCGTGTGTCGATCTGCCAGTAGAGTCCGACAGAAGCATCAAGATTCGAGCCCTCCCATGCCTTGTAATTTTCGATCAAGCCAGGAAGCATCTGTTCGCCCAGCGCGCGATTGCCGGTGGCAAGCACGACGTTACGCACCGAATCCGCGAGAGGAAAACTGTATTTGCGCGGACCGGCTTCGGGCTGCAACCAGAGGCGCGCATACTCCGCTGCAATGCGCGGATTGCGCAACCACCGGGCCTCGCCGAGATGAAAGGGCGCAGCATCGGGGAGAGCACCGAAGAAGCCGTCGGGGCGCTCGGGCTTCGGCATCCACTCGGTGATGATAAAGCCCGAGCGGGCCTCGACGACATGCTTGCTGAAGGCATACCAGCGGAAGTAATAGGTCTGCTCGAACTGTTTGTTCGAGGCCTCGAAGAGAGGAATGTTGGCCGCCATCCAGGGCCAGGCATCGGCAGGAACATTGCCCGTCGCCTCTTTTTCATCGGCGGCAAACTGCGTTGTGTAGTGCCGATAGTTCGCCGGAGTGAGCAGTGCATACGCAGGCTTCTGCTGCTGGGCAAATGCGCACGGCATCCACAGAACGGAGAGGAGGAAAACAAGGAGAAAGCAGCTAGAAAAAAACTTTATCCGCATACAAGCCGACCTGTGTGATGAATTCACTTTTTGCCGGACCATCCTTGGCCAACCCACGCGCGCCTGGGTGAAACGACATAGGGCCCACCAATGATTTTCACGAGTATACAGTTATTTTCTTTTCGTAGACTATCTCTATTTTCCGCGGCTGCGGCGTTTGTGCCGCGCCGCGGAATGACAAACAGTTACTGCACCAAATTTACCGGATTCCAGTGATCGTCACCGGCAAGGAAGGTGGATGTGTTCCAACGCGCGGACTCGGCGGCGCTCAACGCATGGGCCGTAGAAACGCGCGT
Organism: Acidobacteriaceae bacterium UBA1307; assembly: GCA_002307235.1. Classification (GTDB taxonomy): domain Bacteria; phylum Acidobacteriota; class Terriglobia; order Terriglobales; family Acidobacteriaceae; genus Telmatobacter. Next base: position 52,662 of record DBTV01000002.1, read on the forward strand.
GGACGGGCTGGCGCCTTTTCCGGATGACTCGAACTCGGCATAGAAGGCCGTGGCGAGGCTGGACTTGCCAAAGCGCATCCACTCGGACCAGCCGGCAGCCGACACAGGCGCGTCGATCTGCGTGTTCAGCCAAACGACCGTTGCATAGGGACGCCAGGGACGACCGAGGATGATGTTCTGCGCCTCGGGGTCGGCCATCAGTTTGCAATGGTTGAAGACGTAGCCACTTTGTTGCGCAGCATAGTGCTGGCCATGCGCGGTGTACATGATGTTTTTGCCCGCGATACCATGCAACTCGCACTCATCGAAAACCGCCTTGCTGTCGCCGAAGGTGAAATCGACGTTGCCGGCGATATAACAGTTTTTGAAGTACTGTCGCGTGGGCACGCACGGGCCGTAGTCGCCATAGCAATAACGAGCAGCGGCAAAGAGCGTGTCTTGCGCGCCCAGCACGCGCAGATGCGAAAAGATACCACGATCCGCAGTCACGGCAAGAGCCACGGCCTGTCCCTGATTGCCGGAGTCGTTCGCAATGGTTAGATGATCGATGGTGACATCATCCGCCTCGACAAAGACCGTCGCGCTGTTGAAGGTGCCACCGTTTTTCGGCGCAGTGTGGTCAAAAACGATGATGGTTTTGGACGGATCCGCATCAGTGCCGAACAGATGCACATGCGGCTTGCGAAGCGTGACAACCTCGCGATAGGTTCCGGGCTTGACGGCAATCGCACCACCGGTTGCGGGCAACGCCGCTACAGCCTCGGCAACGGTGCGAAAGTCGGCCGAGCCATCGGCGGCAACGGTCAGTTTTGCGCGCTTGCCCACATGATCGAGATGCGTGCGATCCACGGCCCAGTGCGGCGCGGCAGCAAAATTCCGTGCGGGGCACGAAGCGACGTCAGCAGAGAGGCCAGCCACATTCTCAAAGACAATGGCGCGGTCGGAGGGCAGTGCCGCGAGTGGCACGGCAAGCCCTGCTATACAGCTATCCGCAATACGCACATCGTGCAGTTTTCCGCCCTTGGCGCCCTGCAGATTGAAGGTGAATGCGGCCGCGGTATTTTCGATCACCGCATGCGCGATCTGCACCTTGGCCAGGTTTCCGTAGACGGGATCACCGAGCGAAACGCCCGCCCCACCATGCACCAACAGGCCGTCAATGAAAGCGCGTTCAGTGCCACCAAGAATGCTGGCACGCAGGTCAATGCCCGCGCCGGGAACATGTGTCGCGATGGCGGAAAGTCGCGCGTCGGGGGAATTGCTCAATAGAATGCCAGAGGCACCAGAAGCCTCATGGGGCGCATCGATAGTGAGATTGCTGACACGCGGCCCTGGAGTTTTATAGATGGACAAGTGCCAGCGGGCCGCATTGCGCAGGTGCAGGCCAACAACCGAGAAACTCTGGGATTCATAATCCGAGACGAGATCGGGCGCGGTGATGCGCTGCTGCCGATTGTGCGTCCACCATGCAGATCCCTGACCATCGATTGCACCCTCGCCCGCGAGACCACTGAAGGCCGCCTGATACGAAAACAGAAACGGCTTGCAGGCTGGCTGCGTGCCTTCGACATAAGGATGCTCGACTTCGCTGCAACTGTGCGGAGCCAGATCGTAATCGCGTGGATTACGCGATGCGTAGAGCGTCACCGACTTATCGACGAACAACGTGACGCCACGCGGAATCACCAACGGTGCCGCGAGAAAAGCGGCGCGCACGCCCTCGGCCTGAAGCACAACGGCCTTGCCCGGCGCGCAGGCATCCAGTGCCGCCTGCAAGCGGAGCGTATCCGGCGGGGCGATCGCCGACAGCGCGGCCTTTTCCGTCAGGTGAGCACTGAGCACCGTGCAAGCCACCACAGAAGTATCTTCGGCAAAAAGCGAGTGTCCAGCACTTAAGGCACACAACAGAGACAACAGACAGGCAACAACTCTGGATCGCATGGGGTTCCTTTGAAGCGGCGTGTTTCCACGCCGCCTACCCACATTCTACTTCCGCTCGATCTTCGCGTTCGGTAGCAGCGTATACGTCTCTCCCTCCGCCGCCGTCACTTCAAGATTGTGCGCGGCGATGGTTGCATTGCCCACCTGCATTCCCCGCTTCGCATCGATCTTCACGTTGTCGAGCACAAGGGTCGTGAGCGGACTCTCGGGGATACTGATGATCGAGGCAGCCTGCTGTGCTCCGGTCGCAGTAAGATTGCGAATGCGGATGTCGTGAAAGCGCGGCGTAAGGCGCGTGACGGGCTGCGCTGTATCATTCTGCGGCATGCGCGGATAGTATGCGGTGATCTGGATTGGTAGTTTCACGTTCTCCATCACAATATCGGAGAACTCGAAATCGCCAATGTCGCCGCCACGATCACGCCCGGACTTGACGCGAACACCTTGCGTCGTATCTTTGAAGCGTATCTTCGTCGCCTTGACGCGTTGCACGCCACCGGCAATCTCACTGCCAATCGACATGCCATGACCGTGCAGGAAGACGCAGTCCTCGATCGTGACATCCGTCGTCGGCGCATCAGGGCCATCGGAGCCGGGCTGGCCGGATTTGATCGCGATGTTGTCATCGCCCGTATCGATCAGCACATGAGAGATGGTCACATGTGTGGATGAGAAAGGATCGATGCCATCGGTGTTCGCCGAGCGCGCCGGTGCCAGAATCCTGGCATTGCGCACCGTCACATCGTCGCAGTAATACGGTACCAGTTGCCACGAAGCCGAATTCTGCAGCGTGATGTTTTCGATCAAAACGTGCTTGCAATGGTCGAGCAGAACCAGGCGCGGCCGCCTTGCCGCGGTAAAGTTGGTCGGTGCGCGACGGCTATAGACAGCATCCCACCAGGGCTTGCCCGCGCCGTCGATCACGCCACCGCCACGAATCGTAATCGACTCGGCGTTGTTAGCTCGAATCAAAGGCATCAGAGCTTTTTCTCGAAGCGCAACCGTCTCGGGATAATCGGCAACATCCTGACTTCCGAGCAAGGTTGCATCAGCAGCAACCTCGAGCGTGATCCGACTCTTCAACTCAATCGGCGCGGTGAGAAAGGTTCCACCGGCCAGCCGCACAACGCCGCCACCTTGCTGCGCGCAGCCGTCAATCGCTTTCTGAAGAGCGAGCGTGTCTTTCGTGACGCCATCACCCTTCGCGCCGTAGTTTCGAACATCGCAGAGGCGCTCGGCCCACACAGAAGCCACCGCGACCCACGCCAAGGCAATCAAAAGAACGACTGTCTTGAGACAGCACACAGTCCAATTTTTGTGTTTCATTTTTTCAATCCCTTCGTTTTACTTCGCCGGAACTTCGCTGAGCGGTACACGCACAAACTTGATTGTTTGGCGACGCCAGGAGTATGTCATCAACAAATCGCCGTTCGCCGCCTGAATAATGGCCGGATACGAGTACTGCCCGGGCCCATCTTCCAGAGTTTTGAAGGCCGTAAAATGCTCACCCTCCGCACTGACAGCAAGATTCAATGGCGTACGCGTATTGTAACTATGATTGAAGATCAATACGACGCGACCGTCTTTGAGCCGCACGGCATCAATGCCTGAATTTGGATTCGGAAGGTCGAGATAGCGCGCCTGCGACCAGGTGACGCCATCATCGTACGAGTCAGCAACGGCAATGCGGGCGGCCTTGGTGTGACCCCGCGCATAAATACGCAAATGGTGCTCGCCTAACTGCACTACCGCGGGCTGGATGATACCGACGGTGGTCTTCGCGGGCGGATAAAGCTTGGTTGTTACGCTTTCTTTGGCCAGCGCGGGCGGAGGCGCGGTCTGCGCACTGGCCGCGATCGCACCCGCATCGGGCACATCGAGATTCTCCGGAATCGTGATGGGACCGTACTTCGTCCAACTTTTTCCCGAGTCCACTGAACGCTCGATCCATACGGCCCACTTGCCGTTTTCGACAGAAGAACCGCTCACGATTGTGCCATTCTTCAGCACCAGCGGCTTATCCTTGATGGGTCCAAGAATGCCATCGGGCAGTTTCTCTTCCGCGCTCCAACTCAGGCCTTCATCGCTTGACACCTTGCGCGCGCCCGTCCACGTACTCGGCTTGGTGCCGACTTTGTAGTAGAGCCAAAGACGACCATCCTTGGTATGAAAGAGCACGGGATTCCAGGATGCAACCTTCTCTGTTTTTGCAAGTACCTGCGGAGCGCTCCAGAGACCACGATGCAGACGTGCGCCATAGATCGTCTGTTCGGGATTGCCCTCTTTGACGCCGCCAAACCACGCTGCAAGCACATCGCCGTTCTTCAGTTCGACCAGCGTCGAGGCATGATGATCTTTCTGTGTTCCCGGCAAGGCATTGCCGTCCCCAGCGGGAGCAAAGATCCAACCGCTGTTCTGCGCATGGGCACAACCAAGGCTCATCGCCAGGCAGAATGCCGCCATCCATCGCATCGTCTTCATCGCTGCAATCCTTTGTCTGTTATCGACTCGTAATGTGATAGAGGCCAGCTTCGCGCAGGTGCATGGTTGCGCGTGTGCCATTTTCCTCAAGCGTCGTCGCCACGATGTGGCCGTTGACAAGCACCACAGCATGCGGGTTTCGCACAGGAACAGAGAGCTTCGCGTCGATGCCTTGAGGCAAGCTGAGATTGATCTGTAACTGCGCCTTTTTTTTCGCAGAGACGACAATCACGCCTTGCGGCGTTGGTGCCTGCCCCTTGGCCCAATCAAGATCGACGAGATCCGGTCGGATCGTTGCCTGACGAAATCCTGGCGCTGTAGCACGAATGCCAAGGACCTGCTCGATCAACCACGCGGTGGGAGCCGTTGACCAGCCATGCGCCATGCTGACGAAAAATCCCGTGCGACCATCGGCCTGAAGAAAGCGATGCGGATCGGTCTTCGGCCAACGCAGATCATAAGCCTCCCAAAAACTCGTTGCGCCTTCCGCAAGCATGCCGCCCCAATATGTACGCATCCACGCCAGAGCCTCGTGGCGATGGTCCATCCGCGCCATCGCGTCCAGAAGATACGCACCGAAGTATGGACTGATGGTCTGCGACGGCTCTGCTTCCGTGGCGGGTTGCTGCAACACGCGCGACCAGATTGCGCCATAGTCCTCATCAGGAGCTACGCCCGCGAGAACAGCCATCGCATTCAACTGCCAACGGCGGCCGAAGACCCCATCCGCATAACGCTGGCGCGCGTGCGCAGCGACAACCTCGGCGCGTTGCGCGGCGTGCGTGAATTGCGCTTCATCGCCCAGTTCACGCAAAAGCCAGGCCGCGGCACGATAACCGCGCACGAACTCCAACTCTGTGCCTTCAACAGCCTCAGGCGTATACGCAAACAGGTCTGGAGCCCAATCGACAAAAAGCCAGCGATGACGCTGGTTCGCCAGCATTCCATTCGCATCGAATTCCATGTCCATGGCGCCGACCATCGCTACCAAGGCATCCTGCTTGGTCGCAAGAATCCGTCGATCTCCGGTGCGCTGATAGAGGTCAGCCAATGCCGAGATCCACAACGCGGTATAACCGGGAATGCCGTTGACATGCTCGCCCGCCGCAGGAATCAGATGTGTCAGCGTCTCATCAAGAAGAGAGCTATCGCCAAAGGCATTGCCTATGACCGGAGCCAGAACATCAAGGTCGCCAGCCCACCAACCGCGATCACGCTTCGGAGCATCCCAAACACCGTCTTGCATGCACAGATGCGCCGTGTGCGCGCCAACCTCCCAAATACGATTCAACAATGGATCGGAGGATGCGAAGGCGCCCTTGTATGTGACAGGATAGGCAATGCCCTCGAGACGAATGTTACGAAAAGAAGTTATGGGATCACCGTCAATAAATCTGAGAGCCGCATAGCGGAAAGCACTCTTCGGCCCACGCGCTATGCTCATGGCCGGCACGCGCACGAGATTTCTGCCAAGATACTGCTCGTCAGAAAGCGCCTCGGATTCTGACTCACCGTAGCTGACCTCAATCTTTGCTTCGCAGTGGCATGCAGACTCGAAGAGAATCCGACCCGCAACCTCACGACCGAAGTCAAGCAGGAGCGATGGATGCGTGCTAACTCCACGTGTAATCTTCACACCGAAACGAGGATGTACGTCGGAACGGGTTAATGCGCTCGCATGCGCGAAGAAAGCCGAATCCGCATGCGTCACCGCGGTCGGCCACAGTCGATATGTGCGCAATGCAGGCGACATGCCCACATAACCCGGCCAATCATAGAGCCCCGCATCAAGATTCCACTGATAAAACTCAATGCGCTCTTCGATGCCTCCGAGCGATTGCGCGCGCTGCCATTGCCTATCATCGAATTCTGGCATCTGCCAGTTTGTGGCCAGAGCGGTACTGCTTCGCCACGATGCATCCGAGATCACAAGCGGAGCGGCTTCACGCCCCGGAGTCGCCGGAACAATTTTTGCAGCCAGAGCCTCACCAAAAGCCAACTGCTGCACGGCAGGCACATCGCTCGCTGTCACAATGCCAAATCCACGCACGAGTTCCAGTGCCAGAAGATTCTTGCCCACATGCAACGCCGCATGCATCTCGACACGATAGACGTGCGTCGCGAGCGGAGATTGCGGATCGGCTGTGGCATCGAGCACCAATCTACCATTCACATACACCTTGACCGCACGCGGTCCGGCGACATAGAGCGTGGACGTCGGAGGAATCTTTTCAACAAAAAATTCCTTGCGAAAACCATGCGGATCGATCTTCTTTTGGCGCGTTCGATAGTTAAATTTCGCGTGATCAGGGCGAAGCACAGCCGCGTCGCGGGCCGTCCAGATCCACTGTTCCGGCAGAGGTGAGTGCGCAGGATTCTGTAACGCAGCCGAGTCGCTCGCCGGATCAAGTGGTTCCATGCGCGGCGCTCCTTGCATAACTCCGCAGGACACCACGAACAGGGCAAGCAAAAGATATGCTAATTTTCGCAATGCACGCATCGGGGCCCCCACCACTACTGCTGTGCGGCAACAGGTGCGCCACAATGGCCGGTGAGCTTATCCTGCGCATGAATGCGGAAGGTAAAGGCCGACTCATTGGGATGAGTTAGAGGAAGATGTACGTACAAGCCATCTTTCTTCTGCGCCCATTGCAGCGCCTCACTCGCGCCTAAAAGTTCAATCGAACAAACCTCACCGCTCAGATATGGATTGCCCGCATAGAGCGTATGCAAGCGCAGATCACCTTCCGCTGGCCAATCGAGCACGGTGGCATACAACGCATTGCCGTGCGCTGTGTAGCGAATATCCCTGGACGTAAATTCCTGTTTGTCGGAGTTCTTCTCCGTCTTAGAACCTGCCGTTGGACCTTCACCGTAGACAAGCCACGGTCGCGACCCATAAATCGCCTCTCCATTCGTCGAAAGCCACTTTCCCATCTCGAGCAGAATTGTGCGCGCCTCTGCGGGAATCGTGCCGTCCGCCCTGGGCCCCACGTTGAGAAGAAGATTGCCATTCTTGCTTACCACATCCACGAGTTCGCCGATCAATGACTTGGCACTGCGATACTCATCGTTGTCCGCATAGCCCCAGGAGTGAATGCTCACCGACGTGTCTGTCTGCCAGGGAAGCAACCGCGTCGTATCTAGCTTGCTGCGCTCAATGTCAAGTACCGCTGCATTCTCAGGAAAGTCGTTCTGCTTATAAGTAAGTACGACAGGCTGATTCCGTTGCGCAGCCGTATTATAGTAGTACGCTGCGAAGCGTTTCAAATAAGGTTGAAAGGCCGGTTGGCCAATCCACCAATCGAAATAGAGAAAGTCCGGATGATACTGATCGACAATCTCTCCGGCACGAGCCAGCCAATCATCGAGAAACGCCTGATCCGGCGCGAGCCAGCGCTCGAGATGCGAAGGATTCGGCTCCTTGATGTCGTCATCGCCGGGCAGGGCAAGCGGTCTGGCCGGTCCATACAGACTTGCATATTTTGGATCACGCACATCGGAGTCCATTTTTGTTCCGCCATAGTACCACCACCAATGCTCGGCGCGATGCGACGATGCGCCAAAGTACAAGCCTCGTTTGCGTGATGCAACAGCAAGTTCACCGACGACATCTCGCTTGGGACCCATCTTCGCGGCATTCCACTCGGTGATCTTCGAGTCATACATCGCGAAGCCGTCGCAGTGTTCGGCAAC
>DBTV01000010.1:0-124 GCA_002307235.1 Acidobacteriaceae bacterium UBA1307
TGCCCACATCGCCGTAGCCGCAGATTACGGCCACCTTGCCCGCCACCATCACATCGGTGGCGCGCTTGATGCCGTCGCCGAGCGATTCGCGACAGCCGTAGAGGTTGTCGAACTTCGACTTGGT
>DBTV01000010.1:380-12790 GCA_002307235.1 Acidobacteriaceae bacterium UBA1307
TGTCGAACTTCGACTTGGTCACCGAGTCGTTGACGTTGATCGCCGGCACCAGCAGCGTGCCCTGCTCCATCATCTTGTAGAGCCGATGCACGCCGGTCGTCGTCTCTTCGCTGACGCCGCGCCAGTCCTTGACCACCTTGTGCCAGTGCTGCGGATCTTCGGCATGCACCTTCTTCAGCAGATCCTTGACGACGGCCTCTTCATGATTGTCGGCGGGCGCGTTCACCCAGCCGTCGCCGTTCTCAAGCTCATAGCCTTTGTGGATCAGCAGCGTTGCATCGCCGCCATCGTCAACGATCAGCTGCGGCCCCAGACCGCCCTTGTGGCTGAGCGCCTGGAAGGTGCACCACCAGTATTCTTCAAGCGATTCACCCTTCCACGCGAAGACGGGAACGCCGGTGGCGGCAATGGCGGCGGCGGCGTGGTCCTGCGTCGAAAAGATGTTGCAGCTTGCCCAGCGAACCTCGGCGCCGAGCGAGACCAGCGTCTCGATCAGCACGGCCGTCTGAATCGTCATGTGCAGCGAACCGGTGATGCGCACGCCGGCCAGCGGCTTGGCCGTGGCGTACTTGTGGCGGATGGCCATCAGGCCCGGCATCTCCTGCTCGGCCACGTCGAGTTCCTTGCGGCCCCAGTCGGCCAGCGACATATCGGCGACCTTATAGGCCAACCCGGTTGCTTCAAGCGACGTACTCGCCATACCTTCTTACCTCCCGCCGCAACGCGCTGGTCGCGGCATAGCAAATTCGCAAACTTCCAACTGCGCTAGAATACCATTCGCTTTTTATTGCCGCGCCCTACAAAACAGGCCCGCGCACCACGGTACTCTCTTCCGGCCCAACTTTTCGCCGTTCATCGCACGGGATTTACCGTTCGCTGTTCCATAAAAAATTCTTCTAACCCTCCCTGACCCCTTGCCCGCAAACTAAAAACCGCTGTAGTCTGCGTCACAGCGTGTCCCGGTTCCGGTCACGAGAATGCTCTACGGTTTGTGCGCACCGATTTTTCCGTACGATGTGCAACCAGGGAGGAAAGAAATGTCCGCGCGCGTCGACATTCTGCTGCTGTTGCCCTTCGCCCTGCTTCCGGGCGCGCGCAACCTGCAGGTCACGCCGCCTGCGCCATCCGCGCCCACGGCCAGCTTTGGCTACACGGACCTTGCCCGCGAGCTGCGCCTCGAAGAGAAGTTTCTGGCTCTGCCCGAGGCCGCCCGCGCAGGAGCGCACATGCGCGTGCTCACCTCCGCGCCGCACGTAGCCGGCAGCCCCGAAGATCGCAAAACCGCCGACTACGTTGCCCGTCAGTTCCGCGCAGCCGGGCTTGAAACCGAGATTGTGCCCTATCGCGTGCTGCTCAACGAACCCGTCGAAGAGCGCGTCGAGGCCTGGGACGCGAAGGGCCGCCCGCTGATGAGCGGGCCCACCCACGAGCATCTGCTCGACACGCTGCCGCCCGGCGACCCGCGCATCCCCATGCCCTTCAATGGTTCGTCGGCCTCGGGCGAGGTCTCGGGCGAACTGGTCTATGCCAACTACGGCCGCAAGGAGGACTTCGACGCGCTGGCCGAGGCGCACATCGATCTGCGCGGCAAAATCGTGCTCTGCCGCTACGGCGCGAACTTTCGCGGCGCAAAGGTCTATCTGGCCGAGCAGCGCGGCGCGGCCGGGGTCGTGCTCTACTCCGACCCGACCGACGACGGGGCGGGGCGCGGCGAAACCTGGCCCTACGGCCCCTGGCGGCCCGATGCCGCCGTGCAGAGCGGCTCGGTGCAATATCTGTTTCGCTACCCCGGCGACCCGGAGACGCCCGGCGTGGCCTCGACGCCGACACTGCCCGACACCGCGCGCATCCGCAACTTTACCGGCACAAACGGCGGGCAACCCGGCATCGTGGTGCTGCCGCTCAGCGCCCATGACGCCGCGCCTCTGCTCAAGGCGCTGACCGGCCCCATTGCGCCCGAGGACTGGCAGGGCGGCATCGACACCCGCTACCGGCTCGCGGGCGGCGTCCGCATCCACCTGCGCTCGCGGCAAAACTACCAGCGGCGCATCATCTGGAACGTCGTCGGCAGCCTGCGTGGCGCCGAGGCTCCCGACGAGTGGATCATCGCCGGAAACCACCGCGACGCCTGGAGCTATGGCGCCGCCGATCCGGTTTCGGGCACGGCCGCCATGCTGGAGGCCGTCCGCGGGCTCGGCACACTCGTGCACCAGGGCTGGCGACCGCGCCGCTCCCTCATGCTCTGTAGCTGGGACGCCGAGGAGCAGGGGCTGATCGGCTCGACCGAGTGGGTCGAAGATCATCCCGACCTCGTCGCCCACGCCGTTGCCTACTTCAACATGGATGTGGCCGTCTCGGGCCCGAACTTTTCCGCCGCCGCCGCGCCCTCGCTCAAACAGTTTCTCCGCGACATTGCCCGCCAGGTGCCCAGCCCCCAGGGCGGCACCGTCTACCAGCAGTGGCGCGTCGAGCAGGCCGGCAGCGAACTGCGCGCCCCCGGCGCCGCCGAGGTCCGCATCACCGCCCTCGGTGCCGGTTCCGACTACACGCCCTTCTTCGCCCATGCCGGCGTGCCTTCAGCCGACATCAGCTCCGAGGGCGCCTACGGCGTTTACCACTCCATCTTCGACAACTACGACTGGTACACGCAGAACGCCGATCCGCACTTTGCCTACCTGCGCCAGATGGCACAGGTCTTCGGCCTCGAGATTCTGCGCATGGACGGCGCGGCCATTCTGCCCTACGACGACGCCAGCTACGCACACGAGATTCTGGTCGCGCTCGAGGCTGCCCGCGCCCGCGCCGACGACGCCAGGCTCCGTACGCTCGACTTTGCCCGCGCCCGCGACGCCGCCCTCCGCTTCTACTCCGCCGCCCGCGCCCTGCGCGCCCTGCAACAGATGCCGCCCGCCGCCCCCGCCCGCCGGCGCCAGATCAACGGAGCCCTGCGCGAGGCCGAAGCGGCACTGCTCGCCCCCGAGGGACTTCCCGGCCGCCCCTGGTATCGCCACCTGATCTTTGCCCCCGGCCAGACCACCGGCTACGCGGCCCTGATGCTGCCCGGCATCAACGAGGCCCTCGAAGCGCGCGACCTCGCACAGGCCAGCCAGCAGATCGACCGGCTCGCCCTGGCCCTCAACCGCGCCGCGCACAGCCTCGAAACCGCGCACTGATTTTTCCTCCTGCTTTGACCGCGTGATTCCACCAGAACGCGGAGCAGGTCGCGGCAATTTTCACCCTGCGGAAACATCAAAAATCATCGTATTTTTCGCGCAGCGCGCACCGTTTTCGGCATACACTGTGGTCACTTTATTTTTCTTACCGGGAATAACCTTTATCCATGATTGGCAGGGAAAATTAGAACCTGCGTACCCGCTTCCGCAGTGACCGTCCGCTCCGTTGGACTGCGGTTTACTAGAAAACCCGAAGCACGACCTCACAACCCGTTGATCGCGTCTGTCCTCGTCGAACAAGGTACCGGCCTCTCCTCTCCAAGAGGTCACCGCTCCACCACGAGAAAGGCACCTTCTCGACCGGGACAGACGGAAAATTTACATCCGTCTTCCTCCAAAAGCCGTAAAATGAGTTGTCGTCCCGCAGAGCTTCCCGGACCTCGCGAAAAGCGCACGGTGATTTTAGAGGGAGGGTTCCATGCTTGACTTCATTTTCGGTATCCTCTACGTCGTCATGATTCTTCTGCCCGCGATTGCGGCCACCCTGCAGCGGACGCACACGCGCGGCAACGGGCTGTAACTCGTTTTTCAAGAGCCCCTTGCAACACGACCTTCCCCTTTCTTGTTCCCTGCGGAAATTCTTCGATTGACCCTTGGGGCAACGTCCCGTATGGTAAAAAACTGAGATGAAGCTTTCCCCGAACCAGCTTCGCATCGGCGGTGCCGTGATCGTGATTCTAGGCACCATCGCCTGGCTTGCCTACTCCGGTTACGGAGCGGGCAAAAGCTATTACGTCACCATCCCCGAACTGGCCACGATGGGCGACAAGGCCTACCACAACCATCTGCGCGTGGACGGCTTCGTGGTCCCCGGCTCCATTGAGCGCTCTGGCCCGCACGTCACCTTTGTGATCAACGAGTTCGAGAGCCACACGGCGCAGGCCGCGCAGGGCCGTCAGCTCAAGGTCGAGTACAAGGGCTCCGAGCCGCCGCCGGACACCTTCAAGGACGACGCGCAGGCGTTGGCCGAGGGCACCTACGGCAAGGACGGCGTCTTCCACGCGACCATTCTGCAGGCCAAGTGCGCCAGCAAATACGCGCCCACGCAGCCCGGACAAACACAGCCGGGGCCAAAGCAGACCGCGCTGGCCACGCAGCCCGCTCGATAAGTTCATGACCGAACAGGACATAACTTCGATCGCCGGGCACAGTTGCGTCCGGCTCGAACAGGTCTCGAAGCTCTTCGGCAGCTTCGCCGCGCTTCGGCAGGTCTCGGGCGAGTTTTTGCCCGGCCGCTGCTACGTGCTGCTTGGCGAAAATGGTGCCGGCAAGTCGACCCTGCTGCGGATTCTGGCTGGTCTCTTGCGCCCGAGCCACGGCAAGGTCACCGTCTTCGACGCTCAGCCGCCGCACGAGGCGCGCGAGCGCATCGGCTACATGAGCCACGCGCCGATGCTCTACGACGAGCTGACGGCGCAGGAGAATCTGGCTTATTTTGCAGAGCTTTACCCGGGGCGCGCCTGTCTGAAACCGGCCGAGGCGCTGCGCCAGGTCGGCCTCGATCCCGCGCTGACGCGGCTCTTCGGACAGTACTCGCAGGGCATGCGCCAGCGGGTTTCCCTCGCCCGTGTGCTGCTGCCGAACCCGGATCTGCTGCTGCTCGACGAGCCGTTTTCGAATATGGACGTGGACAGCGCGCGGCAGATGGTGGCGCTGCTGGCCGGCTTCCGCCAGTCCAACCGCACCATCGTGCTGACCACCCACCAGCGCGAGCTGGCCGCGCCGATTGCCGACGAGGTGTTGACCCTGCATGCCGGTCGCGTGGCAAGCTGGGAACGAGGAAGTTCTTTGGCATGAAGACCAACGGCGCGCGTTTTCTGGAAAATCTCGGCATCGGCTTCGAACTCGGCACCTATGAGGTGGATCTCGACGACCTGTCGGCGGTCAACGTCGCCCAAAAGATCGGCCTGCCGCCCGAGCAGGTTTTTAAAACACTTGTCGCCACCAGCGGCCCCAGCGAGTATCTGTTTGCCGTCATTCCTGGCGACGCCGAAATCGACTTCAAGAAGCTGGCCCGGGCGGCCGGAGTGCGCAGCGTGGAAATGGTTCACCTCAAAGAGGTTCAGCCGCTCACCGGCTACGTCCGGGGCGGCGTGACGGTCTTCGGCGCAAAGAAGAATTTCCCCGTCTTTGTCGACGAAACCATCATTCTTTTCAACAAGATCGCGGTTTCTGCCGGAGCGCGCGGCGTGCAACTGCTGCTGGCCCCCGACGATTATCTGCGTGCCGCCGCGGCACAGACCGCGGACCTCGTCAAAGACCCGCAACCTGCTGAACCTGAATCCCCTTACGCTTACAACGCCGCGGCCGCAAAGAGCCACGGAGCCCGGAAGTCGCAATGAAGCCCGTATTCTGGATCCATCTCGCCAAGGATCTGCGCATCGAGTGGCGCTCGCGCGAGGCCGTCAACTCCATGCTTTTCTTTGCTTTGCTGGTGGTTGTGCTCTTCTCGCTGGCCTTCGATCCGCAGGGCGCTTTTGCGCGCGAAATCGCCGGCGGCGTGCTCTGCGTGGCAACGCTGTTCGCCTCGGTTTCCGTGCTGAATCAGGCCTGGGCGCGCGAGATTCGCCATCAGGTGCTGGACGCGCAACGCATGGCCCCGACTGAGGGTTCGGCGCTGTTTCTGGCCAAGGTGCTGGCGAATTTCCTCTTTGTTTCGATTGTGCAGGTGCTGCTGGCCCCGGTTTTTCTGATTTTTTATAACCTGCAGGTGCTCGGCAACGGCTGGCTGCTGGCGTTGGTGCTGCCGCTCGGAACCTGGGCTCTGGTGGCCAACGGCACTTTTTTCGCGGCGCTGTCGTTGCGCAGCCGCAACCGCGAACTGCTGCTGCCGCTAATCCTGTTTCCGATCTTCATGCCCGCGCTGCTGGCCATGGTGCAGGCCACGACCTCGATTCTGACCGGGGAGAGCGATCCGACGCTGTGGATCAAGCTGCTGGCCGGCTACGACATCATCTTCACCACCGTGAGCCTGCTGCTGTTCGACGTGGTGTTTCAGGCGGAATAGCGTGCTTTGAGAAAAAAGATGTGCTAGACTGGCCCGCAAGTCAGGCATCTGCGTTTGGAGGGTATCTCCAGTAGGTACTGGACGCCGCCTGATAATCGGTCGCAGGGCCTAGTCAGCTCTGGGAGCTCAATTCTCCTGCCCTCCGCCAGCCTGTGACCGGCACATGGAGTTCTGCTTGACACGAAACATCGACTGCGCTATGCTTCGCATATATCAGGCGGCGTCACCTACTGACGTGATGAGTAAACAGAAAAAGCTCCGGGGTGACTCCCCGGGGCTTTTTCTATTGAAGATCTCAGGGACATTTGCGTGTAGTCGACTCTCCTCATTTATCGCCGCTTCGGCGGATTGCGCATCGAAAATCCTTTCCTTTCCTGAGTCCGGCGCTCCAAAACCGTTCTTCCCCGTCGTACACTAGTTACGTTTGTCCAGGATTCCCCGATGAAAAAAATCTTCTTTATCCTTTATGCCAGCCTCACGGTATTGCTCATGATCTGGGGCTTTTACCAGGCGATCTATGTCGCACCCGACGAGCAGACGATGCACGAGATTCAGCGCATCTTCTACTATCACGTACCCTCGGCGATGGTCGCGTTTCTTTTCTTCGCCATCTCGCTGGTCGGCTCGATTGGGTTTCTGAGCTTCCGCAGTTCGCGGCCGGAGTGGGCGCAGATCGCCGACGCACTGGCGCTGGCCGGTGCCGAGGTGGGCATCATCTTTTGCACCGTGGTGCTGATTACCGGGCCCATGTGGGGTCGCCGCGCCTGGGGCATCTGGTGGACCTGGGATGCGCGGCTGACGACGACGCTGGTGCTGTGGCTGATCTACGTCAGCTACCTGCTGCTGCGGCGCTTCGCGGCCGGGCCACAGGTGCAGACGCTGGCCGCCGTGCTCGGCATCTTCGGCGCGCTCGACGTGCCGATCGTCTACATGTCGAACCGCTGGTGGCGCACGCAGCATCCTTCGCCGGTCTTTGGCGGCGGGCAGGACTCGGGCCTTGACCCGGCGATGCTGCATGTTTTTGGCTGGAATGTGCTGGCCTGGATGGCCTGGGGCGTGCTGATTCTCATCGTGCGCTTCCTGGTCGAACGCCGCCAGCAGAAGATTGCCGAAGGCGAGGCCGAGGCCGCGCTGAACGCCTAATTGCACCACTGCCATCCGAAGACGAGGAAAACCTATGGATTCCGTTGCACAGATCGATCACCACTTCACGGTCGCGGCCTACGCGATCACCTGGATCATTCAACTGAGCTACGTGGGCTGGCTGGGCCTGCGCTGGCGGGCGCAGAAGCGCGCCGGGCGCCGCCGTTAGGCTGGAGATCTCCTCCGGGGCTAAAGCCCCGATGAATTCTGCCGGTCTTATGCGGGGGTTAAAACCCCCGCCTCCCTCCGTTTTTTCCTGCATTCTTCTGCGGGCCTCTGCCTCTCACAGCCTCCTCTGCTTCCTCGCTATCTCCGCTATCTGAATGGATTTTCCGTCACCGTCATGGCAACGCACCGTGCAAGACCGAGTCATGCCCAGGCATGGATCATCTGCACGCGCAGCGTGGAGCGCTCGGGGGAGTAGAGCAGGCCCTTGCCCTCGACCTGATAGTCGAAGGAGCGCAGCAGGTCGAACATCGCGCGGTAGTCGCCATCGTTGTGATAGGTGGTGATGGCCAGCCGTGGATGGTGCCGACGCAGGAAGCGCGCGCCCCCGGCAAAGATCATCGGCTCGGCTCCCTCGGCATCGCACTTGATGAAGGTCGGCTTGCGCTCAAGGGCCTCGGCCACCTCATCGAGGGTGCGGACCGGCACCGGATAGGCCCCGTCGCTGGCGTGATCGACAATCCGGCTCGCCGCCGGGTTGCTGGCATCGTCATAAAAATGAGCGAGCCCGGAGCCTGCCCCCAGCAGGCACTGCAGCACGCGCGGCGCAGGCAACTGGCGCAGCGCAAAGAGCCGGGGAATCAGCGCGCACATGGCGGGCGAGGGCTCAACGCAGACCACCTCGCGACAACGCGCGGCGACATAGGCGGCAAAGGAGCCCTCGCAGGCGCCAATGTCGAGCACCACATCGTCGGCGGCCAGCGGAGTGGCTCCACAAAGATACTGGTGCGGATGGTCGGCCACGAAGAGTTCGGCCAGAATATTCAGGGCAAATTCGCGCGGAAAGCTCTTCGGCCATAAAAAGCTCTGCCCCTGAACGTCGATGCGCTGATAGTTCTCGTACGAGCTGAAGTGGATCTGGTTGTCGGCGCGGAAGCCGCGATTCATGGCTCCGGCCGGCTTCAGCAGCCAGTGCTTGGCGACTTGGCGCTCCGGTCCGGCCTGGGCCAGATGTTTGAGTACGGCCCACAGTTTTCCCGAAACACCCCGCAGCAGTCCCCGCTCGCGCACGCAAGACCTCCCTGATGAACCTTTTGGCTTGGCAGCAGGATACAGCCCGCCCGCCAGTTTGGCGCACAAATTTTACGATGCACAATCACCCATTCGTGGGATATGGCCTAACACTGTCCAAAAACGGGACACTGTCTTTCGTGGGATTCCCCATTCTGCGTCTTTGCCTGATGATCGAGATGCAGGCAACACGGCACGGAAGATGCGCCGCCGTCCTCAAGGAGTTTTCCATGCACGATCTGCTGATTGCCCTCGCCTTTGTCGGTATTCTCATTCTGCCGGCCATCGTGGCCAGCAATGTGTCTTCCCATCCCGACGAAGAGAAATAAAACGCGGCTTCCCCAGACTGCGTTGTCATCAACATTCCGAGGTCGGAGAGAGCGCCCTGATGCGCCCCCGGTCTTTTCACTTGAAGCCCTCCCCCTTTCGCGCCTGTTTTTCCTCGCTCGGCACGCAGTACGCCGGGCATGTATGATTTTTGTAGGAAATTACCCTTGAAAAACGGCGCGATCCTGAAGAACCCGAAGCTTTTATTCTGTGGCCTGCTGGCCCTTACCCTCTGCGGATGCCGCCCCCACGACTTCCCTCAGTACGCAGCCAACGACCGCGAGTTCGCCTATGTGGCCAACGCAGGCAGCGGCACGGTCAGCATCTACGACGTGGTGAATGTGCGGCTGGACCGCGAGTTGGCCGTGGGCGTGAACCCGACCGCCGTGGTCGCCTCGCCGACCCGCGATGAGGTCTACGTGCTGAACACCGGCGACGGCAAAAGCGCGGGCTCGCTGGCGGTGCTCGACACGGTGAAGAACGCCGTGGCCGCGCTGATTCCGCTTGACCGCCAACCGGTGTCGCTCGACGTGGCACCCGACGGTGCGACGGCCTACATTGCCAACGCCGGCTCGAATACGGTTTCGGTGATCGACCTTGTGCATCGGCAGGAGACGGCGCGGATCGGCGCGGGCGAGCAGCCCTCTGCGGCGCGCATCGCCTCCGACGGCAAAACGATCGTCGTCGCCAACCGCGGCGGCAACTCGGTGAGCGTAATCGATGCAACCAGCAAGCATCTGCGCGCCAGCTTTGCCGGTTGCCCGGGAGCGGGCGACGTCGTGATTTTGCATGATGCGAGCAAGGCCTTCGTGGCCTGCTCGGGCGGCCACCAGGTGATGGCCATCGCGCTGGCCCGGGCCGCGCACCCGGCTACGGCGCAGTCTTCGGCCACCCCGGCGCAACCGGACCGGCTGGAATCGCTGCTCGACGTGGGCCATGCGCCGGTGCATCTGGCGCTCAAACCCGATGGCGGCGAAATCTTTTCCTCGAACCAGCAGGCCAATACCGTCTCGGAGATTTATAACTCGACCGATGAGGTGGGCGACACCTTCACCATCGGCGACGGGCCGGTGCGCAGCATTGTTTCCGCCGACAACAGCCGCATCTACGTGGCCAACGGCAACTCGCAGTACGTGACGGTCTACTCGATTGACGACGGCAAGCGACAGGGCTCGGTGCATGTGGGCGACAGCCCCTCGGCGATGGCCTTCTCGAATGCCGGACATCTGCTGTTTGTCACCGACCAGCGCTCGAATGATGTGGCCGTGATCCGCACCGCAACCCGCTCGATCTTCACCGTGCTGCCCGCCGGCAAAACACCAACCGCGATTGCGGTGAAGAGCTATAAGCTGCCGTAAACGGCGGCGGTCTCGCGCACAAACAAACCCCTCCCGACGGCAATGACTGTCGGGAGGGGTTTGTTCTGCGCGATCTGTTTGGTTTTGAAGAAGGAGGTATTCACACACGACGAGGAACTCTGCGGTGAAAGTTTTGTGTCAGGGCCTGACTTCAGTCAGGCCGTAAACGCGAAAAAATAAAGTGGCCTTTAGGCCCTGCGGTGATGTTGATCGTGAGAAAGTGGAATCACCTCAGAGGCTAAAGCCCTCGTTGATTTTTGTTCTCTTTGCGGCACGACTGAAGTCGCGCCCTTTCAAAACCTCGACGGAGACAGGGCCCCTCGCTGACCTCATTTCTGTAGCAATGTGCCATGATGGCGCGTCTAACAAAACGAGGGGGCAAGCCTTGAACCCGATCTGTGTTTTTTCTCGTTCCGCAGTGTTTTTGCTTGGTGCCGCTCTGGCGGCACAGACGCCCGCGCCACCGAAGCCGGTCGATCCGGGCCGCACCGTTCTGCTGACGGCGACCGTGCGCGACAAGCACGGTGCGCCGGTGAAGGATCTGAAGGCGAATGAGCTGACGCTCACGATGGATGGGCGGCCGCAGACGATTCTGAGCCTCGCGCCCCAATCCTCGCAACCGACGCGGCTGGGGCTGCTCGTCGATACCGGATCGGCGATGACGCATGCGCTTGAGAGCGAACGCAAGGCTGCCACCAAGTTCGTCGATCTGCTGCTGCCCGAGGATGCGGCCCAAACGCGCGACCAGATTTTTCTGATCCACTTTGACCGCGAGGTTGAGCTGCTCGAGGACTTCACGAGTGCGCGCGCCAAGCTGACCCGCGAGCTCGACACCATGGAGCAAACGCGACCGTCGCGCAGCACGCACGAGGCCAACCGCGACGCTGACAATGATCGCGGCAATCATGGCGACAGTGAGCGCGGTGGTCCGCCCAGCGGCGGACCGGGCGGCGGCAAGGGGCCGGGCGCAAGTGGTAGCAGTTCGCAGTTGTACGACGCGATTTTTCTGGCCTCGGACGAGTTGATGAAGTCGCAGTCGGGACGCAAGGCGCTCGTTGTCTTTTCGAATGGCGTCGACCGCTCCAGCAAGGAGACGCTGAACGACGCGATTGACGCGGCCGACCGCGCAGGGCTTGCGATCTACGCCATCTACTTCAAGGGCGAGGAAGAAAAAAGCGGCAGCAAACACAGCATCCCCGGGCTCGGCGGTGGACAGGGCGGCGGACGCAGCGGCATTCCCGGCATCGGCGGCAACTGGCCGACAGGCGGCGGCAGTGGTTCCCCCAGCGGCGGCGGGCGCGGCGGCGGCAGCGACAAGGACGTGAAGATCGACGGAAAGAAGATTCTCGAAAAGATCGCCACGCGCACCGGCGGGCGCTGCTTCGAGGCCAAAAAAACTGAGAATCTTGAAGAGGTATACAAGCAGATTGCCGACGAGCTGCGCGCTCAATTTCTGGTGAGCTTCGCGCCCGACAGGGACGACCGCGACGGCCAGTTCCACAAGATTGCGCTGAAGGCCGTCAAGGACGGGCTCACCGTGGAAACGCGTGAGGGCTACTACGCGGCAGAGGAAAAATAGCGCGGTGGGATCAACGGAAAAACTCTCTTTCCATTGATCCCGCAACGATCAGGCAAGCCTGAATTCGTTGATGGTCTTGTCCAGATCGTGCGCCAGATGCGCCAGTTCCTTGAGCCTGGCCGAGATGCCTTCGGCCCCCAGGGCGCTCTCGGTCGAGAGGTGCGAGATTTCTCCCGCCGACGCGGCAATCTCGCGCGAGGCCGAGGTCTGTTCCGTCGTCGCCGTCGCAATCAGATGAATCTGCTGGTCCACCAGCTTGGACGCAGAGATGATCTCGCTCAGATTGTGATAGGCCTTTTCCGTTTCCGACTGGCCGCTTTCCACCGATTCGCGATTGTTCTGCACGACCTCCAATGTGGAGCGCGTCTCCTGCTGAATGGTGCGAATGGTTCCGGCAATCTCTTCGGTGGCGCTGTTGGTGCGCTCGGCCAGCCGGCGAACCTCCCCGGCAACCACGGCAAAGCCACGACCATGCTCACCGGCGCGCGCGGCCTCAATGGCAGCGTTCAGCGCCAGCAGGTTGGTCT
>DBTV01000010.1:13031-15325 GCA_002307235.1 Acidobacteriaceae bacterium UBA1307
CAGCGCCAGCAGGTTGGTCTGTTCGCTGATCTCCTGAATCACGGTAATCACGCTGCCAATCTCGACGGCATGCTTCTCCAGTGCTGACATCTTGGCGGCAATGCTGTGACTAGACTCGGCGATATGCTGCATGGTATCGGCGGCCGACTTCATTACCTTGCCACCATTCTCGGCCGTATCGGCCGACTGCAGGCTGGCCGAGGCAGCGGCTTCAACGTTGTGGCTGATCTCGCCGATGGTCGCCGTCATCTCCTGCGCGGCGGCGGCAATCTGGTTGATCCTTGCCGACTGCGTGTGCGCATTACCGGCGGCCTGCGTGGCCGAGGCGGTCATCTCCGTCGTATCCCGACTGAGCACCTCGGAGCTTTGCGTCAGCGCACGAATCACCGCGCGGAAGGAATGGATTGTGGTATTGAGCGAGTGGCCCAGTTGGCCGAGCTCATCCTTCGATTGAATCTCGATGGTTTTGGAAAGATCCTTATCCGCGACGCGGTGCAGCATGGCCGCAGCCTCGGCCAACGGCGTCGCAATCAGTTGGGTCAGCAGCGCTGTTGCTGCAAAACTGAGTCCGAGAATCACCAGCGCGCAGATCAGAATCACGATCTTCGATGTGCGGGCCACGGCGATAGCATGATCGGTCGCCCTCTTGGCACCGTTGTTGTAGTCGACGATCACCGCGTCGCCAGTCCTGTAGGCAGCCTCGTAGGCATCGCGACTATCGGAGAGGGCCAGCTTGACGGCGGCATCTTTCTGGCTGCTATCAATACTGTGAACGATCTGATCGATTACAGCGTTGTCACGCTGCACAAGCCCGCTAAGGTAGTTGAGCTTGTCCTTTTCTTCCTGCGTGGTCGCATACTGTGCGACGAACTGAGAAAAACCATCGTCCAGCAACTGGCGCGCGCTGGTCATCTTTTCCTTGTAGCGCTGACGACACGGAGCATCATCGCACAGCATGTATCCCAGCATGTAGCGACGAATGGTGGAATGCTGGCTATGCATGCCATCCATGGTTCGAATGCCAGGCAACCACTTGTCGTTCAGTTCCAGCGTGGCATTGCTGACGCTGGTCAACATGAACGCGGCCAAAATGGCAATAAGTACAGAAAAAAGGCAAGTAACACCGAAGGCAAAAACGAGCTTACCCCGGACGCTCATATCCCTGAGCATTTGCATTGATCCCTCACAAATTTGTACAAAAGAATCCGCGATTTCGGCCAATACGGCAGAAAATATTTCGGAAGCGGCTATTTACTACATCGACATATGGAGGGGAAGATCTTACCTGATATGCAAATAGACTTTCTAACTCCTATAATTCCTTACGAAAAACAACTTACTGTCACTCACCCCCTGCCCTGTTCCACAACACTGGGCGTTTTGCCCCGGGAACTGCATCACATAACTTAACATTGTATTCACACAGAAGGGGCGCGACTCATTGAGCCGCGCCCCTTCTGTGTTTCGCCTCCAAAGGAGGGTTATTTGTTGCCGGTTCCCATGGAGCCGTTGCGTTCTTCGATGGCTGCCTGCGCCGCGGCCAGCCGCGCCGTCAGCAGACGGAAGGGCGAGCAGGAGACGTAGTTCAGGCCGATGCGATGGCAGAACTTGACGCTCTCCGGGTCGCCGCCATGCTCGCCGCAGATGCCCACCTTCAGATCCTGGCGGGTATTGCGTCCCTTGGCCGTGGCCATCTTCACGAGGAGTCCGACGCCCGACTGATCGAGGGTGGCGAAGGGATCCTGTTTGAAGATGCCGTGCTTCAGATACGACGGCAGGAAGTTGTTGATGTCGTCGCGCGAGATGCCGAAGGTGGTCTGCGTCAGATCGTTGGTGCCGAAGCTGAAGAACTCGGCCTCCTCGGCGATCTGGTCAGCAGTGAGCGCGGCACGCGGCAGCTCGATCATGGTTCCCACCTTGTAGTCGACCGACTCGGCCTTCTCCTTGAAGACCTCGGCGGCGACGCGGCGCACGATGGTGGCCTGGTTGCGCATCTCCTCGATGGAGCCGATGAGTGGAATCATGATCTCCGGGTGCGGATCACCGCCCTTCGATTTGACCGAGACGGCGGCCTCGAAGATGGCGCGGGCCTGCATCTCGGTGATCTCCGGGAAGGTGATGCCGAGCCGGCAACCACGCAGGCCGAGCATGGGATTCATCTCGTGCAGCTCTTCGACGCGGGCCAGCAGCGGCCGCAGTTCCTTGAGGCGCGGCGAGCGCGGCTTGGTGTCTTCGAGGTGCTGAATCTCGACGAGCAGTTCTTCGCGCTTGGGCAGGAACTCGTGCAGCGGCGG
>DBTV01000010.1:15569-24538 GCA_002307235.1 Acidobacteriaceae bacterium UBA1307
TCGTGCAGCGGCGGATCGAGCAGGCGGATCGTCACCGAGAGTCCGTCCATCGATTTGAAGAGCCCGGCGAAGTCGGAGCGCTGCATCGGGAGCAGCTTCTTGAGCGCCTCACGACGATCCTTCTCATTGGTGGCGAGAATCATCGTGCGCATGTGTTCGATGCGGTCTTCGGCAAAGAACATGTGCTCGGTGCGGCAGAGTCCGATACCCTCGGCGCCGAACAGGCGAGCCTGCTTGGCGTCGCGCGGAATGTCGGCGTTGGCGCGGATCTTGAGCCGGCGAACCGGGTCGACCCAGCTCATGAACCGGACCAGATCCGGATCGTCGGGCTGGGCGGGCAGCGTCTTGAGCTGGCCAGAGATGACGCGGCCGGTGGTGCCGTCGAGCGAGATCCAGTCTCCCTGATGGAAGACCCTGCCTTTGACGCGCAGTTCCTTGCGCGCCTCGTCGACGAGGCAATCGCCCGCGCCGGCGACGCAGCACTTGCCCATGCCGCGCGTGACGACGGCCGCATGCGAGGTCATGCCGCCGCGCGAGGTGAGAATGCCCGCCGCGACTTCCATGCCCGCGATGTCCTCCGGCGTGGTTTCGCCGCGCACCAGAATGATGGTGCGATAGGCGCCGTTGGTGTGGAACTTGACCGCATCCTCGGCCGAGAAGACGATCTGGCCGACGGCCGCGCCGGGCGAAGCAGGAAGCCCGGTGGCCAGCACCTCGACCTTCTCGCCCTTTTCGACGAGACGCGGCACCAGGAAGTCATAGAGCTGGTTGGGTTCGACGCGGAAGATCGCTTCTTCTTGCGTGATGAGCCCCTCGCGCACCATGTCGATGGCGATGCGCACGGCGGCCAGGCCGGTGCGTTTGCCGTTGCGCGTCTGCAGCATGTAGAGCTTGCCATCCTGAATGGTGAACTCGAAGTCCTGCATGTCGCGATAGTGTTTTTCCATCTTGCGCGTGATGTCGCGCAGATGCTCGTAGACCTTGGGCATGGCGCGCTCAAGCTCGCTGATGGACAGCGGCGTGCGCACGCCCGAGACCACGTCTTCGCCCTGCGCGTTCATCAGATACTCGCCGAAGAAGACATGCTCGCCGGTGGCCGGATTGCGCGTGAAGCCGACGCCGGTGCCGGAGTTTTCGCCGAGATTGCCGAAGACCATGGCCTGCACGTTGACCGCGGTGCCGAGCCAGTCGTCGATGTGATTGATGCGGCGATAGGTCTTGGCGCGATCATTGTTCCAACTGCGGAAAACGGCATTGCGCGCCTGCACAAGCTGGTCAAGCGGGCCCTGCGGAAAGTCCTTGCCCGTCTCCTTGCGCACCAGCTTCTTGTACTCGACGATGATCTTTTTGAGCGCGTCGGGAACGAGTTCGTAGTCGAACTTCACCCCCTCGCGCGCCTTGGCCGCGTCGAAGATCGCTTCGAATTTTTTCTTCGGAATCTCGAGCACCACGTCGCCGAACATCTGGATCAGGCGGCGATAGGAGTCGTAGGCAAAGCGAGGATTATTGCTGCGCCGGGCAAGTGCTTCCACAGCCTGATCGTTCAGGCCGAGGTTCAAAATCGTGTCCATCATGCCCGGCATCGAAAACTTTGCGCCGGAACGGACCGAGACCAGCAGAGGATTTTCTCCGGTGCCGAGCTTCTGCCCCTGCATGTGCTCAAGGTGTTCGAGCGCCGCATGCATCTCGACGTCGATCTGCGGACTCACGGCGCCGCGCATGTACTCGCGACAAGCCTCGGTCTGAATGGTGAAGCCGGGAGGGACCGGCAGCCCCGCGTTGGTCATTTCGGCGAGCCCCGCGCCCTTGCCGCCCAACACGTCTTTCATGCGCCCATTGCCGTCGGCCTTGCCACCGCCGAAGAAGTAGACGTACTTGGTTGTGGTTGACGTCGCATCCGTCTTCTGAACGGACTGTAGTTCCATCACGCCCTGCGTCATGGGTAAAGCCTCCGTGTGTGGGATGCCGTGGCGGCAGCCGCTGCGGGTGGCTTCGAGAGCTCTTCGCACTCCCACGAAGGCGAGCTGGCGAAGAGTCCACGAGGGCATCGAAACAGGCGACAGACGCACGGTTGACTCAAAACCGGATGTAGCTTTACCGCTCGGCAACAACGGTTGCCTGTGAAGTTCATCACAGACGAGCAATAAAATTTACGATTGCCAGGAACGCGCGCCAGGCCGTTGCGCCATAAATCGGACTAACATGATTCACCATCAGAGAGTTACTGCATGGTCCCTGTTTTGTCTCATCGTAAAAATAGAGGCGAATCGTGTTAGATCGAGGTCAATTCACCGCATTATGAGACTCGCAAAGCCGATCCAGGCCTACGATGTGCAACGTTTCTTTCACATGTCGAGACGCGTTCACGATGTGGAACGAATATCCCGCCTGCTGAGCCGCCTTGTAGATCTGAATCAGGGCCGCGATGCCAGCGGCGTCGATCCGCACCACGCCGTGCAAATCCAGCTCGATGCTATGCCTGCTCGCCAGCGGCAGCACCTCATCGAGCCAGCGCTGCTCGCAGCCGCGCACCAGTTCGGGCAGCGTGCAGACGACTGTGTACGGCGCAGGGTTCATTGGATGAGAAAGCATGACGAAACCTCCTTCGAAAAAACCAGCGTTTTTCGAGCGTGTGGTCTGCCACTGTGACAGCATGAGTGTATCCAAACCGGTTCCGGGGAAATATGCTGAAAAGACAGTGGGATCGTGCAGTTTTCCTTTTTGCGAACGCTCTTCCGGTGTGCGTTTCCGGGCAAGGCGTTCGACCATGAACACGCGCCCATTGTTACGCACTTTGAGGATTTCTGGTTCCATGACCGAGGACTTTTCGCATTCCGTAAGTACCGAGCAGATACGCAGGCTCGCTGTCGATACGGGGTTTGCCGAAGCGGGAATCGTCGGCCTGCCGCACGCAAACGAGGCTCTTGATGGCGCGCGCTTTGCCGCCTGGATCGAGGCTGGCCACGCCGGTTCCATGCACTATCTTGAGCGGCGCAACGAGCAGGGCGAGCTGCTGCGGCTGGCCGCGCAGATTCCCTTTCCGTGGGCTCGCTCGGCCATTGTCACCCTCGCCAGCTACAACAGCGACGCGCCGCACTCGATCGACGCACACCCGGAAGGCTCCGGCTGGATCGCGCGCTACGCCTGGTCGAGCCGCGTCGATGCGCAGGGCCTGCGGCGGCCGAGCGATTATCACAAGGTGCTCAAGAAGCGGATCGAAACACTCGAAGCGCGACTCCGCGACGCACTGCCAGAAAAAACCTTCGAGGCGCGCGGCTTTGTCGATACGGGTCCGGTGAACGAACGGGCCCTGGCACGCGCGGCCGGGCTCGGCTGGGGCGGCAAAAACTGCTGCCTGATCCATCCCAAGCTCGGCTCCTTCGTCTTTCTCTCTGTGCTGTTCACCTCGCTCGAGATCGCGCCCAAACAGCAACCCACGCTCGTCGCCGACCACTGCGGCCGCTGCCGTCGCTGCATTGACGCCTGCCCGACCGGCGCACTGCTCGACGCGCGCTCCATGGACGCGCGGCGCTGCATCGCGTATCTGACCATTGAGCACAAAGGCGTGCTCGACGAGGCGCTGCTGCCCGGCGTCGGCCGCCAGATTCTTGGCTGCGACATCTGCCAGGACGTCTGCCCGTGGAATCGCAAGGCCGTCGTCACGCACGATGCCGACCTGAGGCCGCGCGCGGAGCTGCTCAATCCCGATCTCGACGCGCTGGGCTCACTGACAGAGACCGAATTCGAGAAAAAGTTCAATGGATCGCCGATCCGGCGCGCGGGCTATCTGGGGCTGCTGCGCAATGTCGCCGTGGCCATGGGCAACAGCGGCCAAGCGCGCTTCCGCCCGCGGCTTGAGGCCTGGGCGCAGGCGGAAAACGAGCCGCTGCGCGCGGCGGCCGGCTGGGCGCTGGGGCGGCTGACGTTATCCTTGAAGTGAAGACGTAAAGCCCGCGCACTCTCGTCGCGGCCTTCTACCGGAGAACCTGCCTTGCCTGATCCCCATACAAAATCCGCATTTACCCAGCCCACACATCCGACCGCTCCGCGCGTCCTCCACATCAAAGCGCTGATCGACTACCTGGGCGCCAGCGAAGTGCACACCTTCGCCTTTAGCGTGGCGGCCAACGCGATCCTGTCGTTCATCCCTTTCGTGGTGCTGCTCTATACCTTCTCGTTCGGTCTGTTTCATTCGCGCGCCATGGCGGGGATTGTCACCGATATGGTGAACTTTTTTCTGCCGGCGTTGACGCAGCAACCGGGCTGGATCGCCAACACGATTGAGAGCGTCGCCGCGGCCTCTTCGCGCCAGGGCATTCAGTTCGTCTCGATGGTGATGATCTTCATCTCGTGCACGGGCATCTTTCTGCCGCTCGAGGTGGCGCTGAATCAGGCCTGGGGCGTGGCCAAAAGCCGCAACTACGTGATGAACCAGATTGTCTCGCTCGGCCTGGCGGCATGGGTGCTGGTGCTCGGGCTCATCATCGTCTGGACGAATCTGGTGGCGCGCCGCACACTGATTCCCCAGCTCGAATCGGCCTCGGGCCTCGACGAAACGCATCTGCGCTTCACGCTGCTGGTCATCACGACGGCGGTTGCCTCGATTTTGTTTTTCTTTTCGGTCTATTGGCTACTGCCGAATCGCAAGGTGCCGCCGATGCCATCCCTGCGCTCGGCCGTAGTCACCGGCCTGCTCTGGATGGTCTCAAAGTACGCCTTTGAGCTGGTGCTGCCGCATCTGGATCTGAAGGGGCTCTATGGACCGTTCTACGTCTCGGTCGGACTGATCTTCTGGTCCTATGTTTCGGGACTGATTCTCTTCGCCGGTGCGCAGTTCAGCGTGGCCCGCACGCCGCGCACATAGCGCCGACGAGTTTTGCGCACAACGAAAAGCCCGCTCGGTGAGCGGGCCTCAGCGTTCTGAATTTTGGTAGCGCTACCGGGAATCGAACCCGGGTTTTAAGATTGAGAATCTCACGTCCTAACCCCTAGACGATAGCGCCACACTCGGGGGTGGTCGCAATGACCACTTTTCTAATGTAACAAAAAATCAACGATTGGCAAAGTGGAAGACCGGGGCCGAAACCCCTTGGTCGCCCTCTTTTGGGTCCGAATCGACCAAGCTGTTTAGATGCCCAGCTTGCGAACCTCGTCGTTGTAGTACTTGCGGTAGAGAATCTCCCACTCTTGCGAGCCTTCGAGAATAATCTTCCGCTGGTTGTCGATCTTGTGCCGCGCGGCCTGATCGATCTTGGCCTCTTCTTCGAGCAGAATCTCGAGCGCCTTGCGCGACTGCTGGCGGATCGTGTTGCGATCTTCCAGGAAGCCGACCTCGCCGCAGTCGGCAAGCGTGTCGGCCACGGTGTGAGCAATCTTGTTGAGCTTGTCGCGGGTCAGTCTCATAGCACCGCCTTGTACTTGCGCACCAGCTCGGCTTTGACCTTCTTGAACATCTCGGCATACTGCGCGCCGGATTTACGCATTTCTTCGGAATAGGCTTCGAGAATGACGCGAACTTCCTCGTTGATGCGATCTTCGAGGGCGATCTCGTCGAGAAGCGCCTGATGGACACGTTGTTCGGTCACCTTGACGTCAGTCGTGGTGATCATCTTCGCGTCGATGAGGAACTTGACGGTGCGGTGGGCTAAATACCCAATGTAATCACGGGAGAAAATCATGGGCAACAACAGCATACCGCACCGGGCAGCAGAATGTATATGGCGATCAGGCTAGCCGCAATGCGGGCAGTGAGGATTGTTCAGGCAATCGTCGGCAATGCGCAGCCGCTCGACGGGCTTGCCGCCCACCAGATGGGACGCAACGATCTCCGCCGCGTCGTCAGGCGATACATTGCCGTACCAGACGGCCTCGGGATAGACCACCATCACCGGCCCGTGCTCGCACTGGTTCAGGCATCCGGCCTTGTTGATGCGGACCTTGGCGCCGAGACCGGCCTCGCGCACCTTTTGCTGCAGGCTGGCCAGCACGGGGCTGGTTCCATCGGCGGTACAGGAGCGGCGCGGCGCACCCGCCGGACGACTATTCTGACAAACAAAAACATGATGCTCGAAAGCTGGCATGGAACCTCCGAAAAAACACGTTCTGGGGACACGAATCAATCAACGGCCATTCCTAGAGTACAGCGGGAGGCAGCCGTTAGCCGTTAGCTATTCGCTTTTAGCTTTTTTGTACTTTCTCCGCGATTCCACGAACCACGCACACCCGGACGCCTCTGTTCCCTCGTTCCCTGCTCCCTGCTCCCTGGCCCCAAACTAAAAGCGCGAAAAGAGCTGCTTTTCCCTGCCCTCGCCCTGCCTCCATCTGCGAAAATGGAGATTGACATCATGAGCACAGAAAACCTGATCGCACTCAAAGACGACATGGTGGCCTTCATTGAAGGTCATGGCATCAAGCGCCTGCCCGGCTACGTCACCGAGGACATTGCCTCGGTACTCTGGGAAGACAACGGCAACCCCGACGGATGGAAGGACTTCGTCGAAATGGCCAAGCACGTCGGCGCACCCTTCGTCACCTTCAGCGAAATGACGCTGGACGGCGAAGAACTGAACGAGATGATCGCCGATGCCGAAAGCCTGAACTTCCCCGACGACGAGTCCGCGGAGTTGGCCGAGGCCAAGAGCCTGGCGAGCTACGCCGGCAAGCTCGGCTTCATCCAGCTCGGCTTCGTTCACCAGGGCGTGGCCTTCCTGCACGAGACCACGACCGAGTGGTACGAGCGCTTCCAGAACCTGCTCGAAGACCTCGAGCACCTGCAAGAGATCATGCTCGACGACGAAGACGAACACCACGGCTGCGGTGGCAACTGCAACTGCGGCGAAAACGAGTGAGCTCAACCCCCATCGCCGCGCCCGCGCGAAGACTCCCCGCCCAACGGTGGGTCTTCGTCGAGCCGGACCACGAGGCCGCGGCACGGCTGGCGCGCGAAGCGCACATCCCCGAGCCGCTGGCCGAGTTGCTCACAGAGCGCGGCATCTTCACCGCCACGGCAGCAGAAGTCTTCCTCGCACCCTCCTACGCACAACTCAACGATCCCTATCGGATGCACGGCATGGCCGAGGCCGTTGACCGGCTTGAGCGCGCCATCGCCCAGCACGAGCCCGTGTTGCTCTACGGCGACTACGACGTGGACGGCACCACCGCCGTCGTGTTGCTGAAGACCGCCATCGAGATGCTCGGCGGCACCGCGCGCTATCACGTTCCGCATCGCATTCTCGAAGGCTACGGCATGCAGTCGGCCGTGCTCGAAGAGGCCGCGGCCGCCGGCGTCAAGCTGGCCATCACCGTCGACACCGGCATGCGCGCCTTTGCCGAGGCGGAGACCGCCGCGCGGCTCGGCATGGATCTGATCATCACCGATCACCACCTGCCCGAGGCGGGCGAGGCGGTGCCACAGGCGCTGGCGATTCTCAACCCGAATCAGTCCGGCTGCGCGTACCCGGAAAAAGCCCTCTGCGGGGCGGCCATCGCCATGAAGCTGGCGCAGGCCGTGCTCGAACGGCGCGACAAGACGCGCACTCGCGAAAAGACGCTGCCCAGTTTTTTGAAGATGGCGGCCATCGCCACCATCGCCGACGCCGTGCCGCTGCGCGGAGAAAATCGCACCATCGCCGCGCTGGGCCTTGAGGAGTTGCGCCGACCCGCCGGAGCCGGGCTGCGCGCCCTCTGCGCCGTGGCCAAGCTCGATCCGCAATCGAAGGCCATCACCGGCTTCGACGTCGGCTTTCGCCTTGCGCCACGCATCAATGCCGCAGGCCGCATGGACGTGGCCAGCGAGGTCATCGAGCTGTTCACCACGCGTGACGCCAACCGCGCAAGCGAGCTTGCCGCCAAGCTCGACGAGCTCAACCAGGACCGCCGCGCCACCGAGGCAGAGGCACTCGACGTGATCGAACGCCGCCTTGTTGAAGACGAGCAACTGGTCAACGACCGGCTGCTGGTGGTCGACGGCGAGGGCTGGCATCGCGGCGTGATCGGCATCATCGCCTCGCGCGTGGTCGAGCGCACCGCCAAGCCATCGATCGTCGTCAGCGTTGAGGACGGCGTGGCGCACGGCTCAGGCCGCTCGGTCGACGGCTTCCATCTGCTCAACGCCATCGAGAGCTGCGCCGATCTTTTTTCTCGTTTTGGCGGACACGCTTTTGCGATTGGCTTCTCGCTGCCCGCGGAGCGGATTCCCGAGCTCAAGCGCCGGCTGCGCCTCTACGCCGAAGAACATCTGGCTGAACGCAAGCCGGAACGGATTCTCAAGATTCATGCGGAGCTGGCGCTCGACCGCATCACGCCGGTGCTGGCCGGGTGGCTGCGCAAGCTCGAACCGCTTGGCCACGGCAACCCCGAGCCGATCTTCGTCGCCCGCGGCGTACGGGTCGTCGCCGAGCCGCGCTTCATGAAGGAGCGCCACCTGCGGCTCGAACTGGTGCAGGAGGGCGCAACCCGCTCCATCAAGGCCATCGGCTGGAATCTGGCCGCGCGCTCGACCGAACTCGGCCTCCAGCGCGGCAGCCTCATCGACGTCGCCTACCGCATTCGCGAAAACGACCACCCCGACTTCGGCGGCCTCGAGGTGGAACTGCAGGGAATGGAAAACAGGGACTGAGGAACATAGGGACCAGGTCGATGGAATCTGCGATTATCCTTCCCCCAAAAAGGCAGAGTGGACAGCCAACAGACTGTCCACTCCGCCTTTAATAAATTCATTCCATTAGCCTTAGCACCTTGGTCCCTAGCACCTAGCACCTGGTTCCTACGTTCCTCAGTCCCTGCTTTCTACCGGTGCTCGTTGTGGCCGCCGTGTTCGCCACCGCCCTGTGGCGCTGCATGAAACTGCGCCTGGGGCTGTGCGCCGCCGCGATTGCCACCGCCCTGCTGCACTTGCGGGCGCGCCTGTGGCTGGCCACCGCCAAAACCTCCGCGATTGCCGCCGCCCTGCATCTGCTGCTGCATGTGCG
>DBTV01000013.1:0-22599 GCA_002307235.1 Acidobacteriaceae bacterium UBA1307
ATGTCGGCGATCTTGGTGAAGATGCCGCCGGCGATGCGCAATGCCGCCGCGCCGAGCGATTCACCAATGGCGAAGCCGATGAAGCAAGGACCGGCATAATCGCGCGGAATCACCAGAAAGATGCCGAGCATGATCAGCAGCTCGACCGAGATCAGCATCATGCCGATGCTCATGCCCGCCTTGAGCGGAATCGCATAGGTGGGATACGGCTTGCCGCGCAGACCGGCAAAGGCCGTCCGCGAGTTGGCGAAGGTGTTGACGCGAATGCCAAACCACGCCACCCCGTAGCTGCCCGCAATGCCGATCAGGCTGAACAGCAGAATGATCGGCAGCGTGACCGCAATCGGTTTATTGGGCACCGGCGACAGCACGCCGAAGTAGAGCGCGATGATGACCGCGATGAAGGCCCAGAGCACCAGAATAAACTTGCCCTGCGTGATCAGATAGGTCTTGCAAGTCTCATAGATCAGCTCGGAGATGTCGCGCATCGACCGATGCACCGGCAGATTCTTCAACTGCACGAAGATCGCCAGGCCAAACAGCAGGCCGCCGACGCAGAACAGCAGGCCACAAGCCAGCAGGTTGTATCCGCTCACGCCAAGAAAGTTGACGCTGGTCAGATCCGGCAGCTTCAGGCTGGCCTCGCCGCCCGCGGCATGCTCCGCCTGCCCAAAGGCCAGCGAGGGTGCCAGCAGGCACGCCAACGCTGCCACGGACCGGTACTGCCGTTTGAAAAAGGTCGCTGCGCCGTGCCCGGCCGCAAGCGCGACCTCCAGGCTCTCCGAACCGACATGATGACACGCGAACCGGAAAGCCACGAGGAGTAACAAGACATTCACTCCCAGGAAGAGATATACCCAATGCTGAGCCACGGATCCTCCCGCTGATGGTTGTGAGGCCGCACTGTGTACGGACTCGAACTGCTACGCTGAAAACCTTAAGAAAAAATCACACGAAGCCTAGCACCGGCGTAATAGAGCAAGGCGTGATTGCAATCACAGCTCGCAAAAGTCTGAGAGAGGGCAGCGCTTTCTTCTTCGTGAGACGAAAAATAGCAGCAGGATACGGGAAGCTGCAGGAAATCTCTATAAAAAGAGGAACGTCGCGGCTCAGGTTCATCAAGAATAGAACCGGACCGCGACGTTAAGAGTCCTTTTCGCGAGGGTTTTTACTGTAAATAGTTTGCGAGGCAAAAAATAGCGACGCCCACCATCGACTATTCGATGGGCACGTTGATCCTGTCCTCCGGCATCGGGTGCTGCAGATCGCCGTCGCCGTACTCGCGGACCTCGCCGTTGGCCAGGGGGTGCAACTTAAACAGAACCAGCATGTTACGCTCCGGGTCATCGAAGGCCGGGAACTCCGCCACCTGCTCGAGGGAAAAATGCGTATGCAGATCCTCGAGCGTGCCGGGGTCCAGATCATTCCAGGCCGCGTACCAGCCGGGCTGGTCAAGAACGGTGCGCTTGGGCAACTCGGGCGTCCCGAAGTCGTCACAGATGCCAGGAAGATGAGTCATCAATGTGATTTCGTCATCGCTGATGGTCAAAAGCAGACGGCGGCCATTGGGATGCGTGTCGATGTAGCGCGTCAACCCGTCGGCAGCCCGCGCAAAGGTGTAGCTCGGCGTGCGGACAAAGTGCGCGGTTCTCACGGCGCCATTGATGGCCACCGCCACCAGAGAGGAGGTCAAAAAGATGCCCGACCAGTAACGCAAGGGGTGCGGTGCGGCATTCGGCTCAAGCAGAGCGGCGGCACCACGCGTCAGCAAAATGAAGCTAAAGACTGCAACCACAACGAAGTACCGCGGCTGTGGATGATTTTGATAGGCCATGAAGCCGATGTAGCCGACGACGGCCAGCATCGAGGCGCCAAAGACCGGATCAAGCAGCAGCGCGCGCGCCCAGCGCCTCTTCCAGGCCACAAGGGCGCAGAGCGACAGCAAGGCGGCGAGCGAAAACAGCACGCGGCCAACCCACAGCCCGCCGTGCGCCGACCAGAACAGGCTCACCAGCGGCCAGTAGATCTCCTGCGGCTTGGGGTAATCGTTGATATAGAACAGGTAATGGAAGTCGGCCCTCAACCCGGCATGGGTAATCAGGGCCAGCCAGGAACCATAGACCACCGCCGCCGTTGCCGCCGCAGCCGCCGAGCAAGCCAACGCCAGCCTCCAGCGCTGCCACAACGCCGCCCAGGCCGCCCAAACCAGCGCCGGCAGCAGAAAGACCGCCGTCGTCTTCGTCAGCATCATGACGGCAAACAACAGACCGGCCAGCGCCGCACCAAGCAGCGGCCGACGGAAGCGCGGCAGCCTGACGATCAGATTCAGTGCCGCTAAAAAGAACAGTGTCAGCGGCTGTTCGAGGATCGCCAGTCGGCTAAAACAGTAGCAAAACGGGCTGGTAACCAAAAGAGTCACTGCCAGCATCGCCGCCCAACGCGGAGCGCGCGCGCGGAGCAACGTGTAGCTCAAAGCCACGTTCACAAAAAAGAAAAAGACCGTGAGCCCGCGCGCTGCCTCCACCGTCACACCCGTGAAGAAAAACAGCACCCATTCCAGGAAGGGAAGCACCGGCAGCGCCACGGCGGTATTCAAGCCGTTTGGCTTGTACCAGTTGCCGAACAGATGCGCGCGAATGGCGGCATTGCCGTACCATCCCTCGTCGGTGTACTTGGCCCAATCAGAGAACCAGGGGGTAAAGTTTGGAAAATCGGCGCGCAAGTGCAACGCATGGAATGCCGCATACACCGCGATGCACCCCCACCATGCCAGCAGAAACCAGCGCTTGGTACCTTGTGTCAACAGCTCGACTTCTCTCCTATGCCCGCCAGTTTTGGCACGCTGTGTCCCCTGAAGG
Organism: Acidobacteriaceae bacterium UBA1307; assembly: GCA_002307235.1. Taxonomy (GTDB): domain Bacteria; phylum Acidobacteriota; class Terriglobia; order Terriglobales; family Acidobacteriaceae; genus Telmatobacter. The sequence continues at coordinate 2,859 of DBTV01000013.1, forward strand.
CCGTCATCCGGCTTCCGAGGGAACAGAGAATCCAAGACCGGGAATACATCTGAGTATACTCCGCGGCAAAATTTCACAGCCCGTAGCTTTGACGTTACCTCCGTACAAAGTGTGCTGTTCCCGTTCATGTTTTTTGGACAGACGCCGATGAGGGGTATGTTGGCCCACAAGCACATTGTGGGTCACGGAGGCGAGAAAGTTGAGATCTATGCAGAACGCCGCAACGTATCCGATGCAGCCTCCGGTCTCAGGGCTCACGCTGGTCGACTCTGATCCGGCGGCGACCGTACAGGTCGTCGGCGTCAGCGCTTCCTGGCGTAAACTTTTGATGCAAGCAGAGATGGTCGCGCCGTATCTTCAGGTCGCCGCCATCGAAGGCGAGCACGGATCAGGAAAGTACACCCTGGCCCGTTATCTATCCAAGAGATCGCCCTTGTCCGAGGCCGGCTTCCAACGCCGCGATGCCCGCGAATGGCTCGCGACGGACGCAGATCCGTCTACCTTAACCGGCTACATCTATCTGGACCGAGTTGATTTGCTTGCACCGCCGGGGCAAAGTCTTTTGCTCAATGTCTTGAAGGCCCTTCAGGACCGTCCTCCAGGTCGCGCCGTGCTTCTTGCTTCAACACAAACGGGGCTCCGCCAGATGGCCAGCCAGGGATTAATTCTTCCCGACCTCGCCTTCCGGCTCACAGCGATTCGCTTTGCGGTTCCGCCGTTACGGCAGCGCCGGGAAGACATCGCGCCATTGGCGCAGGCTCTATTGGATCGGTTCTGCGCTCGCTATCAACAACGGCCGGTGGTTCTCGGCCCAGGCGCACTCGCACGGCTGCTCCAACACAGTTGGCTGGGCAATGTGCGCGAGTTGGCAAGCGTGCTGGAAACAGCACTGCTTGAAGCCTCCAACGGCATCATCCAGGCCTCCGATCTGGCCCTGCCGGCAGAAGCCGCCGCGCAGACCAGCACCGCTCAGGCTGCCGTACAGCCGGGCAATCTTTCGCTCGACGCAGTCATTCGTCATCATGTTCAATACGTTCTGGATCTGAATCGCGGCAACAAGCTGCGCGCCGCGCGACAACTCCAGATCAGTCGATCCACACTCTATCGTATCCTTGGCAACGAGGAACCGATCGAGCATTAAAAAGAAAGAGCGGAGTAACCCTCCGCTCTTTCTTTTTGTCTGTTTTTCTCAAGCACAACGCGCAGCAGCAACCGCCGGCTCCGGCGAGGGCGCTTCGGTCTGCGGCAAGGGCATCAACGCGCTCAACCAGTCGCACACATGCTTGCGCACGGCAAAGATCTGGCAGCGGTGGCGATCCGCATGGCAACTGACCATCAGCAGCATTTCATGCGCGCTCATCGATCCCATCATCGAGTGCCGGGTCTGCATCGCCATCAGATTCTGATCGCAGTTCCTGACAAAGTTCACCGTCGCCGCGCGACACTCCAAAAAAGCCTGCACCGCCTCCGCCAATGAAGCAAAACGCCCCGTGGGCCAAAGTTCCTCTGGCGCCTGCACCGCCTGATCGCGATTGATGCCATAGGCCAGAATCGCGCTTTCGCGCAGCTTGTTTACCCGGGGCGCGGCGAGCGGCTCCGCCGTCTGAATGCTATGCAAAAACTCCCGTTCGGTGACAACCACGTGCTCAAGGCACTCGAGAATGGACCAACTCTTCGGCGCTGGACGCCGCCGCACGGCCTCGTCCGACAAACAGCTCAACGAGTCCATGAACTGGGAACGTCCCAGCAACAGTGCTGCAAGAAAGATACTTTTATCGCGGCTGTTCATGGGTGTATGCCCGAGGTCCTCTCGCATCCGGTAGAAGGATGCCTTCCAAAGAGTGATTGATCTCTATCTTTGCATGTAGCGCACCAAAGCAGTCGACAAAGGTTAAGAAAAAACTCATTGACGCTGATGCAAAAACAGGCAGGAGAACAGCTCGCTGCCCCTCCCACCTGTTTTTTGTTGGATCTTTAATCGAAAACGACGGTCTTGTTGCCGTAGCAGAGAATGCGACGATCGATGTGCCAGCGGACAGCACGCGACAGCACCATGCGTTCAAGGTCGCGGCCGCGCTCAACCAGATCCTCGACCTGATCGCGATGCGAGATGCGCGCCACATCCTGCTCGATGATCGGTCCGTCGTCGAGCACCTCGGTGACGTAGTGGCTGGTGGCACCGATCAGCTTGACCCCGCGCGCATAGGCCGCGTGATAGGGCTTGGCCCCAGTAAAAGCAGGCAAAAACGAGTGATGCACATTGATGATCGAGCGCGGATAGCGTTCGATGAAGGCCGGCGAAAGAATCTGCATGTAGCGGGCCAGCACGACCAGATCGACCTTGTGCGCGGCCAGCAGATCCCGTTGCCGCGCCTCAGTCTCGGCCTTGTTGGATGCGTTCATGGGCAGATATTCAAAGGGCACGTCATAGTAGCGGGCGAGATTTTCGACGGCGCGATGGTTGGAAACAATCACCGGAATTTCGCAGGCCAGCTCGCCCGTGCGCCAGCGATGCAGCAGGTCGGCCATGCAGTGCAGATACTGCGAGCAGAACAGCGCAACGCGCAGTGGCTGCGCACTCGAGGCCAGACGCCACTGCATCTGAAGCTCGTCGGCCATGGGCGCGAATTTTTTCTTGAACGCGTCTAAATCAAAACTTTCTTCTAAAGAGGCTCCGCCCGCGGCGCCATGCGCTGGTGCACGCAGCGCCCATTCGACACGCATAAAGAACTGGCCATGGACGTGGTCCTGATGCTGGTCCGCATGAAGAATGTTTGCGCCCATCTCATAAAGCAGGCCGGAGACCCGCGCCACCAGGCCTCTCTGGTCCGGACAACTGATCAACAACACCGCAGATTCGCTCATTTGTTCTCCAGCTTATCGTGCGCGGACCCTCTTCATACAAGCACGGCGCCAATGCCTGCACAAAATTCCATCGGCGCCGGACCGTTCCCAAAGCACGCACAGCGGCGCTCTGTTCTGCCGCGCGCGGCATACGCGGCGGCATGGACTCTGCCACAATGGAGAAGATGGATCTTCCCGCACGCTCCCCCGAGGCCACTTCGACCGAAGCAACGACGACGCCAGCAAACCCCGCAGCGGACAAGCTCGCGCACGCGCCCGTTGGCCGGCTGCTGCTCACCTATTCGCTGCCGGCGATCATCGCCAACTCGGTGGCCGCGCTCTACAACATCACCGATCGAATTTTTATCGGCCACGGCGTTGGCCCCATCGCCATCGCGGGGCTGGCGCTCTCGTTTCCGGTGATGCTGTTGGCGGCGGCCTTTGGCGCGATGGTGGGCATCGGCTCCTCGGCGCTGACCTCGATCCGCATGGGCGAGGGCAAAAGCGACGAGGTGCCGCGGGTGCTGGGCAACGCCGTCCTGCTCAACGTCATCTTCGGCGTGGCCTACTCGCTGGTCGCCTACATCTTTCTCGACAAAATCCTCTACAGCATGGGCGCGAGCCCGGCGATGCTGGCACCGGCACGACAGTTTCTGTCGATCATTCTCATCTTCAACACGCTCACCGAGGTCTATCTCGGACTGAACCATCTGATCCGCGCCAGCGGCTTTCCGCGCAAGGCGATGGTCAACATGCTGATGACGGTGGGGATCAACCTCGCGCTCTGTCCGTTGTTCATCTTCGTCTTCGGCTGGGGCATTCGCGGCGCGGCCATTGCGACCATCGGCGCACAGGCTACCGGCGTGGCGCTGACCCTCGCGCACTTCTGCTCGCCGAAGCATCCAATCCGTTTTCGCAAGGGCTGCTTCCGGCCGCACATGCCCACGATCCGCGCCATTCTATCGATTGGCGTGGCCAACTTCGCCATGCTGTTCTGCGCCAGCTTCGTCAATGCGTTTTATAACTTCGGTCTGTCGCGCTACGGCGGCGATTACGCGGTGGCCGCCTTCGGCATCGCCAACACCATCGGTGCGCTGCTGGTCATGGTCATCATGGGAATCTCCATCGGCATACAGCCGGTGGCGGGATTCAACTTCGGCGCGCGCTCCTTCAGCCGCGTGCGTGAGGCGGTGCGCTATGCGCTGCTGGCCGCCGTGGGTGTGGCGACGCTTGGCTTTGTGATGGCGCAGGCACTGCCTCGCGTGCTGGCGCACGCCTTCACCACCGACAGCCGATTGATCGAAGAGACCGTCGCCAGCATGCCGCTGCTGTTTGCCGTCTTCCCGGTGGTTGGCTTTCAGATCGTGATCTCGTCGCTGTTTCAGTCCATCGGCAAGGCCAAGGTTTCGGTAGTGCTCGGTCTCTCGCGCCAGTGCCTGTTTCTGCTTCCTGCTCTGGCGATTCTTCCCCGCTTCTTCGGGCTGCGCGGCGTCTGGTGCGCAGCCCCGGTCACCGATCTGCTCTCCGCGCTGCTGGCCGCCGTTGCCTACAAAAAGATGCTGCCCCGCTACCTGAATCAGGAAGACGAGATTTAATTCGACCGGAGAGTGCGTAGCGCAGCCGCCACGCGCTCAACCACCGGCGACCAGTCGCCCAGCGTGGTTTGCCGGAACAGGCGCAGGGTCGGATACCAGGGGGAATCGTCGCGGCCGATGATCCAGCGCCAGTCGGGTGCGGCCGGGGTCAGCATCCACGCGGGCCGGCCGAGCGCGCCCGCCAGATGCAGCACCGAGGTATCGACGGCAATCACCAGATCAAGTTGCTCCAGCAAGGCCGCCGTATCGGCCATGTCGTTGATCTCGCCACTGAGATCGACGATAGGCAACGCGGCTCCAGCCAACTGCGTCGCACCCGCGCCCATCTGCAAGGAATAAAACTGCACGTCGGGCACAGCGAAGAGAGGCCGTAGCGCTGCGAGCGGGATGGAGCGATAACGATCGAGCGCGTGGCCTGGATTGCCAGCCCAGACCAACCCGACGCGGAGTTTTTCTCGTGGCCATGCAAGGGCCGCAACCTTCTGCCGCGCCGCATCAGGGAGGCGCAGATAGGGCACCTCAGCAGGAATCGTCTCTGCGTTCACGCCAAAAACATACGGCAGACTCATCAACGGGCAAAGCACCTCGTTGGTCGGCAGAGGCTCGCTTGCATTGAGCAGACGTGCGGCGGGCCAACTCGCCTCGGCCAACCGGTGCAGAGGCTTCGAGAGCCGCAGCGTAACCGCGCCTCCGGCCTCAAGCACGCGCGGCACAAAGCGCAGAAACTGGAGCGTGTCGCCAAGGCCCTGCTCATCGAGCAAAACAATGCCGCGCCCATTGAGAGGCTCGCCCTGCCAGTGCGGACGCCGATACTCCTCGGGCATGCCGAAGCGCCGGTATCGCGCTTCAAAATTTTTGAAGCCCTCCGCGAGTTCGCCCTCGACCAGTTGCACCAGCGCGAGATTCCAGCGTGCCTCGGCGTTATCCGGCTCCCGACGCAGCGCCTCGGCCAAAGCGGCTTTCGCCGCGCGGTAATTGCCCTGCAGATAGAGCACGCCGCTCAGGCAGCCGTGGGCCTCGACCCGCTCCGGCTCCAGCGCGATGAAGCGACGATAGAGCTCCGCCGCAGCCTCAAACTCATTTTGTTCCAGAAGAAAACTGCCAAGATTGACGACGCACGAAAATGCCTGTGGATCGAGCGCCACGGCCTTTTCAAACGAGTGCCGCGCCTGCTCATGCTGGCCATCGGCGGCCAGCGCGCGCCCCAGGCTCGACCAGACCGAGGGCAACGCTGCATCACAGTCGATCGCGCGGCGATAACAGGCAATCGCTTCCGAAGATTTTTTCTGGTCCAGCAATGCATCGCCATAGGCCTCATGCGCACGCGCATTACGGCCATCGAGCCGCAGAGCCTCGACGCAACGGGCCTCGGAGTCGGCAAAGCGGCCCAGCGTGCGCAAGGCCCGCGCCAACAGTAAAAAAAACTCGGGGCGCCGAGCGTCGGCGGCTACCGCGCGCTCTCCCATGCGCACGGCCAGCTCGGCGCGGCCCGCATCGAGTTCCTCGCAACCGAGCAGATAGAGCGCCTCGGCATGATGCACATCGAGCGCCAGCACGCGCAGATAAAGCTGCCGGGCCTCATCGAGTCGGCCCGCGCCGTGCGCCCGCTTCGCCTCGTCCAGCAACAGGGTCATCTTCGGTGGAGTGTGGATCACAACGTCTCCTCAAATTTTTGTTGCGCGCGTTCGCGCAGAGCCCCGTCCACGCGCGCGATCACCGGGGCCCAGTCGCCAAGCCTCCTCTGCCGGAACAGGCGCAGGGTCGGATACCAGGGAGAGTCCTCGCGCTCGAGCAGCCATCGCCAGTCGGGTGCGGCCGGCGTCAGTATCCATGCGGGTCGCGCCAATGCGCCCGCCAGATGCAGCACCGCCGTATCGACGGCAATCAACAGATCGAGTTGTTCAAGCAGCGCCGCCGTGTCCGCCATGTCCCCGATCTGTGCGCGCAGGTCGATAATGGGCAGATCGCTCTGTTCGAGCTGGGCCGCACCCGCGCCCATCTGCAACGAGTAGAACTGCACGGCAGGCACAGCACAGAGCGGCCGCAATGCCTCGAGCGGAATCGAGCGAAAGCGGTCCAGAACATGCGCGGGATTGCCGGCCCAGACCAGCCCCACGCGAAGTTTGTTTGCTGCCCACGCAATGCGTTTCGCCTTGACGCGCGCCTCCTCGGGAACGCGCAGATAAGGCACCACGGCGGGAATCGTCTCCGCACGCACACCAAGAAGATGCGGCAAACTCATCAGGGCGCAGGAGCGCGCGGCCTTCGCCTCGGCCGCGTCCTCAACGACGATCATCGCGGGAAAGCTGGCGCGCAGCAGCCGCGTCAGCGGTGGCGTCACGCCGAGCACGACCTCACATCCGTCACGCGCAACCGCTGGCGCAAACCGCACGCACTGGATCGTGTCGCCATAGCCCTGTTCGGCATAAAGAAGAATGCGCTGGCCGGCCAGTGGCTCGCCCTGCCAGCGCGCAGGATCTGCGGGGCCATTGCGCGCCTCGAAGTTCACCAGGCCCTCGGCAAAGTTGCCCTGCAACAGCTGCACCATCGCCAGTTGCAGCCGCGTGCCATGTCGGTCGGGCGCCTGCGCTAGCAGGCGGCGATAACAGCGCTCGGCCTCGGCATAGTGGCCGCAAAGCGTATGAATCGTGCCCAGATCGTGCCAGCACACAACGGCACCGGGATCGAAGGCCAGAACTTTTTCATAGCAGTCGATGGCCTGCGCCCACTCACCCAAGCCGTAGAAGGCGCGCGCCAGCCCCAGCAGCGGATCCGTCGCGTGCGGTTCGAGCGCCACGACCCGTACCCAGGCCTCGCGCGCCTGCTCCCATTGCTGCATCTGCAGGCAGACTCGTCCAAGAAGCGCCCAGGCCTCGCCCCGCGCGGGATCGAGCCGGATCACCTGCCGCGCCGCAGCGAGCGCGGCCTCCATGGCGCCGGTAGCCTCGAGCGCCCGCACGCGATTCATCTGGAGTTCGCTATTGTTCGGCTCAAGCGCCACGGCCCGGTCGAGCATGTGCAGGGCCGCCGACACCCGCCCGGCCTGATACTCCTCAAGCCCGAGCAGATGAAGACAGGCCGCGTTGCGAGGATCGGTTGAAAGAATCTGCAGATAAAGGGCGCGCGCCTGTTCCAGTTGCCCGCTCTGGTGAAGCCGGGCCGCCCGCGCCAGCACGTCGTTCGCCTCCGGGGAGTGCCGGGCCGCCTTTTCCCTGCTCATCGCATTGCCTCGATCCACCACGCGGGCGCAAAACGGGAGGAGAGAGCCGAGCCTCTCCTCCCGGAAGACGATGCCAAGCCACTTAGAGCCTTTTTCCAATACCCGTGCCGTGTTTGGTTGCGTGCTCTACAGCAATTGGGAAAATGCTTTAGGCTGCGTTCTCGCGACGCGCCTCGACCTGCATATTCAACTGGCGGCGCAGATTGCCGGCCAGATCGGCGACCATGCGCAGCTTGTCGGCGACCGGCCCCGTCAGGTCGTTGCCGTTCAGCGCCAACTGCGAGTGCAGCAGGAGCCCGGCCACGGTCGACTTCAGCTCGGTCTCGATGGCCACCGCCGCCGCCTGACGCGCCAGCGCCTGCTCGCGCTCGCGGCGATGCAGAGCCGCGCGAATCTCGCGGATCAGCCGCGCCGCGCCACTCAGCGCAAAGTTGATCTGCAGAGGAATCGCCAACCCGGCGCTCTCCCAGATGGTTTCCGCCGCGGCCGGATCGCACTCGGCCAGCGTCTCGTCGACGACGACGGCGCTGAACTCCTTGCGCCGCAAGGCCGCCAGCGCCTGCTTGCGCCCTTCGGCGACATCCACATCCATGCCCAGTTGCGCGCTCACCACCGTCGCGCAGTTCCGTGCGCCTTCGATTCCCGTCACAATCAGAATGCTCATCCCCAACTCCTTTTCCCGGTTTTTCTCCAGGTAAACCTGTTTTTGAGACAAAACTTTCCCGTCGAGGCCAAAACCTCGTTTTTCCCTGCTCTTTTTGGGCCGATTCCCCTGTGACTGCCGATCGATGGACGGCGCGCTGGCCGTCCCGTCTGTCCGCGCCCTGCCCTGCGCTGACAGAGCCCCGCACCCTCAAATCCAGCCCCACTGCGCCAGATTTTTCTTGAAGATCCAGCCCAACTTCGCCAGACCCCTCTTCAAAAATCCTGCCCCGGGTGCGTCGCTGTTGACTCTATCGGCAATACCAGTGTCCGACTTCAGTCCAGTTTGCTAGTCTTCCCGCAATGGATCGATGATGCCGTACTCCTTCAGCTTTCTGTAGAGCGTCGTCTTGCCGATGCCGAGCAGTTTGGCGGCCTGCAGTTTGTCGCCATTGAGCGTACGGATGGCATTGAGAATCGCCTCGCGCTCCATGTCGGCCAGAGTCTTGACCTCAGGCGCGCCGGCCTGCGGTTCGTCCGGCTCACCAACGACCGTGGCTGCACGCCAACTGTCGATGCCCTGCTGCTGCAACTGCGTGGGCAGATCGCCCAGATGCAGTACCGGACCAGAGGAGAGCGTGCAGGCCCGCTCGATGGAGTTTTCGAGCTCGCGCACGTTACCCGGCCAGTCATAGCGCATCATGGTGCGCAGCGCTTCATCGGAGAGGATGAACTTCTGGCCGCGCTCACGGCTGATGCGGTCAAGGAAGTGCGCCGCCAGCAGGGGAATATCTTCCCGGCGATCCCGCAAGGAGGGCAGGCGGAGATTGACGACGTTCAGCCGATAGAAGAGGTCCTTGCGGAAGGTGCCGTTTTCGACCATCGTCGCCAGATCGCGGTTGGTGGCGGCCACAATGCGGGCCTTGATCGGCACGCGGTGCGTGGCGCCGACCGGACGGACCTCTTTTTCCTGCAGGGCGCGCAGCAACTTGGCCTGCAGGTCGAGCGAAAGCTCGCCGATCTCGTCGAGAAAGACCGTGCCGCCCTCGGCCGAGACCAGCAGGCCGTCCTTTGAGCGGTTGGCGCCGGTGAAGGCGCCCTTGACGTAGCCAAAGAGCTCGCTTTCGATCAGGGTCGGGACCAGAGAACCGCAATCGACCGGCAGAAAGGGCTTGGGGGAGTTCGGGCCGTAGGCGTGAATGGTGCGCGCAACCAGCTCCTTGCCCGTGCCGCTTTCGCCGAGGATCAGCACCGGGTGCGTCGTCTGGGCGACCTTCGAGAGAATGCGGTAGAGCTTTTCCATCTCGGCGGCGCGGCCGATCATCGAGCCGAGCCCCTGCGAGAGCCGGATCCGCTCGCGCAACTGGCGGGTGGCCATGTCGGTGGTGTGGCTTGACGAGGCCCGGTCGAGCACCGTCGACAGCTCGTCCATGGCGAAGGGCTTGGTCAGGTAGTCTCCGGCGCCGCAGCGCATGGCCTCAACGGCTGCGTTCACTGAGTTCGAGCTGGTCATGGCGATCACCGAGGTGTCGGGATAGAGCAGCTTGACCTCGCTGACCAGCTCAAGGCCCTGATTGGAGCCCGAGGGCAGGTTGACGAGCACGATGTCGGCGGCGCGGCCCCGCAACAGCGAGCGGGCCTGGCTCATCTCGCCGGTGCTTTCAACCGCATAGCCCAGGCTCTCGGCGATCTCGGCGCAGGCCGAGCGCACGGCCGGGTCCGGGTCAACGACCAGAAGGTGGAGCCGTACGGCGGGCTCGGAGGTTTGAGGAAGATATTCCATTGTTCGCGTGTTAAGAACCGTTTCAAGCATTGTATTCGCCTCGCATCCCTTAAAGAAGTTCAAGAAAACTCAACGTGCTGTATGGGTTATTTGTGAAGACACCGGCCGGGGCCGATGCCTCGCTTGATGCTCTAGCGCACGGGCAGCTCGATGACGAACCGTGCTCCGCCGGACTCGCGCCGATGGGCCAGGATCGTTCCCCCGGCAGCCTCGATGACCGAGCGGGTGATCGCCAGCCCCAGACCTCGATGCACCGTCGGCCATCCATTCTTGTTCACCGTCTTGCCGTGGGAGGTGTAGCCGGAGTCGAAGAGCCGCTCAAGTACCTCGTCGGTGAAGCCCGGACCGTTGTCCTCGACCACCAGTTGCAGCCGCTCGCCTGTGGCCAGCTCGCTCAGCGCGATCCGGATCCGGCCCTTGCCTTCAAGCACCTCGGAGGCGTTTTTCACCAGGTTGACCAGAATGCGGGTGAGATCCTCGCCACTGAGCCCGACCGGCAACGCGCCGCCTTCGGCCTCCACGGTCACGGCCACGGCCGGACCGGCCAGAGCCCCTAAAAGATTGCGATTGGCCGCCAGCTCCGCGGCCAGATTTCCGATCCGGCCCAGCTCAACGTCGGTCGGAGCACTCTGCGCCCTGGACCCCGGCTTCAGTCCACCCGCGTACTCGGGCCACTCCTCGGAGGCCTCGTCGAGGGCGGGCAAGGCCCCCTGTTCGGCCGCATGCGCATCGAGCGCGACCAGCTTTTCAACCAGCCGGCGGCTGGCGGCGGCCACCAGCCGCAGCTCTTCGCCGTAATGGCGATAGGGTGCCGTCAAAACCCCGGGCTCCTCCAACAGGTCACAGTAAAGGCCCAGCGCCGTGACCATGTTACGGACATCGTGCGTCACCTCGGCGAGGCTTTCGCCGCGGCTGCCCAGCCGGGCCAGGGTCTCGACGACCGCCTCGACGCGCCTCCGGTCGTTGCCCCCGATACTGGCCGCCTGCTCCCGCTCCTGCATGACGTTACCTCCTTCCGGCTTTGCCATTCCCGTATCCAGACTCTGCCTGTGTTCCATCATTCCCTCTATTTCCCGTCCCCTGACGCGTGCCATTCCTGCCCTCTTCTAATACACGTAGCGTGCCAAACTAGGACACTTTCTCTAAGTAACAGAAAACAAAAAGAAAAACTGTCTATTTCCGGCACAACCCCTTCCATGCCTCTCTCCGCGTCGAGTTCCATAACGGGACAAAACGTCTTCCAAGGACGCCACCATGTACTTTGTTTTCTAGTGCTTACACGACAATTCCCGAATAAGGGCATGATTCCCGAAATGGGCACGATCCATGGCCCGCTTCGGGCGGCTGTTTCATTCCCGTCCCGCTCTTCTACAATCGCCCTATGAACGTCCCCATTTCGACCTCTTCCAGCCCCGTCTTTCGTCCCGGAAACCGTGCCCAGAACCAACTCCGAACGCTCACGCTCGAGCCCGGTTTCGTGCAAACCGCCGAGGGTTCCGTTCTGGTCAGCTTCGGCAACACGCGCGTGCTGACCAATGCCACGGTGGAGCAGGGCGTGCCCGGATGGCTGCGCAACTCCGGCCGCGGCTGGGTCACGGCAGAATATTCCATGCTGCCCCGCTCTACGGTGACCCGCACCCCGCGCGAGAGCGAGAAGGGCAAGATCGGTGGCCGGACGCACGAGATTCAGCGGCTGATCGGCCGGAGCCTGCGCTCGGTCGTCGATATGAAGGCCCTCGGCGAGCGCACCATCATCCTCGACTGCGATGTGCTGCAGGCCGACGGCGGCACGCGCACGGCGGCGATTACCGGCGCGGCCGTGGCGCTGGCGCTGGCGCTTGAGGCGCTGGTCAAGGCCGGCACACTCAAGCAGTCGCCGCTCAAGCAGTTGGTCGCGGCCATCTCGGTGGGCAAGGTCGGCGGCCAGGCGTTGCTCGACCTCTGCTACGAGGAGGATTCGCAGGCCGAGGTTGACATGAATGTGGTGATGCTGGCCGATGGCGGCCTCGTCGAGACGCAGGCCACCGCCGAGCGCGGCAGCTACTCCCGCGCCCAGTTGAACGAGCTCGTCGATCTGGCCGAGGTTGGCCTCAAGGAGATCTTCGCCGCCCAGCGCAAGGTGCTCGGGTGGGAGTACTAGGTGCTAGGTGCGTAGGTGCTAGGGGCTAGGGGCTAGGGGCTAGATTCGTAGGTCCTAGATTCTAGATGATAGGGAGTAGGTGCGAGGGACTGGGCGCTGGAAGTCGGCTTTTAGCTTTTAGCACCTAGAACCTAGCACCTCTCACCTAGCACCTAGAACCTAGAACCTGTTCCTTTCGTTCCCTGATCCCCTCGTTCCCTGCCTCCCCCGTCTACACTGAAGAACAAGAAAAAAACTCGAGGTTGCCGTGTATCTAAAGCATGCCGTCTGCGCCGCTGTCCTTTTGCTTCCGCTTGCCTCCACCGGGCTCACCGCCCAGAAGCTGCCTCAGGCGGCCACCGCGTCGGCCTCGGTCGAGGAACGCCGCAAGGCCCTCGACGGGCTCTTCCGCTCCTATTGGGACGATGTTCTGAGCCATGATCCCGAGTACGCCTCGACGCTTGGCGACAAACGCTGGAACGCGAAGCTGACCGACCGCTCCATCAAGGCGGAAAACGACCGCGTGGCGCGCCGCCAGGAGCTGCTGCTGCAGTTGGCGGCCATTGATCCGACCGGGCTCAGCGAGCAGGAGGCTCTTAGCCGCGAGCTGCTGATGCGCCAGTGCCTCGAGGCGATGGAGGCCGCGCCCTTCAAAGAGTGGGAGATGCCGGTGACGCAGATGGGCGGCTTCAGCGCCGACCTGCCCGACCTGGCCCGCCAGCTCAGCTTTACCAGCGCCAAGGACTACGACGACTGGATCGCGCGCCTGCACGCCGTGCCCGCGGTCTTCGATCAGGCCACGCAGAACATGGCCCTCGGCATCAGCGACAAGCGCGTGCCACCGCGCTACCTGCTTGAAAAGCTGCTGGCGCAGGTCAAGACGCTCTCCACCCAAAAGCCCGAAGAGACGCCCTTCGCCACGCCGCTCAAGAGCTTCCCTGCCTCGGTGCCCGCCGCCGAGCAGGAGCGGATTCGCGCCGCGATGCTGGAGGCCATCGAAAAGGAAGTGCAGCCCGCCTACCGGCGCTTTGCGCGCTTTCTCGAGGTCAGCTATGTGCCCGCCGGACGCACCGAGCCGGGGATCTGGGCCCTGCCCGATGGCGACGCCTATTACAAGTTTCTGATCGCCCGCTTCACGACGACCAAGCTGACCGCCGCACAGATCCACCAGATCGGCGTCGACGAGGTGGCACGCGACGAGGCGGCAATGACCGAGATCGCGCATCAGCTTGGCTACAAGGATCTGGCCAGTCTGCGCGCGGCCATCAAGAGCGACCCCAAGCTGCGTCCGGCCTCGCCCGAGGCGCTGCTCAATGCCTACAAACAGAATGTCGCGGCGATGCAGGCGAAGCTGCCGACGCTGTTCAACCATCTGCCCAAGGCCCAGCTCGAGGTGGCGACGGTGCCTGATTTCCGCGCCGCACAATCGGCGGCGGCCTACTACGAGCAGGGCACCCCCGACTTCAGCCGTCCGGGCCGGATCACCGTGAATCTGTGGAATGCCACCGAGCGCTCGCTGGCCAGCGTCGAGGCCATCTCTTATCACGAGGGCGTACCGGGCCACCACATGCAGATCTCGGTCGCGCAGGAGCTGACGGGCATTCCCACCTTCCGCCAGCAGTACGGCAACACGGCCTTCGTCGAGGGCTGGGCGCTCTATGCCGAGCATCTCGGCAAAGACGCCGGCTTCTACAAGAATCCTTATTCGGATTACGGCCGGCTCGAAGCCGACATCTGGCGCGCGATCCGGCTGGTCGTCGACACCGGCGTGCACTCGCAGCACTGGAGCCGCCAGCAGATGGTCGACTACTTCCACGCGCATTCAAGCATCGACGAGACCAACATTCAGGCCGAGGTGGACCGCTACATTGCCTGGCCCGGTCAGGCGCTCGGCTACAAGGTCGGCCAGTTGAAGATTTTGGAGCTGCGCGAGCGGGCACAGAAGGCGCTCGGCACCAGCTTCGATCTGCGCGCCTTCAACGATGAGGTCATCGGCGCCGGAGCCCTGCCCATGGACATGCTCGAAGCCCGCATCGATGGCTGGATCGCGGCCCAGGGCAAGCACTAAAGGCAGCATGAGAGGTCTGCGTCCACCATGCTATTCTGAGCAGTCCCCACCCCAGTCTTCGCAGCATGCTCAGGAGGACTGCCGGTCAGGGAATCAACCTGTTGTCCGCAGCGGCAACCGATGGAGAAAACGATGAAACGTATTTTGGGTTTGGCGCTTCTGGCCTGCGTCGCGGCGGGCACGGCTGCTGCGCAAGCCGTTGACGTCAATGTCTGCGATGTGGTCAAGCACCCGACGAACTTCGACGGCAAGATCGTCCGCATCAAGGGCGTGGTCTTTTCCGGCCTCGACAGCTTTATCATCAAGGACGCAAGCGGCGATTGCGGTTTCCCGGTCGATGCCATCTGGCTCGAGTATCCGCAGGGCACCAAGGCCAAGTCCGGCCCGGCCGAGGTCGTGCACATTCAACCGGCGCACAACTTTGCCGGCACGGTGGCAGCGCCCACGCGCGCGGCCGTCACGCTCGACGCCAAGAGCAAGGAGTTCAAGCAGTTCGATTCGCTGCTTGCACAGCCGCACAAAAGCGACGCGATGTGCCTCGGCTGCGCCCGCTATGAGGTCGCCGCGACGTTGACCGGCCGTCTCGACGCGGTCGCCGATGCCTCGCTCAAGCACGATGGCGCGGGCAAGATCACCGGCTTTGGCGGCTTCGGCAACCTGAACCAGTATCCGGCGCGTCTGGTGCTGCAATCGGTCACCGACATCACGCCGAAGGAACTGGACTACGCGGCCGCCGACGCCGCGGTCAAAAAGCAGCAGTCGACGCAGAACCTGACGCCTGCCGATCCGATGGAGAGCATCAAGAAGCTGGTCGATGGCCTGCATGGCACGCCGACCGAACCGGCACTCCAGAGGCTTTATGCCGCGCTGCCCAAAAAAGGTGAGCACAACGGCGTGATCATCGTGAAGGGCAACACCGCCGAGGAAAAGGATGAGGCGCAGGGCAAGGAAGATGCGCCCGACGGCGTTCTCTACACCGTCTCGCTGAACAGCGACCGTCTGCAGGGCGACGCCTATGCGCGCGCGCTGGTCCATGCCGGCCAGCACATCTCCGATGCACGCCAGCCCGCTGATGCGACGCCGCCGTTCATCCTCGAGTACAACGCGTGGTCGATGACCATCACCGCCGCGGTCTTCGGCGGGCAGAAGACGCTGACGCTCTCGGGTGGCACGCTGGCCTGGGATCTTTCCTGGCCGCCGGCCGAGCGCACCGACAAGATGAACGAAGCCATCAACACCTACCTGAACAAGTTTGCCGCCATCAACCGCTAGTTGGGATTGGTCCAAACTGTTCACCCCCGGGTTCGCGCGCTTCGGTTGCGCGAACCCAATTTCATCTGCAGCTTTTTCGATTTTCAGCTTTAACGAGGGAACCCATGGCGGATATTGCTCTTGAAGAAAACGAAGTACCGGCACAGTTGCCCGACGTGCGCGTCGCGGTTCTGGGCGCTGGCAAAATGGGCGGCATTCTTTTGCAGGCGCTGCTCAAGCAGAACCTGTTTTCGGCCGATCTGATTCATGCCACAGTGGCGCACAAGGAGCGCGCCGTGGCCCTCAGCACGCAGTGGGGCATCGATGTGGGCACCGACAATCTGGCCGCGGCCAAGCAGGCCGATCTGATTCTGGTCGGCGTCAAGCCGCATCAGGTAGCGGACCTGCTCGCGCAGATCAAGCCGGCGCTGACCAAGGACAAGACCATTGTCTCGATCGCCGCCGCCGTCAAGACCGACGACATCGAAGAGTCCGCAGGCATCGATCTGGCCGTGGTGCGCGCCATGCCGAATACGCCGTCAGCGCTCGGCGCGGGCGCGGCGGCTCTGTGCCGTGGCCGGTTCGTCTCCGACAAGCAGATGGAGTTGGCCAAGCGCCTCTTTGAGACTGTCGGCCGCGTAGTCGTGATTGAAGAGCGGCTGATGAACGCCGCCACGGGCCTGTCCGGCTCGGGCCCGGCCTACGTCTACGTCATCATCGAAGCGCTGGCAGAGGCGGGCGTCAAGGTGGGCCTGCCGCGCGATGTAGCCACGCAACTGGCCGCGCAGACGGTCTTCGGCGCCGCCAAGATGGTGCTCGAGACCGGCTACCATCCTGCCCTGCTCAAGGACACCGTCACCACCCCCTCCGGCTGCACCGTCGAAGGCGTGCTCGAACTCGAAAAGGGCGGCCTGCGCGTCACCCTGCTCAACGCCGTTGAACATGCCACCGCGCGCGCCAAGGAACTGGCCGCCGGATAGTTTTCTTCTTTTTCTTTCAGACAGGGGCGCGACACAACAGTCGCGCCTTTTTGTCTTGAATAAAAAAGCAAACTGTCATCTTGAGCGAACGGGGCCCCAAGCGTTTTTCAGCTTGGGGGTGGTGAGTCGAAAGATCTGTGGTTGCTTTTAAAAGACTCGCATCCCCCTACGCACGCAAACACCCGCAGGGCCTGAAGGCTCTTTTCGTCTTTGCACCCTTTGCGGCCCGACTGAAGTCGGGCCCTGACACACAAAGCCCCGCAACTCTCTGTCACGCACCGCGCCTTACAAAGGACACTTCCGAGGCGAAGACTGGGGCAGCTTTCCCCGCTTTCTCCGCGCGCGCCCAACTTGCCAATCCGCGCGCAAGGCACTAACTTGCTAAGAGGCGCTTGTGTGCGCCGCGAACCTAACGTATCTGTGCCCATTCAACGTCCATCCTGGCTTCCGAAGTACCTGCCCGAGCTTGACGGCTTGCGCGGGGCTGCGATTCTGGCCGTCGTGCTCTACCACTGCAAACCGCGTCTGGTGGGCACATGGCTCTATGGACCCTCGCTGTGGGGATGGGCCGGGGTCACGCTCTTCTTTTTTCTCAGCGGATTTCTGATCACCGCCAATCTGCTCACCACGCGCGACGATCCGCGCTACTTTCACAACTTTCATGCCCGCCGCGCCCTGCGCATCTGGCCGCTCTATCTGCTGCTGCTCGCGGTCTGCTACCTGAATTCGGAGTGGTTCGTGGGCCTGCCGGTCTTCGAGGCCTTCCGGACCGCGCCCTGGTGGGCTTACCTGCTCTGCATCCAGAACCTCTTCGCGCTGGCGCTGCCACCGGCCGTCGGCCCCACCTGGGCACTGGCCATCGAAGAGCAGTACTACTTCCTCTGGGCTCCGGCCGTGCGCTGGCTGCGCCGCCCGTGGATGCTCTTTCTTCTTCTCGTTGCCGCGCTCGTGGCACCGCCCATCATTCGCAGTCATCACCACGCATGGATCACGCCCACGCACACGCTGATCCATCTGGATGGAATCGCGCTTGGCAGCCTGCTCGCACTCGGACTCTACACGCTCGGCGGCAGCCAAAAACGCTGGCGCGCTCTGGGCGCGCTCGCTTTTGCCGGCGGCATTGCGGCCGCGGCGACCATCGCGGGCGGCACGGCCTACCTTGATTCGGCGCTGGCCTTCGGGCTTGGCGGTCTCGCCATCCTGCTGATCACCTCAACCGGTTCGCCCTGGCTGGCCGTCTTCCGGCGCGGCCCTTTGCGCTATTACGGCAAGGTCAGCTACGGACTCTATCTCTGCCACATCTCGGTCTTCATCTACTTCGGCTGGTTCGACCGACAGATGGACGCCTACGGCACCGCCGGCAATCTGGCCGTGGTCGCCTTCCGCATCGCAGCCTCGACGGCCGTCGCCACGCTGCTCTGGTACGGACTGGAATCGCGCATCCTGAAGCTCAAGAAGCGATTCTAGAAGATACTCCTGACACCGAAATAAACCGTTTTACTCGGGCCGATAAGCGGAATCTCTACGGCATATTTTCGCTTTTCGAAGCACTATTTTCCTTTATGCCTCGATTCGTGGCTTTTTTGTGAGATCCGTCACCCACACACCCCTCTCCGGCTGCTACCCTCGAAGTCAGTACTGGCGAAACTTCCCCCCTCCTGAGGTGTGTATGACGAAGAAAGTCGCAAGTGAAGCCGAAATCTCTTCCCTCCCCGAATCCACAGCCAAAGACGCAAGCGCAAATCCCTCCACAAAGGGACCGCTGTCGCCCGAGCAACTCACCAAAATCGATGCCTGGTGGCGCGCCGCCAATTATCTTTCCGTCGGGCAGATTTACCTGAAGGACAATCCGCTGCTGGAGCGGCCGCTGACCCTCGACGACGTGAAGCCGCGCCTGCTGGGCCACTGGGGCACGACCCCCGGGCTGAACTTTCTCTACGCGCACTGGAACCGCATCATCCGCGAGCGCGGGCTGAACATGATGTACATCATCGGCCCCGGTCATGGTGGCCCGGGTCTGGTGGCCTGCACCTATCTCGAAGGCTCATACTCGGAGATCTATCCGCATATCGAGCGCAATCGGGACGGCATCAAACGGCTCTTCCGCCAGTTCAGTTGGCCCTACGGCATCCCGAGCCACGTGGCGCCCGAGACGCCCGGATCGATTCACGAAGGCGGCGAACTCGGCTACTCGCTGGTGCATGCCTTCGGCGCGGTCTTCGACAACCCGGATCTGATCGTGCCCTGCGTGGTTGGCGACGGCGAGGCCGAGACCGGGCCGCTCGCCACAAGCTGGCATTCCAATAAATTTCTGAACCCGGCCACCGATGGCGTGGTGCTGCCGATTCTGCATTTGAACGGCTACAAGATCGCCAACCCGACACTGCTGAGCCGCATTCCGCAGGCAGAGCTTGAGAGCCTGATGCGCGGCTACGGCTACGAGCCTTACACCATTGAGGGCAGCGACCCGGCCGAGATGCACCAGAAAGCAGCCGCAGCCTTCGACGCAATCTTCGACCGCATCGCCGAGATTCAGGCCGAGGCGCGCGCGGCCGTGGCCAAGGGCCAACCGGTAAAGCGCCCCGCCTGGCCGATGCTGATTCTGCGCACACCCAAGGGCTGGACCGGTCCGAAGGTCGTCGACGGGCTGCCGGTCGAAGGCACCTGGCGCGCGCATCAGGTGCCGCTGTCGGGCCTGTTCGAGCATCCCGAACACCTGAAGCAGCTTGAGCAGTGGATGCGCAGCTACAAGCCCGAGGAGCTGTTCGACGCCACCGGCCACCTGAAACCCGAGTACGAGGAGATCGCGCCCAAGGGCCGGCAGCGCATGGGCATGACGCCGCACGCCAACGGCGGACTGCTGCTGAAGCCGCTCCACATGCCGAACTTCCGCGACTTCGCCGTCGACGTGACGCCGAAGAATCGCGGCGCGAAAGACGTGGAATCGACGCGCGTGCTCGGCAAGTTTTTGCACGACGTGATGCAGGCCAACAAGGAAGAGAAAAACTTCCGCATCTTTGGCCCCGACGAAACGGCCTCCAATCGCCTCGGTGACACCATCACCGACTCGGGCAAGACCTGGGTCGCCGAGACGCTTCCGGTCGACGTGGATCTGAGCCAGACCGGCCGCGTGATGGAGGTGCTCAGCGAGCACATGTGTCAGGGCTGGCTTGAAGGCTATCTGCTCACCGGCCGCCACGGCTTCTTCTCCTGTTACGAGGCCTTCATCCACATCATCG
>DBTV01000013.1:22868-23485 GCA_002307235.1 Acidobacteriaceae bacterium UBA1307
TCGATGGTGAACCAGCACGCCAAGTGGCTCAAGACGACGCGCGAGATTCCCTGGCGCAAGCCGATTTCCTCGCTCAACTACCTGCTCAGCTCGCTGGTCTGGCGGCAGGACCACAATGGCTTCAGCCATCAGGACCCGGGCTTCATCGACCACCTGCTGAACAAGAAGGCCGATGTGGTGCGGATCTATCTTCCGCCCGATGCCAACTCGCTGCTGTCGATTGCCGACCACTGCCTGCGCTCGCGCCACTACATCAACCTGATCGTGGCCGGAAAGCAGCCCGCGCCGCAGTGGATGAGCGTCGATGAGGCCATTGCGCACTGCACGGCTGGGCTTGGCATCTGGGAGTGGGCCTCGAATGACGAGGGCAAGCCCGAGGTCATCATCGCCTGCAGCGGTGACGTGCCGACCATGGAGGCGCTGGCCTCCGTGCTGTTGCTGCGCGAGCGCGTGCCCGACCTGCGCATCCGCGTGGTCAACGTCGTCGACCTGATGAGCCTGCAGCCGCAGTCCGAGCATCCGCACGGGCTCAACGACGAGGACTATGACCGCATCTTCCCGGCCGGCGTGCCGGTGGTCTTCGCCTTCCACGGCTACCCGTGGCTGATTCACCGGCT